>CAVVSL010000016.1:0-25609 GCA_963750825.1 uncultured Bacteroidota bacterium | reverse complement strand
GAAACCAGTGCAGCCCTGCAAAACCTGCTCAGCAAATGGACCAGCGTAAAGGCAAAAATAGCTGCGGCCAAAAAATAAAAATAGAATTGACGTGAAAAGTGGGTGGCATGGCCACCCACTTTTTTAGTTGCCAATCGTTCTTTTGCAAAAAAAACACCGCACCAAACCCAACTGCAGCCTGAAGTCCATACTCAATTTATTGGGTTTCCGGGATGGCTGACAATTCGGGCATAGAGGCCCTGAACAAACTCACCGAACGTTACCGAAGCGCCGGTAAAACACTGCACCTGCGGCACCTGAGTACCGATTGCCGGCAGCTGCTGAAAAATGCAGACGCCATCATTGACGTAAACATCATGGAGGACCCCACCTATAAAGTAGTGGTAGATACCGTTTCATGATGAGGACTAAGCACCTTTTCAAAAAAGCTTTTCGTTATTTTTGTATCCTTGTAAAAACAAGCCAAAATGAACACCCTTGCCTTATTAAAAGACACCAAAGACAGAACACTCGCTTATTACGACCTCCCCGAATCTGAACTCAATAAAACCTACGGCCCCGGCAAATGGACCATTCGCCAAATCCTGAACCATTTGGCAGATGCAGAAACCGTATTGAGTGAAAGAATACGCAGGGCCATTGCTGAGGAAAATCCTTTTGTCATTGTGTTTGACCAGGACAGGTGGAATGAACTACTTAATTACAGTACCTATCCCGTTTCCATCAGCAAACAGGTATTCGGCTCCGTACGCGACAGTGTCATTTTTCTGGCAGAAAAACATTATGAGGGTAGCGAAAACAGGCAGTTCTTTCATACCGCTGCGGGCATTCGGACTTTACAACAGGAATTTGACAAGGTTGCCTTCCACAATGATGGACATTTAAAACAAATAGCGGTTGCCCTGGCATCCTGAGTTATTTATTTTTCTTTTGGGGTGAGCCAGCTTACTTTTTGAACTGACTGGTGGGGTTGTCCAATGATATCCTTGTATAAAACGGGCCGTCTTGCCTGCATATACCTGTGTCCTCCGGCAAGGGTAAGTTTTTCAGGATTAATCGATGCCGTCACCACCTCATCACCCAGCTTACGGCATTCTGTAAGGATGTCGCCATAGGGATCAATTATCATAGAGCAGCCATTCTTTAGCTGGTCATCATCCATGCCAATAGGATTAGCAAATACTACATAAACCGCATTGTCATAAGCCCTTGAGGGCAGCCACTTCATCAGCCATTCACGGCCCTTCAAACCATCAAATTCTTTTCGAAGTGACGTTGGATCAGTTTCCCTGTTTGCCCACAAGGTAGGATCTACAAAACCGGCGCCAGGGCGGGTGCTGGGTGTACACATAGTCACATGTGGCATGAATATAATCTGCGAACCTAATAATACAGTTGCCCTTACGTTTTCAATAATGTTGTTATCATAACAAATAAGTATTCCGCATTTCCATCCATGCAGGTCAAATACACAATATTCATTACCGGGTGATATATGTTCATTGATGAAGGGATGTAATTTCCGGTACTTAGCCACCAGGCCATTGCCATCCACACAAACATAGGCTTTGTACACTTTCTCATCCGCATCCTTTTCAAATAAGCCTGCCAGTATACTGATGCCATGCCTGCCGGCAATATCCTGAAGCTGCACGTATACTGGGCCCGTCGGGAATGGGCTCTGCAAGGGCCAGCATCTGCGACTTGTTAAAATGCATAGCAAAAGTATACCCCGTAACAGCACATTCATGGAAAGCAATCACCTGGGCGCCATCCTTTGCCGCCTCTGCAGTAAGTCTGTCAATCACTGATAAATTATATGCTTTATCCCCGCTTCTGTTTTCAAACTGGGCCGTTGCAATACGAAGATTTTCCATTTGAGGGTAAATTGATTATGGGTAACTGAACGACAATTTAATGTTTGTATTTTTTTCTCGTCTCGTCTATTACGTTTAACAGCCCTTCCTGAAATGCATCATCCACCATCTGCCAGTACATAATGCCATTAAGTTTGTGCTTAACCGCATAAAGGGTCTTCAGGGAAATGCTGGTACTATCGTCAAATGTAACAAACCATTTTTTTTCGGGATGATACAGGTAGGGTGCTGAGGCTACTGCATCCCAGTGAAATACAAAACCGCTATCCGTTGACAAAGTACTACGGAAATTTTTATAGGATACCGATCGAAGGAACTTCCCCCGCTGGTACAGGCCATAGTTTTCTGCAGTTACTTTTTCCCAAATCCGGGCATAGAAAGCAGCGCCAATCACCAGTTTGTTTGCAGGCACTCCTTTGGCGCGCAACAATTTGATTGCTTTGTCGCAGGAAAGGGATTGGCTGGGGTTGGAATAGAGTCCGGTATGGTGGCCCGTGATCGTATCATACCCCGTAATCATATCATAACTCATAATATTGATGCGGTTCACCAGTTTCGTTACCTTATCCCATTCCACCGCGTTATTGATATAATTGTCAAATCCCCCTGCTGCAAAACTCAGCTCCTTTTCTTTGCCAATACTGTCGCGCAGGTCCTGCATCAGCGCAGTGAAATGGTATTTGTCATTGGGTGAATAGGGATGTCCCGGTGGACCCGGGATAGCGGGGTATTCCCAATCCATGTCAATGCCATCTGCAGTAAAGTCTGTAAGCATTTTTTTTACGGATCCGGCAAATTGTTTTCTGGAGCTGTCGGTAGCAAAAACATCCGAACAACTATAACAACCTGTCCATCCACCAAACGACAGTAATACTTTCAGTTTCGGATTTCTTCTTTTCTGTACTACGCAATTCCGCAACCCGGCTGTGTCGCGGGCTGTAGATAGGGAAATGCGGTTTCCTTTCAGGTGGGTAAAGCTGAAACAGAGATGGGTAAGCTTTTCTACGGGAAAGCTATCGATCATGGTGGCACTGCCCGCATAATAACCAAATACAGTAAACGCTTTTTGTGCAGGTACATATAAGCAACAGCCCATCAATAAAATAACAGCGATTGTTTTCATAGAGAGTATCGAAAAAAAAGGACATGCCTTGTCTGCCTTAAATATACCACACTCTTCTGCAATAGCTATGCCTTGTTTACAGTATGGGCCTGCGGGGATGTCCCTCCTTGGTATAAAGAAAATAGCGCGGAGGTTCATAAAATCTGTCTGCTGTATGGGGACCAGGAAAACATTGTGCAAGGTCTTCCCTGACAAAAAAGGCATTCACGCCGGCAAAGCAACAGCCTACCAGCCGGTAACCTTTTTTACAAGCCAGTTCGCACAAGGCTTCCAGTGAGGCACCTGTATGGCTAGTCCTATCCCAAACCGCATTGCCATCATAGGGCACCACAAAGGAACAGCCGGGACGCATAATAGCATTGTACTCCATAATCACTACCCTGGGACGGTAATGGGTGATGGCCTCCCAAACATAATAATCATTACGGTCAATGTCTATCGACAAAAGATCGAGCTCGGCGGGTACTCCGTTTTCGGAAAAGATGGATTCGATATTATCGGCACGGATAAATTGATTGTCTGCCAAAAGTTTCTTCTCAGAAACCTTACCTGCAAAATGTTTTTGTATTGCCTGTACATTTTCTGCGCTTCCATCCAGCCACAAACCCGACCAGCCTTTCATCAGCAGATAAGTAGTGTTGGTTTCGGTACCATCTTCCACACCAAATTCCACAAAATATTGATTAGTCGTGCCGATGCGTTTGAAAATTTCTTCTATGATGCCATCTTCCCCAAATTGTGAAAATGCCTGGAACTCAAAGCGGTTCAGCTTATGCGCATAGGCCGGGTTCTGGTACAGGTACTTCTGCAGAAAATCAGCAATCTGGATACGGTTGTTGATTTGTTGCTTGTCAAATATATTCTCCAGGAACAGGGTCCTGCGTATTTTCTGATATAGGATTTCTTTCCAGGTGGCCATTACGCTTTCTAATTAGAAAATTAACTTTATAGGCAATCAACTGCCATACCGTTTTACAAACTACAAACAGCATCTCCCAAAGATAATACCATGCGTGTATGGATAAGCGAATTTCTTAGAAACCTTTGCGCAAATTAAAAACCCTTATACGTGCTGGTCAATAAGAATAGAATTTCCATCCGGGTCTGTCAGCATTAAATAAGCGGGACCCTTGCCCGACTCATCTGCCTCTGCACTGAGCTTTACACCTTTTTCTTTAAGGTGCTTTTGAATGTTCCGCACGTCTGTATAACCAGGAACCGGTTTTGCATTTTCATCCCAGCCGGGATTAAACGTAAGAATATTGTTCTGGAACATTCCCTTGAAAAGGCCCACCAGTGCATTTCCATTTTTCATAATCAGGTAGTTTTGAGACATCGTTTCCGTAAATGCAGTAAAGCCCAGGCTTTCATAAAATGCCTTAGACGCGCCAAGGTCTTTTACATTTAGACTAATGGAGAATGCGCCTAATGGCATGGGATTGGGGGCCGGGTCGGTGATTGGTACAGGCGGGTCAATTTGTTTAAACACATTGGAAAGTGCACCCATTTTTGAAAGTGCAAATGTGATTACAAATGCAGTTGTTTTTTTCAGCAAGTTGCGGCGGTTAGTCTGCATAAAAAAGGTTTAACAGAAATAATTGAAATAGTAGCGGAAAATTTTATCCTGTTTAAAAATAATAAACCCTTTGGAAAATGACAATACCGCCGGCCGTAATCGTTTCAACTACCAGCGGATCTATCCCTACACCAATGTTTTATGCTTTTATTGATAACCGGGAGCCTCGATTGTTTGATTTTCGTAAGAATCCCTTTGAAAGAGGCTATGAAAGCAGGACACAATTGTGTTCTTTTGTCCTATGATTACCAAAGCAAAAAGATCACTTAAGGGGATATTACAATTAGGCATTCTGTTTCTATTACTTAATCCCGGGGTTGGTTTCACACAAAAAAGGGATAGCCATGCCTCTTTGCCAGCAATTAGCGGTTCGGTCAGCCTCACACAAAATGGCATATCACTCATCCCCACTTTTTCTTTGGGCAAACCTGCCACAATCCTCAACCTGAACCTGGGGAAAGGAAGGTTTCGTTTTGAGCCCGAACTGCGTTTTGCACTGGAAGGAAAACCCTGGAGTTTTCTTTTCTGGTTCCGCTATCACCTGCTAAACACCAAACGCTTCCGTTTTAATATAGGCGCCCATCCGGCAATCAATTTCAGGACTGAGCCCGTTACCATAAACGGCATTGCCCAGGACCAGCTCATCAGCCGTCGTTATTTAGCCACTGAGTTCTCCCCGCAATATATTCTTGCGCCCAATACCAGTTTGGGTATATATTATCTATTTTCCAAAGGGCTGGATCCGGGTACTATAGGCACTACCCATTTCATCACCCTCAACATGCATTTTACACAACTCAGGATACCGGGCCATTTGCTGTTATCACTGGCACCCCAGTTGTATTACCTGAAACTCGATGACCTGGATGGATATTATACCTCCGCCACATTTGGCATTTCCCGGAAAAACAGTCCCTTATCCGTTACCGCCATATTGAATAAGAGCTTACGAACAGCTATCCCGGGTAAAAATTTTATTTGGAATACCAGTCTCATTTATACTTTCTAAAAGCACTGCCGAAAACCGCTTGTAGGAATAACTTACTTTTACGCAACTTTTGCATTCGCACAGTAACCGTACAGTGGCTAAAATGGCTTATGCACAGGGATTTTTAGTCTCTTTTTACTTTACCAATTTTTTTTAAAACATTCGGGACTACTCCTTTACAATTCCGTAAGGGATGAGTGCCTTACATTCAAATCAATTGCAAAAGATAATATATGCAAACAACACTCCAAACAAGACAACTGGGAAAAAGCGGACTCACCGTAAGTGCTATGGGATTAGGCTGTATGGGCATGAGCGCTTCTTATGGACAGCCCAAAAACACCAAAGAAATGATTACCCTGATCCGTGCGGCTGTGGAAAGGGGTATTAATTTCTTCGATACCGCTGAAGTGTACGGACCCTTTACCAATGAATCATTGCTGGGAGAAGCCCTTTCACCCATTCGAAAAGATGTCATCATTGCCACCAAATTTGGTTTTGACCTTGACCCCACCGATGGACGAAACAAGGGAGGCGTGAACAGTCGCCCGGAACGCATCAGGGCAGTGGCCGAAGCTTCTTTACAAAGACTCAGGACGGACTGCATTGACCTGTTTTACCAACACCGCGTAGACACCGATGTTCCCATTGAAGAGGTGGCCGGTGCGGTAAAAGACCTGATACAGGCGGGAAAAGTAAAATACTTTGGCCTGTCTGAAGCCGGCGCAGCCACCATACGAAGGGCCCATAAAGAACAACCCGTAGCCGCTTTACAAAATGAATATTCCCTCTGGACACGCGGAGTGGAAAAGGAGATTTTGCCATTGCTCGAAGAATTGGGGATTGGGCTGGTACCCTTTAGTCCGCTTGGGCGGGGATTTTTAACGGGCAAAATGACTGCCGATACCCAATTCGACAGCACCGACTTTCGCAATGGCCTGCCCCGTTTTTCCAAAGAAGCTTTGGCCGCCAACCAGGCAATGGTAGATCTACTGAAATCAGTAGCCCAACAAAAAGAAGCCACGCCCGCGCAGATAGCCCTGGCCTGGTTGCTGGCACGGAAACCCTGGATTGTTCCCATACCCGGAACCACTCAATTACACCGGCTGGAAGAAAACCTGGGTGCCCTAAAAATTACTTTTACGAAGGAGGAGCTGGCTCAAATGGATGTAGCCGCTAATAAGTTAGAGATAGTAGGAGAGCGGTATCCCGAAACGATGGAAAAGATGACGGGCAGGTGATAACAATACCTCTCTACAGGATTAACTTTTGAACCAGACACAGGCATCTGCCCTTTGAAACCGTAAGTGTATTTTTTCAACTATCAAACAGGTTTCCGTATAAAGTCATCTAAAAAAAATCAGGGACACCCTATTGTATATTTTTTTCCATTACCCATACATCATTACTATATACAAATTCTGTAGTGGTTCCCCCCTTTGTCAGGCCGCCATACTTTCCACCTGTCATATACACTTTTCCATTTTGAACACAGGCAGATGCTCCGCCCCTTGGCGACCAGGGCGCTTCTTGTGCAGTCCATGTTTTCCCGTCACTACTTACAAGTACCTGGCTTTGAAATATGCCATCCCTGCTGCAACCTAAAAGCCATATCCGGTTTTCGTAAACTACTGCAGTATATCCGAAAATGTTTCCCTTCACTATTCTATCGGTAACTTTTGTCCACTTCAATCCGTCGCCCGAGGACCATACATCGTTATTGAGCAGGTAAATACTATCTTTTAAGAAAACGAACTGGCTGTTATCTTTTTTTCCAAACGGCAGGTTATCCGCCTGTTTTATCCAGTGCACGCCGTCTGCAGAATTCCAGATATCTGACTGGTTACCGGATCCATCAAACTGGTTTCTTCCGTCGTTTCCACCAACAATCCAGATTTTATCCTTAAAAACAAAGGGGTGGTAGAAGAACCGTCCCGGCAGATTGCTTTCGGTGGCCAGGGTTTGCCAGTTCCGCATGTCGGTGGTTTTGGAAATGGTGGAATGAAAAGTATACTGTTCTACATTCCCTTCAAAACTGCCCAAAGCATACAGGGCATTTTTGAACCATACATAATCGAGAAATGCGTTGTTATGAATAATATTGGGAAGAGATGATTTTATCCAATCTCTGCCCTCGGTAGAAAACCAGGTTCCCGCATGGTGCATTACCCATAAAGTATCTCTGATGGAAAAGAGTTGAAAATTATAGGACTGGGGGAAAGCAGCATGGTTAGTGAGTTCGGTCCATTTATATTGATCGGGGGGCTCTTGCTTTATAATCCTGTTTTCACCTTTGTTTGGCTGCCCCGTACAGTATGTCAAAAATAAGAGGCAGCAAAGGCCAAAAAACTTACTGAATAGGGTTATGCTTGAAAATAATTTTGGTTTACTTAGTCGATGGGTTCCCATAATTGAATTTTGTTTCCTTCCGCATCAAGGATATGGATGAATTTGCCATAGTCGTATGTCTCCATTTTGTCCACAATGGTAACGCCTTCTTTTTTCAGTTCCTCCACAAGGGCTTCCAGGTTATCAACCCTGTAATTGATCATATAATCCTTTGACGATGGTTCAAAGTATTGGGTGTTTTCTCCAAACGGTGTCCATTGTGTCTGCCCTTTTTTACTGTTGTCTGTACCTTCATACCATTCAAAGGTTGCCCCATAGGGATTGGTTGCTAAACCCAGGTGTTTTTGGTACCATTCCGTCATATTTTTAGGGTCTCTGCATTTGAAAAAAATGCCGCCTATACCTGTTACTTTTTTCATTTGGGTGTTTTTGATATTTTACGTTACACTAAAAAATAACCGCTGGTAAGTTGTTTCGAAACGTTGGGTCCGGACATGGGCAAAAGTTTAGCTTCAACATTATTTTGTTGTCATAGCACCGATTTTATTTCCGAGTTTTTCGAACTCAATATCATTAGGCTCCCATAATTCAATCTTGTTACCTTCTAAGTCCAGGATGTGCACAAATTTTCCGTATTCCGCCGTTTCAATTTTATCTGTAATGGTGACCCCCATTTTTTTCAGTTCTTCTATAAGTCCCACCAGGTCGTCTACCCGGTAGTTAATCATAAACTCCCTGGTGGATGGTTCAAAATACTTCGTTTTTTCATTAAACGGCGACCATTGTGTAAATCCTTTTTGGGATGAATCAGCCCCCTGTCTCCATTCGAAAACGGCTCCATACTGGTTCGTGTTTAGTCCAAGATGGGTCTTATACCATTCTCTCAGGCTTTTGGGGTCTTTGCATTTAAAAAAAATACCGCCAATACCGGTTACTTTTTTTGACGTGGTTGTTTTTTCAGTAGGGCTGGTAATTAATGTTTTGAAGGCGAAGCCGGATAGAAATGAAGCTGTTATTACCAAAATTATATAGGATGCCTTTTTCATAATGTAAGTTGTTTGTTGTTAAAGATGAAGTTCCTTTGAATTACGATAAACCAACAAGGATTAGGGTTGAAAATAAATTGTCTGGATGGCTGTCCGGAATCCTGGTAACCACTGAGATTAAATGTATACCAAAATTTATCGGTATGCAATACCTGCCTGTGAATTCTTCCAAAAATTTAGGAGCCTGGAAGCGTTTGGGCATCCGCCGACATTCGTAATCCCATCCTTATTCACTTACTTGAAATGCAGGTGCAGGAAAATCAGGATACATGGAAACTTAATTACGTTAATCAATGTGCATTATTGTTTATCAACAGCCAGTATTGTTTGCATTAACACATTGGTACCATTGGCCATATCTGTTGCTGTTGAAAATTCTTTAGGCGAATGACTAATGCCTCCCTGACTGGGAATAAATATCATAGCAGCGGGGACTATCTGGGCGATATGCTGAGAATCGTGTCCGGCTCCGCTTTGCATAAACTTTGTGGTAAAGCCCAATGCCTGGGCTGATGCATTGATGGATTGTTGTAGTTTTTTATCCGTTAAGGCAGGTTCCGATTCGTTCGGTTGCCGTACAAAACTAAATGTTGATTTTGTATCCCCGGCAATGATGGCTGCCCGCTTTTCCATTTCGCGGAATAGCCATTCAATTTTTTCGGCGGATAAATCCCGAATCTCCAGACCCAACAGCACTTTACCGGGAATCACATTGTACGCCCCGGGTTGTACGGTCATTTTACCAACAGTGGCCACCTGGTTGCCACTTATACTGTTGACGACCTCATTTACTGCCAGAATGAATTTTGATGCTGCCAGCAATGCATCCTGCCGCATTTGCATAGGAGTAGTGCCTGCATGGTTGGCAAAACCTTCGATCGTTACCTCCCAATGCACAATACCCACAATACCTTCCACCACACCAATTTGTATATTTTCTTTTACTAAAATACCCCCCTGCTCTATATGTAATTCAAGCCATGCATGCAAGTCTCCTTTTTTCCGGAGGCAGGATGCCATATTATCGGGATTACCGCCTATAGCCCTTATTCCTTCTGCCATGGTTAATCCACTCTGGCTTTTCTGTTGCAAGCCTTCGTGGGTTAATCCGGCCGTCATCGCTTTACTGCCAATCGTCCCCCCTTCTTCATTGCTAAATATGATGACTTCTAAAGGATGTATTGTTTCAATATGGTTCTCATTCAAAACCTCAATAACTTCCAATGCACCGATGGAGCCTACTGTACCATCATAATTACCGCCATCGGGCACCATATCGATGTGCGAACCGAAGCCAATGGGTTTGAGGAGTGAATTTTTTCCTTTGCGCCTACCAATGATATTGCCTGCTGCGTCAATGCCCGGGTTAAGCCCTGCTTTTTTCATCAGCTCCATAAACCAGGTCCGTCCTTCAATATCGCCCTTCGTATAGGCAACTCTGTAGCCGTGACCCATTTCGTCCCTGCCAAATTTGGATAACTCCCTGATTCGGCTGGCAATCCGTTGTTCGTTTACCGAAAGGTTATTGCCCAATACCGAATCACTGCCAGAAGATTTCATTACACCCAGGGCACTTACGCCCAATGCTGTTAAGGATGTGTTTTTAATAAAGGCTCTTCTTTTCATTATTTTAAGTTAGTATTAATTACCCGCTTTTTCAAATTGGAAACAGTCCGTATTTCAGGGGGAGGTCAAATTTCATTTAGCAGCATCCAGGATGTACCAAATTTATCTCTTAACATGGCAAAACGGTTGGCAAAAAAGGTTTTTTCCATCTTCATAAATATTTCTCCTTCTTCGGAAAGCAGGCTATAGATGTCTTCTGCTTTCCCGGGTGTATTCAGTCTGAGTGTAAGGTATGCACTGCGCATAGGTTCGGCATTGGGAACGTCTGCGCCCCTAACCAACGTGCCCCCTATTTCAATGATTGCATGTAGTACGGGTTTCTTCCATTCTTTTGGAAAATGGGGCGGTGTTTGTGTGTGACTCGTCATCAAAGTAATGTTTCCCCCAAGGTGCTTTTCGTAAAAACGGAAAGCTTTTTCGCAATGTCCGGGATAATTGATATAAATATCAAGTCTCATTGATGTTGCTGTACTCATAATCCTGGTTTACGTTTGTTTTTGCAATGTGTTCTGATTATTCTTTCTAATTTAATAGCAGATGCCGTTGTATTATTAGCATAGGGAAATGGCATGAACTTTATATAACGGGCCATCCCCGATTTTCATAGTTTAGAGACGGTTGCCCGAAATTTGCTGATGCACACCACAACACAAACAGCCGATAAGGCTAAGCCAAATTACCAAAGCGGAACCTTAAATCCAAAAGTCCCCGGCTAAATTCCTCCACCAATTTTACTATGCAGGAAATCACCGCCAACCCTCTAGTTTACTTTGGAAGTGATAAGGTAGGCAGGAGGTTTTCCAGGTAGTCTAATATCATTGTAAATCCTCCCTGGAAGCCCATTTCTATCATCTTCTCCAAATCGGTCAGGGATTTGTGTTTAATAGTAATGCGCACGATTGTGGTTCCGTCATTTTCGCTGAATGTCAAATCCCACGCAGAACCTGGCCAATCGGTAAGGATATTTTCGTCTTTGTCGGCAAATGCAGACAAGATTTTGAAATGGGTGGTTGGATTAATGGAAGTATATTCCTGAATGGACCAGTGCTCCTGTCCCTCTGGACTTACCATGGCATAAAATCTTCGCCCTCCCTCCCGAAAGTTCATATGCTTTGTTTTAGATACCCAGGGTTTGGGAGCCCACCATTGGTCGAGTATTTCCTGTTGGGTAAAAGCATCCCAAACCAGTGAAAGACCGGCAGCAAACTCCCTGTTAATTGATACGGTTAGGGTTGTCTTGTCAATAGTAAAATCAAACAGCAAATCATTTTTCATTTTTTTGTTTTTTTTAGGGTTGCTAATACCTGGTCAAGCTGGTGAAAACGGGTTTCCCAGATTTTTCTGAATGGGTGTAACCATTTATCAATCTCTTTCATTTTGCGAATTTCCAGTGAATAGTAAATTTCCCTTCCCAGTTGTTCCTGCTTTACCAGTTCGCATTCTGTGAGTATGCGCAGGTGTTTGGAAACAGATTGCCGGGTTGTTGAGAAGTTGTCAGCAATCGCATTAGGTGTCATTGCCTGCAAGGCTAGTAAGGTAATAATTGCCCTACGGGTCGGGTCGGCTATTGCCTGAAAAATGTCTCGTCTCATTTTGTTTGCTTTTTATTTGCAATCAATTGGTTGCAAATATATGTGCAACTATTCGGTTTCGCAAAATATTTTTGGGGGTAACGGATTACCAGTTTGATTTTCGGGTGCTTGTTTACCCAACGCTAAGCTGGCAGCTCTTTTGCAAAATCCACCAACCAAAGTGCCGCGCTGATACCCGCCAAAGTTTGTACGACCGTATCCATTCGCAGCAGCTCCAAGGTTTGTTGCCCTTTATTTTTGGTCTGCCATTAGCAATGATTCCCCTATCCATTCAAATAAAGGTAGGGGATTGTCAAAATAAAAATCCGGGTTGCCTTTTAATGTCATGGGGATTTTGAATAGGTCGGCAACGCTTTTGTTTTTCCTGCCATGCATGCGATCCATCCTGCATCATCAGCATTTTTTAAACTGACAGTGGCTGTGCCAACCGCGTAAATTATGGATTCTGTTTGGGATGAATGCTGGATTTGATTTTGGGGGTTGTTTGCTGCGCTCCCTTAGCACTCGGGTAACCCATACCTTTCCCGGAAAAAATACGCCAAACGGGTAAAGAAGGTCCGTCTGGCGCAATACTGTCATTATACTTTTTCTGCTTATTTCATTTTGTTAAACATATACCGGCTGATTTGCCATTGTCCGGCTGATTTTTGAAGTACAAACAATTCTCTGTTTTCTTCGGCCATCGTTTGTCCATTGGCGTGTACCAGGGTTGTACCCCTGGACGTTGTTCTTGCAAAAGCATAGTCGCCATTCACCACTATCTCTTCAATATAAAATGCAATGTTTAATTGAATTTGAGAGAATACAAATTCGTAAGCTGCTTTTACCTGCGCTTGTCCAATTGCCGAAGGCGCCTGGGAAGGCATGAAAACCCCATCGGCAGTATAAAGGGGTAACACTTTATTTACGTCTGATGCATTCAGGGCATCGCGGTAAAAAAATAATAATTTCTCAATGGCTGATTTTTCTGTAGTCTGTTCCATAGTGTTTTGTATTAAAGGGTTTGTGGATTTTTTGGTTTCGTTTTGGCAGGCGGCTAAAACGAAAAACATACTTGTGTAAAGGATTGTCTTTTTCATGTTATTATCGGTTAGGCGTGAATGCTTAGGTTTTTGAATTCCTGCATCGTTACGGTCTTGCCAATTTTGCCAAACTCGTGGAAGTCCCCAAACACTTCAATCTGAATCGACTGGTCTAAACCGCCAACGTGGAATGGCACAAAGCCACTGCTGGTGATAAGGGTTTCGATTTGCTTGTTGTTATTAATGCAGTCTGCAGCATAAAAAAGAACTTTTCTCTCCGGCTCTGCAAATGCGCTGTTTTTTAAAGAGTCGGCACCCAGGGTCCCAAAAGCCTTGATTAGTTTAGCGCTTTCCGGAATTAATGCAGAAAGAATTTTTCCTGCCGACTCATTCGCCCCAATAATTTTTTTGAATCCCCCTTTTCCATCAGGTGCAATGGGGTTCGATACATCCACAATTATTTTTCCCGCCAGTTCATTGGAATAGGTTTGCAAAAAACCGGGTAAAGCATTAAAATAAATGGCAGGAATGATTACATCTGCCTCTGCTATGGCCGCTGTTATGTCTTTGGCCGTTGCCAGGTTGCCCAGTTGCCCGGCCAGTACATTTGTTTTTTCCCTGTCGCGGGAGGCAATCAGTACGGGGTGTTTTCCTGTAACGAGGTTGGTAGCAATGGCTTTGCCAATATTGCCCAATCCAATAATGGCTACTGTTATTTTGGGTGGCACTGTGTTCATCGGCTTAATTTTTAAAATGGTATGTCAGTATTGACTATACAAAACTGAGATAAACCAGGGGGCAAAGCCAATAAACTGGTATAAGAAATAGGCTTAAACTAGTATAAGGGTTGACTTATTTGCCCACCCGCTCGTTCCTTATTTTGCTTAAAAATTCGGGGGTAATGCCCAGATAGGAGGCAATTTGTGTATTGGGTAACCGGTTAGACAGGTTCGGATATTGCTCCAGAAAATGTTCATACCGCTCATAGGCAGTGGTGCTGAAGGTTTGCAGCAACCGGTTTTGAAGTTCTATGTATTTGTCCTCAATAATTACCCTGAAATTTCGGTCAAATACGGGGTAATGGGTGAACAAATACCAAAGGTCACCCTTTGCTATTTGCAGTATGGTGGACGGTTCAATTGCTTCAATAAATAATTTGGAGGGCCGCTCTTTGTGTAAACTGTCAATATCCGAAACCCAGTCGTTTTCTGCGGTAAAAGCCAGGTTATACTCCTTACCTGAATTGTCTACCCCATACATTTTAAAACATCCCTCCACCACGTAAGTGAAAGACTTACAAATGTCGCCCTCTTGCAAAATATATTGCCTTCGCTTTATTTTCCGCTCCGTTAAACGACTTACCAGCACTTCCTGTTCTGTTGGGTTCAGTGGCAGGTATTTTTCGAAATAGTTAACAATGTTTAGCATATTGCTGTCTGTATTGTCAGTAAGGGGCAGCCAATACTTTTGCCTGGGCATTAGTGCCTGCGCTCCCGGCAAACTGAGACTAAATGTATACATAAAAATTGAAGATGGATATGGGACCATAACGGCCCATGCTGGTGCCTGCCCTTATAATAGTAGGGGTATCCGGGTAGTATTTTTTTTCACAATCAATGCCCCATTTGATTCTGCAATTGTTACAAAATATACACCACTAATGTCCCTGGCTGGGGAATGAAGGTGCGTTCTCTGGTTGTTTGGGGTAGATTGATAAACGGGCTGACCTAAAACATTGAATATTTTAAATGTTTTTCCTGTATAATTTATCCCAAGGTAAACATCGGTTCTTAAAATTGTTCGGCAAAATTGATATAAAATACGGTTTTGCTTGTTTTGTAACACCATTCTGGTTAGGTGCCGGGCTTCCTTTTGTACGCATATTCATGTCTGTTGATCCAGGTTGTTTCGCCCATAAATTGTACGTCTTTCCTGTTAGTAAACGATGTTTTTCCAAAAGTATACGTGTGTTTGAAGGTGGCAGGTTTATTGTCATTTCCATCTTTTCCTGTTGCTTCCGTGATGATTTCAATATTCCCATTAGGCAGTTTGCGCCTTGATTTTACATGCTCCCTGTTAATAAATTTGTTGTCTGGCGAAACCAGTATTGTGTCAATTGAATTGGCGCTTGTTTCATTAGGGTAGCTATTTGAAAAAATAAACTCGTTGATTTTATGGGTTCTTTTAATATCTATGTTTGCGGGCATAGTAAAGGGTTTACCCGAAGAGTAGTCCAGATATGTAAGCGAGCCCAGCCAGGTTCCTGTTAACTTTTCAAAGTCCTTTGGGATTTTGGAAAAACTATTTTGGGCATTGGAAGCTGCCACAACCAAAAGGCAAATGCCGGCCACCAACATCGGTTTTATTTTTTGCATAATACTCTTTTTTCCTATGAATAATTTACCAGTTTGGTGCCCGGGGCCGGCATCCGCAAGTGAATGGATATTTGTGGTTTGTAATTCAGTTACCAAAAGAGGATTACCGGGAAACCAAACATATATGACATTACCTATTGTCTGCTTAACGGTCAAAATGGGTTGTGGTGAAACAGAATCCGAAATTTGTATGGGTGATTCTTAATAAAAGTTTCCCTCCCTATTGCCAGAAGGCGCCATTTTGGATTTCTTGTTTCCTTTTATGCTTTTCCTTTATACGTTGGGTCAAAATCCACCATCCATTCAATACCATATTTGTCCCTGAACATGCCAAAATAGGAACCCCAGGGGCTATCAGCCATGGGCATTTCAATATTTCCGCCAGCCGAAAGTCCGTTAAATAATGTATCGGCTTCTTCTCTGCTTTCCGCACTTACTGAAATTTTACTTCTGTTTTCCATTTCGTTTGTTTTTCCCAATATTTCCGGAACATCATTTCCCATCAGCAGATTGGTTTTTCCGATGGGCAAAGCAATGTGCATGATTTTATTTTCTTCTTTCTCCGATATAGGAAATCCGGGGCTTGCCATGTCTTTGAAACGAATAATTTTTGCAAAGGCTCCGCCAAAGACTGACTGGTAAAAAGTAAAAGCTTCTTCGGCATTGCCGTTAAAGTTTATATGGGGATTGATTAGGGGCATGCTTGCTTTATTTTCGGGTGTACCCCAAATGTACTGTTTTCTTACAAAACAGACAGGGAAGTCGGGCATAAATAAGGGGGTCGCTTCAGTGAGGGTATTGCTTTATCAGGGCACTAACCATTAAGTGTTTTTTGCGCCAAACCCAGGTCTGTGTCAAAAAAATCTTGGCTTATTCAAGCGGATCCAGTATAGCCAATGTTCATTAAGGATGGTGTCAGATATGGGCGATTCCCGTCTTCTAATATTACTTCGAACGGGATAATAAGATAAATTTTCTTCCCTCGTTACACCCCATTCTCCGGTGGAACTATTTCTGATACATAACTTAATTGTACTGTCGCTAAAAACATCAAATCCATAAATGAAGGCTTTTCCCAATTTCTTGAAATAGTAGTCGATTTGGGGGGCTATAGAAAGCGGCAATTGCTTCAACACATCCGACTGGTCTGAATATGGCCTGTATTTACAGGCTCGGTATGAACCCCTCTCATCAATTTGTTGTTTAAAAAACCGGGTATTTGCTAAAATCGCAGTTACTAAACTGTCATATATGGGCAGTTTCGTGACTACCCCCGTGTCAAATGCCTGTTGCATTTTAACAATAGTTTCGTCCTTCGTTCCGAGGTGACAGCCGGTTGCGAAAAAAAGAAATAAAAAAACCGCTACTCTTACCAATTTGATAAATTTTTCAGGTCAAAGTTGAATTTTATTTGCTTTGCTTTCAACCGGCCGGCGTCCGATTGAATTTCAGGATTTCAATATTGCCGGGGAGTGCTTTGATTTTTTTTATGTCCTCTTACATAATCGTTGTGTCGTCTTAGGATTTGCAGCAATACACTGATTGGCGGCAGGCATTCGTCAATTGCCGTGTCAATTCTATTTCTTTTTAGGTTTATTTACTTTTTTTGCTTTGTCGGGTCGTTTCTTGTCCGAAATTGATTTTACAATCGTTTGTCCGCTTAAAATTTGTTTGGGGTCTTTAACTTTTGCAAGAGAGTTTGCGTAGGCTTCGATTACAAGTTTTTTAATGTAATTTTTTGGAAATTTCTTTTTATCTGTCACAAGAATGTAGCGATACTGTTTTCCTTGTCCCAAAAGAATTTTATCAGGGTCAGAAATTTCATTGCCCCAATAAAAGCCAAAATGAACTTTTTTACTCGATCGTCCAACCGCTATGGAACAAATGTTGTGTCCAACTTTATCTGTTGGGCTCCAGCCGAATGCAACCGCATTATAGTTGTCGTAAATTAATTCGTTGGCCTTTGGGCATAAATCCCAGGCAAAGTCTCTAAGCCACATAACCAACTCTGTTATGTCGTCACCAAATGGCTTAAGAAACTTCAGGAGGTCTTTAGTTTGTTCTTTGCTCATCGGTCGAAAGTTTGATGTCTAATTCGCTTGCTGCCAATGGCAGTTTGTGAAAAAACCACCGACTTTTTATAAATATACAAATAATGCTAAACAGAACCGGGTGGTATTGCTTTACGTTTATTTAGCATGCAGTTTATTCGGGGAACTAACCGTTTGGAGGAAGTATCTGCTTGACGAATGAAAGTAAAGTTGTAGCCTTCCCCTATAATCATTTATACAATTACGAAACAAGCGACTCACTTGTTTCTCCTGACACACATTGCCCGGAACTGCTGCCTGGTTTTTTGATAAAGTTAAATATTAAAAACTAAAGCTGGGCTTTATTCGTCAAGCCCCACTATTGGCAATTCTAATGTTAGCGGTTTGTTGTTCTTCGCTGTCAATAAATTAACACTTAAATTCAGCAAGAGTATTGTCAATCAAATGTTCTATGTCAATGAAATTATTTGCAAGTTTTACTATGTCATCTTGAAAATTTTCAAGGTATATCTGTTGCCATCCTTCCATTAAAGTCAAAGGTCCAAAGTTAACGCTTACATTCTGCCAATTGTGTTCATAATCCCTGAAGTTCTTTCTAAAATTGTCCGCAAATTTTCTACTCTGTATTGAATATCCTTTTAAATGTCGCAGTTTTAATGCGTGAATATTATAAAATAGTTTTTGTTCTTCGATTGCGGAATTATTTGTCCAAATTGAAAAGAAAATTCTTGACCCAGAAGTTAAAGGGTCTTTACATGGGTTTGTCCACGATTTTTTGTAGAGCTTTAGAAAAACGGAATTTAAAACCTCGCCAGCTGCAACTTCTAATTGTTTCTCTCTAAACACTTTTTTGTCAAGCTGGGTGGATGCTTTTTGGAATGTGCTCAAGTAATGTTTGTAGTCCATATTATTAATACTCGGAATGTCGCTTTACAATAACCGCTAACTCTCTAATTTACGCACTCTGAAATTACAAAAAATTGACTGTCAGTCCCTTTCCATTGCGTTTTTTGAGTAGACAATTTTAGCTACCCGGCATTCCCATCTTACCCTCGTTTTATTTTTCTTTTCTGCCGGTCATTAACTATACCTAAAAATTGATTGCGGGTCTGTGGCTGTTACTTTTTTTCCGTTAAATGGTTTCTGCCAATTGTTTTAATGATAATAACACGGGGTTTTCTTCACCCTGTATTTCTTCCTGAACAGCCCCTGGCCGGTTGTCCTCCTGAATAATCTCAAGTTTTATATAACCATTTTCATTTGTTAGAAAATAGCTCATAATAAAATAATTTTCGGGCTTGTCTTCCAGGTCTGGTCTGGGCGCAAATAAACTGTATTTAACCAATTCGCAAGGGCGAAAATCCAGGACCTTTCCCCATTGTTCAAATATTTTACCCTCCCATTCAGTGCTGAATTTTATGTCACTCCCAATTTCCCAGGTTGTCAATAAGTCGCTGCCATATTGCCAAAGCTTTACACTTATGGGATTTGTAATCGTATCCCACACTTTTTCAACTGTTGCTTGAATAGTTATTTGTGATCTGTTGGTTGCCATAGAAAATAGTTGGTAGGTAATTACTGTAGCTGGTGTTTAACACCCGTCGTCCTGTTATCACCTGTTTTTTAGTGCCGCTTCGGGTTACTGTTTTCAGGTAGCCACCTGGCCCATACTGTTTAAAAAGGCACCCTATACTTTGCAGGTTGTCCCGGCCCGGGCAATGTTTTGCTAATAAATTCGCGCAGGTCGCGGGTACTGGTTTCCAGGTCGGGTTTCCGCAGGTACATCATGTGACCGCTGGGATAGCCTTTCCAGCTTAGCCTGTCTTTCAGCTTACCACTGGGATCCATCTGCCACATATTATACTGGGCATTAAAATAATCGCAGGCGCCATCAAAATAGCCTGATTGTACAAACACATGTAAGTAGGGATTCTGCGCCATGGCCAGCCGCAGGTTTTCTCCGGTATGGTCATTGCTGCGATCCCAGGGATTGGTGGGGCCAAACATATAATACTTCAAATCGGTTGTATACTGCAGTTCTTGCCGCAGGTAATGGTTCATGGCTGGAGAAAAAGCATGGTTCCAGGCAATGAGTTCTGCATTGTATTCTGTTGAATCGCTGCCGTCCTGGCTGTCAATACCCAGGTAGCGGCTGTCTAATCTTCCAATGGTATAGCCCCTGTCGCGCAGCAATTCTTTCCAAAAAAAACGGGGTGGGATGGAAAGGTTTCGTTGCAGGATTACCTTTTCGGATATGCCGGAATACCGGGCCATTTTGGCTGCGATGGTTTTTTTCTTTGCTACATCCAGAAAACCTCCCCTGGTTAAGGCGGGTATCAGTTCCTGTATGGTAAACTCCTCTACTTCGGGCAACATGGCTGTCAGTTCCTTGTTTTGCAAATCTGCGGGAAGGGCTTTGTGGTACCAGGCCGTTGCGGCATAATAAGGAAGGTGTGAAGCAATGTCTACAGGCCCCGAACGTTCAATACCAATGGTAGTGGGCGAAACCAGTACCACCCCATTCAGAAACATCCATTGTGATTTCTGGAGTTCCAGTGCCAGGCCCGAAACCCTGTTGGTGCCATAACTCTCACCAATCAGGTATTTGGGCGATGGCCATCGGTTATAGCGGGTAACAAAAGTGCTGACCCAGGCGGCCAGGTATTTAATGTCGGCATTTACCCCAAAGAAAGTGCTTTTGGGTGCGTTGCCGATGATCCTTGAATAGCCCGTATTTACGGGATCTACATATACAATATCTGCGATGTCAAGAATGCTGTTGGCATTTTCTTTGATGCCATAGGGTTGCACGGGATAACCCTCCTCATCAATATTTAATAGGCGGGGCCCGGTATAACCGAGCTCCATCCACACAGAAGGCGTGCCCGGACCACCATTGAATGAAATCACCAATGGTCTTGCTGCCCGGTCTTTGCTGTCAGTGCGTTCATAATAGGTAAAGAACACGCCTGCAATTACTTTTCCCGAGTCGTTCCAAACAGGGATAGTTCCCGCAATGGCTTTGTAGGGAATCTTTGTACCCCTGATGGTTACCGTGTTTTCGGTAGTAACTGTATAGTCCGGGTTGAGTTCATTACTGCTATTTGCCTTCGGCTCTTTGGGCTGTGCCATGGCACCGGTGGCTGCAAAGGAAAGGAGCAATGCTGACAGGAAGATTTTTTTCATGAGTAGTCGGTTTGGTATCATTGGGATAGTGGAATAAAAAACTGTCTTTGCTGGTTAAGAAAACCTGTATTTATTTTTTCAATAACTGCCGGTAACTAATCAACTGTATGCCCCTCTCGCGGATGGCCTGTTTTATGGCGGGCATACAAAACAGGTCGGTAACTCCCTGCCTGTCCGTGGCCACGTCTTCATACCCTATGTGGTGGATGGCACGGAGCTCTGCATTGTCGAAGCCAGGGTGTTCTACAAAAAGATAGGTTTTGCCGGACTCCAGTTTCCCCAGCATATCCGTAAATGCTTTTTGTTTTTCGGCAACTGTTTTTTTGGGTCCGGGGAAGTAGGCGGGTAATACCCTGTGTTCTGTAAGGTCAATGTCAATTTGAAATTCTTTTGCCAGCCGGCGGGTAAGGGCCACCACTTGGGGACTGCTTTCCACACAGCCCATGTGCGAGGAAATGTGGCTGGTTTGTGGCAGGTGTTTTAGTGCCGTGGTTATCTGGGCACGGAACTCTTTTTCAATCTCTGCCAGCACCCAGGCATTTTCGGTGAGTGCCTGGCCGGGATAATTTTTATTGGGATAAATCATGGGCCAGAAATAACCATCCGCATCAGTCAACGAAGGGGCATGTGTGAGAGGCCGCCATTTTACATTGTCCCACTCACTACTCAGGGCCAGGTGAATACCCACATCAATAACGGGGTTTTGCTGCAGCAGTCTCACCGCCTCCGGAAACCAGGGCGAGGGCACCAGTATTTCCACAGATGTTACAATACCCTCTTTACAGGTTTTGATCAGGGCCTCATTGCCCGAATGCGAAAAGCCCATATCATCACCGCGAACGATGAGCCGGGGCGGCTGTGCCTGTGCCAACAGCATACTCACTACTGCCAACAAGGTTACTGTCCATTTTATCATGAGAAAAAATATTTTATTGTAGGGTGGCCGGATACAAAAAAGGCCTTATCAATGCCACAAATTTTTGCGGGGCTTCTTCCATGGGGGCGTGGCCAACGCCCTTTACTATCTCTGCCCGGCTTCCGCGGATGTCCCGGGTAAACCTTGCGGCATCCTCTACCGGTATCAGGTTATCGCGGTCTCCCCATACCACCAGGGTGGGCATAGTTAATTTCCGGATACTTTCTGAATCATCTCCACCAAATCCTATCCGCATTCTTTGCAGCAATGCCTCTCTGTTACCACGGCGCAGGAGCAGGTTATAATACTGGTCCACCAGCTGGTCACTTATCCTTGAGTGGTCTACATACACATCTTCGAGGCTCTTACGTACAAGGGGTTTGGGCGTGAGGAAGGTCAGCAACCGGTTCAGTACCGGAACCTGTGCCAAGCGGAAACCCACTGCCCCTTTGGGTTTCACCTTCGGCAGATAACCACCGGCATCCACCAGCACCAGTCTGGCCGTTTTTTCGGGATGCGCCAGTGCATACTGCCAGGCAAATGCACCCCCGAGCGAATTGCCGGCAATGGCTATCCGCTTTACCTGCAAACGGGTGAGTACTGAATCAATAAACGTATTGTAAAAAGCAGTGGTATAGTCCCCAGTGGGATTGGGACCGGTGAGTCCGTAACCGGGTAAATCAAATCGGATAATGCGGTGAGATGTGCCCAACAACAGCACCGTACTATCCCAGGTAAGTAAGGAAGCCGATGTGCCATGCAGCAACACCAATGGAACGCTGTCGCTTCGGTTGCCCTCATCGCGGTAATGCACCCGCATGCCCATCAGGTTCATGAATTTTGATTCACTATTGGCATAGCGACTAATCA
The DNA here is from genome assembly GCA_963750825.1 of uncultured Bacteroidota bacterium. Classification (GTDB taxonomy): domain Bacteria; phylum Bacteroidota; class Bacteroidia; order Chitinophagales; family Chitinophagaceae; genus Sediminibacterium. Next base: position 3,012 of record CAVVSL010000016.1, on the reverse strand, counting down.
GGATTTCCGGGTCAATGTCTTTTTTTCCATATAACACAATACCCAACACGATTAACAGGAGCAATGCCCACAATAGTAACTTACCCGTTCTGATAATTACACGCATGCAGTTTGGTTAAACAGCCGGTAAATTAATCGGTTTTCTTTTTGGGTTCGGGTTGCAACTCAAACCAGGTGGCTACGAATCTGTCTTTCACCACTTCACCCTGTACTTTGGCTTTGCGTACGGCATTGCAGAATCCGTCTTTGGCGTGGGCATCGCCGTGCTGGTCTATCTCGGTACCATCCAAAAAATAGGACTTGCCTTTGATGCGTACCGCGAGGTTACAACCATCCCCCTTCAGGCCAAACTGGCACTGGCCGCAGGAGGCTTCTACCAGCATAATTTCTTTGTTCTTATCGGGTGCGGGCTGTGGCTTGTCCTGTGCCACCAATGCTGTTGCAGCAAAGAGGATGGCACTTAACAGGGCTATTTTTTTCATATCCTTTTGTTTGGTTGGAGAGGGAATATACTAAATAAATGGAAAAGGAATGGTGATTCAAATATGGGTTTTATTTATTCAGGTAACGTTTGTTCTGGTCCCGCTAATGATTGCCAACTCTTTTATTTCATGGCTTCCAGTTCTTTCTGCAGGCGGAACATTTCATCGCGTAGCCGGGCGGCCTCTATGAAGTCGAGGTCGCGGGCGGCTTTCTCCATCTCTTTTTTGGTTTTGGTTATTGCCTTCTCTACCTGGGGTATGGTCTTGTACACTTCCTGCTCATCGGCCACTTTGCTCACCAGTTCGGCATCGTGCTGCAAGGCATAGGGATTAGAAGGGTCATATCCCTTAATATCAAGCACTGAGCCCTGTGCCATAATCTGCTCAATGCTCTTGCTGATGGTTTTCGGGGTGATATTGTGCTCCGTGTTATAAACTATTTGCTTTTCCCTTCTTCTGCTCGTTTCATCAATGGTACGCTGCATGCTTTCTGTCATCTTATCTGCATAAAAAATTACTTTGCCATCCACATTTCGCGCGGCCCTTCCGGCCGTTTGGGTAAGGGACCTTTCATTGCGCAAAAAGCCCTCTTTATCCGCATCCAGTATCGCCACAAGTGATACCTCGGGTAAGTCCAATCCTTCCCTTAACAGGTTCACCCCCACCAGCACATCAATCTCCCCCAGTCGCAACTGCCGCAATATCTCTACCCGCTCCAGTGTATCCACATCGCTGTGTATGTATTTGGATTTAATGTTGATCCTGCCGAGATACTTATCCATCTCTTCGGCCATTCGTTTGGTAAGCGTGGTGACCAAAACCCTGTCGCCCTTGGTCACCGTCTTGTCTATCTCATCCAGTAAATCATCTATCTGGTTTACACTGGGGCGTATCTCAATTGGTGGGTCCAATAATCCCGTGGGCCTTACCACCTGTTCTACCACCACACCGCCCGTACGCTCCAGCTCATAGTCGCCTGGAGTGGCACTCACAAAAACAGTCTGCCCCACCAGGTTTTCAAATTCATGAAAATTCAACGGCCGGTTATCCATGGCACTGGGCAGGCGAAAGCCATAGTCTACCAGTACCAGTTTGCGGCTCCGGTCGCCGCCATACATGCCCGCCACCTGGGGTATGGTCTGGTGGCTCTCATCCACCACGAGTAAAAAGTCTTTGGGAAAATAATCCAGCAGGCAGAAGGGTCTCGTCCCCGGTTTGCGACGGTCGAAAAAACGGGAATAGTTTTCAATGCCATTGCAATAACCCAGCTCGCGAATCATTTCAATATCATATTCCACCCTTTCTTTTAACCGCTGCGCTTCTATGTATTTTCCCGTTGCCTTGAAATACTCCACCTGTGCCGCCATCTCATCCTGTATTTCATGCATCACCTGCACAATCATTTCCTTCGGTGCCAGGTATAGGGTTGCCGGAAAAATGGCGGCATTCTCCATCACCCCAATCCTTTTGCTGGTGGCGGTTTCAATACTTTCGATCTCTTCTATCTCGTCTCCAAAAAAAGTAATGCGGTAACCAAAATCCACATACGGCAGGTTGATGTCAACCGTATCGCCTTTCACCCGGAAGGTACCTCTGCTAAAATCGCCCTGGGAACGGTTGTACAAACTATTCACCAGCATGTGCAGGAATCCCTGCCGAGAAATTACCTGTCCCTTACTGATGCGTATGATGCCGTTCTCATATTCAGTGGGGTTGCCCATACCATAAATACAACTCACACTGGCCACCACAATGATGTCCCTTCTCCCGCTCAATAATTGTGACGTGGCCTGGAGGCGAAGTTTGTCCAGCTCTTCATTGATGCTGAGGTCCTTCTCTATGTACACATCACTCACCGGCATATAAGCTTCCGGCTGGTAGTAGTCATAATAGCTTACAAAGTAGCCCACCGCATTATCGGGGAAGAACTGTTTGAACTCTCCATACAATTGTGCCACCAGGGTTTTGTTGTGCGTAAGTACCAGCGTAGGCCGCTGCGTATTTTGGATAACACTGGCCATGGTAAATGTCTTTCCCGATCCGGTTACTCCCAGTAAGGTTTGGTACTGCTCACCATTGAGGACACCATCCGTTAACTGTTGTATGGCGGATGGCTGGTCGCCGGCGGGGGAATAGGGGGAGTGGAGGTGGAAGGGCATTTTGGTTTGTGGTTTGTAGTCTATGGTCTGTGGTTGGTTGGGTTGGGGCAAAGGTAAAAAGGGTGGGGGATAATGAGGGAAATTGGTTTGTCTTCTGTGGTTTGAGGTTGGGGGGTATTGTTTGGGGGAGATGATAACTGATGATAATCATTAGGCTGGCTGAGGGTTATTAGACGGGGGCGATGAAAAAAGAACTACATTTCAGACAAAACTGCAAACTGATGGGGGAGGCTAATATTACCGGTAATACTCAGCGAATGGCTTTTGATAACCATTCGGATGCCGGACTTAGTGACTCCGCCGCAGAAAAGAAGTCTTATGCCCAGCTGCAACAGTCTTTTGCCAAAGACTATGATACCCTTTTTCCGGAT
>CAVVSL010000015.1:0-56930 GCA_963750825.1 uncultured Bacteroidota bacterium | reverse complement strand
CTTTCCCTTGTATGTTTCTTTCTACTCATGTTTATAAGCCTGATGGCCGGTTTTTTCTTTGCTTCCCTCACAGGCAATTTGTATATCGGCTTTGCGATCGTTACATTATTTTACTTTCTGATGCTTTGGATACTGATATTGAAAAGGGCAGTGTTAAGCAAAAAGGTCATTAATGCCGTGATTAGTATATTTTTTGATAAAAATGATCCAGGTAATGAGTAAGGAAACAACCTTAAATATCCGAACCATCGAAGAACTCCGGTCAGAAATGACCAGGGTGGAAGCAAGAATAATGGTAGCCGAGAATGACCTGCGCGAGCGCTGGAACAGATTGCCCGCCGAGTCTGTCAAAGCTGCAACAGGATCTGTTGTAACCCTGGTGTTGGCTAATGGACTGGGGTCCGTATTGCTGAAAATAGTGACCACTTTAGTTGGAAATATCAGGAAAGCGGCTACAAAAGAGGGTGAAAAAACAGTTACAGGGTCTGGTATTTGGGGTAACCTGTTGCAGTTGGGTCTTATTCCTATTATTGAATTGTTTTACAATATTTTAAATAATAGAAAAAAAAATACTTCGAAAGATTAATGCATTGATTAAAAAGTCTCTGCCAATCCTACTACTGCAGGGTATCCAAACACATGGCGGGTTTTCCTGAAACTGTCAGATTATTTGCCTTCATAAGGATGCCTGAACGGGCAGTTTATCCCCAATTTTTCCAATTTAATTAGCTGATTTTCTCATTTTTAGTGTGCATCCCCTTACCTTTGCCGCCAAGTCGGAAAACCGGCCCTTTTTGCTTACAAAAACCTGATTTTTTTAAACCATAATTATATCTCCTGATATGGCTACTAAAGGTAAAATCAAACAGATTATCGGTGCGGTGGTTGACGTACATTTTCCCGACGATAATACATTGCCTGAAATTTATAATGCATTGGAAATTATCCGTGATAACGGCGAAAAACTGGTGCTTGAAGTGCAACAGCATTTGGGTGAAGACAGTGTGAGAACAATCGCTATGGATGGTACGGAAGGCCTGGTTCGCGGAATGACCGTTACCGATACAGGTAAAGCGATTGCCATGCCGGTTGGTGAGGGCATTAATGGCCGTTTGTTCAATGTAACAGGTGATGCGATTGATGGATTGCCACAGATCAGCAAAGAAAATGGTCGTCCCATCCATAATAAACCGCCATTATTTGAAAACCTGAGTACTGCCTCTGAAATTCTGTTTACCGGAATTAAAGTAATCGACCTGATTGAACCCTATGCAAAAGGAGGTAAAATTGGTCTTTTCGGTGGTGCGGGTGTAGGTAAAACCGTATTGATTCAGGAATTGATTAACAATATTGCCAAAGGGCATGGAGGTATTGTCTGTATTTGCCGGAGTGGGTGAGCGTACCACGTGAAGGAAATGACCTGTTGCGTGAAATGATTGAAGCCGGCATTATGAAATATGGTGATGACTTCAAACACAGCATGGAAGAAGGCGGATGGGACCTGAGTAAAGTAGATATGGAAGGACTGAAAGAATCCAAAGCCACTTTCGTATTCGGTCAGATGAATGAGCCACCCGGAGCCCGTGCACGTGTTGCCTTGAGTGGATTGACCATTGCAGAGTATTTCCGCGATGGAGACGGAACCGGTAAGGGAAAGGATATCCTTTTCTTTGTAGATAATATATTCCGTTTTACACAGGCGGGTTCTGAAGTATCAGCTCTGTTGGGACGTATGCCATCAGCGGTAGGATACCAGCCAACACTGGCTACTGAAATGGGATTGATGCAGGAACGTATCACCTCCACCAAAAATGGATCTATTACTTCGGTACAGGCGGTATATGTACCTGCGGATGACCTTACTGACCCGGCACCTGCCACCACTTTCGCCCACCTTGATGCCACTACGGTATTGAGCCGTAAGATTGCTGACCTGGGTATCTATCCTGCTGTGGATCCATTGGATTCTACCTCCAGGATTCTGACGCCTGCTATTGTGGGTGATGGACATTATGATTGTGCCAACCGTGTGAAACTGATTCTTCAGCGTTATAAGGAACTACAGGATATTATTGCCATCCTCGGTATGGATGAATTGAGTGAGGAAGATAAAATGACCGTACAGCGTGCCCGTAAAGTGCAGCGTTTCCTTTCTCAGCCTTTCCACGTGGCGGAGCAATTCACCGGGTTAAAAGGAGTTTTTGTGGATATCAATGATACCATACGCGCTTTCAATGCCATCATGGATGGTGAAGTTGACGAGTATCCGGAAGCAGCTTTCAACCTGGTAGGTACCCTGGAAGAAGCGGTGGAAAAAGGTAAGAAAATGATGGAAGCTGCCAAATAATAGTAACCAATCCTGCCGGTTCGAATGTATCAGACAAACCGGTTGATTTTCTCAAGTTCAAAGTAATAGAATGACCCTCGAAATTTTAACACCGGAAAAAAAGCTTTACAGCGGCGAAGTATACGGCGTTTTGCTACCTGGAATCACGGGATTGTTTGAAATTCTTGACAGACATGCCCCGTTGGTTAGTGCGCTGGGTAAGGGTAAACTTAAAATTTTGAAGGGTAAGAATGACTTTGAACATTATGCCATTCAAAGTGGCTTTGTAGAAGTGCTGAATAATAAGGTTACGGTTTTGGTGGAAGGTGCTACGGCATTGTAATTTAGTTTCCACTTACGAAATAATAGAAAGGGCTCCGTTTACGGGGCCTTTTTCAATATCTATATACGGGATGTTGGTAAATGATGTATTGCTGCCCTATTAGTTCAATTGTGGATCGATGGGATAATTAATCATCTGGCTGTATTCTCCACCCAGGTCACGAAGGGCTGCTTTCCACAATTGAGGCGTATTTAGGGTAAACACGAGGGGCTTACTGGCCTTTCGGGTAATCCAACTCTTCTCTTCCAGTTCAGCGGATAACTGCCCTTCTGTCCAGCCACTATACCCCAGGAAAAAGCGGATCTCATTTTTAGTCAACTCTTTTTCTTTTAATAAACTAAGTACTTCCTCAAAATCACCGCCCCAATAAATCCCGTCTATCACTTCAATGCCCCCGGGTATCTTGTCGGGGCACTGGTGAAGAAAATGAAGGGTATCCTTTTGAACGGGGCCGCCATCATATATGGGAAATCGAACACCTTTTGCCTGTGTAATCAGGTCGCCAAGTTCTTTGTTGAAATGTTTGTTCAGTACAAAACCAAAACTACCCTCTACCTGGTGTTCGCATAACAGCACAACGGTTCTGATAAAATTAGGGTCCTTCAGGAAGGGGTCTGAAATCAGTAATATGCCCGGAGCCGGATCTGCCATACCGAAAAGGTAGGGAAAACAATTTATTTTATCCCCGATAAAATCCTGTTTTTTCCCGTTAAAATCATGGTAAACCTCAGGGTATCTGTACAGTCATTTAGAGTTCCCATTATATTTGTGAGGATGAAGAGAACTTTCCCCGCTATCGTCATATTGATTTCACTCTCATTACTGGGACTCATTCTTTTACAGACGTCCTGGTTGCGGAATCTTTTGGAAGTAACGGAAAGTCAATTGCACCATAAAGTAGAAGATGCCTGTGTTTCGGTTGTCAAAGACCTGAGTAAGAATACCTATAACGGAAACCTGCTCCGTTTACCCAGAAGGGGGGGACTTACCTTCAGCTCTGATTTTCACCTGCATTTACTCAAGCCGCCCACGGTTGAAGAGAAGTTTACCCCACAGGAAGTGCAGGCTAAGCTTCGGCAGGCATTCAATGAAAATGACCTCAAAGGTGTCAAGTTTGAATTTGCGATTACCAATACCAATGATGATTATGAGATGGCCTCTCAGCATTTTGATACAGAATTCTGGGATACCACCCATAACCAGCGAAGTTACTGGCCTATTATCCCTGAGAATGTGGACGTAGAAGGACAGGCTACTCTGGAGAAGCTGATAATTGTAGTACCCGATTTTAAAAACCAGGTATGGGCTTCTATCAGGTGGATTATTATTGTTGCGGTCATTTTCATGCTCATTATCATTGCAGCCTTTTACCTCACTGTTAAATCTTTGCTGAACCAGAAAAAACTGAGTGAAATAAAAAGTGACTTTATCAATAACATGACGCATGAATTTAAAACGCCTTTGGCTACCATTTCACTGGCTGTTGATGCCCTGCGGAATGAAAAAGTTCAGGCGGATAAAGAGAAAACAAAATATTTCAGCAGTATCATCAAGGAAGAGAATATCAGGATGAATAAGCATGTGGAAACCATATTGCAGGCTGCGCTGATTGAAAAACAGGAACTCCAGCTTAATATGCACCCAAGGCATATTAACAAACTCATCAATGCCATCCTGGGTAATTATGAATTACAGTTGGAAGACAAGCAGGGTAAGATTACATTACGCCTGAATGCCCAGAATGATGTAGTAAGTGTGGATGAGGTTCATTTTTCCAATCTCATTTCCAACCTGGTGGATAATGCCATCAAATACTCGAAAGATGCACCCCGCATTTTGATTACTACCCATAATTCTAAAAAACATTTTTTACTGAAAGTGGAGGACAATGGCATTGGGATGAGCAAAGAAACCGTCAAACGTATTTTCGAAAAATTCTACCGTGCCCATACCGGTAACCTGCACGATGTGAAAGGATTTGGACTGGGGATGAGTTATGTAAAGACGGTTATTGAAGCCCACAAAGGCAAAATAAAGGTAGACAGTACCCTGGGAAAAGGCAGTGTATTTACGGTTGAAATGCCACTGTACACTGATAGATAATCTCTCTGCATTTATTGAACTACCGATTCCGGAAGCCAGAGCAGGCTGCCATCTCCATAACTCAAAAAACGAAAATCATTATCCAGCGCATACTGGTAAATTTTTCTCCAATCCTCTCCGGTAATGGCTGCAACCAGTAAGAGAAGGGTGGATTGCGGCTGGTGAAAGTTGGTGATCAGTCCTTTGATTATTCGAAAAACGTAACCCGGGGCTATAATGATTTGGGTTTTGGTGATGAGTTGCGATAATTGCCTGTTGTGCATCCAATCCAGTAATGCCTGTATCGCATCGCTGGCCGAAATGGGTTGCTGGTTTACTTCATAGGGCTCCCATTGGTTAATAGAGAGTGCTTCAGCCTGAATGTCGGGATATAACTTTGTTTTTACCCCCAGCCAATAAATACTTTCAAGTGTTCGCAGAGAAGTGGTACCCACTGCCATTACAGGTGACTGTAATCTGTTGACCAGATTTGTCAGGAATGTTTTGCTGATGACCATGAATTCTGCATGCATCTCATGCGACTGCATGGTTTCCGCTTTCACAGGCTTGAAAGTACCCGCCCCAACGTGAAGGGAAACAAAATCATGTGCTATATTTTTTCCGGAAAGTTTTCGAAACAAGTTTTCTGTAAAATGCAGTCCGGCAGTAGGTGCGGCTACTGATCCTTCTATTTGCGCGTAAATGGTCTGGTACCTTTCTGTATCCGATGCTTCTGCCTCCCGTTTCAGGTAAGGGGGGAGGGGAATCAGTCCGGCTATATGCAATACTTCTGCAAAGCTAAGCTCAGGATTGTTCCAACTCAGTTCAATGATATAGTCGTCAGCACCCCTTTGCATTTTTTTAGCGCTTAGCAGTAAATTTCCCTTTTCAAAACTGATTTCCTGTACCAGGCTGCCTTCCTTCCATTTTTTGGCCCCACCCACGAGGCAGTGCCAGAGAACCCGCTCCTTTTGCATCATTGCCGAACTGATATCTGCATAATCTTCATGGGGTTCCAGGCAAAAAATTTCAATCTGGCTACCATTTTCTTTTTTAAAAAGCAGCCTGGCTTCTACAACCCTGGTGTTGTTAAAAACCAGTAATGAGTCGGATGGCAGGTGATCAGCTATATTTTGGTAGGTATCCTGGCTGATTTGGGCATTCCTGTATAGCAACAGTTTACTCTGGTCCCTTTCAGGCAATGGATACCGTGCAATGAAAGAATCCGGTAGTGTATAAGTAAAGTCGGCGATGGACAAATCCTTTGGATGCATGCTGTTAGCGCTTTTTCGAATTTTGGCAAAGCTACTCCCGTGGAACTAAATAGCGTGATAACGAACATTTATTATCCTGCAGGAAACGGCAAAAAACATACTTGGGTATAAAGGCTGCGCCAAAAGCATATTCAGGTAAGGACTGGATTAGGCTATAACTCCGGGGAAATAGCATTTTTAGTTTTGATAATTACAGTGGCTTCCGGAATTGCTATTTTTAGGGTTTTGCTACGCTTTTTTTAAGTAATCCACACTCATTTCCCCTCTATTCACCTGTTTTCCACATCAATTCACATCTTTTTTGGGGATTTCGGCTGATAATTACCTGAAAGCCTTTTCCCTGTTGCATTACAGAATACAAAATTCTGTGGATAAATAGAAATTTGCTATTTAACGTTTAAAAGTGGGAAAAAGTGTTATTTTGTGTCAACAAGTGGTAATCTTGAAAATATTTATACACTTATGACTGGTTTTCACGGAGAATACGAAGCTACGGTAGATGCGAAAGGTCGCTTCCTGCTTCCTGGCGGACTGAGAAAACAGTTGCCGGAAGGGGAGGGGAGTTTCATTCTTAGCCGTGGTTTTGAAAAATGTCTCACGTTATACCCGTTAAAAAGTTGGGAATTGATTATTTCCAGGATTAGCCAGTTAAATGATTTCGACCCCAAGGTACGTCAATTTCGCCGTCAGTTTTTGGGCGGGGCAACAGAAGTGGAGCTGGATGCTGCCGGCCGCATGTTGCTGCCCGCTACATTGAAGGAGTTTGCAGGTTTGAGCAAAGGAATAGTGATTGCTGCCGCTTTGGACCGTTTTGAAATCTGGGATGCAGATAAGTACAAACAGCTCTTTGAGGATTTTTCACCCGAGGCATTCAGCAGTTTAGCCCAGGAAGTAATGGCGGATAAGATTTAAATGGAAGCCATTTAATCATTTGGATTAGGCCGTATTGTCCTGTTGTAAATGGCTTCTGTATCGTATTTGTTTCACCTCATTAATCAATCAGCATTTTCCATGGATTACCACGTTCCCGTACTTTTTCAAGAAACCCTGCAGGGTCTGGCCATAAAGCCGGATGGTGTATATGTGGATTGCACTTTTGGCGGGGGTGGTCATGGAAAGGGAATGCTGGATTTAATGAACGAAAATGGAAGGCTCTTTGCTTTTGACCAGGATGCAGATGCTGCCAATAACCTGCCGGATGATAAGCGGATCATTTTCGTTCCCCATAATTTCAGGCACTTGCAGCGGATGCTTCGTTTGCACAAAATTACCCAGGTAGATGGAATCCTGGCTGACCTTGGGGTTAGCAGTCACCAATTTGACGAAGGTGAACGCGGCTTTTCCATTCGGTTTTCGGGCCCACTCGATATGCGCATGGACAGGCGCCAGGAATTAACGGCCGCCGATCTGGTAAAGACTTATTCTGAACAACAGTTGCATAAGCTGTTTGAGCAGTATGGAGAGGTAACGAATGCTAAAACCCTTGCCAGGCATATTGTTCAGGAGAGAAAACACCTGCCATCTGCCACTATCGAACAGTTTAAGGCAATGATAAGTTCTGTGGTGAAGGGAAATCCCAATAAGTATCTGGCCCAGGTATTCCAGGCGTTGCGAATGGAAGTGAACGACGAATTGGGTGCTTTGAAAGAAATGTTACAACAGGTTCCTGCTTTGCTGAAACCAGGTGGCCGTGTGGCCATCATCACCTTCCATTCCATAGAAGACAGGGTAGTGAAGAATTTCTTCCGCCAGGGCAGTTTCGACGACTTACCTGAAAACCCCCTTATGTCGGTTATCAGGGAAGAAATTTTCAGGGTGGTGACCAAAAAGCCGCTAACCGCCACAGAAGATGAAATGAAACGTAACAGCAGAAGCAGGAGTGCTAAACTAAGGGTGGCAGAGAGAGTGTAAATGAATAGGTAAAGAAGGGATAGTATCAAATGCTAAAAAAATGATGGAAAATAACAACGATAATAAAACGAATAAAAACCCGCTGAAAGGGTTGTTTAACTACCAGTGGATTGTGAAGAATATTCCCTTTTTCCTGTATCTGTCATTACTGACCGTTTTATACATCGCCAACGGACACAAAGCGGATAAGACGATTCGTAACATTAATAGAACCAACGCAGAACTGAAAGAACTGCAGTATGAATACAAGACCCTAAAAAGCGAAGTGATGTTTAAAAGTGAGGAAGTGCAGATTGTGAAAGCTTCAGAGCCACTGGGTTTAACCATTAGTAAGGATATGCCCAGGAGGTTACAATTAACTGAAAAGGGTAAATAATTAAATCAAAAGATCGCCTTTTAGAAAATGGATGTAAAACGCGACATATTATGGAGAGTATACCTCAGTTACATACTGGTGGTAGCTGCCTGTGTTGCCATTTTCGGGAAAGCGGTATATATACAACAGGTTCAGGGTAAGCATTGGCGCAGTATGAGCGATAGTCTTCACCAGCACGTTGCAGAAATTGATGCTGAGAGAGGAACTATATACAGTGAAGACGGACAGATGTTGAGTACCAGTATCCCGCAATTTGATATTTATATGGATTTCAGGGTAGCCGCTTTAAGAGAAAAAAATGGGCTATTGTTTCGATCCAATATTGATTCAGTAAGTGAAAGTCTGGCAGATCTTTTCAAAGACAAGTCGGCGGGTGAATATAAGTCCATACTGGAACAGGGTTACAAAGACCGGGAAGGTTATTTTTTATTGCGGAAAAAGATTTCTTTCCGGGAGTATGAACAGTTGAGGCGTTTTCCACTGTTCAGAATGGGCAGGTATAAGAGTGGTATGATTGCTATGGAAAAGACTATACGCCTGAATCCTTACCAAATGCTGGCTTTCCGCACCATTGGTCTTGCCAGGGACTCCAATATGGTTGGACTGGAAAGGACGTATGACAGTTTGTTGAAAGGAAGAAATGGCAAGCAAACCGTAAGAACGATTGCCGGTGGTGTGAATGTGCCCATTGATGATACATATGAAATAGAACCGGAAACCGGGAAAGATATCGTTAGCACCATTGATGTATTTATCCAGGAGATTGCAGAAAATGCTTTGATGAAGATGATGATTAGTAACGAAGCAGAACATGGTTGTGCGCTGGTAATGGAAGTAAAAACCGGAAAGATAAAAGCCATAGCCAACCTGGGTAGAAGAAATGATGGAAGTTATTGGGAAGATTTCAACTATGCCATCAATCCCTCTGAACCGGGTTCCACTTTTAAACTGGCTACGATGATGGCCTTGTTAGAAGACAAGAAAGTAAGGCTTACCGATATGGTAAACCTGGAAGGGGGTACCTGGCGCATTAACGGGCAAACCATTTTTGATTCAGAACAACACGGCTTGTATGAAACTACCGTAAAACAGGCTTTTGAAAAGAGTTCCAATGTGGGAATGGCCAAAATGGCCTGGAACAATTACGGGAACAACCCCAGACAATTCTTCAGGCATCTGTCTAAAATGCGGATGGACACACTGACGGGTATTGACCTTACAGGAGAAAGGAATCCCGTTATTATCAGACCGGGAAATAAACTATGGGGACCTACTACTTTGCCCTGGATGGCATTCGGGTATAACCTTTCCGTAACGCCCTTGCAAACGCTCAGTTTGTACAATGCAGTTGCCAACAAGGGAAAACTAATGCGCCCTTACCTGGTTAGTGCTGTAAAGGATGAAGGAGTATTGCTCAGGGAAATACAACCATTTACAATTGATGATCAAATTTGCAGTGAGCAGACATTGCAACAATTAAATGCCTGCCTGCAAGGAGTTTGCACAGCAGGAACTGCAGCAAAGCTCTTTAAAAATACACCCTACCAGGTGGCAGGTAAAACAGGCACTGCTCTGGTGGCCAATGGTAAAATGGGGTATGCAGACCAGATTTACCAGTCTTCTTTTGCCGGATTTTTCCCGGCAGAAAACCCGCAGTATACCTGCCTGGTAGTTATTAAGAATAAACCCCATGCTGTATTGCATTATGGAGCTGATGTGGCCGGTCCGGTTTTCAAAGAAATCGCAGACAGGTTATACAGTACCTATATACGGTTGGATAAAACGAATCTGGTTAAGCAACTTAGAAGGGATAGCAGCAACTACCAATATTCAGGCTCAAAAAAGGATATAGCCTTTATAACATCAAAGTTACAATTGCCTTTCAGGGATTCCACCAATGGGCCAGCACTATGGACCTATCTAAGCGGAAATGCATCGCAGGTAATGCTCAGCAGCCGCAAGGAAATAAAGAACGCCATGCCTGCTTTAAAAGGTATGGGTTTAAAAGATGTGGTTTATCTGTGTGAAAATTTCGGTTTAAAAGTGAATGTGAAAGGCAGGGGTAAGGTAGCGGCTCAGTCAATATTACCCGGGGAGCCTATTGCCAGGGGACAGGTAATTACGATTGAACTGGATTGATTAGTCAAATAAAAAAATGCCTGTAAATACAGGCTGATTAAAAAAATGGGGACACTTCAGGACATATTGTACAAAGTGCATCTGCAGCAAGTGAAGGGAAGAACCGATATCCCCATCACGGCCATTGCCATTGATTCGCGCAAGGTGAATAAGGGAGCTGTTTTTGTGGCCATTAAAGGCACCGCATCCGATGGTCATATTTTTATCGATAAGGCAATTGCAGATGGTGCCATTGCTATCGTGTGTGAGACCCTGCCCATTGGCTTAACTCCCGATATTACTTACTTACAGGTAAAGGATTCCAAAGAGGCTTTGGCTTATATGGCTAATAATTTCTTCGGAAATCCGTCAGAAAAAGTAAAGCTGGTTGGGGTTACCGGAACGAATGGTAAAACAACCATTGCCACCCTATTGTTCAAGCTTTTTACCCAGTGGGGGTATACCTGCGGACTAATCAGTACTGTACAGAACCAGATAGGTGACAAGGTTATCCCGGCTACCCATACTACGCCTGATGCGGTTAGTCTCAATGCACTCTTACAGCAAATGTCCGGAGAGGGTTGTACACATATATTTATGGAATGCAGCAGTCATGCTATCCACCAGCATCGAATTACAGGTTTGCATTTTACCGGAGGAATTTTCAGCAATATCACCCATGACCACCTGGATTACCATAAAACTTTTGAGGAATACATAAGGGTGAAGAAACGTTTTTTTGATGATTTGCCTTCTGAAGCTTTTGCCATATCCAATGCGGATGACAAACGAGGAGAGATAATGCTGCAGAATACCGGCGCAAAAAAATTTCTCTACAGCCTTAAAACAGCAGCCTCCTTCAAGGGTAAAATTCTGGAGAACCTTTTGACAGGCCTGGTAATGATGGTGGATGATACGGAGGTGCATTTCAGGCTAATTGGTGAGTTTAATGCTTATAACCTGCTGGCAGTATATGGTGCAGCCATTTGCCTGGGTGAAGAGAAAGAAAAAGTTTTGACAACACTAAGCCTGCTTTCAGGCGCTGAAGGCAGGTTTGATTATAGCATTAGTGCAGGCCTCATTATTGGCATTGTGGATTATGCCCATACACCGGATGCTTTGGAAAACGTACTCGCCACCATAAAGAAATTACGCAAAGGGCATGAACAGGTAATCACTGTTGTAGGCTGTGGGGGAGACCGGGATAAAACCAAAAGACCCATCATGGCACAGGTGGCCTGTGATTTAAGTGATAAAGTGATTCTTACTAGTGACAATCCCAGATCGGAAGATCCATTGGATATTTTAAAAGACATGGAAGCAGGATTGAACAGTGCGGGAAAAAGAAAAGCCATTTCTATCGCCGACAGGAAAGAAGCTATTAAAAAAGCAGTTGGTCTGGCTAACAAGGAAGATATTATTCTGGTGGCAGGTAAGGGTCATGAAAAGTACCAGGATATCAAAGGAGAAAAACATCCTTTCGATGACAAAGCAGTTTTGGCAGAAATGTTTACGCTGTTAGACAAGTAAAGTGGGTTAGTGGTAATGCCATAAAGGGGCATTTCTAAATAAAAGAAATAAATATCAGTACGATGCTATATTATTTATTTAACTGGCTAAACAAAACGTTTCACATTCCCGGTTCAGGACTTTTCCAGTTCCTGACCTTTAGAATTGCAATGGCTATCATCTTATCGCTGGTAATAGCCACCGTATATGGTAAACGAATCATTGTATACCTGCAGAATAAACAAATTGGCGAAAGTGTAAGGGACCTGGGTCTCGAAGGCCAGGCGCAAAAGAAAGGGACTCCTACCATGGGTGGTATCATCATTCTGTTAAGTATCCTGATACCTACACTTTTATTCGCAAATCTGGATAAAGTCTATATCCGCCTGATGGTGCTTTGTACTGTATGGCTGGGAATAATTGGATTTCTGGATGATATATTCAAAATAAGGGCCCGAAAGGAAGCTTTGCAAAAAGGGGAATCTTATAAAAAGAAAGATAGTGATGGATTGGCCGGGGTGACTAAAATCATCGGCCAGATTGGTTTGGGTATTATTATCGGAGTTACCCTTTATTTCAGTAATGCAGTTACTGTGGAAAGGGAACTTATTTCTGAAATCAGCCCAAGTGCCCAGTTACAGAAAGGCGAGCGGCTGGCGAAAGATACCAATACCATTATCAGAAAGCTGAATGGGATAGAGAAAAAGTTTGTTCAGGTAAAAACCCCTATCACCACCATACCTTTTGTAAAAAAGCATGAATTTAATTATAGCAAACTGATTGACTGGATAGGTCCCGGAGCTGAGAAATATACCTGGATCATTTATATCCTGATCGTAACTTTTATTATAACAGCTGTTTCTAACGGCGCCAATCTTACGGATGGACTCGACGGACTGGCAGCAGGTGTGAGTGCAATAATTGGTGCCGGTATCGGTGTGTTTGTATATGTAAGTGGTAACTATGTATTCGCAGATTACTTCAATGTAATGTACATACCCAACCTGGGTGAACTCTCCATTTTTGTAGGTGCATTTGTGGGTGCCTGTATAGGCTTCCTCTGGTATAATGCGTTTCCGGCCCAGGTATTTATGGGTGATACGGGTAGCCTGGCCCTGGGTGGTATTATCGCCTCCCTGGCCATCATCGTCAGAAAAGAATTACTGATTCCGATTTTTTGCGGGGTGTTCCTTGTAGAAAACCTGAGTGTGATTATACAGGTAACCTACTTTAAGTATACTAAAAGGAAATATGGTGAGGGAAGGCGTGTTTTTCTGATGAGCCCTCTGCACCACCATTACCAGAAAAAAGGATTTCATGAAAGTAAGATAGCTGTCCGTTTCTGGATCATTACCATCATCTGTGTAGTTATGTCAATTGTAACACTGAAAATCAGGTAAGGGAAATGGGACACAGACTGGTCATATTAGGAGGGGGTGAAAGTGGCATAGGTGCTGCGCTGCTGGGTAAGAAAGTGGGTTATGATGTTTGGGTAAGTGATGCTTCCCCCATTAAAGCCCAATACAAACAAGAGCTCTTTGATAACGGAATTGCATTTGAAGAAAACGGGCATACCCTTGAAAAGGTATTATCCGCAGATGAAGTGATGAAGAGTCCCGGAATTCCCGAGAAAAATGATATGGTGAAGCAGGTTCGAAAAAAGGGAATACGGGTAATCAGTGAAATTGAACTGGCTTATCGATTCAAAGGCACAAGCAGAATTGCAGCTATCACCGGTAGTAATGGCAAGAGCACTACTACTGCCCTGCTTTATCACATTTGTGAAACTGCAGGCCTGGATGCGGCCATGGTTGGCAATATCGGAATATCATTTGCCAGACAGGTAGCAGTTGCTCCCAAACCACTGTACGTAGTAGAAGTGAGCTCTTTTCAACTGGATGATATCCATGATTTCAGACCGGATATTGCCATACTGCTGAATATAACCGAAGACCACCTTGACAGATATGAGTATCAATTTGAAAACTATGTTAACAGCAAGTTTCGGATTATCGAAAACCAGACAAACCAGGATTATTTCATCTACTGTGCTGATGATGAAGTTATCCTGCAAAAAATCCCATTACTAACCATTCATACTAACCCATTACCATTCTCTATGAAACAAGAAGTAAAAAAAGGCGGCTACATCAAGGGAGACCAGATGATGCTCAGAATACAGGAAGAAAGAGTAAGCATGAGTATTTATGACTTTGCGCTGAAAGGTAAACACAATAACTACAACACTATGGCAGCAGGTATTGCAGCCGCAACCCTCGGTATCCGAAAGGAAAAAATCCGGGAAGCGGTTAAGAATTTTAACAGCCTGGAACACAGAATGGAATTCGTTGCCATGGTAAGGGGTGTGGAATTTGTTAATGACAGCAAAGCAACCAATGTTAACAGTACCTGGTTTGCCCTGGAAAGTATGAACAAGCCTACGATTCTCGTTTTGGGCGGGACCGATAAGGGTAATGATTATGGTCTTATCGCCGATTTGGTAAAAGAAAAGGTAAGGGCAATTGTTTGTTTGGGTGTAGACAATAAAAAAATCATAGAGGCTTTCAAGGACATTGTTCCAGTTATCGTGGAAACTGATTCGGCAAAAAAAGCCGTGAATGCATCCTTCAAATTGGCTGCTAAAGGTGATGTGGTTTTATTAAGTCCGGCTTGTGCCAGTTTTGACTTATTCAAGAATTATGAAGACAGGGGTGTTCAGTTTAAAGATGCAGTAAAAGAGCTGTAAGAATAATATGATAGGGCATGAATGAGCTAAAAGACACTTTATTTTCCCAGATTCCCACCATTGGTGGAATGCGTGGCCAGTTGGTAGACCGGACCAGGGGGGATAAATATATCTGGGGTATCGTGGTACTGTTATCGCTTATTTCCATTCTTGTGGTATACAGTGCAACAGGATCGTTGGCTTATAAAATGTACAAGGGTAATACCAATATTTACCTGTTTAAACAGGTGTCCTTTTCTCTGATTGGGTTGGTGTTGATCTATTTTCTACACAGGATTAACTACACCCTTTTTTCAAGGGTAGCTACCATATTGTTTTTGGTTTCCATTCCCTTGTTGTTATATACTTTACTTTTTGGCGCTAAAATAAATGACGGCAGCCGTTGGATTAAATTACCCATTATCAACCTGACAATCCAGACAAGTGACCTGGCCAAACTGGCTTTGTTCATGTACATCTCAAGGTTATTGAGTAAGAAGCAGGAAATAATCAAGGATTTTAAAAAAGGTTTTTTGCCCGTGGTAACCCCTGTAGTGATCATCTGTGGACTGATTATGCCCGCTAATCTTTCTAACGCATTGTTGACCGGTGCCACGGCCCTGCTCCTCATGTTTATCGGAAGGGTTAGTCTTAAACATATTTTTCTGACGATTGGTATAGCGATGATACCGCTGGCGCTTATCGTGGGAGTCGCCACTATTACTTACAGTGGAAAACAAACCGGGGATGCCCCTAAGCCGGTGATGGCTGAAAAGGTTAAATCTTTTGGCAGGTTCGGTACCTGGGTAAAACGGGTCCAGGATTTTATGTATGCCCGGGAAAGTGAAGTTCCTTACCAGGTGCAGCAGGCTAAAATTGCCATTGCCAATGGGAGTGTATTGGTGGGATTAGGGCCCGGTAACAGCCGGCAAAGGAATTTCCTGCCACAGGCTTATAATGATTTCATTTATTCTATCATCATTGAAGAATATGGATTACTGGGAGGGGCATTAATGATTTTCATTTACCTCGTTTTCCTGTTTCGTTGCATCAGGATTTTCAGAAGATGTCCCTATGCATTTGGGGCATTCCTGGCGTTGGGATTGAGTTTTACATTGGTGATACAGGCTGTTGCCAATATGGCGGTGAATGTTAACCTGGTCCCGGTAACAGGAGTAACCCTTCCCCTGGTAAGTATGGGAGGAAGTTCCTTTCTGTTTACCTGCGGCGCCATAGGCATTATTTTAAGTGTGGCCAGGAATGTGGAACAAATGGAAGGAGTGGTTCCGGTTATGGCTGAATCAACAGAAAATAAAGTGTCAGAAGAAGTCAAATGATTTTACCGAAAGAGACAAATATCGATATACAAAACAGCATCCCTGACCTGGGCAGCGTGCATAAAGCGTGTCGCATACTGGTGGCGGGAGGAGGTACCGGAGGGCATATTTTCCCGGCCATTGCTATTGCCAATGCCTTGCAAAAACAAGCGCCGGGAGTTGATATCCTTTTTGTTGGAGCCAGCGGAAAAATGGAGATGGAGAAAGTACCCCAGGCGGGTTATCGAATTGAAGGACTTGATATAACGGGTTTCAACAGACAGTCTGTTGTAAAAAATTTACATCTTCCCTTTAAAATACTAAAAAGTTTTTGGCAGGTAAAAAGGATATTTCAATCCTTCAGACCCAATGCTGTAATCGGTGTTGGGGGTTATTCCACTTTTCCAGTATTGCGATATGCACAGGCAAAGGGGATACCCAGTTTCATTCATGAGAGTAATTCATTTGCAGGAAAGGCCAATATGCTGCTGGGTAAAAAAGCTAAAAAGATTTTTGTGGCCACCACCGGGATGGAAAGTTTTTTCCCTGCCCCTAAAATCATGGTAACCGGTAATCCTGTAAGAAAGAACATTGCACAGTCAGTCATTACCCGCGAAGAGGGTATTGCTTTTTTCAAACTGGAACCGGGTTATAAAACGGTGTTGGTAGTGGGGGGTAGTTTGGGAGCGGGCAGTATCAACGAGGCCATTGCTGAAAATATTGAGGCTTTTGAACAAAACAACCTGCAGTTAATCTGGCAAACCGGAAAAAACAACGCAGATCTGTATAACGAAAAAGCGCAGGGCAGGAAAAACATCTTTGTCGAAGCATTTATCAGGGAAATGGACATGGCTTATGCAGCTGCAGATATTATCATTAGTCGCTCAGGAGCCATGGCAGTCACTGAAATATGTGTAGTGGGCAAACCCGCCATATTGGTCCCCTATCCCTTATCCGCAGAAGACCACCAGACAGCCAATGCCATGAATCTGGTGAATAAAGGAGCGGCATTAATGCTGGCAGATAAAGCAGTGAAAAAAGATATCTTATCCAAAGTGGTCGCATTATCCGGGGATGTAGCCTTGCAGGAATCACTGGTGAAAAACCTGCAAGCACTGGCAGTTAGAGATGCTGATGAAGTTATTGCGAAAGAAATATTGAAATATTGCCAATGAGTAAATTGAACGACATACAAAAAATATATTTCATTGGTATCGGTGGTATCGGGATGAGTGCACTTGCCCGTTATTTTCATTCCCGGGGTGCCTCTGTGAGTGGATACGACAAAGCATCCACCCCCCTAACCCGGAGCCTGGAAAGTGAGGGCATACCCGTTCACTACCAGGAACAGGTAGATGCCATTCCGAAAGAGGTGGATGTTGTTGTGTATACTCCGGCCATTCCGGCTCACCAGGCAGAGTTGGTTTTTTATCGGGATAATGGTTATACCGTTGTAAAAAGGAGTGATGTTTTACAGTGGATAACGGAAAGTACCTATAATATCTGTGTAGGCGGTACCCACGGTAAAACTACCGTCACCTCAATGATAGCGCACCTCTTGCGACATTCGGGTTATGGTTGTAATGCATTCCTGGGCGGTATTGCTGCTAATTACCAAACCAATTTTTGGAGCAGTGAACGTAATGTGGTGGTGGTTGAAGCCGATGAGTATGACAGGAGTTTCCTGAAACTGGTCCCGGATGTTGCAGTAATAACAGCGATGGACCCGGATCACCTGGATATCTATGGAACTCCGGAAGAAGTGGTAAAAGCTTTTATTGCATTTTCCCGGAAACTCAAACCGGGTGGCTGTCTGGTTTCCTGTGCGGGTATTGATAAAAGTGACGCATTAATGGCTGACAATCATTTTACCTATAGCTTGTCGGATAAAAAAGCAGCCATTCATGCAGAAAACCTGCGTGTGGTAAATGGAAGTTATCATTTTACCGTAATAGCAAAGGAATGGGAGTTGCCAGATATGGTATTGCACATGGGGGGACTGCACAATATCGAAAACTGCCTGGCAGCCATCACAGTGGCCAAATACCTTGGAATCGAAGATGAAAAGATCAGGGCAGCGGTTGAGGATTTTAAAGGAGTGAGAAGGAGATTTGAATATGCTTTGAAAAATGACCGGCATGTACTGATTGATGATTATGCACACCACCCGGAAGAACTAAAAGCATTGCTGAGAGGTGTGAAGAGTATTTTTCCTGATGAAAAGCTGGTATTGGTTTTTCAACCACATCTATTTAGCCGTACCAAAGACCTGGCGGATGATTTTGCAGAAAGCCTGGACCTGGCGGATGAAGTGATCCTATTACCCATTTATCCTGCCCGTGAATTACCCATGGAAGGAGTTACCAGTAATATGTTAATGGAAAGAATGCAACTACCCCGTAAAAGTGTATTGGATAAAGAGGCAATGAAAGATTGGGTAAAAGAGCATAGGCCCGCATTAATGGTGATGGCAGGTGCCGGAGATATTGATGCATTAGTGCAACCTGTAAAGGAGATTTTATCAGAAAATTGAACATGCGTAAGTATAACTGGAAGAAAATATTGGTAAATGCCCTCTGGGTTTTGGCGGGAACAGGAATGATGGTCCTGTTGGGCGCAGCTATGCTCAAAAAAAACCAGAAAACCTGTGACAATACAAATATTGAAATAACAGGGAACGGGGAGCACTTATTCATTGATGAAAAGGATGTATGGGAACTGTTGAACAAATCGGGCAGGATAAAGGGTGTTCCCATAGCCGAAATGAACCTTAGGGCAATGGAAACCCTGGTTGAAAAGAATCCATGGGTGAAAAATGCAGAGATGTTTATCGATAATAACCAGGTACTGCAGGTGAGAATAGAAGAAAGACAGCCTGTTGCCAGGGTTTTTACCCTGGAAGGAAGTTCATTTTACCTGGATAGTACTGCTTTGCGTTTACCCCTGAGTGAAAAATTATCTGCCAGGGTGCCCGTTTTTACAGGCTTTCCATCGGATAGGGATCATTTAGCTAAACCTGATAGTGCATTATTGCAGGACATCGTAAGCCTTGGTAAGTATATTTTGGCAGATTCATTTTGGATGGCCCAGGTTGGGCAGGTGGCCATTACCCAGTTAGCAGAATTTGAATTGATTCCTGTAATAGGGGATCAGCTTATTGAACTGGGCAGTGCCGAAAACCTGGATAATAAGTTCCGAAAACTGTACACATTTTACCGAAAGGCATGGTTGTCAAACGGAATGAATACCTATAAAAAACTGGATTTACGATATGATAACCAGGTGGTTGCTGTAAAGAGTGGGAGTGAAGGCCCTGTTCAGGATTTGTATGCTGACAAATCAAACGAGTTATTCAAAAAACGTATGACTGAACTGGTTACGGAAACAACGACCAATAAGGGTATAGAAAATAATCCGCAGGGAGAAAAAGCGGTTTCCTTAAAACTGGCGGATGCGCCAAATGAAAAGCAAACAACTGCTGATAAGGATGGGCATAACAAACCCGGTTTAGTTATTCAAAAAAACAATAATAATATTAAAAAAACGTTACAGAACAGGGATTCCTCCCGTTCGAAATTCAGAAGACAATTAAAAGTAAAGCCCCCTGTTACATCAGACAACCCAAAAGCGGTAATGCGGAGCAAAGGAAATGAGGGATAATGATCAAAATCAGCAAACACGAATACAACAAAATAAAACACACAACTAAGCAGTAACCCGAAACAAATCACTACAACTAAAACACAAGACTTATGAATCACAATGAAGCACCTATCATTGTTGGTCTGGACATCGGAACCACCAAAATTGCAGCTATTGCCGGCAGAAAAAATGAGTATGGTAAGCTGGAGATACTGGGTTTTGGCCGCGCCAACAGCAATGGCGTACAGCATGGTCAGGTTTTGAACATTGATCAGACGATTAAAGCCATCCAGCAGGCATTGGAGAACTGTTATGAAAGCAATCCTGATCTGGAAATCAGTGAAGTATATGTGGGAATTGCCGGTCACCATATCAAAAGCCTGCAAACCAGGGGTGATATTGTTCGCCAGGATCCGGATACTGAAATAGTAAGACCGGAGATTGAGCAATTGATAGCTAACCAGCGGAAGACTTTCATTCCAGCCGGCGACCAGATCATTGATGTGATTCCCCAGGATTTTCATGTTGACAATATTCAGAATATCAAAGACCCGATTGGGTATAACGGGGTGAAAGTGGGTGCCAATTTTCATATTATAACGGGTGACAGGAATGCCATTCGCAATATCAACCGTTCAGTAGACAGGAGCGGGCTTACCACCAAGGACCTTGTATTGCAACCCCTGGCATCAGCCAGTGCGGTAATGAGTGAGATTGATATGGAGGCCGGAGTGGCCATTTTGGATATTGGGGGTGGTACCAGTGATCTCGCTGTTTTTTATGAAGGGATTCTAAAGCATACTGCGGTTATTCCTTTTGGCGGTGAAAATATTACCAATGACATTCGGCTGGGGCTGGGTGTATTGAAAAGCCAGGCTGAAGCAATGAAAGTGCAGTTTGGAAGTGCCCTGGCAGATGAGGCCAAAACCAATGCCTTTATTACCATACCCGGATTAAAGGGAATGCCGGCAAAAGAAATCAGTGTCAAAAATCTGGCTGCAATTATACAGGCCAGGATGAGTGAAATACTCGATTTTGTTACCTATCACCTGAAGCAGGTAGGTCTTGACAGCCGTGCCCTGAATGGTGGGGTTATTCTTACCGGTGGCGGATCACAATTGAAACACCTGATACAATTAACGGAATATACTACCGGATTGAATGCCCGGATTGGCTTACCCAATGAACACCTGGCTCCCAATCATATTGATGAGCTTAAAAAGCCAATGTACTCCACCTGTATAGGCTTGATATTGAAAGGGTATAGTGACTATGACCACAAGTATAAAGAGTTTACAGAGAAATTTAAAAAAGTGGAAGTGCCCAGAACCCTTGTTCAGGACAATGAAAAGGCTGAAACCATTGCTGAAAATAAAGCAACTGTTGATGTTGGTGCAAGAAAGCAGAAATTCTGGGATAAATTTAAAAATAACCTGATTGACCTGTTTAAAGAAGAAGAAGACCAGGTGATAAAATAAATGAACGGTTTTCATCGTTATATATTATCCGCCTGTAGAAAATTGTTTATTCCTAATCCCAAAAAAGTACATTATGATTCATTTCGATCTTCCCAAACAAAAATCTTCTATCATCAAAGTTTTGGGTGTGGGAGGTGGCGGAAGCAATGCTGTTAACTTCATGTTTGAGCAGAATATCGAAGGTGTTGATTTTATCATTTGCAATACCGATGCCAAAGCAATAGAACAAAGCAGGATTCCCAATAAAATTCAGCTCGGACCTTACCTGACTCAGGGACTGGGAGCCGGAGCGGATCCGGAGGTAGGTAAAAAAGCTACTGAAGAATCCCTCGAAGAAATTAAACGTATTCTGGAAGTAAATACCAAAATGGCTTTTATTACAGTAGGAATGGGTGGTGGTACCGGTACCGGTGGAGCGCCCATTATTGCCCAAATCTGTAAAGAGCTCAATATTCTTACCGTAGGTATTGTGACAACTCCTTTTGGCTTCGAAGGTCCCCGCAGGCACCAGCAGGCCGAAGAAGGTATCATGCAATTAAAACCGTATGTTGATACACTGCTGGTAATCAGCAACGATAAATTACGCATGCAATACGGTAACCTGAAGATGAAGGAAGCCTTTGGCAAAGCAGATAATGTTTTGGCTACCGCTGCCAAGTGCATTACCGACATCATTAATAGCCGGGGCCATATTATTGTGGATTTCGCTGATGTGTGTACAGTAATGAAAAGTGGTGGTGTGGCCATTCTGGGTAAAGCAGAGGTAGAGGGGGAAGGACGTGCCCAACTGGCCATTGAAGAAGCGCTCGCTTCACCACTATTAAACGACAATGATATCAAAGGAGCCAAGTGGATACTAATCAATATCAATAGTGCAGAAGGAGAGTATGAGTGTACCATGGATGAGATGGAGACCATCAACAATTACCTTCGTATGCAGGCAGGCCAGGATACTGATGTAATCGTTGGTATGGGTTATGACACCAGTTTGGATAAGAAAATAGGGATTACCCTTATTGCCACCGGTTTTGAACACAAGGATCCTTTTGCCAAACCTGTAGCGGTAAAGAAGGTTGAACCTGTTCCTGAGAAAATTGTTATGACCCTGGGTATGGGCACCGAAGAAACCACCGTAATTAATCAGGTGACTGCTGAGCCAGCACCGGTTGTTGAAGAAAAAGATCCGATGGCACCCAGTATCACAGAATCCATGCCACTGGAATCAGTACTCAGCATATTTGGCAACAATGCCCATAATATCCCACCACCCCATTCCTTTGAAGAGTCAAAGCTGGAAGAAAGGGAATCACTGGTACTTGAAATGGAACTAAGCACCGAAATTACCGGTGAAGTAAAATTAGAAATACCCGTTGCTGAAGAGGCAATAATACAACCCAAAACCGAAAGAGAGGAAATGCTCGATTTCACGGTAAGTGATACGCCTTCAATCCCCATGGCTTCTTCCGGATTTTTGCATAAGCCCACTAATATTTATGCGCAGCCCGAAAACAAACAGGTTCCCGTGGCAGCTGCCAAAACTGAAGAGCCTGTCATAGTCCCTGTTCCTGAGCCAGCTAAGGAAATTGAAGCGGAAATGCAACTGGTGATGAAGGAGGAAAAACCAATAGAAGCGGCCATAAAGCCAATACCTAAAGTAGTGGCATTTGAAGAAGACGCTATGATGGATGAAGCGGAAGAACAGAAGCGTAGGGCGGCCGAAAGAATTCAGAAACTGCGTAATCTTTCCTATAATATGAACAATTCCAATGATGCCAACAGTGAGTTTGATGCTGTTCCCGCATATGTCCGTCGCAACATGGAATTGTTTGGAAATACCCTGACTTCCGTAGAAAATTTTTACAGTAAGTACACGGTAAATAAAGATGAAAATCAACAAACACAAATTTCCTCTATCAATACTTTTCTTGATGGAAAAAAGCCTGACTAACCCTTGTTTCTATAAGTTGTGTTT
Organism: uncultured Bacteroidota bacterium; assembly: GCA_963750825.1. Taxonomy (GTDB): domain Bacteria; phylum Bacteroidota; class Bacteroidia; order Chitinophagales; family Chitinophagaceae; genus Sediminibacterium. The sequence goes on along the minus strand of CAVVSL010000015.1, from coordinate 33,858 downwards.
TATCCGTGATTTTAGTTGTGCCCCCGATGATTCATCGGGGGTTTTTATTGGTAATACAACCTTTGTTTAACCGGATTGTTGTAACCAGGTAGTTTATCAAAGAAGGGAATAGTTGAGTATCTTGTATGTTTCAATAAGTATTAATTTTTATCTATGCAGACCATACTTATCACAGGCGGAACGGGAATGATTGGCAAAAGACTCACATGGTTACTTTCCGCAAAAGGGTACAAGGTAATAGTACTTTCCCGTCAAAAAGATGTAACAGATAAAACTTCGGGTAATGTGTCTTATGCACATTGGGATATAAACCAGCAAACTATTGAAAAAACTGCTGTTGAACAGGCGGACCATATCATACATTTGGCTGGTGCAGGAGTGGCAGACAAAAGGTGGACCTCACAAAGGAAGCAGGAAATCAGCGACAGCCGTACCCAAAGCTGTGCCCTGATTGTAAAAGCATTAGGAGAGGTACCTAATAAAGTGAAGTCTGTAATTAGTTCTTCCGCCATTGGCTGGTATGGGGCTGATACAGCAAACAGTAAAATTAATGGCTTTACGGAAGATGCCCCTCACGACACGGCTTTTCTTGGGGATACCTGTTTTTTATGGGAAGAAAGTATTAACCCCGTTCAGCAATTGGGCAAACGACTGGTGAAATTGCGGACCGGTATTGTATTGAGTAATGAAGGTGGTGCGCTGGCCGAATTCAAAAAACCCTTAAAAATGGGGGTCGCCGCTATACTCGGTAATGGCGAACAGGTCATCAGCTGGATTCATGTTGACGACCTTTGCAGAATGTATATCTATGCCATTGAGAATGAAAATTTGAATGGGGTATACAATGCTGTAGCCCCCAATCCCATTTCTAATAAAGAACTTACCTTAACCCTGGCCAATAAAATCTGCGGACGATTTTTTATCCCTATTCATGTACCCTCCTTTTTATTAAAAATCATATTGGGAGAAATGAGCATTGAAGTACTGAAGAGTGCAACGGTAAGTTCGGCTAAAGTAGCATCAGCCGGCTTTCTTTTTTATCTTCCAGATATCGATATGGCTTTGACAGAACTGGTTGAATCAGTATAAAAAATCCTTTTTACTTCTTGCAACCAACAGGTATTAATGCAATTAAGGCCCTACCCAATAGTGTATTACAGATCTCTTTTCTTGTGCACTTTAAAGCAAATCCACCAGATAACAGCTGTGATAAGGAAGGTTAACAATACATGTTCCGGTATTTGACCAACCGCATGATCGTAACTGGCCTTGGCATCTTTTCCAAAATTAGAAAAGAAGGCTGGTGCAGGTATAAGCCTGTCCGAAATCTCAAATGGAAGGAACCTGCCTATATCGTTTAATTTGAATCTGGCATAGGTCACTGCAATATTTTCAACAATCAGGTAGTAAAAAAGAAATATACCCAACGAAATGAAAGCCTTTCTAACAAGGTATCCCAGCAGGAAAGCAATGCTTAATTGGGCAAAGGTCTGCAATAAGAAAAGGGGAATGTATTGCAACTGGTAACTCCATTGATACAATAGGGAGCTATCTGCAATAATGCCAAATACAACAGCCACCAACAGGTAAACCAGGGTCGCAATTACAGAAACAATCATCACATCAAACAGCTTACTGGTAATGAATTGAGTTCGGCTCCAGCCATCTATGATGTTTTGGCGATGCGTTTTGAAAGTATATTCATTGGTTACCAGCATAATGACCAATATGGAAGGAAGCAGAATGAAAAATGAAGAGAAATAAGCTACGGAATGCCAGGTTTCGGGAAACGCAAAGGGATTACCCAGTAACATTTTGGCGATATTAGTCGTGATTTCCTTTCCGGTTGTGGCTTTGATATAACCATAATAGGTCATGGCATTGATGCCCGGATAGGTTAACGCTACTATACCCAGCATCCACCAGAAAGCAGGATATTTTTTTATTTTAAGCCATTCAATTTTAATCAACGAAAGCATAAGGAATATTTTGGGTTAGTCATTGGTCAGCTCAAAGAATTTCGATTCGAGGCTTTTCTTTTTTACAGTCAGTAAATTCAGGGCAATACCTTTTTCAAAACAAAAGCGGTTGATTTCTTCCATTTTAGCGGTACCTATCGGAAAGAACAATTGAATACGGCTTCCATCCTGTTTTATTTGCGTATATCCGGGAAAGGCAGAAATGATTGATTGCAGTTGTTCCATATTGTTAGCGGCTACTTCCACTATATCCTCGTTGGTAAGGACTATATCTACCTCACCGGCAGTGAGCAGGGTACCTTTTTTTAAGATGGCTACGTGTGTACATACTTTTTCAACTTCATCCAGTAAGTGACTGGCCATAATGATGGTTTTACCCTGTTTGGCGAGTTCTTTAATCAGTTCCCTGATTTCCGCAATTCCTACCGGATCAAGACCATTGGTAGGTTCATCAAAAACCAATACCTGCGGATCACCCAACAGGGCTGCGGAAATGGCTAACCTTTGTTTCATTCCCAGGCTATAGGCGCTGAACTTGCTTCTTTTTCTTTCGGTAAGTTTTACAATTTCCAGCACCCTGTCAATATCAGCCATACTTCCCCGGCCACTGATGGCATGGGTGATGTTCAGGTTATCAACTGCAGAGAGGTAATGGTAAAAATTGGGAGTTTCCAGTAAGGAGCCAATTTGTTTTCGCGAAGCCGAGGATCCGGGCTCCCCGAACCAGGCATAAGTACCCGCATCGGCTTGTAATATATCCAGAATGATACTTAACAGAGTTGTTTTACCGCTTCCGTTTGGCCCCAGAATACCAAAGACAGCCCCTTCCGGAACTTCGAAAGAAACGCCTTTGAGGGCTTGAATCTTCCCGTAAGATTTGAAAATGCTATTCAGGTTGAGTACTGTTGCCATAATTGCTGGTTTTGGTTGCATATTGGTGTTGGCTTTCCGAAGATAAACAGATAATAGTAAAGAAGTTGTCTAATTGATGAAGCTGCAAAATTCCTTGATAAGTGGGGCTGGGAGAGGGTGAAGCCAGGATTCGATGATTTTTCCTGTGGATACTGCAGGTAGGATTTCTGACTGTATAAAAAAAGAGACTGCTTTCTGCAGTCTCTTTTGAATGATATAAGATTTGACTACTGGGCTGAAGCAGATATCTGTCCGCGTATTTCTCCGGATGCATTGGCGGTAGTACTGAGAATATAATAACATTTGCCCGCCAGCAATTGTGCTTCCTGTTCTGCGTTCAAAGTAGTACTGGTTGAGAAACTACCGGATGCACTCAAGCCACTACCCAATGACCATGTTGTGATAGAGGCACCAATCTGTCCAACAGCACCTGCATACAGACCACCGGATACTGGTGCCCCTGTTAGGTTAGTCCAGGTACTTGTATAACTCATTACTTTGGTACTGGAATTATAAGTGCCCGATAGGGTACCGGAACCATTGCTGTTACTGCTTGCCGGCACTGCCTGGGATCCATTGGCATTACCCGATAAAGAGTAGGAAATGGCAGCACTCAAACCAACATCAGCCTTGGTACAACTGGTAAAAAATACAGCCAGGGTTATTCCCAGAGACGCGAAAAGCGTTCTAACGGTTAGTATACTGATTGACGATTTCATAATAAAATAGGTTTAATGATAAATTGGATTTTCTGATAAGACGCGCGTCACTTATCTACATGAAAAAGTCATGCCAAAAATTAATTGGTGAATGAAAAAATTACCTGACGGAGGAAATAAAAAAAGGGTGAGAGGGGGAAAATCCTATTTTAACAAAATTTATATCTCTGATAATCAAAAGAATATGCCCCCTATCCAAAGAAGGATAGGGGGCATAAAAAAATAATTTTAATTACGGATAGGTCTTCCGCTTTTTAAAACACTTTGAATTCTTTCCAGTGTTTTCTTTTCGCCACAAAGGCTCAGAAATGCTTCTCTTTCCAGATCGAGCAGGTATTGCTCGCTAACCAGACTTTGTTCACTAAGGTCACCTCCACACATCACATAAGCAAGTTTACGGGCAACAAGTGCATCATGGTCTGTTGCATAGTTACCCCGCCACATTCCATTAATACCGGCGAGCATGGCACCCAGTCCCAAACGGCCCATCACTTTTACGTCTTTGCGTTGCAGGGGCATGGTATAGCCTTCGTCATACAATTCAATGACACTTTTTTTCGCTTCGAGTATTCTTCTTCCGATATTCATTACCACTTCATCCTGTCCCTTCCTTAAAATACCCATATCAAATCCTTCCTGGGCAGAAGTGGCTACTTTGGCGGTGGCAATGGCAAAAAACCGCTTTTTCAGGGTAACAGTTTCCGGTTCATCTTCATGTAATTCGTCTCCCGCACGCAGTGCGAATTCTTTGGTGCCTCCGCCTCCCGGTATCAAACCCACACCCAATTCAACCAGCCCTATATAGGTTTCAGCCGCAGCACAAACTTTATCAGCGTGTAAATTAAGTTCGCATCCGCCTCCCAGCGTAAGCCCATGGGGGGCACTCACTACCGGAACAGAAGAATACCTTACCCGCATCATACTATTCTGGAACATACGGATAGCCATGTCCAACTCATCGTATTCCTGTTCTATGGCCAGCATAAAAATCATCCCTACATTGGCACCGGCACTGAAATTAGCACCCTCATTGGCAATCACTAATCCTTTGAATTTTTCTTCTGCAACAGAGATGGCTTTGTTCAATCCTTCCAATACTTCTCCGCCGATACTATTCATTTTGGTGCTCCACTCAAAACCGGCAACGCCATCACCAATATCGTATAAACGGCAGGCGCTTTTTTTCCAGACCAGTTTATCCGAATGGTTACTGAGTATAATAAATGCTTCACTACCCGGAACTGCTGTATAGGATTTTGTGGGTATATTATAAAACATCCTTTTGCCATCGGCAACTTTATAAAAAGTAGTGATACCGGCTGCCAGCATTTCCTCTACCCAGAGTGCAACAGCATATCCGGCTTCTTTCATGGCAGTAACGGTTTTGCCAACACCCAGCAAATCCCATGTTTCGAAAGCACCGATTTCCCAGCCAAATCCGGCCTTCATAGCATCATCAAGCCGATAAGTCTCATCACTGATTTCAGGAATTCTTTGCGATATATAAGCAAACAGGGAATAATGGAATGAACGGTAAAATTCTCCCGCTTTATCAGTAGCACTGTTCAGCATACTGATCCTTTGTTTAAGATCGTCAATAGGTTTGGCAGCTTCTAAACTGGCAAATTTGGGTTTTACCCTGGCTGCATACTCCATGGTTTGCAGGTTGAGTGTAAGTATCTCTTTGCCGGTGGCTGATTTTATTTTTTTGAAAAAGCCCTGCCCGGTTTTATCCCCCAGCCAGTTATTGGTGACAATGGTATCCAGCCAGGATGGAATGGTAAATATGGATTTGGCTTCGTCTTCGGGACAATTGTCGGCAACACCCTTTGCCACTTTTACCAAAGTATCAATACCCACTACATCAGCCGTACGGAAAGTGGCAGATTTCGGTCTTCCAATCAGCGGTCCGGTTAATGCATCCACCTCATCTACCGATAAAGACAGTTTTTCCATGATGTGAAAAATGCTCATCATACTGAAAACCCCAATTCTATTGGCAATAAAGGCCGGGGTATCCTTGCACAATACGGTTGTTTTACCCAGATAGAGGTCTCCATATTGCATCAGGAAGTCCACCATTTCCGGATCTGTATAAGGAGTAGGAATAATCTCCAGCAGCCTTAGATAGCGCGGGGGATTGAAGAAATGCGAACCACAGAAATGTTTTTTGAAATCCTCGCTTCTGCCTTCTGCCATCATGTGTATAGGAATACCGGAAGTATTGGAAGTAACCAGGGTTCCGGGCTTTCTGAATTTTTCAACCTGCTCATAAATTAGCTGTTTGATGTCCAGGCGTTCAACAACCACTTCTATCACCCAGTCGTAATGGGCAATGTCTTTCATGTTATCGGTGAAGTTTCCGGTAGTAATCTTTTTTACCACCTCTTTGGTAAATACTGGAGAGGGGTTGCTTTTAATGGCAGCTGTCAGTGCATCATTCACCAGTTTGTTACGTTCTGCGGGACGGGTACTTTCTTCAGCACCTTTGGGAACCATATCCAGTAACAATACAGATACTCCGATGCCTGCAAAATGGCAGGCTATTCTTGAACCCATTACCCCACTACCTAAAACAGCAACTTTTTTAATGGAACGTTTCATATTTAAAGCTTTTCATAAAATTAGTTAGTTATGCAACTAATTAGGTCGAAGTTAGGGAAAATATTATTTTAATGATACCGCTTGTCTATCTGAATGATCAGGAAGAATATGGCTTCTGGTACCCAATAAATGGGAAGTTGGAGGATGATTTTGGCCTTTATTGGCCGGGAAATCAACAAAAAGCGGGTTTTTGGGGTATATTTCCAGCGAGAAGTATACAAACAATGGCTTTCCCACTGGTAAATTAGAAAAGCAAATTGCTCTTCTTTCTTTTATTTTTGTTATATATGAAGATTGATGTTAAAATGGTGGACAATCTGGCGCAACTTTCCAGGCTCCATTTTGAAGACGAAGCCAAAGAATCTATTCGGACTGATTTGGAAAAAATGGTCGCTTTTGTAGAAAAACTCAAAGAAGTGGATACGACAGGAGTAGAGCCCCTTTTATTCATCAGTGATGCGGCCAATGTTCTGCGGGAAGATATTGTTCAGGGTTCTGTTTCACGTTCCGAAGCGCTATCTAATTCACCGGTTAATGACCCCGTGTTTTTTAAGGTCCCGACAGTTATAAAAAAATAATTCATTTAGTAAACGCTTGTTTTTATGAGTGATCTGATTATCAGGCTTGAGAATATCCAGAAAAGTTATTTCATGGGAAGGCAGGCTATTCCAGTATTGAAGGGGATTACGCTGGATATATTCAAGAACGAGTATGTAGCACTCATGGGTCCTTCCGGAAGCGGAAAATCCACCCTCATGAATTTGTTGGGGTGTCTCGATTCTCCTACCGGAGGAAACTATATTCTTAACAGACAGGATGTAAGTAAGATGTCTGATGACGAATTGGCCGAGGTACGCAATACTGAAATAGGATTTGTTTTTCAACAATTCAACCTTCTTCCCCGGTTATCCGCCGTGGAAAATGTGGCCTTACCCCTGATTTATGCTGGTGTGAGTAAAAAAGAGCGCAACGAAAGAGCCCTGGATGCCTTGCAAAAAGTGGGTCTGGCCGATAGGAGTCATCATAAATCAAATGAATTAAGTGGTGGACAGATACAAAGGGTGGCCATTGCCAGGGCACTGGTCAACAATCCTTCCATATTACTGGCAGATGAACCCACCGGAAACCTGGATTCAAAAACAGGTATTGAGGTAATGGACCTTTTTGGAAAACTGCACAATGCGGGGAATACAGTAATACTGGTTACCCACGAGGAAGAGATTGCCCATTATGCCCATAGGGTAGTTCGTTTGCGTGATGGCATAGTGGAGAGTGACCAGCTGCAGGAATTTACCAGTGTCAGTCATTAAGAATACTATCTGGCTTTTATCTGTGCTCGAATATGACCTATTGTTTACAGATGAGGCTTTTATGCAATTCTGAACTTTTACAGGGCAGGATTGTTCCTGATTACTAATTAAAATACTGATGGCGTTCAAGATATATACAAAAACAGGGGATAAGGGTAAAACATCCCTGATCGGGGGTACAAAGGTCCCTAAAAGTCATTTACGAATTGATACTTACGGAACAGTAGATGAATTGAATTCTTACATTGGCCTGGTGAATGACCAGTTGACCGATGAGGCATCCTGCCAAATGCTGAGAGAAATACAGGACAGGCTTTTTACGATAGGTTCCTCCCTGGCCTGTGATCCCGATAAAGAAACCGGTTTACAAATTCCTGATTTGAAAGAATCTGATATCAGTTTATTGGAAAAAGAAATCGACAGAATGAATGAGGTTCTCCCACCCATGAAATCATTTATCCTGCCAGGAGGACATGTTGCCGTATCCACCCTGCATATCGCCAGGTGTATCTGCCGGAGAGCCGAAAGGAACTGTGTGCACATGCAGGAGCAAACCCTTTTTGTAGAGCCGTTGGTTATCAAATACCTGAACAGGCTTAGTGATTATCTGTTTATATTGGCCCGTTACACAGGACATTTATTGCAGGTGACCGAAATACCCTGGAAACCGAGGGTATAACCTTCCTTATCATTACCACTGATTTAGCCGGTCATCCTTCCGTCTTTCATGTGCAGCACCCTGTCGCTGAGGGCGGCGAGTTCTTCATTGTGCGTAACTATCAGAAAGGTTTGTTGGAAATCATTTCTTAGTTGTACAAATAGTTCATGCAATTCCCTGGCGTGGGTACTGTCGAGATTACCTGTGGGTTCGTCTGCAAAAACGATAGAAGGACGGTTAATCAGGGCTCTGGCAACTGCTACACGTTGTTGTTCACCTCCCGACAATTGTTGTGGTTTGTTGTCTATCCGATCAGCAAGTCCTAACGTAGTTAATAACTGTTCTGCTCTTTCAGCAATTTCTTTTTTATTACCCCCGGCAATCCAGGCAGGTATACTTACATTTTCCAGCGCAGTAAACTCAGGTAAAAGGTGGTGAAACTGGAAAACAAATCCAATATGCCTGTTTCGGAAAGCTGCTAATTTTTTCCCGTTTAATCCATCGATTTGAACATTATTTAGCCAGATAGAACCAGCATCCGGTTTGTCGAGGGTGCCGAGAATGTGCAATAAAGTGCTTTTACCTGCCCCGGAGGAGCCTACGATACTCACAATTTCTCCCCTTTGCACTTCGATATCTACCCCTTTGAGCACCGCTAAACTGCCGTATTTTTTAGTGATTTGAACTGCTTTCAGCATCCGGAAGGCTAATTTTAGCTACAAACCTACGATAAGAGGGGGTAGACAGGCACTATTTTTGAAATTTTACCGGTTAAATATAAAACGGAGGTTTGGTAGTTTCGTTTATACGGCTACATTTGCAAAAAATTAAAAGGTACATTATGTTCTGGACTTTAGAATTAGCAAGTTACCTGGAAGAGGCCCCCTGGCCTGCTACTAAGGATGAATTGATAGATTATTCAATCCGAAGCGGTGCACCTTTGGAAGTAGTAGAAAATCTCCAGGAACTGGATGATGAGGGTGAAGTATATGAGAGCATCGAAGATATCTGGCCGGATTATCCCAGCCAGGAAGACTTCATGTTTAACGAAGATGAATATTAAACCCTCGGGGGAATAGTAACCATACAGTATTAAAAAAGCAGCCACTCATTTCCTGAGTGGCTGCTTTTTTATTGTCCTGCACAAGTTTAAAAGTACTTTAGAAATATCCTGTGTTATTGTTTTTTAAAGCTTTGTTTGAAATACAATAATACCAGTGTGAGAAACAATACTACGAGATTTGCCGAAATAACCGGACCGCTGTGAATAGCGAATCCATACACCAGCCAAACCAGTGTGCTGGTTACCACAATCAGAATCATCCAGATACTCAAATCCCCCACACTTTTAGATTGCCATGACTTATAGACCTGTGGAATAAAAGTAATAGACGTCAGGAACGAGCCAAAGTAACCAATGTACTCTACCAGGTTAGCGGGAATTTCCAGAAGCTGTGGCATATTGTTTTTTTTATTGAAAAAATTATTTATTCCCCAATACCCATTTTTTCCATCACTTCATTACTAACGCCGGTGGTTGAAAATCCCCCGTCGTGGAAGAGGTTTTGCATGGTAACCATCCGGGTAAGGTCAGAAAATAAGGTAATACAATAATTTGCACAATCCGCTGCCGTCGCATTTCCCAACGGCGCAATGGCATTGGCATAATCATAAAAGTCTCCAAAACCCTTGATACCGGTTCCTGCGGTAGTTTTGGTGGGAGATTGTGAAACAGTATTTACGCGTACCTTCTTATCTAAACCATAATGGTAGCCAAAACTACGTGCGATGGATTCCAGCATGGCTTTGATGTCTGCCATGTCTGTATAAAATGGATAGGTCCTTTGTGCTGCCATATAGGTGAGTGCCACAACACTACCCCATTCATTGATGGCATCCAGCTTTTTAGCCACTGCCAGCATTTTGTGAAATGACATGGCTGACACGTCGATCCCTTTCATGAAATAATCATAATTAGATTCTGTATAGGGAATCTTCTTACGGATGTTAACGCTCATACCGATTGAGTGTAATACAAAGTCAATCTTTCCCCCAAGGATTTCCTGCGACTGTGTAAAAAGGGTGGTGAGTTCCTCAACACTGGTGGCGTCTGCAGGAATGATCTGCGATCCCGTTTTTTCGGCCAGTTTATTGATTTCTCCCATACGCATGGCAATGGGGGCATTGGTAAGTACAAAAACCCCACCTTCTTCATGGGCTTTTTCAGCCACTTTCCAGGCAATTGAGTTTTCATCCAAGGCTCCGGTTATGATTCCCCTTTTCCCTTTTAATAAATTGTATGCCATAATATTGGTCGGTTTACATTGTTTAAGTGGGTAAAAATAGAGAATATCCGATAAAATCTTTCTATTACCCTTTGGATGTTGCTAGTTCATCAATTCCCTGGCATTCTCAATAGCGGCTGCTGTTGGTTTTTCACCACTTAACATTTTGGCAATCGCTGTAATGCGTTCATCTTCATTCAATAATCGAATACCGGTTTTCACGGCATTTTCACGAATTTCTTTGTATACAAAAAAATGGGCATTGCCTTTTCCCGCAATCTGAGGCTGGTGGGTGATGCAGATAATCTGCCTGTTTACCGCGAGCCCCTTTAGTATGAGGCCTACCTGCCTCGCAGCTTCACCGGAAATACCGGTATCAATTTCGTCGAATATCATGGTGGGCAGATCAATGGATTGGGCCACCAAGGATTTAATACACAACATCAGCCGGCTCAATTCTCCACCACTGGCTACCTTTCGGATGGGTTCGAATCGATTACTTTTATTGGCATCAAAAAGGAATTCGATTGCATCAGACCCAAATTGATTCAGGGGGGATTCCTTTATCTCAGGCTGCAGTTTGGCATTGGGCATACCCACCTGTGCCAGTAACTCGTTCACCTTTTTGGAGAAGGGCTGAATTGTTTTTTTTCTGGCCTGCGATAACTTGTCTGCCAACTGATTAGCCTCTGTAAAATAGGTAGCTACTTCCTTTTCTTTTACCTGAATGGTTTCATCCATATTCAAAACTGCCTGTAATTTCTGTGCAAGGTCTTCCTGTATGGACAATAATTCCTTTGTGGTTTGTACACTATGTTTCTTCAGTAATTTATATCCGTCCATTAATCGCTGGTTGATCCATTCAATCCTTTTTTCATCAAAATGTACAGAATGATTGATGGAATCAATTTCCCCCGCGATATCCTGGATTTCTATTTGAGCGCTTTTTAGTCTGTCAATAACTGTTTCCAAGGAGGAGTGGTATCCGGTATACCCCTGTAATTGCTGGGTAAGCTGCTTCAATTCCTGTACAATGGGATGTTCACTTTCATTCAGGTCAAAATATACCCTGGTTAAAACAGATTTAATACCCTCGGCGTTACTAAGCAGTTTCAGTTCTGCATCCAGTTCTTCCAGTTCATTTTCCTTCAGCGCCAGTTCCTCCAGTTCTGCATACAGAAACTGGTGGTAATCCAGTTCTTTATTAAATGCGTCTTTTTTTTCTTTCAGTAAGGCGAGTTCTTTTCGGGCAGCCTGACATAATTGGAATTTTGCCTGGTACTCCGTAAGGATCGCTTCATTGCCGGCCAGGGCATCCAGCACTGCCCGCTGGAAATCACTTTCTCCCAGTTCGAGGCTATCAAACTGCTGGTGTAAGTCAACCAGTAGGGATGCCAGTATTTTTAATTGCTGCAGAGAGGCAGGTGTATCATTGATAAAGGCCCTGGATTTACCGTTGACGGCGATTTCCCTGCGTAAAACGAGTTCATCTTCGATATCCAGGTCATTGGCCTGCAGAAATGCCAGTACCTCCTGCTTGCCGCCAACTGTAAAATAGCCTTCAATAAAACATTTCTTATCCCTGTTTACCAGCACGGAACTATCGGCTCTTTCTCCCAAAATCAGGCTAAGCGCACCCATCAGAATACTTTTACCGGCACCAGTTTCACCGGTGATGATATTCAGTTTGTGAGAGAAATCGATGCCGATTTCATCAATGATGGCATAATTCTGTATGAAGAGTTTTCGAAGCATGTATGATTTTTAGGAATCGCTTCCAGTTAGCTGCAAGATAGAGAAGCGCATCATTACTGGCAAATCAAGCGTAGAAATACCCATACTGAATTGGATGGAAAGTTCCTCAGTCGCCTTTACATCGGGCAATACCGGATTTGGCCCGCTGGTCAAGTGAATTTTTGTAATCATGGTCACCCATATCCAGGCATTTCTGGTAATAGCTGATGGCCAGAGAAGGCTGTTTTCTTGTTTCATATATCTGCCCGGTTTGAATGGCCGCCCTGGCTGCGTAATATTCTTTCCTGTTTTCTCCCAGTTTGATGGCTACCAGATAAAATTTGATAGCTTCTTCCTCTCTTCCCAAAACATCATAAATCCTGGCCATACGGTAGGCAAATTCCAGTTTGTCTGCCAGGTCTGTAAAATCAGCCCCTGACTTTCCCCATAAAAGAGAGGCGGCCTCTTCTGCATAACCACCATCATTCAGTAAGCGGGCTTTTAATAATAGCGGATTGGGCCATTTTCCTGATTTGGCATCTTTTAAAGCCTGCTTGTCTGCATCAGCGTCTGTGGCTCCCTTTTGTAAAATCATTTTACGGGCCGCTTCAGCTGCCGAAAGATTGCCTTGTAAGTAATAGCTCCAACTGAGTTTTTGGTAGGCATCCTTCACATAAAACTTACCCTTAAAGGTATTCAGGAATCGTTGCAGGTATTTTTCTGCATCAACTGTTTCGAGGTGATAAAGCTTGACAAATCCCATTTCAAAATCCCAGATACTTACTTTTAAATACTCATCGGACAGGTTACGGTTGAGAATAATTTTTTTAGCCAGTTCGGATTGCTGGTTATTGATAGCCAGGTTTGCCGCCATATAGGCAAGCAGGTGATTATTAACCAGGTCCAGTTTCTTTTCCTGCACAAAAGCTATTGCTTCCTCCTTCCGGTTTTCAAGGTAAAACAACAGATAAGGATAGATAAATGCTGCTTCATTGAACATGACCCTTGACCATGGGTCATTGCTGTTGATAAAACCATGAACTGTCTTCATTCCTTCTGTCAGAGATCCTTTCATCCCGAAGAGACTGGCAATCCATTTATAGCCATTGGGAATGGTTCCGATGGTGGCCTGCAGGGCCCCGTACAATAAATCGTTCGCACTAAAAGTGGGAAATTTTTTCTTGTTTTCTTTTATTAACTGGAAGGCTTTTCTGAATTCCCAGCCTGCGTCCCAGAGTTTTCCGAATTTAATAGAAGTGGCCGCTTTTTGCGACCTCACAGTGCCCAGGCAAAACAAATAAAAAGGGGAGCTTTTCGGTCCCTGTTCCAACAGGTCAATGCGTTGGCTGAAGGCAGGATATTTTTCCCCGTAATCCCTGGGGTCTTCATTCAGGAAAAGGGTATAGAAATCTGCATAACTTTCGAGTAATACAGGTATCAGGTTATCCGGATTCTGCTGTTTGGCTTTTTCAACCAATAACAATCCGCTTTTGATTTTTAAACGGGTAATTTCCTGGTAGGCCTGCTGGCAGGTACTGTTGAATTCATATACTTTCTGGGTGGTTCCCATTAAAGCTATTCCTGTAAATACCCAAAATAAGATAAAGCGCTTCATGTTTGTCGAAAATAAGAAAGGGTCACCAATTGGTGACCCTTTTAGGCTAATCTTTGAAATCTCTTAACGGAATGGCTGTTTTATTTGGCTACCACACTATCATTCAGATCTGCATCAACTAAAATACGGCCACAGTTTTCACAAACTATGATTTTTTTATGCAGACGAATTTCACTCTGGCGCTGGGGCGGGATGGAGTTGAAACAACCACCACAGGCATCCCTTTCTACCGGAACTACAGCAAGTCCATTGCGGTAGCTTTTACGAATCCTGTCATAACTGTAAAGCAGACGTTCGTCAGTATGGGTTCTGGCTTCAGCACTCAGCTTATTAAAATGGGTTTCTTCTTTTTCAGTATCAATGATGATCTTCTGCAGTTCGCTTTTTTTGTGGGTCAGTACGCCTTCTTTTACAGAAACCTGTTTTTTGGCTACTTCCAGCATCTTCACTTTTTCTGTCAGCTCTTCATTGGCATCCCGTATGTGTTTTTCAGCCAACTTTATTTCGAGCTGCTGCATTTCAATTTCCTTATTGATCGCTTCAAACTCACGGTTATTCTTTACGTTTTCGCTCTGTTTTTCATACTTGGCAATCTGGGCTTCGCTTTCCTTGATGATGACCTTCTTACTTTCAATGAACTCGGTAATGCCATTGATTTCCTCTTCAATTCTTGTCTGCCGGCTCTGTAATCCCTGAATCTCATCTTCCAAATCACTTACTTCCATGGGAAGTTCACCTTTCAAAATCTGGATTTCATCCAGTTTACTGTCAATTTTCTGCAACCTTAACAGGGTTACCAGTTTTTCTTCAACAGAGTAATCTTTAACTGATGCCATAAGTGGTGTATTGTTGTTTGTTATTTGTGGTTTGGTATTGGGGGTTGGTTACAACTTTTGTTGCCTCAAAGGCATCGTAGGATGTACCTCCCAATTCAGGGCTTCCAACCCTGCTCAACCCATGAAGTAGTTAACCGGATTGGTTTTTACTCCTGATTTGAGGACGGCAAAGGTAGGGAATTTCGCCTGTAAAATCTCAATCAGTAGGTCTGTGGTAAATTGTTCACTTTCCCAGTGACCGATATCAGTAATTACCAACCGATTATCTGGCATCAAAGAACTCATGGTATTTGATATCCGCAGAAATGTACATATCAGCCCCTGAAGCAATGGCATTACCGATTAAAAAACTCCCCGCCCCCCCGCAAAGGGCAATTTTTTTAATTTTTTTACCCAAAAATGCGGTATGCCGGATCACATGAAAGGTCAAATGCTGTTTTAATCATGTGTAAAAAGCCGGATGCTTCCAGTGCTTCCGGCAAATCACCCAATAATCCAGATCCAACAGATTGATAATCATTGTTTAAGGCAACAATGTCATAGGCTACTTCCTCATAGGGGTGTGCCCCAAGTAGTGCAAGTATCACCTTGTTTTTTGCGTAAACGGGGAAAATGACTTCTATTTTACACTCTTTTTCTTCATGCCTTTTACCCGGTTGACCCACATAGGGATTCGTTTTATCAGATCCTTTAAAAGTACCAGTGCCCTCCGTATTAAAACTGGCTTCACTGTATTCCCCAATATTTCCTGCCCCTGCCGTAAAAAGGGCATTTCTGATTTTAGCTGCATCGGCGATGGGTGCAAAAGTGTATAATTTCATCAATTGACCCGCTTTGGGAAGTAGTATCTGCCTGTTAATCAATCCAATACGGTCTGCTATTCGGTCATTAACCCCATCCAGTATATTGTCGAGGTTGGTGTGAATGGCATAAATGGCTACCTCCTTTTTTAGGGAGGCAATGATGGTTTTTTCTACATAATTCCGGCCGGTAATTTTTTTCAATCCACTGAAAATTATGGGATGATGGGCTACTACCAGGTTGCAACCCCGTTGAACAGCCTCTTCAATCACAGCTTCCGTTACGTCGAGTGTACAGAGGACGCCGCTGCAAGCCCATTCCGGATTGCCGGTGAGCAGTCCTGCATTGTCATAGCTTTCCTGTAAGGAAAGCGGTGCCCTGCTTTCCAGTTCCCGGATGACCTCTTTTATCAGCATAATCTGCGCGTTTAATTGGAAGGTTAAAAATACAGTAAATGTATAAATGGCCTGCTGAAACCTCTTACCGGGTATCTTTGTGGCTATGGCAGTTGCTGAATTTCTTTGGTTAAATGGACATTTTCACAAGACGGATAAATTGCTCATCTCTCCTGATAACCGTTCTTTCCGATATGGAGATGGTTTTTTTGAAACCATTAAAGTACTAAACGGAAAGATGCTATTAGCTGAACTCCACATGGAGCGGTTATTCAGCACCCTCAGCCTGTTGAAATTTCAACCACCCGGTTACTTAACTGCCGAATATATCCGTGAACAGGTTGAAAGCCTGTTACATAAAAACGGACATAACCGGCTTGCCAGGCTAAGGATAACCCTCTATAGGGGAAATGGGGGACTGTATGAACTGGAGAATTTTTCGCCAAACCTGCTTATCCAAAGCTGGGAATTAAATCCTGCCAATAACCAGTTGAATGAAAATGGACTTGTACTCGGTATGTATACTGATGCCCGGAAAGTTTGCGATCATTTCTCTTCTCTGAAACATAATAATTTCCTTCCCTACTCCATGGCAGCGATAAAAGCCAGGGAGGAAAAATGGAATGATGCCGTGCTCCTCAATCCTTATGACAGGATTGCAGATGCTACTATCGCCAATATATTTATTGTGAAAGATGCCATTATTCAGACGCCTCCACTTACAGAAGGCCCTGTTAATGGAGTCATGAGACGTTATTTACTTAAATGGTTCAGGGAGGAGAGCATGCCTGTTCAGGAAACTACCCTGAAACCTGAAGACCTGTTGAATGCCTCAGAAATATTCCTGACCAATGCGATTTATGGCATCCGATGGGTAAAACAACTGGAAACAAGCAGCTATGCAAATGCTGTTTCGGCAATGTTGCACAAGAAGATATTGAAACCGCTATTTCATTAAATCAATTTTAATTATTCGAAAGAATGCGTTGCCAAAACAACTTTTTTCCTTAAAGGGTGTTTCATTTATCTAAACAATGTAAAAAATGAAGCCTGCCGTCACGCTCATGTGGTTTCGAAGAGACCTTCGACTGGAAGATAATGCTGCGCTGTTTCATGCTTTGCAAAGCGGTTTTCCGGTGCTGCCTGTTTTCATTTTTGACCGCAATATTCTTGACCAGTTGGATGATAAAGCAGACCTAAGAGTGGCTTTTATCCATAAAAGTCTGTTGGATATGCAGCAACAACTGTTACTCCAGGGGAGCACACTGGATGTTAGATATGGTTATCCCGAAAATGTATTTGCATCCTTGCTGGAAAAATATGACCTAAAAAAAGTTTTTGCAAACCACGATTATGAACCCTATGCCCGGGACAGAGAAACAAAACTGGAAAAATGGATGGGGAACAGAGGGATTGATTTTCATACCTACAAAGACCAGGTTATTTTTGAAAAAGAGGAGGTAATCAAAGATGATGGCAAACCCTATACGGTATTTACACCCTATTCGCGAAAATGGAAAGCCAGGCTGGCGATTGATGGGCTCCGTTTTTTTCCTTCAGTAAAACATTTGGATAAACTGTACAAACAACCGGCACTTCCACTACCAGCATTAGAAAGTATGGGCTTCAGGTCTGTTGACTGGTTGTTTCCATCGGTTCAATTGCCTGATGCAGTAATCAGTCATTATACGGAAAAAAGAAATTTCCCCTCCCTGTCAAATGGTACTTCCCGGTTAGGTGTCCACCTTCGTTTTGGAACCATCAGTATCCGTTCTCTGGCAGATAGAGCGAGTAAATTGAATGAAACTTATTTGAATGAATTGATTTGGCGGGATTTTTACCACATGATTCTCTGGCATTTTCCAAGGGTGGGGAAGGGCAAAAGTTTTAAGCCTGATTATGAAATGATAGAGTGGCGGAACAATGAAGCAGAATTTGCCAGATGGTGTGAGGGCAATACCGGATATCCTATTGTTGATGCGGGTATGCGCGAATTAAACCAAACGGGTTTTATGCACAACCGGGTGAGGATGATTGTGGCATCCTTTTTAACGAAACACCTGTTAATTGACTGGCGCTGGGGAGAAGCCTATTTTGCACAAAAACTACTTGATTTTGATCTTGCTGCCAATAATGGCGGCTGGCAATGGGCGAGTGGCAGCGGATGTGATGCAGCACCTTATTTCCGCGTTTTCAATCCCTACCTGCAAACAGATAAATTTGACAAGGACCGGAAATACATCAGGCAATGGGTGCCTGAATACCAGGAATTCAGCTATCCCCAACCCATAGTTGTGCATGAAGTGGCCCGCAAAAGGGTATTGGAAACCTATGCTAAAGCGTTGAAAAAATAAGGCGGGATTTTTTAGAAAACTAGTTATGCAGGAAATAGGAAGTTGTTTCCGGGTTATCCACTTGCTTCAAACTGCGGGAAACTTCTACCAATGCTTCAATGGCATTTTTGCCCTGGCTACCAAGATCCAGTGAGAAATTGTTTACATACAAGTCGATATGCTGGCGCATCACCGAATCATTCATTTCCTGGGCGTGCGCTTTTACATAGCCGCTTAATTCGGGATAATGCTCAAAAGCATATTCAAGACTTTTTTTGATCAGGGAATCAATATTCCGGGTAATGTCTGTTGAGAATGACCTTTTCATAACTATTCCACCCAGGGGGATGGGTACCTGGTAATTTTCTTCCCAGAAATTTCCCAGGTCACAGATTTTAGTCAATCCTTTTTGTTGATAAGTGAAACGGTTTTCATGAATGATTACGCCGGCATCAACCCTGCCACTCAATACAGCCTCTTCAATTTCGTTGAACACCAAAAAAGTTTTGTGGGTTGCTTCCGGAAAGGCAAGTGAAAAAAGCAAATGAGCCGTAGTATCTTTCCCCGGAATGGCTATGTTTAATAAATTGATTTCTTTTGGCGAGGGTATTTGACCTTTACCAATAAGCAGCGGCCCAACTCCTTTTCCCAGGGCGCTGCCACTATTGAGTACACCATAGGTTTGGGTAATTTCAGGCAATACTCCGTAACTGATTTTGGTGATAGCCAGTTTTCCTTCTTTGGCCCATTTATTAAGGGTTTGAACGTCCTCGAGAATGGGTTCAAATTTGAGGTTGCCCGTATCAATTTTTTGGTTAACCAGTGCATCAAAAATAAAAGTATCGTTGGGGCAGGGAGAAAATCCAAGGCTAAGTTTCATGAGTCTGCTTTATTTCAGCTTATAGAGTCGGTCGATGTATTTTATCAAATCCAGGTTTACATTGTCAATGGCCTCTTTTATTTTCCAGTGCCGTTTATCCCTTTCGCCCACATAATTGGAAATGGCCCTTATCTGTAAAAATGGAATATTGGCTTCTCTGCAAATGTAGTGGAGGGCAGCACCTTCCATACTCTCTGTTACCGGATTGTATTTTTTTACTACCTGCTGTATTCTATCTGTACCTGTAGAAACCTGGTTAACGGTTACGGCATTTACTTCGGGTAATGTAAGCAGGTTGTATTTTGATAACCAGGGATTGGGTAATTTTCTTCTTTCAAAAGGAGGATAACTGCTTTTTTCCAGTTTGAGGTCAAATAAGTCTTTCCATTTACCGTCCTCCTCCACACCCATATCCCCAAGAGATTCTTCTTTAATGATCACTACTTTTCCAAGGGGAATAGACCTGTCAAAACAGCCTGCAATGCCTGCCTGGATAACCAGATCAGGTTTTTCCTCCCATACGAGCCTCATCAGGGAGACAGCAGTTGCGAGCATGCCTACCCCGCTTTGGTGAAAATATACTTTCAACCGGGCGCTTTCCCCGGTATATAGGTTTTCCATCTCCAGGAAGGAGGGCATCCATTCTGCTACGGTGGCGGCTGAAATAATTACACGCATCAGGGCAAAGTTGGGTAAAAACAATCAAAATTTCCGATACCAGATCTTTTAAAGCCCAAATGCTGCATTACGGCCATTGTCCTGCAAATTCACAGATCTGATGTACCTTTGCCGAAATTTTTAGCGGAGAATGGTGTATTTAACCAGGCAGGAGCATTTTAATGCAGCCCATAAGTTGTTCAACCCGAAATGGGACAAGGCAAAAAATGAGGCAGTTTTTGGGGTATGTGCCAATGAGAACTGGCATGGCCATAATTATGACCTGTTCATTACCATAAAAGGCGACCCCGATCCGGATACGGGATTCCTTTATGACGTTAAAAAACTAAGTCACTTGATAAAATTGTATGTCATTGACAAACTTGACCACAAAAACCTGAATATGGATGTGGATTTTATGAAGGACCAGATGTGCAGTACTGAAAACCTGGCCATTGCTATTTGGAACCAGTTAGCCCCCCATTTACCACTCCGGGTACAACTACATTGTGTGAAACTGTATGAAACACCCCGTATCTACGTAGAATATTTTGGTAATTAAGCTTTTAGGTTTCCTTTTTTGTAAGGCTATTGTGGTAAATCCGTCCTATTATCTGCCAGCTTCCTTTAACAGAAAGATATTTTTTGACAGTAAATAAACAAAAGAAAGGCTGAACCGTTACTATTAAGCCTGTAACTTTAGGGAATAGAGGGATTCCGGAGTTTAAAAAAGCTTCCTATTGTTAGGCCACTTGATCAGCACACTTCTGAAACAGTGCCTGCGACTAAAAAACCGGTCTCTTAAAGTGAAAAGTAATCATTAAGTATTGGCTGTTCCGTTCAAGTGTGGAACTCAACTGACCATTATCAGCAGTGTTAAATCCCCGGGTTTACCTTCTGATAGTTCATAATTTGACAAT
The DNA here is from genome assembly GCA_963750825.1 of uncultured Bacteroidota bacterium. Classification (GTDB taxonomy): domain Bacteria; phylum Bacteroidota; class Bacteroidia; order Chitinophagales; family Chitinophagaceae; genus Sediminibacterium. Next base: position 13,220 of record CAVVSL010000015.1, on the reverse strand, counting down.
GGAAAATAAAGTAGCCGTATTCAGAAAGGAACATTTTAATGCAGCCCATAGATTACACAACCCCGCATGGTCTGAGGAGCGAAACAATGAAGTATTTGGTCTTTGTAACAATCCCCATTACCATGGGCATAATTATGAATTGATTGTGAAGGTGGCAGGGCACCCAGACGCGGAAACAGGTTATTTGATTGATATGAAGCAATTAAGTGATCTGGTAAAAGAAGAAATCATTAAACGCTTTGACCATAAAAACCTTAACCTGGATACCGTGGAATTTGCTGAACTGAATCCCACTGCAGAAAACATTGCAAAGGTCATTTACCATCTCTTAAGATTGAAACTGGATAAACAATTGGACCTCCAGATACGTTTATATGAAACAGAAAGAAATTTTGTTGAATATCCTGCCTGAATAAACTAATCACAGAAATTACAAAAAATGGCTTATACCAAAATTGAAAAATATGATGAGGATATTACCTCTAATATTTCAAAAAATTACAACGAAATCCTTACATCACTGGGCGAAGACCCACAACGGGAAGGGTTAATAAAGACACCTGAGCGTGTGGCCAAAGCTATGCAGTTCCTGACACAGGGATATACACAAGATCCCAGAGCCATCATCAATTCTGCCAGGTTTAAAGAAGATGTAAGTGAAATGGTTATTGTGAAAGACATAGAGTTATATTCTATGTGTGAACACCACATGCTTCCTTTTTATGGGAAAGCACATATTGCCTATATTCCCAATGGCTGGATTACCGGGTTGAGTAAAATAGCCAGGGTAGTGGATGTATACTCACGCAGGTTACAGGTACAGGAAAGATTGACCACACAAATATTGGAAGCAATAAAGGATTCTCTTAATCCGGTAGGTGTTGCGGTGGTTATAGAAGCCAAGCATTTGTGTATGATGATGCGTGGCGTTGAAAAACAAAACTCATTAACAACCACATCCGCGTTTGATGGTGAATTCCTGAAAAACACAACCAGAAGTGAATTCCTTAAATTGATCAGTGTAAGGCTGGGATAATGCAAGCATGCCACAGTTAGCAGAGGTGATTCGTAAGAAAAACTTTGTAAGCTGTGGCATTTTTATGTGGTTACTCTATTAATTGATATTTTTGTTGCAAATTATTCCCCATGAAACATGCATATGTATTTCCGGGTCAGGGATCTCAGTTCAGTGGTATGGGTAAAAACCTGTATGATAACTTCCCGGTAGCAAAAGAAATGTTTGAAAAAGCCAATGAAATATTGGGTTTTCGCATAAGCGAAATCATGTTTTCGGGAACCGATGAGCAATTAAAGCAGACTGATATTACCCAACCTGCAGTATTTATACATTCCGTTGCAGCGTTTGCCACCATTGAGATGGCAATCTCCTGATATGGTTGCCGGTCATTCCTTAGGTGAGTTCTCTGCGCTTGTTGCCAATGGTGTATTGACATTTGAAGATGCACTTCGCCTGGTAAGTATTCGTGCCAAAGCCATGCAAAAAGCCTGTACCCTTCAACCTTCCACCATGGCAGCCGTTCTGGCATTGGCTGACGATAGGGTGGAAGAGATTTGCGCAGCCGTTACAACGGAAACAGGAGAAGTGGTAGTAGCCGCCAATTATAACTGTCCGGGTCAGTTGGTGATCAGTGGTTCTGTTAAAGGAATTGAGATAGCCTGCGAAAGAATGAAAGCTGCAGGCGCCAAAAGAGCTTTGGTTTTACCAGTAGGCGGGGCATTCCATTCTCCCCTAATGATGCCAGCCAAAGAAGAACTGGCTGCTGCCATTAACGAAACTGTTTTTCATGCTGCTAAATGCCCGGTATACCAAAACATTTCTGCCAAAGCCGTTATAGAATCCAATGAAATAAAGCAAAACCTTATTGACCAGTTAACAGGTGCTGTAAAATGGACCCAAAGCGTTGTTGCCATGGTAGCAGACGGGGCTACTAGGTTTACTGAATCAGGTCCGGGTAAGGTTTTGCAGGGGTTGATACTTAAAATTGAAAAGGCTGCTGAGGTAAATAGTGTAACTTGAGGTAAGAATCAGAATCCCGGCAAGTTTAGCTGCTGACAATTTTCTTTTCTTCAATTACATGATTATGAAAATCAATAAGCAAAAGCTGTTGGGGATTGGGCTTCTTTTATGCACAGGATACGTTTTCGGACAACCCCTGAAAGTTGTACCTGATAATAATTCCGGCAAAAATGATTCCAATTTTTCTGAAAAGGTTTACCGTATGCATCCCAAATACCAGCTCCCGGTTGGTGGGGCAGCAATAGTACTTTCAACCCTGGGTTTTCATGCGCTGGATGAGAAGGCAAGACTAACCGCTGCTGATGTGATGCAATTGCAGGTGAATGACATCAATGCATTCGACAGACCAACTGCATTACTTGACCCCTCCGGTTTTGCCAATAATGCAAAGAAGGGAGATTTTTTACTAAACTTTTCAGTGCTTTCTCCCCTTTTACTGGGACTTGACAAGCGAATGAGGAAAGATTGGGTTGATTTACTAACCCTCTACCTTGCCACCCAGGCGGTGGGTAACCTTTTGTATTTTACAGCTATTGCGTCCATCAGAAGACCAAGGCCCAATGCCTATAATACGGCATTGTCAATTACTGATAGAACTGGGGTGGGTATGAGCAAATCTTTTTTCAGCGGCCATGTTTCCTTTAGTGCTACGGCAACATTTTTTGCCGTTAAAACGCTTACAGATTACCATCACATCAAGGGATGGCCCAGTATACTATTGTATGGAGCAGCATCCATACCTCCATTGCTGGTAGGTTATTACCGGGTAGCGTCGGGTAAACATTTTAAAACGGATGTTATTACCGGATTCATCTGTGGTGCGGCATCGGGTATTTTGGTTCCGGAACTTTTTCGAAAGAAAGAAAAAGACAATCACAAAACCGTTTCACTTCTTCCTTATTACCTGCAGGAAGGGGGAGGCATTAGCCTTTTGGTGAAACTTTAAAAAAATGATTGCCAGTTGCTGTTAAAATAAAACAGAACATGTAAGCCATTCTTTTTCAAACCTGGTTGCATATTTTTTGTAAAAATTGATGGCTGGTTCATTCCAGTCCAATACCTGCCAAACCATTCGGCTCAACCCTTTTTCCTTAGCATTTTCAATTAACTTATCGAAGAGTAATTTTCCTGCTCCCATTCCCCTTAGTTGTTCGGTAACCAGAAAATCTTCCAGGTACACGCATTGTCCTTTCCAGGTACTATATCGGATATAACAGAGTGCAAATCCCTCGACCCTGCCGTCAAATTCTGCTACAAAAGCCCACCAGACCGGATTGGGTCCAAAACCACTTTCCTCAAAATGTGCCAGGGTTACGGTTACTTCCCGGGGAGCTTTTTCGTAAACCGCCAATTCCATTATAAGTTCCAGTAAACGTGCACAGTCTTTTTTTTCTGCTTTTCTGATTTGGATATTCATTTGTTAAGAAACCTTTGTGGTGAAAAATTGTGTAGGGATTAATTTGCAACGAGAATTAGTCAGGATGCTTTTTTGAATCCAGGTCCTTTTACAAATTTACCGGGTTTGGCCTTTGTATGGGTGCCTTTGTCTAGTACCATTGTGCCGTTAACCCATACGTATACCATACCTGAAGCGTATTGCTGTGGTTTTGCATAAGTTGCCATGTCATTCACTTTAGCCGGATCAAATACAACTATATCGGCAAAATTACCAACGGCCAATTCACCTCTTTTGGGAATATGTAAATGAGTAGCGGCTACTTTGGTTAATTGGCTTATGGCTTTTTCGAGGGATAGGATTTTTTCATCCCGCGAATAATGACCGATTACCCTGGCAAAATTTCCATAGGCACGGGGATGTGTGCTTTGCTTCAGGAACTTTCCTTCCGGCGCCATAGATGCCGCATCTGAGCCAAAACTTAACCAGGGTAACACTAATTGCTTTTTTATATTCTCTTCACTCATCAAAAAATAGGCTACTTCTACGCGACTGCTGTCTTGTATAATTAGGTCAATGGCTGCATCTTCAGGGCTGGTATGCCTGATTTTAGCTACTTCTGCAAGGGTTTTTCCGGTGTATTTATAAAGTGAGTCTTTTCTAAAACCCAGCAATAAAACCCTGTCGGCACCACCAGCGCCATAATATAAATTTTCCCAGTCAGTTGCATTGGTTTTCATGGCTTTTTTCATGGCTTCACGTGTGGCCGGATCCTGCAAGCGCAACCATAATTTGCCAAACCCACCATCCTGCAGAGAGGGGGGCAGGGCTGCTGTCATGCCGGTAGCTCCGGCAGTATAGGTATACATATTCGCGGCTATATCAATCCCCTGCATTCTGGCTTTTTCTATTCTTCGAATCACACTATCCATTTTACCCCAGTTTTGAGCCCCTGCTGCTTTCAGGTGATAAACCTCCCCATGTATGCCTGCTTCTTTGGCAATGGTGATGAGTTCTTCCAGTGCCTCGTATAAATTGTTGCCTTCACTGCGCATATGGGAAATATAACTACCTCCATAAGGGGCGGCGGCCTTGCATAAAGCAACCAGTTCGCTGGTTTTGGCAAAGAATGCGGGAGGATAAATCAGGGAACTGCCTACACCCAATGCGCCTTCCTGCATTGCTTGTTTGACCAGGTCCTGCATTTTCAGTAATTCACTTGCGGTAGGATCACGGTTGTCTTCCCCGATAACATAGGTTCGTATAGTGGTGGCACCCACAAAGGAAGCAATGTTGCAGCTTATGCCTTTTTTTTCCATAAACTGCATGTATTCCCCTAAGGTATTCCAGGCAACAGGGAATGTAAAGAGTGGCTGGTCGCCCTGCATATCTTTTTTCATTCGGGCATTCAGCGGTCCCATGCTTTCTCCCTCACCAAATACTTCCAGGGTAACTCCCTGCCGGATATCTCCCTGTGAAAGACCATCTTCAATTAGTGATATGGGTGACCAGCTTAACATGTTGATAAAACCAGGTGCAACGGCCATGCCCATTACATCCACTATTGTTGAAGCGGTTGCTTTTGAAAGGTCTCCTATAAAAGCGATAGTGTCATGGTTAATGCCAATGTCACTTTTAAAAGGTATGCCTCCCTTCCCATCATAGATCATTCCATTTTTCAGGATGGTATCAAATCTTTTTTCCTTACATGAAAAGAAGACAATACTGAGCAGCATGAGTATCCGGATGTGCATATTATTTTTTTAGGCTTGTCTAATTTATTTTTTCAGGGCCTTGAAATTTCCATTTGGCTGAAGAAAAGTCAGGTCGGTTGTTTCTCCTTTTTCATTTACCCCAAACTGTACAAAATACCCATTAACGGCTTTTAGCGCAAACTTATTTTTGTCTACCGGCACCAGTTCGTAATCGGGTTGGCCGGGTACCAGTACGTAAAGTGTTTTTTCATCCTTGATATATACTTTTACAGTTACTGAACTCAGTAAATAATCACCGGTATATTTTTCGAGTTCGGTTTTGGTCATGGATTTTGGCCGGATGGTTTTTGTAAAATGCAGGGGGGATAATGTAGGTTCCAGTGGCACATCCAATTCATTGATTTCCCCGGCTTCATTCATGCGAAACTGGAATCGCAAAGGCCCTCTTTTGCTGGTATCTATGCCCTCTTCCGGATCTACGCCAAAGGGTTCAAATACATCATAATGATAATGCCTTAACCAAAGGGTATCTTTTCCCATGGAGGCAAATAAGGAATCTTTTTTCAGAAATAATTCCAGATTACCATAGCCAGGATGGTTAAACCTTCCCGCATAGTCCTTAAGCGGATGTGATAAGGAGGTGTGGAATTGCTGGTTGCTGGATTTTACTTTTTCTCCTTCTTTGGTTGCAGCTTTTGCCTTTTCAAGAGATTTTATGGCATCTTTATTCCAGTCAAAATAGGGAAGTTGTAACATCCTGTCTGCAATAATATTCCTTACAATGGAAGGTAATGCAGAGCCATTTTGATTACATAATACGATGATGCCAACACTATCGGTCGGGAAAAAACTGGTGTTGGCAGAAAAGCCGTCAATGTTACCGCCATGGTCAACCCGAAAATGTCCTTTGTAGGATAATAGCGTCCAACCCAATCCATAATTCGAAAACTGTAAATCGGGTTTTTCTTTTGTGGGTGTGCCGGCACTAATGACCATTTGAGATCCCATCGCATCGGCTACATAGGATTCGGGTAAAACGACATTGCCATTGAATTTGCCCCCGTGTATCCAGACCCTTACCCATTTGCTCATTTCCAGTACACTACTGTTAATACTACCTGCCGGCCCCATTCCATCAATATTATAATAGTCCAGCTTTTGAATAATGGTATCTTTCTTCAGGCCATAACCCAATGAAGCATCTGCATCCTTCTCCAGTGTCTTCACAGAGAAATTTGACCTGCGCATACCCAGTGGCAGAAATATTTTTTCCTGTACATTCTTTTCCCAACTATTGCCGGTAATTTTTTCGGCAACCATTCCCTGCAGCATAAACATGAAATTATTATACTGCCATTTTTCCCTCAATCCATAAGAGGGCTCCTGGTATTGAATTCTCTTAAGCAAACTGTCTCTGGAAGAGCTGGGAAACCCATACCAGGAATAGTCATGCCTGGGTAAACCGGTGCGATGACTCATCATGTCCCGAAGGGTAATGCTTTTATTGAGGTCATCATTGTAGAATTTTAATTCCGGCAAATAGTCCCTGACCGGCTTATCTATAGAAAGTTTATTGTCTTTCTGCAACAGTCCAATGAGGGAAGCGGTAAAGGCTTTGGTACAACTGCCAATGGCAAACAGGGTATTGGGTGTTACCGGGATTTTATTCCCAAAATCACGATAGCCAAAACCGTTGGCATAAACGACAGAATCTTTTTCTACCACTGCAACGGCAAACCCTGCAACATGCCAGGCTTGTAAGAGTTTTTCAAATGTTGTATCAAGGCCCGTAAACCTGTCTTTAGAAACAATAGCATTAGGTTTCTTTTGTGCCAGGGCTATTTGGAAAAGCAATAGCAGTGATATACCCAAAAGCTTTTTTTTCATTTTTTTATATATTAAAGTTGATTAAGCATACCGTATTCAATAAATCCAAACGAATGTAAGTCAGCTTGCAGTTTAGCATACTTAGTTTCTATCCAATGCCTGTTCCAGGTCACGAAGGATATCTGCTATATTTTCAATTCCTACACTCATCCTTATGAGGCCATCTGTGATGCCATAACTGATTCTTTCTTCCCTTGGTAAACCAAAATGACTCATGCTGGCCGGATGGGAAACCAGGGTATCTACTGTACCCAATGAAATAGCGCGAACACACATTTGTAAAGCATCAATAAATCTTTTGCCTGCTTCCAGTCCTCCTTTCAGTTCAAAACTCAATACGGCCCCGGCATGCCGCATTTGCTTACTGCTTATGGCGAAATCGGGGTGACTGGCCAGGCCATTATAATTAACATGGGCAATCGCCGGATGCGCTGCCAGGAATTCGGCTACTTCCATGGCATTATGGCAATGTCTTTCCATTCGCAATTCAAGGGTTTTCATTCCCTGTGTTAACAAAAATGCGTCAAAGGGGTTGCTGTTTCCCCCTAATAAAACATGCCATTTCCAAACAGTACTGTTCATGAGTGCCAGTTCCCTTCCCAGGAGTACACCACCAATGGCAGTGCCATGACCGTTCAGGAATTTGGTGGTGGAATGAAATACGAAATCTGCCCCAAAACGGAAAGGCTGCTGCAGGTAGGGGGTGGCGAATGTATTGTCTACAGAAGCTTTTGCCCCATATTGGTGAGCCAATGAAATGAGGGCTTCCAGGTCTACGCATTGAATGGTGGGATTGGCCGGCGTTTCAATATGGACCAGCTTGATGGTGCTATCTTTACTGAGGACTTCTGCTACTTTCACAAGGTCGTGCATGTCGATAATTGTGGTACGGATACCGGTAGCTGCTAAAACTTTATGCATCAGTTCATGTGTGCCACCATACAGTGAAAAATGAGACAAAACCGTATCCCCCTCCTGCAGGTTACTCAGAAAAAGCGTTGTCATGGCAGCCTGTCCGCTGGAATGCAACAAGGCTCTGGCTTTTAGCGGTGTTCCATCATCGTTGGAAAGGCCAAAAGTTTCTAATGCAGCAATGGTTTCTTCTGCCGTAGTAAAGGAAGGATTACCCCAACGGCTGTATATTTTGGTTTTGTCTGCACCTGCAAAGCGGTCAGACCCTTCCTGCGCGGTATCAAAGGTAAAAGTGGAAGTAGCATAAATAGGGGTAAGGTGGGCATTGTCTGCATTGTCATGTCCGGATGCATGAATGGCAACGGAACTAATACCGGTCAAGGGGAAGGGTTTATTCATTATTTTTATATTGGTGTGAGAACAAACTAATTTATAGTTACTGTATTAAAAATAACACATTTCATGAAGCAGCTATTAACCTCTTTTGCAGCGTATGATTATTGGGCAAATGAAATCTTACTTACCAGCATACTTGACCTTTCAGAAGAACAACAAAACCGTGAAATAGTCAGTAGTTTTTCTTCTCTACAAAAAACCTGTCTCCATATATGGGATGCATCCAGTATCTGGTGGCAAAGGGTTCAGTTGCATAATCAGATCTTAGTGCCCAGCCTCAGTTTTCATCCTGGCATGAAAGATATTGCCAATGGCTTGCTTTCACAAGGGGAACAATGGAAAATATGGCTGAAGAATAAAGAAGCAGTGGCATTTGAGGAGGAACTGCCATATAAAAACAGCAAGGGAGAGGCTTTTGCACAGCCACTACAGGAAGTTTTGTTACACCTGTTTAACCATGGCACCTATCACCGGGGGCAATTGGTAACCCTGCTTAGGCAGTTAGGAGTGGATAAAATTCCCTCAACAGACTTTATTGTATTTACCCGGCAAGGCAGATAACTAATATAGATGCAACTTTTTAATAAGCCCATTTAACCCATGTAGCCCCCCAGGTAAAACCGCCTCCAAAGGCCGCCAGAACAATATTATCCCCCTTATGTAACCGGCTTTCCCATTCCCATAAGCACAATGGGATGGTAGCAGCAGTAGTATTTCCGTATTTCTGGATATTGATCATGACCTTTTCCGGTGCAAGCCCCATTCTGTTAGCCGTGGCGTCAATAATCCTCAGATTGGCCTGATGGGGTACGAGCCAGGCGATGTCATCTCCGGTCATCTGGTTCCTTTCCAACAATTCAGCACTTACATCTGCCATACCTTTTACGGCAAACTTAAATACGGGCTGTCCTTCCTGGTAAGCAAAATGTTCTTTTGCCAGAACCGATTCTACACTTGCCGGTTTTACGGAGCCCCCCGCTTTCATGTGCAGGTATTGCCTGCCGCTGCCATCAGATCGTAAAATACTATCCAGAATGCCATTGCCATCCGTAGAAGGTTCCAGCAATATAGCCCCTGCACCGTCACCAAAAATAATACAGGTGGCACGGTCGGTATAATCAACTATGGCGCTCATCTTGTCTACACCCACTACAACTACTTTTTTGTAACGACCGCTTTCGATATACATGGCGCCTGTTGTGAGGGCATAAAGGAAACCACTGCAGGCGGCGCTCATATCATAACCCCAGGCATTAGTGGCACCTATTTTATCACAAATGATATTGGCAGTGGCAGGAAACACCATATCCGGTGTAACCGTGGCACAAATCAGACAATCAATGTCTTTGGGGTCCAGGTTTTTCTTTCTGAGCATTTCCTGAACTGCCGGCACCGCCATATCACTGCTTCCTTTTCCTGGCTCGCGTAAAATCCTCCTTTCCGAAATGCCGGTACGGGTCCGGATCCACTCATCATTGGTATCAACCATTTTTTCAAGGTCAAAGTTGGTCAGTTTGGTTTCCGGAACATATCCTCCTACTGAAGTAATGGCTGCTGTTATTTTAGTCATAGGGCTAATCAAAGATTGCCGCAAATATCCTGAAAGATTTGATTATTCAATCACAAACCTTCGCCACGTAATTTGTTTAATCTATGTGATTGATATTCAATTATTTAATATGTAAATCCGGACTATTTACCCTTTGCACAATAAAGTTGCTTCTATGTTTATATTTTAACATATTTTTGATCAGGTATGATAGCTTTTGTTAGAGGACATTTTGCCGTTAAAACGCCTGCCAGAGCAGTTGTGGATGTAAACGGAGTGGGATATGACCTTCAGATCAGCCTGAATACTTATTCTGCTATCAGCAATAAGGATAACGGAATGCTCTTTACGCATCTGCATATTACTGAGAATGCCCAAACATTGTTTGGCTTCGCAGAACTGGCAGAAAAAGAGATGTTCCTGCACCTGATTAGTGTATCAGGCGTGGGTGCTTCTACCGCCAGGATGATGTTATCCGGAATGCAGCCCGATGAAATTGCAAGGGCCATCGTTCAGGGCAACACCAGGCAACTGGAGGGAATCAAAGGAATAGGCAAAAAGTCTGCAGAAAGGCTGGTAGTGGAATTAAAAGATAAACTCGCTAAACAGTCTTACAACGCTTCCCCGGTTACACCCGGCTTGCCGGCAGCAGATTTGGATGCCATTAATGCCCTGATTGCCCTGGGTATCGGGAGGCCAATGGCAGAACAGGCAGTAAAGAAAACCATATCAACGATAACAACAAACAGTTCCCTGGAGGATATTATTAAACAAGCACTTAAAAACATCTGAGTATAGCCCTACTTCTACCTAACCAAACAACAGTGATTATTGCCCAGATTTCTACTTAACCAAGTTTGATTGTTTGAAGGCGCTAAGCTATTTTTTATTTTGTTTGACTCTTTTTCTGTCAACCGTTCATGCAATGGCACAGCAAAAAGATTCCCTGCACTATCCCATCAGTGACAGGAGGGGCGATCCATTGTCGGCCCCCAGCAATAACCCATTTGATATCAGGGATACTTCATTGATTAAAAGGGATATTCAATACGATCCCAGGACCAAGCAATATTATATTATTGAAAAAATAGGTAACAGCTATTACCGAAAACCTATGGCACTGTCTTTTGAAGAGTTCTGGAAAATCCGGGGACAACAATCAGAAGATGATTATTTCAAGAAACGGGCAGATGCACTCACCACATTAAACCTAAAGACCCGGCGCCCTAAATTACGGGTGTACGACAAATTGTTTGACCGAATTTTTGGATTAAGTGGTAATGGTTTAAAAGTAGACATCAAGCCGGCGGGTGAAGTCAATATCCTTGCAGGTTATCAGGGACAGAATATCAATAACCCCACGCTTCCGGAAAGAGCCAGGAAAAATGGTGGTTTTGATTTTGACATGAATGCGAAACTGAATGTAAATGCCAGTATTGGAGAAAAACTCAAATTCCCCATTAATTACAGTACCATTTCCAATTTCGGTTTTGATAACCAGTTAAAACTGGATTATAAAGGAATGGATGATGAAATCATCAAGAGCCTGGAAGCGGGTAATATCTCCTTTCAATCCAGAAGTGTTCTGATACCCAGTGCACAGAATTTATTTGGCGTAAAAACACAATTACAATTTGGAAGATTATATGTAACCGCTGCATTGGCCAACCAGAAATCTACCCGTCAGTCCGTAGGACTAGAAGGGGGGACTTCAACACAAAACTTTACCAAAAAAATCGATGAATATGAAGAGAACAGGCACTTTCTCCTGGGACAGTATTACCGGAATAACTTCAATAAGACCATGGCGAACCTGCCCATTGTAAATTCCCAGGTACAGATCCAACGTATGGAGGTTTGGGTTACCAACAGAACAGGTGCCACCACAGATGCCAGGGATATTGTGGGTTTGATGGATCTGGCAGAATCGACACCCTATAATCCCCGTGTAAGGTCACTAACCAGTAATCCCTTACCTGCCAATGGGGCCAATGATTTATATGCTTCTTTGGTGGGCAACCCCAGTGCCCGTAATCCTGCTGTCATCAATAGTTTGCTTTCCGGCAGGGGTTTTTTACCGGTGGATGATTATGAAAAAACATTTGCCCGAAAATTGAATCCCTCAGAATATTATTACAACCCTCAGGCAGGATTTGTTTCATTGAATGTACAACTCCAGTCTGATGAAGTTTTAGCGGTAGCCTACCAGTATACGTATAATGGCAGGGTTTACCAGGTAGGTGAGTTTTCACAGGATGTGGCACTGGATTCCACACAGGGGGTTCAGAAAGTATTGTTTCTGAAATTGCTGAAAGCGACCTCGCAAAGAACACAATTGCCCATCTGGCGCTGGATGATGAAAAACGTGTATTCGCTTGATCTTTTTGGCGGGATACAAAGAGAAGATTTTCAATTGAATGTTTTATATGAGCAGCCCAGTGGAGGCCTGAAAAGGTATCTTCCGGAAAGTTCTCCTGCTGTTGACGGAAAATCCCTCCTGAGAATTCTGAACCTCGACAGGCTGAATAACCGGAATGACCCGCAACCGGATGGGGTATTTGACTATGTTGATGGTTTTACAATTCTGCCCCAAATGGGTAGGGTGGTTTTTCCTTTGCTGGAACCTTTTGGAAGAGACCTGGATTCACTTGCCTTTACGGGACTGTCACAGGCTGTTAAAAATAAATACGTTTATTACCAGTTGTATGACTCCATCAAAGCCATTGCACAAACCTATGCAAACCTGAATCGGTTTATCATGCAGGGACAGGTTAAGGGAAGCGCCGGTGGGTCTGAAATACAATTAAATGCATTTAATATTCCACAGGGTTCTGTAACCGTTACCGCCGGGGGACAGGTGTTAAAAGAAGGTCTTGATTATGTAGTAGATTATAGCCTGGGTACCGTTAAAATCATCAATGCGGGAATCCTTAGTTCCAATACGCCTGTAAATGTTTCCTTTGAGAACAACGCAGGTTTTGGAATACAACAAAGAAACTTTTCGGCACTTCGCCTGGATTATGTTGCCAATAAAAAAATGACGCTGGGGGCTACTTACATGAAATTATCCGAAAGGCCCTTCTTCACTAAAATGAGTTATGGCGAGGACCCTATCAGTAATACTATGTATGGGGGAGATTTCAGTTACAAGTCTGATTTACCGGGACTGACCCGTTTACTAGATAAATTGCCCTTTTATTCAACCACTGCAAAATCTTCCATCACTGCTTATGGTGAAGGGGCTATTTTAAAACCCGGCCATCCTTCCCAAATCGGATCTGGCAGTTCAGGGCTTATTTTTATTGACGATTTTGAAGGTACACAAAC
>CAVVSL010000014.1:0-44060 GCA_963750825.1 uncultured Bacteroidota bacterium | reverse complement strand
CGCGACCCAGACTCCGTGCTCGTGACGGTAGTGGTCGCACCACAGGTTGAGGCCGGCCGAAGAGCCGATTTCAAGCAGTGCCAGCGGCAGCCGCGTCAACGCCGCCACCTGCAGCAAGCCCGGCAGCAGCGCCGCGCTGCGCTGCACTTCGTTGGTCTGCGGCGGGCCGCTCAGCGCAGCCTGCAGCGCCGGCTGTTGCTGCTGCCAGGCCGCGGCAATGGCGGTGTCGAGTGTTTCATCGCTGACCGGCGCGGTCGCGGGCGGCCACAGCGCGGCCCAGGGCTGCAACCCCCGCAAGGCCAGGTGATGCAGCGCCGCCAGCCAGCGCAAGGGCACAGCAGCCGCCAGCGGGTCCGGGTCCACCGCCGTCAGCGCCGCCAACGCGGCAGCGTCAAGCTCAAGCCAGCGCCGCGTGCGCTCAAGCACGCGGGCACTGAAAGGCGCCGGCTGCCGGCACCACACCGCTTGACGATCAAAAGCCTCCAGCAGCAAGTCGCCGGCCGCAGGCATGGTTGCGCCGATCAGCTGGCCAGCCTGGCTTCGATGCGCGTCTTGATGGCCGGCAATTCGGTGGGCAGGTGGTGCTCGAGCTGCTTGAAGAGCTCGGTGTGCAACTGCAGTTCTTGCTGCCAGGCGGCGCGGTCGATGCCGATCACGCTGTCGAACTGCGCCGGCGTGAAGGCCAGGCCGTCCCAGCGCAGATCGGTGTAGCGCGGGCTGGTGCCGAAGACGTTGTCGACACCGCCGGCCTTGCCTTCGATGCGGCCGATCATCCACTCCAGCACGCGCATGTTCTCGCCAAATCCCGGCCAGACGAACTTGCCGTCGCCGCCCTTGCGGAACCAGTTGACGCAGTAGATGCGTGGCAACTTGGCGCCCGACTTGGCACTGGCGGCGCTGAGCCTGGCGCCCATGTCGAGCCAATGCTGGAAGTAGTCGGACATGTTGTAGCCCGTGAAGGGCAGCATGGCAAAGGGGTCGCGGCGCACGTTGCCGGTGGCGTTGGCCATCGCTGCGGTGGTCTCGCTGCCCATGGTGGCGGCCATGTAGACGCCTTCGCCCCAGCTGCGCGCTTCGGTCACCAGCGGTACCGTGGTGCTGCGCCGGCCGCCGAAGATGAAGGCGTCGATGGGCACGCCGGCGGGGTTGTCCCATTCGGGGTCGAGCACCGGGTTGTGGATCGCCGCCACGGTGAAGCGCGAATTGGGGTGCGCAGCCGGCGCCGGCTTGCCGCCGACGGCGTTTTGCGCGGCGATGGCCGGCGTCCAGTCCTTGCCCTTCCAGTCGATCAGGTGCGCGGGCGGTGTATCGGTCATGCCCTCCCACCAGACGTCGCCATCGTCGGTGAGTGCGACGTTGGTGAAGATGGTGTCGGTCTTGAGCGACTCCATGCAGTTCGGATTGGTGTGCTCGTTGGTGCCCGGGGCGACGCCGAAATAACCCGCCTCGGGGTTGATGGCGTGCAGGCGGCCGTCGGGCTGCGGCTTGATCCAGGCGATGTCGTCGCCGATCGTCGTCACCTTCCAGCCGTCATAGCCTGCCGGCGGCACCAGCATGCTGAAGTTGGTCTTGCCACAGGCGCTGGGGAAGGCGGCGGCGACGTGGTACTTCTTGCCCTGCGGGTTGGTCACGCCCAGGATCAGCATGTGCTCGGCCAGCCAGCCCTGCGCGCGGCCCATGGTGCTGGCGATGCGCAGCGCAAAACACTTCTTGCCCAGCAGCGCGTTGCCGCCGTAGCCCGAACCGTAGCTCCAGATCTCGCGCGTTTCGGGGTAATGCACGATGTACTTGGTGGCGTTGCAGGGCCAGGCCACGTCTTTCTGCCCTTCTTGCAAGGGCGCGCCGACGGTGTGCACGCACGGCACGAACTCGCCGTCGGTACCCAGCACGTCAAGCGCGCCGCGGCCCATGCGCGTCATCGTGCGCATGCTCACCGCGACATAGGGGCTGTCGGTGAGTTCGACGCCAATGTGCGCAATGGGGCTGCCCAGCGGGCCCATCGAAAACGGCACCACGTAGAGCGTGCGGCCCTTCATCGCGCCCTTGAACAGGGCCTGCTCGCCGGTCTGCAGCAGCTTGCGCATGTCGGCCGGCGCCATCCAGTTGTTGGTGGGGCCGGCGTCTTCTTGTTTGTTGCAGCAGATGTAGGTGCGGTCTTCGACCCGCGCCACGTCGCCGGCGTCGCTGCGCGCCAGGAAGCTGCGCGGGCGCAGCTCGGGGTTGAGTTTCATCAGGGTACCGCCGGCCACCAGCAGCTCGGTCAGTCGCTCGTACTCGGCGGCGCTGCCGTCGCACCAATGGACATCGGCGGCTTCGGTCAGCGCGGCGATCTGCGCCACCCATTCAATGAGCTTGGCGTGCTTGAGGTGGACTGGCACGTTCAAGCGCAGCCCTTCCAGTGCGGGACGGTTCATGGGGTCTCCAATCATGGCAATGTCAAAAGCGGAATCGGGCGAGAGCCGACCGTCTTGAATCTTCATGATCGACGCTCGCCGCATGCCGCTCCACGCCTGCCCTGGGGCGTGCGGGGGAGTCATTGTCAGACCAATGTAATCACCCCGTAACCACCGGCCTGCAGGGGGTCATGCGAATTATGCATAACGCAATGCCTGCCGCCGATGGCGTCTACGAGCCCGCTTCTGAGCGACGGGCAGGCCGATTTTTCAAGGCCTGTCGCCGCCGCTGGCGCGCGTGGCACAGTCATATGATGAGGCTGTCAATAGTGGCTGCCACTGCGGCGATTACGGTTCCCCCGAAAATCATCATTTGCATGGACAGAATTTTCCGCCAGAATTTACGGGTTACCCTGCTGATTTGAAAAGTGATGTGCAGGTTTCCGGTACGGTATAAGTAAGCTACCAGGACAAAAAATACCACGAGGTATTGAAAAGAAAACAGGTAAATAAAATACCGGAAGGATATGACCTGGAAATAAAACAGCGCAATCAAAATACTGGTCAGTATCCGCAATCCGGTTTCCTTCATAAAATTGGAAATGACCGATTTGTGTAAGGCCCAGCAAAAACTTTCAATCACCGAGAAAAAAAGCATACCCATCGCAAAGGGGAATAACCAGAAATAGTAATCCACCACCAATTGTGAATTGGCTGAGAATTTTCTGATAAAGAGGGGTTCAAAATACCAGCCACCTGCCAATACCATCAGGAAGCCTGCCAATGCGGCGACCATGGACCAGGAGAGCAGGTCTATTTTGTGTTCCGGGAGGTTGTCTTTGTAATAAGGATAAAATTTATAGATCACGGGTATCACACCCAATGAACCTATGGCAAACATTATCTGGGCAAAATCAAAAAAAATCCTGGTTAAAGCATATTGAGAGGGCGTAAAGGATCCATTGCGTGTATAAAAATAATTATTAATGAAGCCCACCAGGAACCCAACATAAATCAGGGAACTGGAAATAATGGTTTGCTTTCGGATACTACCCATAATCGTTGGATGAATACTGCCGTTTTACCGGATTGGTGAAACCTGTTTTACACTGATATAAAATTGTTTTTCCATTCCGGCAGGATCCAGTAATGCGGATGAACCCTTTTGTAAGGGCAGGCTTTGCCATTTTCCTTCTCTGGGATGGATGGGAATCAGTTTATTGCCCTCTTGTATCAGCAATGGCATATCAAATCCTTTTATAACATTGGTCCAGGTATAGAAAAATTGCTGTTGATCCGCAGCATAATAATAGTCCAGCTCCGGTATTTGCGTGGTTTGCAAATATTGTTCAAAAACCTTGTCAAGCTGCATACCCAGGAATCCATTCATGGCTTTAAGTATATCCTCCGTGGTTACGGTTTGGTGATAGAATTTTTGGTTCAGGAATCGCAGCATACCCCGGAATTTTTCGTCATCCTGCACAAGGTGCCTGATGGTATGGATCATATTGCCCGATTTGGGATACATATCTCCGCTTCCCTGTTTGTTAACACCATAAGCCGGTATAATGGGCACGTCATTTCGAATCCCTTTTCTGGTGCCGTAATTATAGGCATCCCCGGCTTCTTTGCCACTCTGGCATTCGGTATACAGGGTTTCTGAATAATTGGTAAAGCCCTCATGAATCCACATATCTGCAAGGTCTTTACTGGTGATATTGTTGGCAAACCATTCATGCCCACTTTCATGTACAATGATAAAATCCCATTTCAAACCCCATCCCGTTTCGGAAAGATCATGTCCCAGGTAACCATTCATGAATTTATTTCCATAGGCCACTGCACTCTGGTGTTCCATTCCCAGATGCGGGGCCTGGACCAGTTTATAACTGTCTTCATAAAAAGGATAGGGGCCCATCCAGTGCTCAAAACAACTCAGCATCAGGCTGGCTTGTTTGAATTGTACTTTGGCTTTGTCCAGTTCATAGTCCAATACCCAGTAATCGCAGTCCAGGTTCCCCTTTTCTCCGGCAAAATTTTCATGCCAGGTAACATATTTGCCGATATAGGGTATGATGTTATAATTATTAATGGGATTTACCACTTTCCACTCATAGGTGAGTGTTCCTGCAGAATGGCTTTTTTTGCCTACCAGCCTGCCATTACCCACGGCAACGAGTGTATCCGGAACCGTAATTTGTAAAATAGCCCCCTTATCGGGCTCATCACTTTGGTGATCCTTACAGGGATACCATACACTTGCCCCCAATCCCTGGCAAGCCACACTCATCCAGGGTCTGCCTTTAGCATCGGTGGTAAATATCCAACCTCCATCCCATGGGGGTCTTTTGGCTACAACCGGGTTGCCCTGGTAAGTAAGCACGAGGGTTTCAGTAGTCCCTTTTGTAAGGTTTGCCGGAAAATTGATATAGTACACATTGCCTTCCCGTTCATAGCTCAATTCCTTACTGCCACATTGGGCTTTGGTTAGTGCCAGTGGTTGTTGCAGATCAATTTGCATTCTTTTCCCTGCCGCCAGCACCCTGAATTGAATTTCCACTTTACCTGCTATGCTTTTGGCGGTAAAATCCGGTGTAACCAAAATGGAATAATGTAGTACATCCCACCAGGCCCTTTCGGGAGTAATGCTTCCCCGTAAGGTATCAGCGTGTGTGAAAGGACGGGTAATGGGCCCTAACTGGGCATTGGCAAAACTGCCGTAAATGGTAGCAACAAGTAATAACCATTTGCATTTTGTAATCATCGTTTAAAAGTAAGATATTCGGGCAGAATGGAGCAGAAGAAAACCCTAAAATTGAAAAGAGGTACCCGTGTCATAACCATTCAGACACTGGTAATATTGTCGCTATTACTCCTTGGTGGCTGCACAAGCCAATCAACCAATCACCAGCAGGTCTTCTATTATAATGAATCAACCGGCACCCAGTCACTCGATCCTGCCTTTGCCAAAAACCAGGCAGTAATGTGGGCTGTGCACCAATTGTACAATACCCTGGTAGAGATAGACAGTAACCTTTCCCTCGTTCCTTCCCTCGCGAAAAGCTGGAACATTAGTGAAGACAGGTTAACCTATACCTTTCATTTACGGTCGGGTATTTATTTCCACGATGATCCGGTTTTTCCGGCGGGAAAGGGTAGGTTATTCACTGCCCGGGACGTGGTGTATAGTTTTCAGCGGATTATGGATAAGTCAGTTGCCAGTAGTGGTGCCTGGATTTTTCACAACAGGGTGGATACACTGAAGGGATTTACCGCCCTGGATGATTCCACTTTTCAACTACAGCTATTGCGTCCTTTTCACCCGATACTGGGCATTCTCAGTATGCAATACTGCAGCATAGTTGCCCGGGAAGCCGTAGAGAAATATGGTCCTGATTTCAGGCGCCATCCCTGCGGCACCGGCCCTTTCAGGCTGGTTTCCTGGGAAGAGGGTGAGTCTCTCATCTACCACAAAAATGAACACTACTGGGAAAAAGATTCGCTGGGGAATCGATTACCCTACCTGGACGCCATTAAAGTGAGTTATTTCGATAACAAAGCCACAGAGTTTCTGCAGTTCCGGCAGGGTAAGCTGAGTTTTATCAATGATATTGACGCCTCATTTAAAGATGAAATATTAACCAGGAAAGGAGCGTTAAGGGAGGAATGGTCTGGAAAAATATTGCTCAAAAAGCAGCCCTACCTGAATACGGAATACTTCGGCATACTGGTAGACCCTTTAAACCCATTGGTTGCCCAATCTCCTTTACGGAGTAAGGCCTTGCGACAAGCCATCAATTATGGTATTAATCGCAGACAACTGATGATGTATTTACGCAATTCCATCGGCACCCCTGCTGAGGCCGGCTTTGTTCCGGGTGGATTGCCCTCCCATAATGCGGATTCCGTTAAAGGATATTCTTTTGATCCTGCCAAAGCCAGAAAATTGCTGGTAGCAGCGGGCTTTCCGGAAGGAAAGGGGTTGCCTGTCATCAAATTATTGACCATTGCCATCTATTCGGAAATCGGCAGTTTTGTGGCCAGACAACTGGAAGAAATTGGTATACCCGTTCAGGTGGAAGTCATCCAGAAAAGTCTTCTGCTGGAGCAAACCGCCAAATCACAGGCATTGTTTTTCAGGGGTAGCTGGATTGCGGATTATCCCGATGCTGAAAATTACCTGGCGGTTTTTTACAGTAAAAACCCGGCTCCCCCCAATTATACCAGGTACCATAATGAGGATTTTGACCGATTGTATGAAAAAGCATTACTGGAAACCAATGACTCACTCCGTTACCGGTTATACAGGCAAATGGATCAATTGGTGATTGATGATGCCCCGGTCGTTCCCATCTGGTATGATATGGCCATCCATCTGGTGCAACCCAATGTTACCGGTTTTAATCCCAATGCCTTAAACCTGCTGGAATTAAGGCATACCCATATCGCAAAATAAATCCCCCTGCCGGTGAGCAGAGGGATTTACTATATAAGGCGGTAATGTTGGAACGGTTTAGTTCTTCTTCATTTTAGCCTGAAAAGCTTTTTCAAATTTGGCCAGTTTCGGCGCTATTACAAAGCGGCAATATCCCTGGTTCTGGTTATCGTTGTAATAATTCTGGTGATAATTTTCTGCCGGGTAGAAATTTTTGAATGGTTCAATGGTGGTAACAATGGGCTTATCCCAGGCACCACTCTTATCGAGCAATTCTTTATAATGCAAAGCCTTGTTTTTCTGCTCATCGTTGTGGTAATAAATCACACTTCTGTATTGCGGGCCTACGTCATTACCCTGCTGGTTAAGCGTGGTAGGGTCATGGGTTTTCCAGAACACTTCCAGTAACTCATCATAAGTGATTTTTTTCGGATCATACACGATGCGGCAAAGCTCGGCGTGACCGGTATTCTTATCACATACCTGCTCATAAGTGGGATTTTCAACAAATCCGCCACCATAGCCGCTTAATACCTGGTAAACACCGTCAAGCCTTTGAAAAAAAGCTTCTGTACACCAGAAACAACCTTCTCCAAAAGTAGCAATGTCTGTAACAACCCCAGCGGGGATTTCTTTCGTATGCATAGTCGCTAATTTCTTTGAATTGGGTTGCGCACAGGAGCTAAAAGCCATTGCCAGTAACCATAATGATAAATAAGCACGAATCATGAATTCTTTTTTTAAAAGTACGTATAACTTACCTAAACAGTTTGACGGCAGATTGGTTCATCCCTTACAGAAAGAGGAATGCGGCTATTTCTTTAACAATTGATTGGCGGTAAGCCAGAAAAATTGGTCCTTTACTATTTATCATCCGGAATCTGCATTTCACAATCCCCCTTACCTTTGCCGGCAGTAAAGTAATTTATTCTTTTTATGCGTTTGTATCCGGAAACAGCTGCCCACCAGCTTGAATTTGATAAGGTTAAAGAACTGCTGAAAGAGCTGGGCAGAACTGAGTACGCCAAAGAAAAAGCTGCAGACCTGCGAATCCATACCCGAAGAGATTATATTGATCTGGAGCTGAACCAAACTCATGAATACAAACTGTTTTCAGAACAAAGCCAGTATTTCCCCAATGATTTTACCCAAAATATTAGCCGGGACCTGAAATTGTTATCCATACCAGGCGCCATGCTCTCGGGTGAGCAATGGTTACCGGTTAGGAAACTGGCAGAGAATACCAGCAATATTTTCAGGTGGTTTGATGCAGAAAGAAGACTGGCTTTCCCGGCGCTTTCCAAAGTGGTGGAAGGAACCTATTATGAGAAAGTGATTATCACGCTAATAGACGAGGTACTGGACGAAAATGGTACCGTTAAAGACAATGCTTCCGAAGATTTACAGAAAATACGCATGGGCCTTTTTCGCAAGCGCAATGAATTACGCCGGATGTTTGAAAAAGTAGTGGCCCGTTTAAACAAAGCCGGGTACAGTGCCGATATCGAAGAAAGTTTCAGCAACGGCAGAAGGGTAGTGGCTGTATTTGCTGAGCACAAACGCCAGATAAAAGGAATCCTGCACGGTGAAAGTGACAGCCGTAAAACAGCTTTCATTGAGCCGGAAGAAACCATTGAACTCAACAATGATGTCTTTGCTTTGGAACATGAGGAAAGCCGGGAAGTACAAAAAATATTGCGGGAACTAACCGCACGCTTATCTGTGTATGCATCACTGCTGCAACAATACCTGCAAATTGCCGGAGAATACGATTTCATTAGAGCCAAAGCCAAACTGGCTTCTCAGATGAACGGACACTTACCCAACCTGACTGACAAAGCCCATGTTCACCTGATGGATGCGTATCACCCGCTTTTATTCTTATACAATAAGACATCCGGGAAAAAAACCATACCTGTTACCCTTACTCTGAATGAAGAAAGCCGCATCCTGGTCATCAGTGGCCCTAATGCAGGGGGGAAAACGGTTACCATGAAAACCATCGGTCTCAACCAGCTGATGTTACAAAGCGGATTACTGGTACCCGTGAACCCCATGTCGCAGATGGGCATATTCAAGCAACTGTTTATCCATATTGGGGATACCCAGAACCTGGAATTTGAACTCAGCACTTATTCCAGCCATTTGCTGCACATGAAATATTTCATAGAATCGAGTAATGGCAGAACACTTTTTTTTATTGACGAACTGGGCAGTGGCAGCGACCCCAACCTGGGCGGAGCATTTGCAGAAGTGATCATGGAAGAATTGTCGCGAAAACATGCTTATGGCATCGTAACCACCCATTACCTGAACCTGAAAGTGATGGCCAACCACACCAAAGGCATCATTAATGGAGCTATGCAGTTTGATGAAGTGCATTTACAACCCCTCTACAAGCTGGTAGTGGGTAAACCCGGCAGTTCCTATACTTTTTCCATTGCGGAAAGAATCGGCCTTCCTGCACACCTGATTAAGAAGGCCCGTAAACTGGTGGATGAGGATCATTTTAAACTCGACCGGCTGCTCAACAGCACCGAACAGGACTTGCAACAACTGGATAAGGAAAAAAAGGAATTGTCGCGGTTAATCAGGGAAAATGAAAAACTGAAAAAAGAGATGCAATTGGTGCTGGACCGGGAAAAACACCGGCAACAGGTGGAATTACTCAAACAGCAAAACCAGGTTGCCGAAGAAAAGATTGTGTACCTGAAAGACATGGAACGCAAACTAAAACAGATTGTGCTCGACTGGAAAAAGGCGGAGGATAAGCAATCCGTTGTCAAAAACCTGCAAAACCTGCTTTTCAAAAGCAAGGAATCCATTGTGGTAAATAAACTGGCAAAGAAGGTAGACAAGAAGTACAAGGAGCTCGACCAGCATATAACGGTAGGATCGCTGGTAAAGATGAAAAAGAATTACCAGGTAGGGGAGGTGAAGGAAATCAGGGGCAAAAGGGCAATTGTCCAGATTGGTATCCTTCCCATGAATGTAGATATTGCCGACCTGATTTCCGTAGAGCGGGTAGAGGAGAAGGAAGCCTGATATGTACGTAACAGCCCTGCCAAATAGATAGATTTAGCCGTCAAACCTCGGGCAGTTTTAATTTATTTTTTTCTTACAACCCTTGTAAACAGGGCATTTCTGCCATTTATTCCCCATCACTTTCTGTTTTTTTTTTGCTGATAGGTTTCTAACCGTATTTTTGCGCCGGAGAGTTGGCAGAGCGGTCGATTGCGGCAGTCTTGAAAACTGTTGACTGTAACAGGTCCTGGGGTTCGAATCCCTAACTCTCCGCTCACACCCACCATAGCTTCAGCGAAGGTGGGTTCTTTTTTATATGAGTTGCCCAGACTTTCTCAAAAGACATCAACTGGCTCTTTCCACCGACGCATTGGCCATTATGGGTTCGAAAACAAAGGATTTATAAAATATTCTTTACAATTATTTTCCCTTTCTATTCGCCCTTCATCACAACAATACTCCATTTAACCCCTGCTTGCCTTTACCTTTGCGAAAACTTATTGTTTGAAGCACCTTTCCGTATTAAATGCCTATTTCTGGAAATACCGTTACCGGTTTTTTATCGGGATACTATTCGTGATTTCTTCCAACTATTTTGCAGTGGTGGCCCCCCAGATTACCGGATTTGTGGTGAACCAGGTACAGCAAAGGCTTCCGGGAGCCAAACCCATCCTGAACCGGCCTGTACACGACCAACTGGTAAACTGGTTTACCCAAACCTTAGAAAAAGCGGATATCAGTTTTTCCTGGCTGGTAGCCATTTGCAGCCTCACCATTTTGGGGTCCGCCATCATTAGGGGGATATTGATGTTTTTTATGCGGCAAACCATCATTGTGATGAGCAGGCATATTGAATTTGACCAGAAAAACCAGGTATTCCAGCATTACCAAAAACTGGATACCCATTTTTACAAAACCCAAAGTACCGGGGACCTGATGAACCGAATGGCAGAAGATATTAGCCGGGTTCGTATGTATACCGGACCGGCCGTAATGTACCTGATAAACCTGGTTACCTTAATTGGATTTTGTGTGGTGAACATGCTCCGCAAAGACGTGCAACTTACGCTACTGGTACTGGCACCATTGCCCATACTGGCCATCACCATTTACCTCGTAAATAGCATCATACATAAAAAGAGTGAAAAAATTCAGGGATTACTGTCAGATTTAACCACCAATGCACAAGAATCCTATTCGGGTATCAGGGTAATAAAATCTTTCGTACAGGAAAAAGCCATGCTTGGTTTCTTTACCAAAAACAGCGAAGCATATAAGACCAATGCGGTGGGACTGGCCAAAGTAGAAGCCATTTATTTTCCCAGTATGGCATTAATGATTGGCATCAGTACCCTGGTAACGATACTGGTGGGTGGTATGCAGGCATTACAGGATCCCTCCAAAGTGGGTTTGATTGTTGAGTTTGTGATTTACATCAATATGCTCACGTTTCCGGTAAGTGCCATTGGCTGGACGGCCAGTATGATACAGCGGGCTGCGGCTTCACAGAAAAGATTAAATGAATTTTTGGATACCGATCCAAGCATTGCTAATCCCATTAATGCGGTTACCGAAAAAGTTTCGGGTGATATCGTATTTGATGATGTCAGTTTCACCTATCCCCATACCGGAATACAGGCACTCAAACATTTTAACCTGCGTATCAAAAAAGGGGATAAGGTATTATTATTAGGCCGAACCGGAAGCGGAAAGTCAACCCTGGCACAGCTATTACTCAGGTTTTATGATCCTACCTCAGGAAAAATCCTGATTGGAAAACATGGATTGACCGAAATGGATTTGAAGACTTTGCGGGAACAGGTCAGTTATGTGCAGCAGGATATATTTTTATTCAGCGATACGGTAGCAGACAATATCAGCTTCGGTTTGCAGGGTAATACAGCAATGGAAAAAATTGAACAGGCAGCCCGGTTTGCCAGTGTGCATAAAGAAATTGATGGCTTTTCAAAAGGGTATGCTACCATGATTGGCGAAAGAGGCGTTACGCTCAGCGGAGGTCAGAAACAACGCATATCCATTGCCCGGGCACTCATCAAAGAACCTGAAATCATTGTATTTGATGATTGCCTGAGCGCGGTAGATGCCAAAACGGAACAGGAAATCATCGGTAACCTCTACCGTTACTTGCATGATAAAACAGCCATCATCATCACCCATCGCATTTTTTCTTCCTTCCATTTCGATAACATCATTGTACTGGAAGATGGGGTAGTGGCTGAGCAGGGAGACCATCCTGCTTTGATGAAGCGAAATGGCTATTATGCAGAATTGTACCGGTTGCAATTAACCGAAGAGAAATAATAAACGCTGCTAAATGATCGGTATTTTTTCAGTTACTCAATTGAGATAGTCAACCTGGTTGGGCTTTTCAGCATTTTTAAGGTTTCCCGCTTTATTTAGCGTGATAGGGTTAAAATTTTGCTAATTCTGAAACAATCCTATATTTGTGACATATATAAAATTAAGTAAACCAAAAACTTTAAACTGTGGCGTACGAGAACAACGACAAAAAAATGGAAAGTGTTTATAGCAAAAGGATCAGGGCAGGTAAGAGAAGAACCTATTTTTTTGATGTAAGGGCAACCAGGGGTAACGACTATTTTCTAACCATAACGGAAAGCAGGAAAAGGTTTGACGACAATGGCTATGACAGGCATAAGATTTTTCTCTACAAGGAAGATTTTAATAAATTCATCAAGGCCCTGGGTGAAGCCATTGACTATGTAAAGACCGATTTGATGCCCGATTTTGATTTTGACGCCTTTAACCATGAATATCCGGAAGGAGAGAACGAACAAAGTGCCCCGCAAGTGGAAACAATTTTAGCGGATGAAACTGTGGCTGTAACTGAGGATGAGGTCGAAATGGTTAAACCGGAAGAAACGGTTGCGCCTACACCCATCATTGATGCAATTGCTGCGTCTAACAGTGCCAATGAAGAAGTTGATAAATGGTAACTAAAAGTATATTCTCTAAAAAGGCCGCATGTTTGCGGCTTTTTTTATGCCCTTTTACAACTCCTTGTGCATCCAGATGGCACAACCATTATGTCCTGAATTGCCCATCGGGCTTTTTAGGTAACTGAAGCCAAATTGTTCATACACACTAACGGCTTTTGTCAATTCGGGCATGGTTTCCAGGTAAACTGCTGTATATCCCAATTGTTGGGCCAATTCCAGGCACCGGTTTATCATTTCCCTGCCTAAGCCCAGCCCCCTGGCATTAGGACTGAGGTACATTTTCACCAGTTCACAGGTACCAACAGGGAGCCCCTGGGTGGGAAATACACCGGCACCGCCTATCAACCATCCGTTTTTTTCAGCAACCAGGTAATGGCTCCGGGGAGTGGTATTGAATAGCTCAAAAAGATGGTCGGTGGTAACATCATAATAAACGGTACCAGGCCGGTTGGCACCAAATTCTTCCAAAGCTTTGCGAATGATGTCAGCCATAGCCAGGTTATCACCCGGAGCTATGTTTCTGATTTGAATAGTTTCCAAAGACATAGCCAAACAGGTTATTGCGCTTTACTGAATTGTTTAAAGGCATTGATCAATCCGTTGGTGGAGGCATCATGGGAATCGACCGTTGCTCCTGACATTAGTTCGGGCAGGATTTCATTGGCCAATTGCTTACCCAGTTCCACACCCCATTGGTCAAAACTGAAGATATTCCAGATCACACCCTGCACAAATATTTTGTGTTCGTACAAGGCAATCAGGCTTCCAAGGGTATAAGGTGTTATCTTTTTAATTAAAAAGGAATTGGTAGGCTTATTCCCTTCAAACATTTTGAAAGGGGTCAGCTTTTTAATTTCCTCTTCTGTCTTCCCTGCTTTCATTAGGTCAACTTTGGCACCGTTCTCAGACTTTCCATTCATCAGGGCCTCAGTCTGGGCAAAGAAATTGGAAAGCAGTTTCATGTGGTGATCACCCATCGGATTGTGACTGATGGCGGGAGCAATAAAATCGCAGGGTACCAAAGGTGTTCCCTGGTGCAATAACTGGTAAAAAGCATGCTGCCCATTGGTGCCGGGTTCGCCCCATATTACGGGACCGGTACTGTAATTAACGGGATGTCCGCTTCTGTCAACACTCTTACCATTGCTTTCCATATTTCCCTGCTGGAAATAAGCGGGAAAACGATGCAGGTATTGGTCATAGGGCAAAATGGCTTCACTTTGGGCACCAAAAAAATTGGTGTACCAGATACCCATCAATCCCATCAGTACGGGTAT
The DNA here is from genome assembly GCA_963750825.1 of uncultured Bacteroidota bacterium. Lineage (GTDB taxonomy): Bacteria > Bacteroidota > Bacteroidia > Chitinophagales > Chitinophagaceae > Sediminibacterium. Next base: position 29,950 of record CAVVSL010000014.1, on the reverse strand, counting down.
GTTTTTATCAAACTTTTCTAAACGGAAATGCTCATCGGTTGCAAAAGCCCCTTTTAGCAATTGTTCGAAATTGGGATAACCGATGGTCAGGGCAATGGATAAACCAATGGCGCTCCAGAGACTGTATCGTCCGCCTACCCAATCCCAGAAAACAAACATATTGGCCTTGTCAATACCAAATGCGGTAACGGCCTGTTCATTCGTACTGAGGGCTGCAAAGTGTTTGGCTATATGGGCTTCGTCGATGGCGGTTTGTAAAAACCAATCCCTTGCGGTATGCGCATTGGTCATGGTTTCCTGTGTGGTGAATGTCTTGGATGCCACCAGAAAAAGGGTTTCTTCGGCATTTATTTTTTTGAGTGTCTCTGCAATTTGGGTTCCATCGATGTTACTTACAAAATAGGTCTCGATACCTTCCACCCAATAAGGGCGAAGGGCTTCTGTAACCATATAGGGGCCTAAATCACTTCCGCCAATGCCAATATTGACGATGTATTTTATTTTTTTGCCGGTATACCCTTTCCTTTTGCCACTGTGTATCTCATCGCAGAATTTTCTCATCTGGTCCTGCACCTTGCGGATACGGGGCATGATGTCTTTCCCTTCCACCAAAATGGCCGTATCGGAAAAATTGCGCAAGGCGGTATGTAATACAGCCCGGTTTTCGGTTTCGTTGATACGGATTCCGGCAAACATATCGTGAATGGCTTCCTTTAACTGGCAGTCCTCCGCTAATTGCAATAACAATTGCAGTGTTTTCTGGTTGATGATATTTTTAGAGTAATCGAAAAGAATATCTTCCAGTACAACAGAGAACTTTTTAAAGCGATCCGGGTCTGCCGCAAAAAGCTCCCGCATATGTTTACGGTTCATTTCGTCCTCATGGTGCTTTTTCAGCAAAAACCAGGCTTGGGTATTCGAAGGATTGATTCTGGGTAACATAGTATAGCTATAGGTGTAATAAACAAAGTTCCCGTTTACAGAGAAGCAATGATGGCTTTTGTTTTGGTTACCATATCCTCGGTAATGTCTAAATGAACCACCATTCTAACCTGGGTAGGAGAGATGGCAATCACCTGGATTTGGTTTTCTTTCAGTTTTTCGGCAAGCAATTTGGGCGTATACCTGCCGCTAACTTCAAATATGAGAATATTGGTTTCTACCGGAAGTATCTCCCCCACAAAATCCTTTGTTTTCCATTCGGCAGCCAGTTCCCGCGCATTTTGGTGATCAATCGCCAGTCGCTCAATATTGTTCTCCAGCGCATAGATGCCTGCCGCGGCCAAAATACCCGCCTGCCGCATACCCCCACCAAATATTTTGCGGATTCTTCTGGCTTTTTTTAGCATGGCCGATGGACCTAATAACACACTGCCCACAGGCGTGCCTAAGCCTTTGCTCAGACAAATCGATATGCTGTCAAATACTTCACCATACTGCCGGGCTGTTTCATTTTTGGCTACCAGTGCATTAAACAATCGGGCGCCATCCAGGTGCAGGTGTAAACTATTTTGTAAACAAACCTCTTTAATCGACTGTATTTCAGCAAATTCATAGCAACTTCCTCCGCCCCGATTGGCGGTATTTTCCAGGGATACCAGGGTGGTTGCCGGTTTATGCACGTCATCAGGATTAATGGAGGCCAGTACCTGTTCAGCCGTAATCCGGCCTCTGTCGCCTTCTACCAACCTTACGGAAGCACCACTATTGAAGGCAATACCACCACCTTCATACTGGTAAATATGGGAGAGCCTGTCACAAATCACTTCATCACCCGGTTGGGTATGGCACTTAATGGCTATTTGGTTGGTCATGGTGCCACTGGGACAAAAAAGCCCCGCTTCCATGCCAAAAAGGGAGGCGCTCATGGCCTCCAATTCATTGATAGTGGGGTCTTCTCCAAAAACATCATCCCCAACGGGGGCTTTCATCATGGCTTCCAGCATGGCCATGCCCGGACGGGTTACAGTATCAGATCTAAAATCAATCATCGGGCACGAAGTTAAATGGAAACGCAAGTTTTTTGGTAATTCTATTTGGCGTTTATTTATCCAGTGTTGTCAGTAAAAAAAGATGATTTTTACCCATTTTGTTAAGTTTTTCCACAAAAGCTGGTAAAACTCGATGTTCCAACGTACCTTTGCACGCTTCTATAAGTGCTGCCGTTCATATAAAATAAGGATTTCCTTACAGCGTTTATATAACAATTAGTGTCTTTTAGGCGTTTACATTAAATAAGCTATACATACTATGCGGCAACTAAAAATCGCTACCCAGATTACCAACAGGGACTCACAGGCAGTAGAGAAGTACCTGCAGGAAATCTCAAAAATTCCCATGATCACTCCCGAAGAGGAGACAACCCTTGCACAGAAAATTAAGATGGGTGATCAGCGGGCACTTGACAAACTGGTTCAGGCCAACTTACGTTTCGTGGTTTCAGTGGCCAAACAATACCAACACCAGGGTTTATCCCTGAGTGACCTAATCAACGAGGGAAACCTCGGTTTGATAAAAGCAGCCCAGCGTTTCGACGAAACCAAAGGTTTTAAATTCATTTCTTACGCAGTATGGTGGATTCGCCAGTCCATTTTACAGGCGTTGGCAGAGCAGGGCCGACTTGTCCGCCTGCCTCAAAACAAAATTGGCACTTATAACAAAGCCAACAAAGCCTATATGGCTTTTGAACAGGAACATGAGCGGGAACCTTCCACAGAGGAACTGGCTGAAATCCTGGAGATGAGCGAAACAGAGATCAACAATATTTTCCAGAGCAATACCCGTCATACTTCCCTGGATGCACCTGTGCATGAGGCCGAAGACGTGGCAATGGGAGACTTACTGGAAGGCAGCGATGATACTGATGAAGATGTAATGAAAGATTCACTGCGTGAGGAAATCCGCAGGGTGCTTAAATCCTTAAGTCCCCGGGAAGCTGAGATTGTCAATGCCTATTTCGGCCTGGATGGTGAAAATGGAGTAACCATTGAGCAAATCGGCATGAAATATGACCTCACCAAAGAAAGAATCCGCCAGATCAAAGAAAGGGCTATCAAACGCCTTCAAAAAGCCAGGTACAGCAATGCATTAAAAGCCTACCTGGGCTAATAAGGTTCTTTTCAACCTATTCCCGAACCCCTCTGCCAAACAGAGGGGTTTTGTTTGGGAAAATAGCCATTCGGGGTTCAAAAACTGAACATACCTGACACACTATTCCCTATTAACATTTTTATCATTTATCCAATGGTTCACCGCCTTAATTTTGCAGCATGAAGGAAAAGCTAGGCTGGCTATTGGTAATCAGTTCTTTGGCAGGCTGTGAAAAAGCACTGAACCTGCAACTGGATAAACAGGATAGTAAGGTAGTGGTGGAAGCCCAGATAGAAAACGGACAACCCCCTCTGGTAACCCTTTCCCATTCACTCGACTATTTCAATACCATTGATACCACAATCTTGTCAAATTCCTTTATACACAACGCTGTTATCACCATCAGCGAAGGAAATAATAATCATGTACTGAAAGAATATTCCCAGCGGCTGGCCACAGGTAATAGTTTATTTTTTTACAGCAATGCTCCGGGGGATAACTTCATGGGGGCCACAGGCACAAAATACAACCTGTCAGTGGCTATTGGCGGACAAACCTATTCAGCCAGTACTACCATTCCACAGTTGACAAAAAAAATAGATTCATTGTGGTGGAAAAAAGCGCCCAATAATACGGACAGTACCAAAGTGGTGTTAGTGGCTAAAATTACTGATCCACCGGGTTTGGGCAATTATATCCGCTATTTTACCCGCGTGAACCGGGAAGGATTTTATCCGGGCTACAACAGTGTTTTTGATGACCAGATTGTAGATGGTAAATCCTATGAGGTGAGTATTGATAAAGGTGTTTCGAAAAATGAACCCGTAAAAAGAGAAGACAGGGGATACCTGAACAGGGGAGATACGGTAGTGGTAAAGTTTTGTAATATTGATAAAGCCAGTTATGATTTCTGGAGAACCTGGGAATTCAATTTCCAGTCAATAGGCAATCCATTTTCCTCTCCGGGAAAAGTAATCGGCAATATCAGCAATGGGGGACTGGGGGCTTTTTATGGATATGCAGCACAATACAAAAGCCTGGTTATTCCCAAATAAACAAATAAGGGAGCCATTTCCCATAACTGAAAGGGAAGTGTTCCGGTAACGTCTAAATTAAAAAGAGATTTATGTTGAATGAAACAGCAGAAAGGGTACATGTATTGATCATCGGATCCGGTCCGGCAGGCTATACTGCCGCCATATATGCAGCACGTGCCAATATGAAACCACTACTTTACCAGGGAATTCAACCCGGTGGGCAATTAACGATTACCACAGAAGTGGAAAATTATCCGGGATATGCGGATGGTGTGCAGGGTCCGCAAATGATGATCGATTTCGAAAAACAGGCCATCAGGATGGGAACGGATGTACGATTTGGAATGGCCACCAAAGTGGATTTTTCACAACAGCCTTACAAAGTTTGGATAGACGATGAGAAATTGATTGAAGCAGATGCCGTTATTATCAGTACCGGTGCCTCCGCTAAATGGCTGGGCATACCCAGCGAAGAGCGTCTTAATGGCTTTGGCGTAAGTGCCTGTGCGGTATGCGACGGATTTTTCTTTCGGGGTAAAGAGGTAGCAATTGTAGGAGCAGGTGATACGGCCGCAGAAGAAGCCCTTTACCTGAGTAAACTTTGTACAACCGTGCACATGTTCATCAGAAAAGACAAAATGCGTGCGAGTAAGGTTATGCAGGACAGGGTAATGGCTACAGAAAACATCAAAGTGTATTGGAATACAGATACGGATGAGATATTGGGTGAGAAAAAAGTAGAAGCAGTAAGGATAAAAAACAATCAAACCCATATAACCACCGAAATTCCTATCAGTGGATTCTTTGTAGCCATTGGCCACCAACCCAACAGTGACATATTCAAGGATTGGATTACGATGGATGAAACAGGTTATATTCAAACGATACCCGGTACCTCCAAAACCAACCTGGAAGGTATTTTTGCTGCCGGGGATGTACAGGACAAAATATACAGGCAAGCCGTAACCGCAGCCGGCAGTGGTTGTATGGCGGCCCTGGATGCAGAAAGATACCTGAGTGCAAAAGGGGCAGTTTAGAATTCAGGAGTGGGTATTCACCGTCCTGTAATAAATAAAACCTTATCGAAGATTACTAATTCATAACGATTTCTTATGCTTTCTATACATCTTCATAAGCTTCTTCTCTACGGCTACCATGGAATTTATGCCGAAGAGAAGGTACTGGGTAATGAATTTGAGATAAACGTATTGGTAAAACACCTCCCGGCCCGGTTACCGGTGAAACATATAGATGATACCATTGACTATGCCAGGGTATATGAATTGGTTAAACAAAGAATGGCAGTGCCCACCCCTTTACTGGAAACGGTGGTAACCGAGATAGCTGTTCAAATCCTGGCACAGTTTTCTCTGGCTATGCATGTTGCGGTTTCGATTAAAAAACTGCATCCGCCCATTGCTCAATTCAGGGGAAGTGTTGGGGTTAGTTTCGAATTGAGCCGGGATGTTACCGAAAAATAAATGATTATGAAGTGGATATTTGCCTTATTATTTTCTTGTTTCCTTTTTCAGGGGTATAGCCAGGATATTCCGGTACTTTTCAAAGAAGCAGATAACCTTGAAAAGCAATTGAAAGAACCGGAGGCATTGGCCAAATACAAACAGATACTTTTACAGGCACCCAACAATAAAGAGGCATTGGTGAAATCGGCCGAACTGAATATTTCGATCAGCAACCGACAACCCGATGCCAGGAGCAAAAGACTTTACATTGAGTCAGCCACTGCATTTGCCAAAAGGGCCCTACTGGCAGACAGCAATAGTGCCAATGCCAATTATGCCATGGCCATGGTTTCGGGTAAAATGACTGATGTGGAAACGGAGAAACGTAAAATTGTTGACCTGGTTAAGGAAACCAAACAATACGCTGAAAAAGCCCTTTCACTCAACCCTAATCATGCAAGGGCTCACTATACGCTGGGAAAATGGCATTACGAAATGGCCAACCTTTCAGGTATCAAAAAAATTGCGGTGAAATTGTTGTATGGAGGATTGCCCAATGGAGAATTGGACTCCGCAATACTGCACATGGAAAAATGCCGTAGCCTGGAACCTTATTTCGTAGCCAACCAACTTGACCTCGCCAAAGCTTACAATGACAACCGAAATCCGGCAAAAGCCATTGAAATACTTACACGCCTGGTGAGGATGCCCAACAGAAGCACAGATGACTTTTTTCTGAAAGAGGAAGGGGCAAAACTATTAGCCACCTTACAATAAAAATCATACATCCTTTTCAACCTTTAATCCCCAAAATGGAACTGCAACATTTATTTGAACAAGCCACCCTTAACAGCAAATCCCTTTCTCAAAAACCGGATAACGAAACCTTGTTAAAACTCTATTCCCTCTTCAAACAGGCAACCGAAGGTGACGCTTCCGCTGAGGTCCCTGCCAATAGTTTTGATTTTGTAGCCAAATTCAAACACGAAGCCTGGCAAAAAATAAAAGGACTTTCGAAAGAAGAGGCCATGCAACAATACGTTGACCTGGTAACCCTTTTGCAAAAGAATTAATCGGGCTACTTAAGCAGGTACCTGACACCAATTTGGAAGCTATTCAGTGAGAACCCGTTAAGGCCAGTTGACAAACCAAAACTTTGGTTATAGCCGGAAATTACCGAAGTCCCGTTATAGTTTTTATATTCTGTACGGTTGTAAGCAATACTCAGGAGGTTATTCAAATCACCGGTTAACAAAAATCGATTGTTAAGCTGGTACCACAAACCCATACCCCCATTAAGGTACAAGAGGTAATTATTATCGCGGGTATAATTTCCGGATGACCCTGTTTTGTTTTTACCAAATCCCAGGTTAATACCTGCCGTACCTGTAAAACTGAGGTAAAGTTTTTTGGCCAGGGGTTGTAAACGGGTACGGTCTATAAAAAAACCTACATTATGGATATTTTGTGTGCTTTCACTTCCCGGATTATTGATGTTATAGTGCTGGTAATTGTAACCATAATAAATACCTACACCCTTCAGTCGGGTGGGTGTAGTGAATTTTGACAGGGAAAAACTGGCTGATACATTTCCTCCTTTCTGAACCGCAGGCATTGATTTGTCTGGGGAGTTACTATTCAGGGCGAATCCGAATCTTCCACCAATCATTTTTTGTGAGCTGCTAAATTGCGCCTGTCCATCCAAAAAAGAAACCAAGAATAAAAAGAGTAAAATGCTTTTTTGCATAAATGATATTTTTTTGAATTGAGTTAAAAGTGTATTCAAAAAAAACAAATATCATGCCAGAATCAGGCATCTAAAATTTTATGTTTCCACCGGCCGGAACGGATATACCAGAAAGAAGGGAGGAGTATAATTGTCCAGTAAATCCATTCACTCATCCAACCCCAGGTTATGGGTAGATTTAAGACTTCCATAACCACATATACATAAATGCAATAGCAGGTAATCGCAGCCACTTCTGAGGCAAGGTTAATTTTCGAGTTTCCTGTACCCGTAACTGCATTCATCCATACCACAGAAACAGACATTACCACCAAGGCGGAAGATACTATCCTCAAAACGGGGATAGCTTCTTCTATAAATCCTTCCCCCTGTCCGTATATTGACAAAAAGAGATGGGGGAAGAGGTTGAGTATCAAACAAACAAAGGAGGCGAATCCAAGACTCCAGTACATAATTCTTTTGATCAGTTCCCAAACTTTGTCTTCCAGCCCCTGGCCAATTACATTGCTCACCATGGTATTGGCTGTTGCCGCAAAGGCCCAGGTGAAGCATCCAAAAAAGCCAAAAATATTACGCATGGTATTAGAGATGGCCAGGCTTCTTGCTCCGTCGTGTTCAATAAGGATATAAAAGAATTCCCAGCTGATTACACTAATCATGTGTTGCAATATCAGGGGATAAGATTGGTTCATGATAAGTTTAATCCTGGTCATATCCAGTGACCAGTTTCTGAACAAATCCAGTTTCTGGGCCAGGCCATTATACCGTATCACCAGAAAAATTACGAGCAGGCCCAATAATTCAGAAAGTATAGAGGCATAGGCCGCACCATCAAAACCCAGTTGGGGCATTCCGAATTTTCCATAAATCAAAGAATAATCGAAAAAGATATTGGAGATGGCTTCTGTAGCGGTTCCAATAACCAGGTATTTGCTTTGATTGGTGCCCACCAGCAGGGCATTGCGCATCTGGTATAAGTATAGAAAAGGGAGTCCCAGTATGCGGATATTTAAGAAACGAATACAAATACGAACACTTTCAGGATCGTGTAATGACAAACGCAGCAGGGAAGGGGCAACGAACCAGGTAAAGAGAATACCCACCAGTGAAAAAACCAGGGAGATCCGAATACCCTGTGAAAAAAGGCTGCCAATGGCATCAATGCGGTTCTCACCCGCACGACGGGAAATCAAAGCCTGCAGTCCATTATTGAGGCCATGACCAGCCACAGCAAAAATTAAGTAATAAACCCCCGTTATTCCGGCCAGGGCCAGGGGTACCTGTCCCAGGCCTCCCAGAAAAATATTATTGGTGATGAAATTAATCTGGGGAACAATGATGGATGCGGTTATGGGAAGGGCAATACCCAATATCTGCCGGTTACTGACAGCCACCCTTAGGTCCATTTGTTTACCGGAAATTTCCATTGGACGCAAATCTACTATTTTGGTCTTTTCCCTTAACACTTTCCTGCCCGCTTCTTTTTTTATATCATTGCAGTGTAATTCACAAGTATGGTCCAAAAAAAAACAGGTATTTATTCCCACGATGCCAATCCTGACTCCGATGAGCCCGGTCAACTATATGTAGAAATCAGCAGTACCCGTTTTGCCTGTTTATCAAGGGGAGCTGTTTCAGGTCAGATAGAAGCTTTTGAGATTTTTGATTTTGACACCACCGTTTCAGATTGGGCTGCTCTTTTTGCAGCTTTGCAAAAAGAGTCGCGCATCATTAACGGGCAATACCAGAAAACGAATTGTTATTTTAATGTTGAAGAGGCACTGGTTATACCCGAGTCAAAGTTTTCGGAAGCCGCTGCTGAAGCCTTTCTGTCATTTACCTATGGTGAATCGGATCAGTACCTTTATAAATTTGACAAGATTTTAGCAGGTACAGAAATGGTAATTGCTTACCGGTTACATAAATCAATGATGGAAGAGTTGGACCAGGTATTTCAGGGATATAGGTACATTCACCGTTATACCTTAACACTGGAAGATATCTTTACCCGATCCGTTTTGGATGAACAGTTTCTGAAATTAATTGTGTACAAAGATCATTTCATTGTGGCGATTGTGGTTAATGGTGGATTGCAATTGGTTCAGTCGGTACACTACCAAAAGGAGATAGATATTCTCTACCACCTGATCAACCTTTTGAAACAGTTTACACTGGAAACCCAGGTAACCCATCTGGAAGTAAGCGGGTTGTACGATCCCGGTTCCCATTTACACCAGCAGGTGGTGAAACTATTTGGCAGGGTATCCTTCGAATCCATTCAACCAACCGGCGCATTTGTCTCCATCTGGGCCAATCACCCGGCACATTATTATACTCCGTACCATAAGCTGGCGATATGAGGATCATTTCAGGAAAGTGGGGGGAAGAAAAATAAGTCCACCCGCAAATATGCCCCATACCCGGCCCACAACTGATATTGCCAAAGAAGGCCTTTTTAATATTTTGCAAACCCGCATGGATTTTGAAGGCATACGGACCCTTGATCTATTTGGCGGAACCGGTTGTATCAGCTACGAACTGGCCTCCAGAGGTGCAGAGGACCTGACTATTGTAGAAAAGGACAATACCATGTATGCTTTCATCAAAAAGAATTTGGACATGCTGGGAGCACCCGAAGCCAAAATACTGAAGATGGATGTATTCGCTTATTTGAATAGCTGCCAGGAATCATTTGATTTTATTTTTGCCGGGCCACCCTATGCACTGGGCAGTATTGATGAACTTCCGAAAATCATCATTAGCAGGAACCTTATTAAAGAAAGGGGGTATTTTGTTTTGGAACATACACCCCGCAACCGGTACCAGCATTTTGCCGGTTTTCAGTTCGAAAGAAACTATGGAACCACTGTTTTTTCTTTCTTCTGTAAAATTCCGGATCAATAGTATTTTTACTTTTTTATTTTCAACATGCAACAACCTATTCTCATTACAGGTATTGGTACGGCCATAGGTAAAACCTTAATCGCCGCCATGGTTACCGAAGCACTGGAAGCAGATTACTGGAAACCAGTGCAGGCTGGTTGGGAAGAGGGAACAGATGCCGGTTTCGTTGGCAAACACATCAGTAACCCCACATCTGTAATACACAAAGAGGCTTACCTGCTGCAAATGCCCGCTTCTCCGCATATTGCCGCAGAAAAAGAAGGCATCCGGATCAGCATAGATCATATTAGTAAAACGTACACCACCATTGCCCAGAAAGCATCTCCCAGGCAACTGGTAATAGAGGGTGCAGGGGGATTACTCGTTCCCCTTAACCCAAAAGAAAACTTTGCAGATCTGGCAGAAGCTTTGCAAGCCAAATTGATACTGGTGAGCCGAAATTACCTGGGCAGCATCAACCACTCCCTGTTAACGGCTGCTTATTGTAAAAACAGGGGGCTCGATGTTTTGGGATGGGTATTCAATGATGACTATTTATCCTATGAAGCAGAAATTGTTACATGGAGTGGCTATCCTTCTCTGGGTTCCATTCCGGCACTGCCGGAAATCAGCCCGGAAATTGTTCGCATACATGCACTAGGTTTGTTACATGGATTACGTGAAAAGCTGAAACCCTTACCATGACCAAGCAGGAACTCAGGAAGATTTACAAGGCAAAAAGACTGGGCTTACCCGCAATGGGAAAAAGCAAAATGGATGACCTGATGCTCATTCTATTTCAGCAATACGATTATGGTGACATACGCACTTTGCTCAGTTACTGGCCCATTAGTGCCAAAGGGGAACCCAATAGCCATATTTTTTCAGGATACCTGCGGCATATCATACCCGATTTGAGAATATGTTATCCGGTTGCACATGGTACTGAAAATAAAATGGAAGCCATTGCCATTTCAGAGGATACCCTGTTTACAACCAATGCCCTGGGGGTAACCGAACCCAAAGATGGCCCCAAAGTGAGGCCGGAAGAAATTGACCTGGTTTTGGTTCCATTGCTGGTATGCGACAAAAAAGGTTACCGTGTGGGCTATGGAAAAGGTTATTACGACAGGTTTTTGGCAGATTGCAGAAAAGATATTGTTAAGATTGGCCTGTCATACTTTGAACCCATTGACCTGATTACAGACACCGGCCATTTTGATGTACCTTTGACCCTTTGTATCACTCCGGAAAACTGCCATGAATTTTAACACGTTATTTCTTAAATCCTTTCGTGTTTTACTCTTACCCATTGCGGCTTTGTATGGCCTGGTTATTTATGTGCGCAACCGCCTTTATGACAATGGGTATATCAAATTTGCAGAATTCAATTTTCCACTTATTTGTGTAGGTAACCTGGCCGTGGGGGGTACGGGTAAATCGCCAATGGTAGAATACCTCATTACTATTTTAAAAGACAATTACAAAGTAGCCACTTTAAGCAGGGGATATAAAAGGAAGACCAAGGGGTATGTACTTGCAGGTATGGATACTACCGCCCTGGAAATAGGGGATGAGCCCATGCAATTTCACAGTAAGTTTCCGGGGGTTTTTGTAGCCTCCTGCGAGGAAAGGATTGTTGGGATTCCCCATCTGTTGCAGGATGTTCCAGACCTTGATGTCATTATACTGGATGATGCATTTCAACATCGTACCATCAGGGCAGGCTGTAATATTTTACTGACAGAACACAATAACCTTTATTCAGGAGATTTTTTCCTGCCAACCGGCGACCTGAGAGATGAATGGTCATCCGCTATCAGGGCAGATATCATTGTTGTTACCAAATGTCCCTTTGACCTTTCAGCAGAAGAAAAACATGCCATCATTATTGAATTAAACCCCAGCGCCAGGCAAAAAGTTTTTTTCACCACCATAGAATATGGGATGCCTTATCACATCATTCATCACAAAGACCAGTGGCTGATTTCCCCAAGGGATGAAGTGCTCCTGGTTTGTGGTATTGCCAATCCCAAACCGCTAAAAGAATACCTTACTGCAAAAGCACATGCCTACTACCAGCAAGACTATTCAGACCACCATATTTTTTCTATCGACGACCTGAATGAGATGAAAGAAAGATTTGCTTCTATAAAAGCGAAGGACAAAATGATACTGACTACGGAAAAGGATGCTGTCAGGCTTATCAAATTCAGGGAAGAACTGGTATCCATGCCACTGTATGTGTTACCCATCAAACACCATTTCCTCTTTGGGGAAGGTGAACAATTTAATGAACGGGTTACTGATTTTATCAGGAACTTTAGTTTCAATCCATCAACATGAGCAAAAAGAAGTCAAAGCAGAAAGCCCGGTCAAAAACAACACCCCAGCAAACGCTGAAAGGCAGGCTGGAAGTTACCCGATCCGGTATGGGATATGTGATTGTAGAGAATACCGAGGGTGATGTACTGGTTAGACCCGGCGATTTTAATACAGCACTCAACGGTGATACCGTAAGGGTTAAGGTAGTAAAGGAAAATACCCGTACAGGAAAAAAGGAAGGTAAAATCACAGAAGTGGTATTACGGAAACAAACAGAATTTATCGGACATGTGCAGTTGTCTACCAATTATGCCTTTTTCATTCCCGATACCGATAAACCCATGCCCGATTTATTTATTCCACTCACTGAACTAAATGGAGCAAAAAATAAGGATAGGGTAGTGGCCAGACTGGTGAAATGGGACAAAGACGACAGAAAACCTGTTGGTACAATTGTAAGTATCATGTTGCCGGAAGACGAGAATGATGCGGCCATGAAAGAACTGCTTGCACAGGCCGGCTTCCCTTTGTTTTTCCCGGATGATGTGATAGAAGAAGCCCATCGGCTACCCGATGTGCTCGATACCAAAGAACTGGCTAATAGGAGGGACTGCAGGGACATACTTACTTTCACCATTGACCCGGCAGATGCCAAAGATTTTGATGATGCCATTTCCCTGCGAAAACTGAGCAATGGTATGTATGAAGTAGGGGTACACATTGCCGACGTCAGTTACTATGTGCATCCTGATACGGAACTGGATGAAGAAGCTTACAAAAGGGCCACTTCCGTATACCTGCCCGACCGCGTAAATCCTATGTTGCCGGAAAGAATTTCCAACGAACTTTGTTCCTTAAGGCCACATGAAGACAAATTTACTTTTTCAGCCATCTTTCAGATGACCAACAAAGGTGAAGTAAAACAATACTGGTTGGGAAAAACCGCAATACATTCAGATCACCGATATGCTTATGAAGACGTGCAGGCAATCATAGATACCAAAGAAGGTGTGCATGCTGAGGAAATATTGTTATTGAATGACATAGCCCAGCGTTTGCGGAAAACAAGGTTTGGTAAAGGCGCCATCAATTTCTCTTCCCAGGAAGTCCGGTTCAAACTGGATGAAAAAGGAAAACCCATTGGCATTGTGGTGAAAGAAAGCAAGGAATCACACCAGTTGATTGAAGAGTTTATGCTGCTGGCTAACCGCACGGTGGCAGAAAATGTTGCCAAAGTAAAAATTAATAAGAAGCCCATCCCATTTCCCTACAGGATTCATGACCGCCCTGATGCAGAAAAACTGGCACCGTTTGTGGTTTTTGCCAAAAAGCACGGACATGCTTTTGATACTTCCACTCCCCAGGCTATCGCCATGAGCTTTAACACAATGCTTAAAGAGGCCAAAGGAAAACCTGAACAACATGTTCTGGAGCAATTGGGTATCAGAACCATGGCCAAAGCCATTTATACCACTGAGAATATTGGACACTATGGTCTGGCATTTGAACATTACTGCCATTTCACTTCTCCCATCAGGCGTTACCCGGATGTACTCGTGCACAGGGTATTGCAATCGATCCTGGACGACAAGCCCATGATTGATAAGAAAATGGAAGAAAAATGCAAACACTGCAGTGAAAGGGAAAGAGCCGCAATGGAAACAGAACGTGCCAGCAATAAATACAAACAGGTGGAGTTCATGCAAAGTCACCTGGGTGAAGTTTTTGAAGGAGTGGTAAGTGGCGTATCCAGTTTCGGATTCTGGGTTGAAACAGTAGAACACAAATGTGAAGGACTGGTTAGTATTATGGGTCTCTCAGATTACGATGATTTCCGATTGGTAGAAGGGGATTATAGCCTGGTAGGGAGAAGAAGCGGCAGGACTTTCAGAATGGGAGACAAAGTAACCATCCGGATTGTGTCTGCTAACCTGGAAAAAAGGCAGATGGATTATGAATGGGTATTGGCTGCAGACAAAGAGAAACCAACAACCCCTAAAGCCAAAGGAAAAAATAAAAAAGAAAAATAAATTTCCAACCATATTGTGCCCCGATAAGCCAACTAATTACCGGAGCCAGTCTGGGTTTCCTTTTCTATAAAATGAATACCTTTCTGTGAAAGGGCTTTTAAAACAGGAACATAAATGCCTGGTACAATCGGGATTTGCAGACCTGTTTCTGAGATATGTCCTTCCAGTAATAACCGGGCTGCAATACCCAGGGGTAATCCAACGGTTTGCGCCATGGCAGTATGCCGGTTATCCTGTCCTTTTACAATGAGCGTACTTTTTCTGGTCAGTTTTTTTCCGGCAAGGGTAAAGTCTATTTCGTGAAGCATCACTATCATGTCTTTATCCGTTGGTTCCAACACCCATTTTTGTTCAATCAGGTATTGCAGTACAGCTGCAGCTGTGCATTCCCCCTTATTAATTAACTGGTTATCCTTTGCGCCCAAATAATTAAATTGCTTGCTTACGAGCGCACTTGTTTCTGAATGGTTTTGGGGGGATCCCAGGTATTTTGCCAGAAATCCGGCTACCGTTAGTCCATCTGTATTAATCAGGTGCTCATTATCTGTCAAACCCAACTCAATAACTTTTTGCCAGCCTTTGCAAAAGTCAGGGTGGCGCAGGGTAGTTCGGATAAAAGTTGCCACCTTATCCAGACCATATACCGGTATATAATGCAGAGAATCGCGGTTAGGGTAAAATGCCAGTCTTCCCAATCCATCAACGGTTACTTCTTCACATGATTTGAATAGATCCCTGTACCCCAGGGATTTTACGAGACTATTTTCCCTGTACACAGCACCAGCCCTGCCCGCCGCAACTACATTACCCGGATTCCAGCTGATTTTGTAATGCCAGGGATTGTCATCACTTTCGGGAGCCACCAACCCACCACAGTGCGAGCGAAAAGAATGAATGACTCCGCCGGCTTCCTGAATACCGTGTATCATCTGCAAGGCACTCATATGATCGATGCCCGGGTCCAGGCCCATTTCACACAGAAACAATAATCCCTTCTTTTTAATGGCATCCGATAAGGCATTTATCTTTTCATCAATATAGGAGGCAGTTAACAGGTGCTTGCCCAATTGCAGGCAGTCGAGGGCCACCAGGTAGTGTAAACCGGCAGGTAGGAGGGAAATGACAATATCTGCCCGGGCAATGAGTTTTTGCCGCAGTCCTTCCTCCTCTACGGATAGGGAAACGGTATGCATGAAAGGGTTTCCGGACAGTCTTTCTTCCCAGGCCGTCAGGTTTCTGTCAGCAATGGTAACCTGCCACTGATTCTCCACAGATATCTCCCCCAGGTAATCTATCAGGGCTGTAGCGGATTTACCTGCTCCAAATAATAATAGCTGCTTCATATGGTAACCGAAAGTGGATGATAGGATGGTGTCGGGGGTTAAATATACCGAGCCTGCTGTAAAAACCTGTTAATGAAACCTAACAAATATAAATTAGCCGCTGTAACTATTCAACAGGATCATCGTTTCACTGAAAAACAAACAAGTATGCAAAAAATATTACTGATGGGTTTACTGTTGTCCATGTTAACAACACAGGCCCAGAAAACAATGAATGATGACAATGCGGTTAAACGGGAGGCCAGGGGGTTTCATGCGATTGCTGTAGCTGATGGCATTGACCTTTACCTGTCACAGGGCAATGAGGAAGCGGTTGCGGTAAGTGCTGCTGAACAGGAGTATCGGGACAGAATACAGGTGGAAGTGAGAGAAGGTGTATTGCGCATTTACCTGGATAAAAAAATGCCCTGGGGTTTTTCATGGAATAACAAGCACCTGAAAGCCTATGTATCATTTAAAAACCTGGATAAATTAAAAGCTTCTGGTGGATCTGATGTATTGGTGGATGGCACCCTGAATTTGGCAGCGTTGGACATGGAATTATCCGGCGGGTCCGATTTCAAAGGAACGGTTAAAGCGGAAACCTTTACCCTTTCCGCCAGTGGGGGATCTGATGCCCGCATTTCCGGCAGTGCGGGCAAATTGGTCATCAATGCCAATGGCGGCAGTGATGTTCATGCTTACGACCTGGTAACTGACTATTGCACAGTGGCTAGTAGCGGAGGCAGTGACGTATTTATCACTGTCAACAAAGAACTAACTGGGTCAGCCAGTGGGGGAAGTGATATTCACTACAAAGGGACAGCGAGTTCTACAGCCAGGAAAAGCGGGGGATCTGATATCAAAAAAGTAAGTTAACCCAGCTAAGGGAATACCCTGAAATCAGGGATGCAAGGGGGTTTCGGTAATGCGCCGGAACCCTTTTTGGTACACCAAAACCGGAGAGAAATCTCCCATTGCAACACCCATATCCGGCAGTTCCACACCTGTGGATAAAACATAGCAAAAAACCTTCATTTTACAGCCATTTTGCGTGCCGAAAAAGCTATCTTCGCCATCCCCGAAAAAACGTGAAATACACCCCCTTTTTGGGAACCTAAAATCACTACGGAAAAGCATTTATGGAAGATAACCTGATACCAGAACAAACCAACGATAACGATCGCATCATAAGGGTAAATATTGAGGAGCAAATGAAGACGGCTTACATCGATTATTCGATGTCCGTAATCGTAGGCCGTGCCCTCCCTGATGTACGAGATGGCTTCAAACCCGTACACAGAAGGGTATTGTTTGCGATGAGTGAACTGGGAAATGCCAGTAACAAACCCTTTAAAAAATCTGCCCGTATTGTAGGGGAGGTAATGGGTAAATACCACCCACATGGCGATAAATCAATATATGATACGCTGGTGAGAATGGCCCAGGAATGGTCCATGCGGTATACACTGGTTGACCGGCAGGGAAATTTTGGCAACCAGGATGGGGATCCACCGGCCGCCATGCGTTATACAGAAGCACGCCTGCACAAGGTTGCTGAAGCTATGCTGGATGATATTGATAAAGAAACCGTCGATTATCAGCTAAATTTCGATGATTCACTGAATGAGCCAACGGTATTACCCACCCGTATTCCCCAGCTACTGGTTAATGGATCATCAGGTATTGCTGTGGGTATGGCCACCAATATGATGCCCCATAACCTCAGGGAAGTTATAGATGGTTGTGTAGCTTATATAGATAACCGGGAAATTCCCATTGAAGAACTGATGAACCATGTGAAGGCCCCGGATTTTCCAACAGGGGGAATCATTTATGGTATGGAAGGCGTAAAAGAAGCCTTCTTAACAGGCCGGGGCAGGGTAGTGGTAAGGGGCAGGTGCCATGTGGACATGAAAGCCAATGGCAGAGAGCAGATAGTGATCACCGAAGTACCCTACCAGGTGAGTCGTGATACCCTGACTGACCGTATCGGACAGTTGGTGAACGATAAGACCATTGAAGGGGTTTCAGGGGTTAACAATGAAAGTAATAAGGAAGGTACCCGAATCGTGGTGGAACTGAAACAGCGGGATGCCGTTGCGCAGGTCATCATCAACCAGTTGTATAAATATACCGAACTGCAAACCAGTTATGGTATCAACAATGTTGCCTTGTCAAAGGGAAGGCCAAAAATCATGAACCTTCGCAACCTGATCCAGGAATTCATCGAATTCCGGATGGAAGTGGTCATCAGAAGAGCCAAATTCGACCTGAGAAAGGCGGAAGAGAGGGCCCACATACTGGAGGGTTACCTGAAGGCATTGGATCACCTGGATGAAGTGATAAAACTCATAAGGGCGAGCCGTACACCCGATGAAGCCAAACAATCGCTGATCCAAAAAAGTACCGAAGAAAAATGGTACCTCAACCAGGAAATTTTCTCTGACCTGGTAAATGAATTTTACCAACAATCGACCGGTCTTACCGAAGAACAGGCTAAAGCAATTCTTGAATTGCGTTTACAGCGCCTTACCGGTATGGAGCGGGACAAAATTGTAAATGAATTCAACGAGTCTGATTGCCACCATCAGGCACCTGAAAGAATTGCTGGAAAGTGAACAGCTTCGCTATGACCTGATCAAAACTGAACTGACTCGAGATAAAGGAAAAATTCGGTGACGAACGTAAAAGCGAAATACAATACCTGGCCGACGAAATGCGTATTGAAGACCTGATTGAAGAAGAGGATGTGGTCATCACCATTTCACACCTGGGTTATATCAAAAGAACACCGGCTTCTGAATACAGGCAACAACGCAGGGGAGGCAGGGGAGCCGTGGGTTCCAAAACAAGGGAAGAAGATTATGTAGAGCACTTATTTGTGGCTTCTACGCACGATACCATGATGTTCTTTACCGAAAAAGGCCGTTGTTACTGGATGCGGGTATATGAGATACCTGAAGGAGAAAAACAAAGTAAGGGAAGGGCCATCCAGAACCTGATACAATTACCGGGTGATGATAAAGTGAAAACCATCATCGACGTAAAAAAATTGGACGATAAGGAATTTGTAGAAAACCATTATATCGTACTTTGTACCAAGAAAGGCATCATCAAAAAAACCTATCTGGCAGACTTTAGTCGTCCAAGGGCCAATGGTGTAAATGCCATTACCATTAATGAGGGAGATGAATTGTTATCGGTAGAGATGACGGATGGTAATAAAGAAATTATGCTGGCGGTAAAGAGCGGACGCGCCATCCGTTTCCCTGAATCCAAGGTAAGGCCAACGGGAAGGGGCGCCATCGGCGTTTCGGGTATTTCTGTTGATGATTCGGCGGATGAAGTAGTTGGTATGATTTGTGTTGATAAGGAGGATGCTACCAGAACCATATTGGTGGTAAGTGAAAAAGGATTTGGCAAAAGAACAGCGATAGAAGAGTACCGTATCACTAACCGGGGAGGTAAAGGTGTAAAGACCATCAATGTTACCGAAAAAACAGGATCCTTAGTGGGTATTCTGTATGTAACAGAGAAGGAGGACCTCATCATTACCTGTAAATCGGGAATTACCATACGTACCGGCATCCTTGATATCAGAGAAGCCGGTCGTGCCACACAGGGTGTTACCCTGATCAAAGTGGATGAAGGCGATGAAATAGCCGCCATTTCACAGATAGAAGAGCAGGAGGAAGAAGAAAACCTTACTGAAAATATAGCCACAGAGCCAGGGGTTCCCGGTGAAAGTGAAAATGAAACTAACAACGATCAAACAACTGACAATCAACTATAAACCCCTCATTATGAAAAAGACCCTCTTTTTGATACTAATGGTCACGGCCGGAACCATGGCGGTGGCCCAGGATATTAAAAAAGTGCAGACAGCTTATGTCATCAACCGATTTGATGATGCCAAAACCGAGATAGACAAGGTATTGGCAGATCCCAAGTCATTAGACAAGGCAGAAACCTGGTTTTGGAAAGCAACAGTATATGCCTCAATCGTAAAAGATACTGCTAAGCTGGCCAGGAACCCGGCCCTGGAGCAACAAGCCAATGAGGCTTTTAAAAAATATGCTGAATTGGATCCTGAATTTGCACTGGTAAAAGATAAAAGTGCCCAGGGCTTTTTCGATATGTATGCCAGTTCCTATTATACAGGCATTAAAATGTTCAATAACAAACAGTGGGAGACAGCTGCCGCCAAATTTGAGAACGCCATCCATTTTATTGACATAATCATTAAAAATAAATGGTCAGGCGGAACCTTAGCATTTGACACTACCGCCGTATTGTACACAGCTTATGCTTACCAGAATGCAGCCAATGAGCCCAAACTGGATAAAGCCACACAGGCACAGCGTTTGGAAAAAGCGGCTAATTACTATGCTATTCTGGCCGACCATAAAGTGTCCGGTAAAGATTATGAAGACGTGTATAAATTTCTGGTAACGGAATATACCATTACCAAAAATGAAGCACAGTTCAACAAATACCTGTCATTGGGTAAGGAATTGTATCCTGATGGTCCCTGGGATGAATATGAGATAGACTATATGGACAAGAATTATGACCTTGCCCGTAAAACAGAGGTATACGACAAAGAAGATGCGGCCGGAACCCTTTCCGAAATCAAGTACCTCCAGTTTGGAGACCTGTTTGTGAAAGTAAAGAATGAGGGGAAAGACCTGGACGCCGCTAAACAGAGATACTATACATTAAAAGCTGCTGATGCTTTCAAAAAAGCCTATAGTAAAAATGCCAAAAACGGTATTGCCGCCTTCAACGTTGGCGTGATTTATTATAATATCTATAGTGATTTTGAAGACAATTACCTGACCAATATCCGCAGCATGCAGGCAATCAGTGCTGATCATCCGGTAGAAAAAGATCCCAAGAAAAAAGCCGCGGCTGATGCCAAACTGAAAGAGCAGGTAGACCCATTGAAAAAAGCCAATGCAGAAATTGAAAAGCCTATGATGGCCAACCTGGATATGGCTATTGAATGGCTGGAGAAAACCTATACCGTATTGAAAGACAAAACAGACCGGGAAAACATTGAGAAAAGTGTGTTGAATAAATCTGTCGATTTCCTGGCTAATTTATATGCGTATAAGCGCGACAGGGCAAGGGGTAAAGATACCCAGGCCTTTGATGCTTATGATGCCAAATACAAACAATTCGATCTGTTACACAATAAGTTCTAAAAGCTCAGCTACTTTTAACCTCATAAAAAAATACGCCGGCCACCAAGCCGGCGTATTTTTTTTGAATAGGGGTAAACCCTCAGCTTGCAATAAACACAAAAAATTATTTGCTAAGGGATTGAATATCCGCTACAAAATGATTGATAGACAGGCAGGCGCTGATGCTCTGGCTGGCATTGACAAATACACTTGTAAACAATTTAATGGAACTAAGTACATTGGCTAAACTCGCATTATTGCCTGCCTGTTCTGCACTGGATTTGGATTGGGCAATCTGCCGCAGGTCCTCTGAAACCTGACCGAAAGGGGTGATGAGTTGGTTGGCAATACCGATGACCAAATCATTTTCCATAGTGTTACCCATCACCATCACCGGTCCGCCGGAATTGCTTTTATTCATGGCCAGGTCTAACAAAGCCACTTCCCTGGTTATTTTTTGCTGAACCCCATTTTCTACCTTGTAGGTGCTGCTATCCGTGTATTTGGTAGACAGCCGACCCATACTGATGAAGGGCTGGTTAAGGGCATTAGGGTATCCACAGGAATAAACAGCCTGACCCTCGGGTATCTGGTCAAAATTGCCCGTGGGCAGAAAAACAACGGGTTTGTCAAAAGGCACTACCGGTGCCAGCAGGCAATAGTCCAGGTCGCGGGCCCGGATACCCAGCCGGTTAAGGAAGCCTGCAGGGATACCATATTCTTTTTGTTCGCCCCGGCTATTGGTGGCAATGATTTTGGTACCCAACCGGATATTACCCAGCGAATCGGTGCGAAAAGCGGGATCGATAAGGTGCCAGCAGGTGAGGAGTTCCCCGGCAGGGGAGATGTAAAAAGCCGAACCGGTTGCCTCAATACCTTCCACAGACAACTGCACCGTAGCGGCTTTGATGCGGGCCACCCTTTCCGGACTAAGGGTTTGCGCGGAAACAAGGATGGGTAAACAAAGTAATAAGAGAGACCATTTTTGCATGGTCTAATATACAAACTGTTGGGGAGGGATTGTATAAATGTCAGCAACGATAACTTTATGTTAGGTTTCATGTTTAGCCTTTTGTTGGGTGGGGCTTTTTAAATTTCCCATTTAAAAAGCCTCGATGCGGGAGAAAGGGTTTAAAGAAAAAATGCGTAAAATGGGTGAGACGGAACCGAAGCAAAACTCACGTTGTTGTTCAAGTTTATATTTTTAGCTCTTTTTGCTAAATATTTTTTAGTAATGTTTTGTATATCAAACACTTGGTTGGTTTGAGCAAATTTTTTTTTGAAAAAATAAATATTGCTTAACTCGTTAATATATAAGGCATTGTAAAGTTATTTTTTTGAAAAAAAGATAACTATTTGTACTATATTCATCTAAACAGCGTTATTTTACAGTATAATGAAAAACAAAGTTATCATATCACCAAATGATAAGAAGGCGATTGAGTTCATCAAATCTATAAAAGATAAGAAGGCTCAAATGCAAAAGCATTTTGCCCAATCTGGCCGACTTTCTTCTTTGAAAGTAGATTTCACTTCAAAAGGAAAATAAGCGTTGCTCCGCACAATTTACGATTACTATACCCATGAATTCAAAGAGGAAGATGGTATTGTTGTATCATATTTTCAAACTAAAACAGGAACGGCATATCGAGTTTACTTTTATCCAGCAAAAGATTATTTTGAAACACTAGCTTATGATAGTTTAATCTATAACAATGGATATTATTTTGGATTTACAAAAGTGGAACCAAATGAATCTAAAAAAGAGCCATTTGATGCTAAGGTTATGAATACTATCAATAATATAATCAATGAGTTTTATGATAGTGAAGGTGTAGATAGCATTCTAATATTTCATTGTAGTGATGATTGGGGAGGTGATAAGAAATTGAAAAGAGCAAATAGATTTAACCTTTGGTTTGAAAATGCAATAGGTCCATATACATTTATTAAGCATAATGAAGAAATTATAGTACATGAGTTTTTTGGAAATGACGGACTCGTTTTAACAGATAAAGAATATTTAAGTTTAATATTTGAATCTACAAATCAAAATCAGAGCATAATTTTAGATGAATTCCAGCAAATAAAAAACAAATTCACTGCCGGTAAGGGTTAGAAAGATGTAATATTAAATTTTAAAAAAAGCGTATTTCGCCGTACTTCCTGCGGGGTTTGTTGTTTAAATTAAGGCACTTACACTTACACTTACATTATCTCTCGCTACGATCCAAAACAGAAGCGTGGCTTTTTCTTTCTTTCCTTTTCGCTGTGCACCATTTAACATAATATACATTATAGGAACCGCCCATACCTTTTTTAGTCATTCCCCTTTGATAATATCCATTTGTAAAGCCTTACAGCAGCGTATATCAG
The DNA here is from genome assembly GCA_963750825.1 of uncultured Bacteroidota bacterium. Lineage (GTDB taxonomy): Bacteria > Bacteroidota > Bacteroidia > Chitinophagales > Chitinophagaceae > Sediminibacterium. Next base: position 6,488 of record CAVVSL010000014.1, on the reverse strand, counting down.
ATAGTTTCCTGGAAACATACCAATAACCGGATCTGGTTGCGGGTTCTTACCAGGTTCTGGTCGGGATAACTGCATTTGTAATACACATCGCCCTGCAGGTAATCCGCCAGAAAACGAATGGCCTGCATATAGAGCAGCATTTCACCGCCAAAATACAAGTGGTCTTTTTCGAAGCCGCTCAATTCAGTGCCCATGGCAGACAGGTATCCTTTCTCAATTGCCGACGCAAAATCTTTCCGAACCATTACCTTATCCAGGTCTTTTTCTTCCTCGGAAACGGGACAAACATAGGTCCGGAACATATCACCCACATCGCTGACGAAATAGCCGGGCATCACCGTATCCAGGTCAATCACACAAAGTCCTTTGCCGGCCTCATCAAACAATACATTGCTGATCTTGGTATCGTGGTGGGTAACCCTTTGCCGGGCTTCCGGGTGGCGGATAAAAGCTTCGTAACGGTTCACAATCCCTTTTTGGGCTTCCAGGCATTGGATATCCGCTGCAGCAATTATTTTTCTTTCCGCTATGCCATCCTTCACGGCTTCGGTAAACTGCAGGTAGCGCAGGCTGAGGTTGTGAAAATCCGGAAGCCCCGCCTGCAGTTTTGCAGTGGGGAAATCCCGCAGCAAAAAAGTAAACCTGCCAAACTGCCCGGCTGCCTCAAAAGCCTGTTCAGGACTGGTGAGCACATCCAGTGTATGCGAACCGCTCACCCAGGGAAAAACCCGGAAAAAACGCTTGTCCATTTCCAAAAGTGTTTTTCCATATGACATAGCTACCGGCGCCGTAAACAAATAACCGGGCTGTTCCTGCTGCAGGTAATCGTTCAGCAACCGCAAATTCCCGTCGATCCTTTCCGGATACCGGAATACAGCCGTATTGAGTTCCTGCAGTAAATAATCACCGGTCCCCGTTTGTATTTTCAAAGTGGTATTAATGAGGCCTGAAGACACAGCGGTATAACTGTATTCGTTCCATCCATAAGCCCGGGCAATCTTCTGAAGCAATAATGCATCCATCATTGAATGTACAACCTTAGCAAAAAGATAAAAAATACCATTTGTTTTAGGAATGCAAAAAAGATTCGGTAAATTCAGAAAACCCTGAGACATGCATGTATACGATAACCTTGTTGTGGCGTTAAACGATTTAAAAAAGAGGGGGTTTACCACCGATTTTAACCTGGCATTCGACAAGGTCAGGTGTGCCGAAACAGGGGTCTGCCTCTCCCCTGCTGATTTTGAGATTGTGGAACACTACCGATTTGAGGCCAATACTAATCCGGCCGACTCCAGTGTATTATATGTAATTCAATCCCTTGATGGAAAAATGAAGGGCTCACTAATCAGTGCCTACAGTGTTTATAGTGATCCTGTTGATGAACAAATGATTCAGAAATTGTCGATGAATGAATAAGCCGTCACACTTATTGTAATATAAAAGGCCGGTTAGTTAAACCGGCCTTTTAAAATTCCCTGCGTTGTTGGAAGTTAATATAAATAGCTTAAGGCTGTTTTATCGTTGGCATTAAATGGCCGGTTAACATTACTGCCGATACAGGCCAACATCCATGAATTGGCATCAGGGCCTGATGGTGTTCCGGGAACCAGAATAGCCCCTACCGTAGATGCTCCTTCATTGGAGGTAGCCCCTCCACAACTGTAGGAACGATCCATATAATCAGTATGACGAAACCCAATGCAATGGCCGAGTTCATGCGCCATAATGGAAGCCGCATAATTGATAAATGTGGTAGAAGTACCTGTGCCGATGGCGCGGGTATTTACTTTCACCAGGTTGTAGGGATTACCACTGGCTGTAGGAAATCCTGCCGAAGCGAGGTAACTACCACTGGATTTGTCGTAAGTAATATTGGCACCTGAACTCACTCTTTGCAGAGTGATCTGCAGGTTTTCTGCATTGTATCGCCTTACCACTTCATCCAGTACGGCACCATACTGGGAGGGCATTTTGCTACTTAATGCTACTGTGATTACCCTTGGTAAACCGGTAACCAGATTGGTGGTCCGGTACTGTTCTGAGACACCCACCCTAAGGATGGAGCCATTTAGGGAACGGTTAAGTTCATTGGCAGGAATAAAAATATCGCCTTCCACTATATAGCCTAAGCCATCTTCGTCTCCGACTATATTACTGGTAGAAAGGCCCAGTGCTTTTACACTGTTAACAACATCCTGTGTAACCTTGAGTGGCTGAATTTCATCAGGCGCAACAGATTTTTGACAGGACACTGCAGTCAATACTAAGATGACCGCGAGGATCTGGGAAATTGATTTTTTTCTCATTTGTGTAGGATTGGTTTTTAAAGGGATTTCACAGGGAATACATAATGGTAATGTTAAATTAGGGCATTTATTTTAACATTTTACTTTTGTTTAACCCGGTTGGGGATAAATTTTTTGCCCTCCCATTTCCTTTTTGGCAGGCAACAACGTCGGACCTTTACAAATGGCTATATTTATTTATCAGTATGCCTTATGATCCGATACCTGCCCTTTTTCTTCCTGTTTTGTTGGGGAAATGCCTTTGCACAGGGTAATGACTTATCCTTTATCCGTCCCTTTGTAAAAAACGGACCAGGCGTTGAGGCTGGTAAAGATTTTTCACGGAATGGCGGTGCAGGAATAAACCAGGCCTATGCAGTGAAGGGACACCCTCCGGCCGGTACCCATATTCTGCGAAGGCTTTCGGATAGTCTTTGGATTGTATCGATTAATAATGACCAGGTTGGTAAAGAATGTGCCAATAAGTTAAGGATTATTGCCCCTGTAAATAATCTTTGGAAATTATCACCTGTCTTATTGGAACAAATAAACCCTTCGGCAAAAAATCTGCGTATAATAACACAATGGTTACTGGGTGTAAAAGAGGTCACTGCTTTCCAACAACGATACCCTGCTTCCAGCGGGGTGAAAATTCTGCAACAATATACCACCACTGGTACCTTATTAGTGAGCACTCCATCCAACTGGTTGCAATCCGCAGTCTGGGACGACCCTAATATTCTGTTTATTGCCGGTTCCCGAATGGCGAAAACAGAAAGGGAATTAACGGGCTTCGACCTTTCGGCCAACAGGGTCAACCTGGCTCACCGAACCTGGCCGGAAACGAATGGCAATGGACTTGGCATTTCAATCAAGGAAAACAGGATGGATACGGCTGATATAGACATCAGGGGCAGGTATCTCTATTCGCCCAAAGCATCAGCCAGCATGCAAACACATGCTACCACCATGGCTACCATTGCAGCAGGTGGCGGAAATACGTATTATACAGGAAAAGGGGTTGCCTGGGGAGCCAATGTAAGTTCCTCCGATTTTGCCAACCTATTACCCGATAATATCCAGAACCTGCAATCATTAGGTGTATCGGTTCAAAATCACTCTTATGGCGTAGGAATAGAAAACTATTATGGTGCCGATGCAGCAGCTTATGACGCACAGTTGTATGATAATCCCCAACTACTCCATATTTTCTCTTCGGGTAATGCCGGCAACCAAAGCGCAGGCACAGGAAAGTATGCGGGCATAACCGGTTATGCCAACCTGAGCGGAAGTTTTAAGATGGCCAAAAATATTCTGACGGTTGGGGCTACGGATTCCTTTGCGCGGGTAGCCGTATTGAGTTCAAAGGGTCCTGCTTACGATGGCAGAATTAAACCCGAACTGGTAGCCCTTGGAGAGGATGGCAGTTCCGGCGCCGCAGCCATTGTATCCGGAATGGCCATTCTGGTACAGGATGCCTGGAAACAAGCCAATGCTGCACTACCCTCATCTTCAGTCGTCCGTTCCATTTTACTGAACAGTGCCGAGGATACGGGGCCGGCAGGACCGGATTACAGCTCAGGTTTTGGTACGGCCAATGCCTGGCGGGCTTTGCAAACAGTGAAAGAGCGAAGGGTATTTCAGGGGTCGGTGAGCAATGGGGAAACAAAAAGCCATACCATTACCCTACCAGCGTCAACAGCCCATCTCAAAATCACCATCAACTGGACAGATCCGCCTGCTCAGGCCAATAGCTTTCAGGCGTTGGTGAATGACCTGGATCTGGTACTGGTAAGTCCAACAGGAACCCAGCAATGGCTACCCTGGGTATTGAATAGCTCTCCATCACCTGATTCACTGCAAAAATTGCCCGTAAGAAAAAGAGACAGCCTGAATACTGCTGAACAGATTACACTCGATCTTCCCCAACCGGGCCAATACCAGGTATTGGTAAAAGGATATTCAGTAACGGGGAAAGCCCAGGAGTATGCCATTGCCTGGCAATACGATACGCTGGCACATTTCATGTTTACTTATCCGGTAAAGGGTGATAACCTGTTTCCATTACAAACACATACCCTTCGCTGGGAAACCAGTTTATCCGGAAATGGCTCTTTTGACTATAGGATCAATACCGGACAATGGCGAAGCCTGGGAACAGGGATGACACTTTCGCAAAACTGGGCATCGTTTCCTGCTCCGGATTCCATTGGTGCCATACAATTCCGTATGTCTAACGGTGGTAGACAATGGTATTCAGATACGGTTAGCCTTTCACCCAATCTGCTGGTGCGTACGGGGCTTAATTGCGTAGATTCCTTTCTGATTTACTGGCAGCGGGCGGGTGTAACCAGTTACCGGGTTTACCGCCTGGGTAACCGTTACCTGGAACCCTTTACCCTCGTATCAGATACCTCGCTGCTGCAATCCAAGCAAAACAACCCTTACCGGTATTTTACCCTGGCTCCTGTTCTGCCTTTTCAAATGGAAGGCAATAAATCCTACACTTTTGATTATACACAACAACAAGTTGACTGTTACCTGAATGGATTCAATGCCGATCCCGCACCCAATGAAATGGCCCGATTGCAATTGCAATTGGGTACAACTTATCGGGTAGCCCGTATCGTTTTTGAGAAAAAAAAGGAAATTGGATATGACAGCCTAAAAAGTATTTCTCCCGTTACCTCGCTTCAAAACAACGTATTGGTCCCGGCTACCAATGGATTGAATACCTATCGTGCCCGAATCATTTTACAGGATGGCAGGGTATTTCTGACAAAGCCTGAGCAGGTGTACCAGTTTGGTGCACAATCCTATTATGTATTCCCCAATCCCGTCCAGCCCGGCAAAACTTTACAGTTACTGGCAGAGGATCCGGATGATACTGTGTTTCAGTTATACGATGCCGGTGGACGAAAAATATTTGAATACAGGATCGACAGTTATCTCTCCACCCTACCATTACCCCTCTTACAAAGGGGCACTTATTTCTACCGGCTGGTAAAAGCAGGTATGCAGGCCCTTACACACAAACTATTGGTTTTATGATTTTTACAAAGGTTAAAACTATTTTTATTTTAGATGAATTGTAAAAACCATTTATCCTTTGAGAGCTAAGCATTAGAGATACCTGTGGAAATTTCGGTTGATTGGTTTATTTTCAGCAAACACTATGATACTTTAAAACATTCGTTATGCTACACAGAAGACGCTTCCTGCAACTGGGCTCCCTGGGCCTGGGATCTTTTTCATTCAGTTCCTTCCGCCAAAACAAAACAGTTGGCCGTAAACCCATTGTTATATCTACCTGGGATGCAGGCATTGCTGCCAACCAGGCTGCCTGGGCGGTTTTGGGTAAAGGCGGCAGGGCCCTGGATGCGGTAGAACAGGGTGTGATGGTAACCGAAGCCTCACTGAACTGCTGTGTAGGCCTGGGCGCCAATCCGGACAGGGATGGATTGGTTACCCTTGACTCCTGTATCATGGATGACAAAGCCAATTGCGGTAGCGTGGCTTTTCTGGAACGCATTAAACATCCGGTATCAGTAGCCAGAAGGGTGATGGAAAAAACGCCGCATGTGATGCTGGTGGGCCAGGGTGCCCAGCAGTTTGCCGTGCAGGAAGGATTTCCCCTCGAGTCTCCGGAACTTTCAGAAGATGCCAAACGCAGTTACCAAAACTGGTTAAAAAACAGCCATTACCAGCCCGTTATTAATATTGAAAACAGTAAAAATCAAACCGCCTTTGCACCCGCCAAACTGGCCAATGGCGAATGGAACCATGATACCATTGGTATGGTGGCCATGGATGCTGCCGGTAACCTGAGCGGCTGTTGCACCACCAGTGGTATGGGTTTTAAAATGCGGGGACGGGTAGGCGATTCTCCCATCATTGGTGCGGGACTTTATGTTGATAATGAAATTGGCGCTGCTACGGCTACGGGCCAGGGCGAAGATGTGATACGTATCTGTGGTTCCCACCTGGTGGTTGAGCTGATGCGGCAGGGATTGATGCCTGAAGAAGCCTGTAAAAAAGCGGTGGAGCGCATAATCAAAATCAAAGGCGACAAAGCCAGAGATATCCAGGTGGGTTTCATTGCCATCAATAAAAACGGGGATTATGGCGGTTATTGCCTGCAAAAGGGTTTCAATTTTGCCGTCTGTTATGCAGACGATACAAATTTCATGGTGGATGGCA
>CAVVSL010000013.1:0-98188 GCA_963750825.1 uncultured Bacteroidota bacterium | reverse complement strand
CTATACATGCCCAATATAAAAGTTTCCGGATGAGTAGTAAGGGAGACACATTGGATTGTATAGACGGGAATGGCCTTAAGCAGGGAAAATGGCTGGTAAAAGTAGCCCCCCTCCGGGGTGAACCCGGGTATGAAGAAGAAGGCGTTTTTATCAATGACCTGAAAGAAGAGGACCTGGAGACGCTTCAACCTGATGGGCGACCCGGTAGCACTCGAAAACTATCGCTGGGGTAAGAAAAACGGTCTATCCAGGTATTATAGCCTCAACGGTGTTGAACACGAAGAAAACTGGCGTGCGTTTACCGCCCGGAAAAACCTTTGATACCATTGATGTCCGCGACCTGAAAGACCCTAATAAATACGATAGGGTGGTCATAAAGAATGATGGCAGATCACTCAGGCATGACCTGGACCTATTATAACACCCGGACAGGTTACCCGGAAAGAACTGAAAAATACATACTGGACATTCTTCAGGAACCCAGCACGAGAGCACTTCCCGCTAACATGACAAAAGTGGTGGATACAGTTAAGGCCAAAGTACCAGAAAAGAACAAACCGAAAGAAGTACTTGAGTTTGAAAAGAAAACCTCAGGTAAAAAAAATAAAGTCAGGGATGGCAGAACCGGGAATTAAAATTCCGGAAAGGCAACCAACCTGATCATATTTGCGTAATAGTTCATTATAAGCAATATAATATTGGCATGTGTACCCTTAAAAGGTTAAAAGCCTTCTGTATATTTGAGTGACCAACAGCAAATATTGAGCCTTATAGCCGGTATTCGGATAATGACCGGATCAGCCAGCGTGAGCTTTACCAAAGGCTGTATGACTATGCATTGAAAATATGTTACCGGTATGTAAGCCGGCTGGAGGAAGCGGAAGAACTGGCAAATGAATCTTTTGTAAAGCTTTTTAAAAATATCCGGCAGTTTGATACCGGCAGAAATGGAGAACCCGAAGCCCTCTTAAAGGGTTGGTTCAAAAGGATACTCATTAATACCAATATTGATCACCTCAGAAGAAAACACCTGAAATTATGGGGTGATGAAATTCAGGATGACAACCCTTTGTTTGCTGATAATAGTGCCACTGGAATGGACAAGTTAATGTATCTCGAAATCATTGAAGCCATCAGGCTACTCACTCCAGCTTACAGAACCGTATTCAACCTTTTTGTAATAGAAGGATACAGTCATGAAGAAATCGCTGCAGCACTGGAGATCAGTGTGGGTGCTTCAAAGTATAATCTTTCCAAAGCCCGGCAAAACCTTAGAAAAATAATTACCAACAAACTGCTTTCAAAGCCTATGTATAATCCGGCTGACGATAATGAATTAGATAACCTTAGCCGTGAGGCAGCCAGGGAATACCGTGCTCCGGGTGCGGCTAACTGGGAAGTCCTGCAAACGGTACTGGATAAGGAGCTACCTGTTGAAAAAAAGAAAAGACGATTTTTCATTTTCTGGTGGATATTCCCCATCCTGCTGGCAGGGAGCTTCGCCTTTTGGATGAGCAATAATGGTTTACCAAAAGAATCCGCTACCCAAATCCCCGAAAAAACACAAGCTGGCGCCCCTTTGGGATTAAAAAATGAAAATGAAGTTGCTGCAAAAAGCATTCAGGCCGATAAGCCTGCCACTTTATCAAATGAATGGTTGGGCCTGAGAAACACCCTTCCGGGTAAACGGGCTTTACCATTCCATTCCGATCCGGTTAAAAATAACCAGTCACTTCCCCGGCGAACAGGAATCTCCGAACCGAACCCGTGTTTACTATGCAACTGCTCGCCGAAAAAAATGAGCATTCAAATCTTTCAGCCGGATTACCCAATACAGCAGAAATAGCTGCGGAAATAGCTTTGACAACAACCTCTTCTATAAAGGATAGTAACGCAGTTACCCCCTCAAAATTTACTGATAAGCAGCCTGACTCTCTTTCAGCAAATGAACCCATACAGGCAGTCAAAAAACAATCTGCTAAAAATAATTTAGAGCCCCAAGAAAAAGGCTGGAGCCTGGCTTTACTGGCAGGTGTTGATGCAAGTACCGTAAAATTTAAATATAGTAATGATGCCGGCTATTCAATGGGTTTGATAACCGGATTTCATTTTAACAAAAACTGGTCAATTCATACCGGGGCTATTTATACACGCAGAGAATTATAAATTATCGGGTAATGATTTTACGCCACCCCAAAGGCTCCTGGATGAATTATTATACTATTGAAACGGTAGACGGCTATTGTGGTATGTGGGAAATACCCCTGCAAGCCAGGTACAGAATAAGCGGAGCGGGCAATCATAACTGGTACCTGAGTGGGGGTCTGTCTTCCTATTTTATGAACAAGGAATTTTATAATTATTTCTACCATAACAATGGCGCCGCCATTAATCGTTCGGCAGAATACCCATCCAGCGATTCACATATCCTGTCTTTTCGGTCATATTTCCGCAGTATTTGAGAAACGTATCAGCCATCAACTGTCGCTTCAAATGGAACCCTATGCCAAAATACCCTTTCAGGGGGTCGGGCTTGGTAATATCAGACTAGCAGTTTCGGAATAAATCTGTCTTTGGCATTTCGCAAATCCATAAAAACCTCCGTCCCGCATTAGGCCTTACCCCTTGATACCTAACTTTTCAAAATGCCTTTTGAAAAACAACAATTGGTAATCAATGGAATCTTCCAATAAGCCCAATTATGATCACCGGGCCTTTCTGTATAATCGTGGGGAATCTTCAGTTTCAGCAATTTTTCATGTACGCCCTATTCATAGGCAATACCCTGTCTTCCGTACCACAATCAATGATGATGTCCAGTGAGTCTTGTCGGGTACTGGTCTATCACATTCAAAACGCTCCAATCGTGCCAGTAATTATTTTTCTGGATGTCTCCCCCAACCTTTTCTCTACATCATAACGCTGGTAGTAATTACTGAAACATGCAAAGCACCACTCATACTGCCACAGGCACTAAACAGGTCGGCATGCCGGAACGCCAAAAACAATCCCCCATGGCCGCCCATACTCAATCCTGTGATAGCCCTGCCCCTTCCATCGGCAATAGTTCGGTAATTTTCATCCATGTATTCAGGTACTTCGGTACCCACAAATGTTTCAAAACGGTAGGTGCTGTCCACTGGACTGTCAAAATACCAACTGGTATAACCACCATCAGGGCATACGATCATCATATCGTGCTGATCGGCCAGTGCTGAATATGGGGCACTTTGTCTATCCAGTTGGAATAGCTGCCAAAAGCACCATGCAGGAGATAAACAACCGGAAATTTTTTATCAGTTTTCTGATACGATGCAGGACTAATGATAACAGTATTTAATTTTCGGTGCATACTGTTGCTGTAAATCGGCAACACTGTCAACAGTAGCCGCCTTGGAACTACTGAATAAAAATACTTACAATAGCTAAAATTACTTTTTTCATGAGGGTAAATTATACATGAAATTGTAGATTTTTTGCAACATCTTTCAAAAAAAACCACTTGAAATTAACCAAGTGGTTTTTTTGAAATACGTTTTTAGCCCATTGACCTTTTTTAAGCGGCATTCTGCATGGGGTTGATACTCCGGAGACTGACCTACCTGCACCACCTCTTGCCTTAAAAAGTGCGAATTTGAGGGTTCCCCCACTTGCAGTGCCCGCTTCCAGGCCACTGGTTATTGCTTTCGTTGATATCAGCAGTTTCCTTCAAAGGATCTAACTGATACTGGCTGCTTTTTTCCTGGTCAGAAATACCCTAGTAACATTGTTTTCATCCTAACGCCAAATCTGAGCAGGAATCTCTTTCACTTCTTTGGTACCGTCGGCAAAAGTAAATTCAACAATAACCGGCATTACCAAGCCACCTTTGTTGGTGAAGGAAATTTCGTAAAATTTACATCAGCATATTTGGCTTTATCCGCTGCATCCATCCTTACAGGAACGGTGGTACCTGTAACTTCAGGGGGCGTTGCTTTGGTGATAGAATCATAAGGTTCAATGCCTCTGTGCATATCTCCAGTAAAAATCACGAAGACTTGTATCTACATCTGTAAGGAAAACAATGTTTTTGTCTACCCTGTTGCGCAACTTGGAAATATCATCAAAATCATTCACCTGTGGTCTGTCCATACCAGTTGGTCCGCTACCAAATCCCTCGAATTCCACCGCCACGTCCTCCGGTCACCCACCACCTACAGGTGAGGTGCTGCATTAGGATCGTATACCGCATGTTTAACAGAATCCATAGCAATATCGCAAGGGTCAATACCATAAAACCATCCCCTCCAGAACCAGTCAAGTCCTCACCACTGGCGTCTTCCATGGTGCGGAACAGGTCTGCAGGTGTAGGGTGTTTGAAAGCCCAGCGTCTGGCATATTCCCGAAAGGAGAAAGTCAAACAGTTCACGGCCCATGATGGTTTCGCGCAAGGATATTCAAGCCGGTAGCGGGTTTGGTATAGGCGTTAGGACCAAAACGGAATGTTCTCCTATTGGTCATGATGGGTTCCAACTGCTTTTTCGGTAGTGCCATATACCCCAATACTGGCCGCATTGCCCATTACTGGAAGGAAACTTGTTATCGTAGAGTTCCTCAGTCAGGTATTCTACAAATGAATTTAAACCTTCATCCATCCAGGACCACTGGCGCTCATCACTGTTCACAATCATGGGGAAGAAATTGTGTCCCACTTCGTGAATGATCACACCCAGCATACCGTTTTTAGCAGATTCACTGTAAGTACCGTCTTTTTCCGTACGTCCGTAGTTGAAGCAAATCATGGGGTATTCCATACCGTTGGAAGCTTCAATACTCTGGGCAACCGGGTAAGGATAAGGAATAGAAAAATTTGAATAGGTCTTGATGGTATGTGCCACCGCTTTGGTAGAAAATTTGCGATACAAACCATAGGCTTCTTTGCCATAACCACTCATACACATAATTTTCTTTCCCTCTACATAAGCTGGCATAGCATCCCAAACAAATTTACGGCTGGAGGTCCAGGCAAAATCCCTTACGTTTTCGGCTTTAAATGACCAGGTTTTCTTCTGGGTACTTTTTTGCTTTTCTGCTTTCATAGCTTCCTCAAGGGTAACCACTTCAACAGGCTCCTTAGTAGTTTGGGCTTTGTTCCAGCGAGCCAATTGAGCGGCTGTCAAAACCTGTGCATAGTTTTGGCACTGGCCAGTAGCCAATACAACATGGTCGGCAGGTACCGTCATCTGCACATTGAAATTTCCAAAAGTGAGGGCAAATTCTCCCCTACCGGTAAATTGGTGGTGCTGCCATCCCTGAAAATCACTGTATACGCATAAACGGGGATACCACTGGGCCATGGTAAACAAACTGTTGCCATCTTCTGGAAAAAATTCATAACCACCCCTTCCACCAACCGTCAGGCGATTGGTAATCACATAATTCCAGTCTACATTGAATACGAATTTCTGACCGGGTTTTAAAGCAGCTGGCAGGTCAACACGCATCATGGTTTTGTTAATGGTGTATTTCAGTGCTTTTCCGGTTGCATCTGTTAATTTGGTAATCTTATCACCATACCCGTTATCCTTTTTTTCCTCTTCCAACTGATCGATGGTACTGGTGGTAACGCCCCTTCCCAGGGTGCTGCTGTTCTGGTAACCAGCATTGTTGATAGAGCTATGCTCATTCTCGTCCAGCTGCAACCAGATATAGGTAAGCACATCCGGAGAATTATTGTAATAGGTAATGGTCTCAGCACCTTTTAGTTTATAGCCGGTTTCATCCAGCTCACACTTAATGTCATAGTCGGCCCGTTGCTGCCAGTACCTGGGACCGGGCGCTCCGCTCGCAGTGCGGTATTCATTGGGCGTTGGCAAAATAGTGCCTAATTGTTCAAACTTGTTCCCATGGTTGGAACCGGGGTTGTTTTTAATGTCCTGGGCATTCAGTGCCAAGGCAAAAAACAAACAACCTAACAGGAATCCTGATTTTCTCATTGTATGCTAGTTTAATAAAGGATGTAATCTTTCAATAGCCATCTGGAGTGCGAGGGCGAATATACCCAGAAACGTATAATAGGTATTCTCTCCTGCTGGTTTTCAAAACGGACACGAATATAAAGGAAACCAGTAAAATACCTGCAACAATTAGTAATTGTCCTGCTTCCAGACCCAGGTTAAATGCCAATAACTGGCTAACTACGTTTTGATCCGATCCCAGCAGGCTTTTGAGGTAACTGCTGAAGCCCAATCCATGCACCAATCCAAAAAAGAGGGCAAAGAAATATATGACCGGGAACCGGGTTTTAAAAACAAATTTTTTCACAAATACATTGCTCACAGCTGTTATGACTATGGTAACCGGTATTAAAAACTCTACCCATTTAATAGAATAATCCAACAGGTTAAACACACTCATGGCAAGGGTAATGGAATGTCCAATGGTGAAAGCAGTAATAAGTATGAGGATTTTCCGCCAGTCGCTGAACTGGTACCGGAGGCAAAGTGCCATAACAAACAGGATATGATCAATTCCTTTTAAATCAGCTATATGTTTATAGCCCACCTCAAAAAACAGTCCAAAATCATTCATGTGCAGGTTACCAAATTAATCAGGACATTTGTGAAAGAAAAAAATGATGTTTGAATGGTAAATATACTGGTTCAATGGATGGTTACCGGATTTTTGGCGGTAGTACACCCTTTTTTTGTATCTGTTATTGAGATAAATCACAACGCCAGGGATGCCAATGTGGAGATCAGCGTTCGCATTTTTACAGAAGACCTCGAAAAGACCCTTCAAAAATACAGTACTGCTAAAATTGATATCATTAATCCACCCGATAAGGCCTATCTCGATAAACAAATCAGTAATTATATCAACAGAAAGCTAAAACTGACCATCAACGGCAAACCGGCTGTTTTACAGTATGTGGGCCATGAAATACAAAAGGAAAGCGTATGGACCTATTTTGAGGTCCCCAAAACACAGGGAGTAAAGAAACTGGAAGTGGACTGTACTTTGTTGTATGATTTTGAAACTTCACAGAGCAATATTTTTCATGTAAAATCGGGTGTGGTGGAAAAGAGTTTTAAATTAGATTACCCCTCAGCCCGCACTGTATTCGACTTTTAAAGTAGGGAAACAGGATCATGACTCTGGAATGTAACCAGTATTTTATCGATACGGTGGTTATCCATGTCTATTATTTCGAAAGTAAATATTTTCCATTCCAGGGTATCCCCTGTTACCGGAATTTTTTCCAATTCATGAATGATGAACCCTGCCAATGTATCAAAGTCCTGGTCACCTTCCAACATCCATTCTGTTTTATCAAACCAGGCGAGAAAGTCGTAAAAAGGAATTTGTGCATCTATGAGGAATGAACCATCCGGTCTTTCGAGTATCTCATAATCCTCGTCTTCTTCCTGTGGAATGTCACCTACTATGGCTTCCAGAATATCGTTTAGGGTCATTAGTCCCTGCATAGAGCCATACTCATCCACAATAAAACACTGGTGTATTTTAGTCTGCTTAAATTTTTCAAGTACCTGGTAAGCCGAATTGTTTTCCGGAACATACATAGCTTCCTTCATGATAGAGAAAATAGGGGCGTTGGCTTCTGCGGATAACAATTCCTTGATGGTGACCACTCCTTTTATCTTATCAATATTTTTTTCGCATACCGGGTAAACGGAATGTATGTGCAGGGCATCTGCCAATTGTGATTTCACCTGCTCTACTGTTTGGTTTCCTTCAATCCATACGATATCGCTGCGGTGCGTCATCAGGGAAGTGATGTTTCTGTCACTCAGGTGGAAAACCCTTTCAATAATGTCCTGTTCTGCTTCTTCAATGGCCCCATGTTCGGTTCCCTCACTTATAATGGCTTTGATTTCTTCTTCGGTAACCTGGTTATCATTGGCCTTAATATTGAGCAGTCTGATAATCAGGCCGGTACTGATACCCAGTAACCAGGTGAAAGGGAAAGTAACCCAGGAAACGATGTGCATAGGCCCGGCAGCCGCTTTGGCTATTCGTTCGGGATTACTTAATCCGAGGCGTTTGGGGACCAGTTCACCCAGTACCAATGATAAATAGGTGATGACAATAACAATTAAGGTAGTGGCAATGGTACTGCTATAGGGTTGTAAAACTTCAAATTTATTGAGCCAATTCTGCAGCGGTATTTTAAAACTATCACCCGAATATATTCCTGTAAGTACCCCAATCAGGGTAATACCGATTTGTACAGTTGACAGAAAGGTTTCGGGGTGATTGGCCAGGGTTAATGCCCTGCGCGCATCAATATCTCCCCTGGCAGCCTGGCCTTCCAGACGAGCTTTTCTGGCCGATACCAATGCAATTTCAGCCATGGAAAACATTCCATTTATCAGAACAAGGATGAGAATAATGATAATTTCAGTCATAGCGGGTTATGTAAAACTAAACAATAGACAGGAAATGAATTAAGGTTTCCCGTCGAGGTCCAGAATCAGGTATTTAGGAACTTCTTTGTCGCGGGTAGCGGGGTTAAGAAAAGGAAATGATAACATGGATACGCCGAAATTATTGCCTTCATGCAAAACTTTGAGTTTCGGAAAGTTCTTTTCAAAAACGGGTAAACTGTCTTTATCCGTGATAACAATCTCCGGGGGACCATAATCACCCAATTGTTGCTTATCGGCAAAAATGAATTGTCCATAGAAATGCAGGGTTCGGCTGGACTGGACTCCGTAAGTGCTGATTTTATCTTTTGGCAATTGTTGCTGGTTGATAAAAGTTGCGGCATCATTGCCCATCTGGTAAGTAAGAAGATTGGGATAAAAAGCAGTATTCAAAAAAACATTGACACCGATAACCGTAAAAAAAGAAGTGGCCAGCAAGGCAGGAAAATGCAGCTTTTTGGAAAAAAGCAATTCCAAGAAAACAATAAAACACAATCCGGCCACAGCCGCAACATATTTGGGAATGTTTTCAAATGGCCAGATCATGAGGGCTACTACCGCCAGCCATAAAACACTAAACAGGAGCGCATGGAGGGAAAGCAGGGGTCGTTGCCATTTTCTCCAGTCAGAAGTGTATAACAGGGTAAATAGGAATCTGGCGGTAACCACAGCAGCCAATGGAAAAACGACAAAAATATAATGGGGCAACTGGGCCTGGCTTCTGGCCAGCACACAATAAGTTAGGATAAATCCTCCCGCACAGATGAACTCTTCATTTACTGCCAGCCTGAACTTCCTGGTAAATAACTCTCTCACATAGACAACCAGGCCTATCAGAAAAAAAAGTATCCAGGGCAGGAAACTCCAAAGCATGTTTTCCAGCAAAAAGCTGAAATAACTCATTTCATGGTATACGTTTTCACCCGTATAGCGCCCGAAACTTTGGGTCCAGTAATAAAAACGGAGACCAGATTGTATGGGTACATTATTGATGAGTTTGCCCGGATGCATATCGTATTGCCAGTAAAGACCCAGGCTCATAGGAACCAGTAATATCCCTATGATACAGATACCCAACAGGTATTCCCATCTGTAAAATTGTCTCCAATCCCTTCTTAACAGGAAGTGGGGTACAAATGCAAAAGCCGGGACGAGTAACGCTATGGGTCCCTTCGTCATCATACCTCCTGCAATGGCCATAAAACCTACTAAAAAATATTTCCAGCCCTTCCCCTGGTACCAGGCAGCCAACTGCCAGAGACTGAGTGCTACCCAGCCCATAAGCATGGTGTCACAACGAACATCATGGGTAATCAAAAAAACCGCCTGACAGGATGCCAGCACCATGGCACTCAACTTGGCAATCTCTTTACGGTAAAATAATAATGCCAACTGATAGGTAGAGAGCACTGCCAGTATGATAAACAAAAAAGAGGGAAGCCTGTAGGCCCAATCATGCACGCCAAAAAATCGCATGCTGGTAGCCGAAAGCCAAAACAACATGGGCGGTTTGTCGAGATAATCCTTGCCCAGGTCAAATACCTGCAGATAACTTTTGTTTTGCAACATTTCCCGGCTGATAGAAGCATATTGAGCCGCATCAATATCCATCAGGGGAATCATAAATATTCCCAACAGGCAGGTTAACCCACATAATAAAAGAACGATGGTAAAAGAACGGTTATTAATCATTAACTATTATTAAGGCATTTCCTCATTCAGTAAACCCAGTCTACTATTAAACATCTTGCCGGTTATCCAGCCAATTCCGGCGCCAATCAGGCTTCCACAGATAACATCCAGCGGGTAGTGAACCCCCACATATACCTGCCCGTAAGCGATGGTGGCTGCCCACACAAAGAAAAGATAACTCCCTTTCCTGAAAAAAGGTTTCATTGTTAAAAAGAAAAATAAGGCCAGGGCGAAATGATTGGTAGCGTGAGAAGAAGTAAAACTGAATCCTGATCCACAACTATCCAGCAACAAACGCATATGGCCCGAGAGATATCCTTCCTGACAGGGCCTGGGCCGGGCAACCCAGTTTTTAATCAGTTTACTGCTAATCTGGTCTGAAAAAGTAATGGTAATGGCCGCGCCCAGTAACCAGGGCAATAATTTTTGCTTAAAATTGAGTAGACCAAAAACCAACAGAAAAAGGTATAATGGAATCCAGGTACCTGCCTCCCTCCACCAGGGGAAAATACTATCCAGCAGGGTATTAGTCCATACCATATTGATTTTCAGAAATAACCAGGTATCTGCATAATTCAGCCAAGCCCATAATTTTCCCCAAAAGCTTATTGCCAGTAAAGAGACAGCCATATGCGGTAAAGATAAAGTATGTCTGAATTTATTAGTAAAGCTTAGCCAATAAGTTTAGGCTCCATTGGTTTGGAGATTGTCTTAAGTATTATTAAATTTAATCTATGAAGAACGTCTGGCTTTTTTTGCTTGCAATGGGCATGGCTTATGGAGTAAGTGCGCAGGTAGATAGGGTGCTTGCACTTAAACCCTCAAAAAGCAATGCTTTTGGGAAGGACACCCTACCCAATTTGGGTAGAAATGAAAACCTACCCGGTCAAATGCCCAATGCTTTTAAAGGCACAATGTTGCCTCAGGTTTTGGTTGACAACAATGGCAAGGGCCATGATATTTATGTTTCGCCCATTGACCAGATGCCCATACTGAAGCCGGACAGTAATTTTGTTTCCCATATGCCGGTTCAGCAATTATCCACCAACAAAAGGCCTCTTTTCCGTATCCAGCCGATATATCCGGACAAACCCTTATTAATGGGCAGGGACACCCTGTTTAGGCCTAAGCAATAATCTATTTATTATGAATTAAGGGTAAGAAACAGCTGGTTTACCGTGTCATTTTTTTGGCCAGGATGATCATTCTGGGCGATTTGCGAACATCGTATCTGCCCAACTGGTAATCACCGAATACTTCCTGTACCTGCATGCCCTGGTAAGCCAGCATATCAGTAAAATCGCCCAGCGTAAACTTGGCTACCCTTTCTGTATACAAATGCTTTAATGCGTGGCTGTCTTCATCAGTAACCTGAATTTGTTTGAAGAAAAATGATTCGTCCTGCCATTTGGTGATATGGAAAGAAACATTGTCAGTTTGGGTAATTAAGGAAGGCTCGAGTCTGTCTTCAGAGTAATGCACATTCAGGTAATCGATCACAAAAATACCTCCGGGTACCAGACCCTGGGCAATGGTACGGATGGCATTATCATGTTCCCGCCGGGTTTTGAAATACCCGAAACTGGTAAAGAAGTTGAAGGCGTATTGAAAATAATTGATCCAAAAGGGAAGGCGCATATCATGCTGGTAAAAATGTAGCCGATCATCTTCATTCTTTTTTGCTTCTGTAATGGAAGCAGCTGAGAGGTCGATACCGGTAACGTCGAATCCCATGTCTGCCAATGCTTTACTATGCCTGCCCTTGCCACAGGCTATGTCAATCATAGAAGCCCCGGGAGTTGGTTGCAGATAAGCTATCAGTGTATTGATGAAACGAAATGCCTCCTCATCATCCCTGTGCTGGTACAACAAGTGATAGTAATGCGAGTTAAACCAATCCTTATACCAGGTATTATCCGACATTCTGCGCCTTTATTAACTGCAAAAATAGGGCGGGTAGGTAAACAAAAAATTTCTATTATGTTTGCAGGCATTAAACAAGCGTAGAATGGCATTAATAAAGAGTATATCAGGCATTCGTGGTACCATTGGCGGTAAACCCGGGGATACACTTAGCCCATTGGATGTAGTAAAATTCACCGCTGCATTTGGCACCTGGTTAAAAAGTGAATCTGCCAACAAGAAGGTCATCATTGGACGGGATGGAAGAATAAGCGGAGAATTGGTACAAAGACTGGTAGTGAGTACTTTGAATGCACTTGGCTTAGACGTTATTGACCTGGGACTCAGCACCACCCCTACTGTTGAAATGGCGGTGGTTTTTGAAAAAGCAGCCGGAGGTATCATCCTTACCGCCAGCCATAATCCCAAAGAGTGGAATGCATTGAAACTATTAAACCACCTGGGTGAATTTATCAGTGGTGAGATTGGTTCAAAAGTACTGGACATTGCTGAAAGAGAAGACTTTGTATTTAGTGGTGTGGACCAGTTAGGGGCTTACCGAACCGATGATACTTTTTTACAAAAGCATATCGAAGCAGTTATCCATTATCCGCTGGTGGATAAGGAAGCCATACAAAAAGCCGGCTTTACGGTGGTGGTGGATGCCATCAATAGTACCGGTGCCATAGCGGTACCCCTCCTGCTGAAAGCATTGGGTGTGGAAGGTGTTACCGTACTCAATGGAGAAGTCAATGGTCAATTTGCACATAATCCCGAACCCTTACCCGAAAACCTTACAGGCTTGTGTAATGAGGTGGTTAAGCAAAAAGCCAGCCTGGGTATAGCCGTAGATCCGGATGTGGACAGACTCTGTTTTGTTTGTGAAGACGGAAGCCTTTTTGGGGAAGAATATACCCTGGTGGCAGTTGCCGATTATGTGCTACAACAAAGAAAGGGAAATACGGTAAGTAATATGTCCTCTACCCGCGCATTGAAAGATATTACCCTTAAACATGGCGGGGAATATACACCCAGTGCCGTTGGGGAAGTGAATGTGGTAAACAAGATGAAAGCAGTGAATGCAGTCATCGGCGGGGAAGGCAATGGTGGTATTATTGTACCTGACCTGCATTACGGAAGGGATGCCCTGATTGGTATTGCTCTTTTCCTGACTTATTTGGCTAAGGAAAAGAAATCTGCCGCTCAGCTCAGGAAAACCTTTCCTGATTATTTCATGAGTAAGAACAAAATTACCCTTACACCCGGTATTGAATTAACCAAAATTTACGAGTACATCAGGAAGAAATACAAAAAACACCCCATCAATACGGAAGACGGACTAAAAATAGAATTTGACAACGACTGGGTACACCTGCGTAGCAGCAATACAGAACCCATCATCCGTATTTATGCGGAAAGCAATTTTGAGACTACCGCAGTCAATATCGCCCAGCGGTTGATGAAAGATATACAGGAAGCCATGTAAGCATCCTAAAGGTGTGGCTATGGGGCTTCCTGAATAAAAACTTATTTTTGCAGGTATTATGGAAAGAATTTATCTGGATAATGCAGCTACTACCTCCCTGGACCCACAGGTACTGGAGGCAATGATGCCTTATTTAACCACCCATTTTGGCAATCCATCTTCCATCTATAGTTATGGACGTGAGTGCAGGATGGCTATTGAAAATGCCCGAAAAAGTGTAGCTAAAATCCTCAATGCCCATCCCGCGGAAATATTCTTCACCAGTGGCGGAACGGAGAGCAGCAATACGGCTATCACAGCAGCTGTTCGCGATCTGGGTTGCAAACACATCATTACTTCGGTTATCGAACACCATGCTACTGCTCATACGGTAGAACACCTTTATCATTCTGGAGACGTCTCTCTGAGTTTTGTAAACTTGCTCCCTAACGGACATATTGACCTGGAAGACCTGGAAAAACTGCTGGCTGAAAGTGAAGAAAAATGCCTGGTAACCCTGATGCATGCCAACAATGAGATTGGCAATATTTTAGACATACAGGCAGTAGGTGAATTATGTAAACGCTACACTGCCATCTTCCATAGTGATACGGTTCAAACCGTAGGACATTTTCCATTTGACCTAAGGAATACGCCGGTTCATTTCATCACCGGTGCAGGACATAAGTTTCATGGACCCAAAGGAGTAGGCCTCTTATACATAAATGAAAATGTGAAGATCAAACCCCTGGTTTTTGGTGGTAGCCAGGAAAGAAATATGCGGGCAGGTACTGAAAATCTCTACGGGATTGTTGGTTTTTCCAAAGCCCTGCAAATGGCTACGGATAATTATGAAATAGACAGCAACTATATCGGTGGCTTAAAAAAATACATGCTTGAAAAGCTAAAGAAATACTATCAACGGAATTTCATTTAATGGTGATCCCCTGGGTAAAAGTCTGTATGCTGTTCTAAGTGTCAGCTTTCCCAAGACTGAGAAAAGTGAGATGATTCTTTTCAATCTTGATATCAATAACATTTGTGCCAGTGGTGGAAGTGCCTGTACCAGTGGCGCCGACCAGGGTTCTCATGTTATCAGGGCCATCAATAATAATCCCAATCAGGTTACCGTACGTTTTTCCTTCAGCAAGCACAATACCCGCGAAGAGATTGATACAGTTATCGAAAAACTGAAGGAATTGATTTAAATAAAAAGACACAGATTCGAATGGGATATCCCGGAATCTGTGTCATTATATCGCTGGCACCTTTATTTTTATTGGTAATCGTCCTCATTAAATCCATCTTCCTCGCCCTCCAGGTTCATTTGTCCCATATTCATCATGCTGGCCATGAGGTCTTTGAATTCTATTTTACCGTCAATCGTCTTTTTACTGATCATGGAATAGGAAGAAAGACCATGTAATACAAACTCCATCAGCAAAGCTGCTTCCTGCTCATTGGCATGGGGGAAATACTTTTTCACAAAGGGATACAATCCATCCACTTTGTAGAGTGTTGCAATTTTATCCGCATCTTTTACATCCAGTAACAAATCCAGGTGGTTGCCCGCATCAAACCATCGGGTGATGGATTTGTAGGGATTTTCCACTTCCTTCTCATCTACGGATTTCTTCCCGGTTACCCTTCTCTTTTTCAGTTGGTCGGGGTTGGGGAAATACTGGATGAACTGTGAGCGTATAGACTTATCCACTAAATTCACTGCTACCTGGTAAGGTCCTTCCTGCTCGCCTTCATACACCAGTTCTATTTTACCTGTTATAGCAGGAATGATGCCTGTAAGGTCGCTGATCCAAACCTGTGTATGCTTTTCATTATGTATGATAGCCCTTCTTTCTGCACTGCTGATGGCATTTTCATAAGCAGCAATGGATAAACGGGCACTGACCCCACTTTTCTTATCCACGTATTCATTGGTTCTCGCTTCAAAAGCAACCTGCTCCACTAACCTTTTGATCAAATCGCTTACACTGACTCTTTCCTTTTGCGCATCAAGGATATTGGCTTCCTGTTCTGTGATAGACAAAGCTGTTTCCACATCTTTGGGATAGTGCGTCAATATCTGGCTTTCAATCCTGTCTTTCAAAGGCGTTACAATGCTGCCCCGGTTGGTATAGTCTTCCGGATTAGCAGTAAATACAAACAATATGTCCAGTGGCATTCTTAATTTGAATCCCCGTATCTGTATATCCCCTTCCTGCAGAATATTGAATAATGCCACCTGTATCCTTGCCTGTAAATCGGGGAGTTCATTGATGACAAAGATGCCCCGGTTACTTCTGGGTATGATACCATAATGGATTACTTTCTCGTCGGCAAAACTCAGTTTCAGGTTTGCGGCTTTGATAGGGTCGATGTCACCAATCAAATCGGCCACACTCACATCAGGTGTTGCCAGTTTCTCACCATAACGCTCGCTTCTGTGCAGCCATTCCACCGGGGTACTATCCCCGTTTTCCGCAATCAGGTCTTTGGCGTATTTGCTCATGGGTTGTAATGGGTCATCATTCACCTCACTACCCGATACTATGGGAATGTATTCATCCAGCAAATCCACCATTTGACGTGCCATCCTTGTTTTGGCCTGGCCCCGTAATCCCAAAAAAAGGATATTGTGCCTGCTCAACAAAGCCCTCTCCGTATCGGGTATTACCGTATCCTCATACCCCAGAATGCCATTGAACGGATTTTCCTTGTTCCGGATGGTGGTTACCAGGTTATCCCTTATTTCTTCTTTTACCGATTTGGGCTGATAACCGCTTTTCTTTAATTGCCCTAAGGTCTTTATTTTCTTCCTGTCCATAATTAATCATTATAAGGGTAGGCAAGTTGCATGGAATTTATCCCACCAGCATCCCTAGTAAACGGTTTTTCTTTTTCCGCTTTCAAAATCTTTGAATATAAAAGCACCCAGCTTATCGAGCGAGGCAAAATAGGCCTTACCATTATTCATTTCCGTAAACTCCTGAACAAATTTCTGGAGATAAGGGTCAGAAGCAATCATGAAAGTAGTAATGGGTATTTTCAGTTTCTTGCATTGTGCCGCAAGGTTGATACATCGGTTTACTACTTTTCTGTCGAGACCAAAACTGTTTTTATAATAGCGTTTACCTATTTTCAAACAGGTGGGTTTGCCATCCGTAATCATGAAAACCTGTTTGTTGGGATTTTTCCGTTTCCGCAGCAGGTCCATGGCCAGTTCGAGCCCTGCAACCGTATTGGTATGGTAAGGACCTACCTGCAGATAAGGAAGGTCTTTTACTTCAATGGTCCAGGCATCGTTGCCGAATACAACAATATCCAGTGTATCCTTGGGGTATTTGGTGGTGATGAGTTCACTTAATGCCATCGCCACTTTTTTGGCAGGAGTAATTCTGTCTTCCCCATACAGGATCATAGAATGAGAGATGTCTATCATCAGCACAGTGGAAGTCTGGGTTTTGAAATCACTTTCCCTGATCTGCAGATCGTCTTCCTGCATGGAGAAATTTTCAATCCCATGGTTGATTTGTGCATTGCGGATGCTCTCGGTAAAATCTATCTGTTCCAGCATATCTCCGAACTGGAAGGGGCGGGTATCGGGATTCACTTCATCTCCCTGGCCCGGTTTGAAGGTCTGGTGGTTCCCCTGTTTGGTTTTTTTGAGTTTGCCGAAAATTTCCTCCAGGCTTTTTTTCCGTATGGTCTGTTCTGATTTACCTGTGATGGTGAATTTACCATCCTGTGGATTTTCCTTCAGGTAGCCATTTTCTTTCAGCTCGTCGATAAAATCACCCATCCCATAATCATCTCCCGTAAGTTGGTATTGTCGGTCCAGTTCATTCAGCCAGTCAAGGGCCTCGGCGGCATCCCCACTGGTATAGGTAAGCAACTGCATAAACAGGTCGAGCAACTGTTCAAATTTGCTCTTGCCGTTTTCGTTGGGATCAAAATGTATAAAGCGGTGACCAATCATATCCGAATAATATATTAATTCCTGTACTTATTGCTACCCTATAGTAACGTAAAACTTCCGTATAAGGTTGGGAGGAACACCAAAGAATGGCAAATTACACAACCTCCGGTACCTGAATGGTTAAATATCCTAATTCGTAAACCCGGTTTGGTTTAACATGGCAAACGTGGAAGCTATTAAATGTATCGAATAATGGCTAAATACCCAAGTACCCGAAGTGGATGTTATTATCCAAAAAAAAGCCGGGCTAACATAGCCCGGCTTAGTATTGTCATTCCCCAATGGTTATTTATTGGCTTTTCCGGAATCAGCAGGTGCCATCAATTTACCCGGTATGGTAATCCGGGGATTGTAAATGGTTTGCATCTGTTCTATTCCTTTGAGGAAGCTGTCCGCAGTGCGCATATCGTCTGCCAGGTTATTGGCAAATGTTCCGCTCAATGAATTATAATACCTGATTTGTTGCTGTAAATCCTTTTTCACTGATGCAGCAACCTTGGCAGCCAGTGTAGTATCTCCAGCCATATAAGCCGCTTCCAGGAATAATAATGAGTTTCGGTTATGCATATTACCCCTACTTGTCATGCCATAGTCGAAATTCGAAGCATTTATCATCTTATCGCACTTTTCCAAAACTTTGGTAGCATCTGTTTTCCGGTTTTTGGAAGCCAGGTCCATAGCCAGTTCTGCGTAAGCGTTGCGGATGGAATTCAGGTGCCTGCGATTCTCTTCGTCAAAATAAACACCTTTCTTATCCGCATTGCCAAAAGCAAATTTATTCAGTGCCTTATCCATCATCCAATCGTCATTAACCCGGTTGTTTTGCACAGGTACAAGCCTGTAACTAAGTCCATCCCTGCGAAGAAACTGGTCAAAACCCAAATCGGCTGAAGGGCTGGTAAAGTAAATAGGCCGCTTCCATTTATTGGCAGCAATAATATTCAGTAATGCCAGGTCATTTTTTACCAGGGCGCTCTTAGGAATATCAAATCTCAGGTCAACCACACTGTCTTTAGCCGTAACGGTTCCATTCTTCAGAACCAGGTCTCTGTTTACAGGCACCAAAACTTTTTTAACCGGGTAGGTATTTAACCCCTCCCCATTACCACGGTCTTCCATTTTATCAGGATCATCACTGCCTATATAGTTCTTCATCAAATCATAAAGGTCATAATAGCGGTCATCCGGTATATTGGCTTTGGGCCTGTACAGAATATAATCACGCTTGCTTCCCTCTATCTGGTCTTTCGTCCAGATCACATCAATGGGGTCGCTCTGGTTTACTTTGTAACGCAACTCATTGATGTACCAGTCAATACCCAGCAGGCTGAAATTTATCACCCTTATATCGGGACGTATACCTTCCACTTCCTGGGCATACCACAAAGGATAGGTGTCATTATCGCCATAACTAAACAGGATGGCATTGGGTGCACAACTTTCCAGGTAATCCCTGGCCAGGTCTCTGGGCAATTGTTTCTGGCTCCTGTCATGGTCATCCCATTCCTGTTGTGCCATAAGGACAGGAACTGCCAGTAAACAAATTACTGTTGCCATTGATGCGGCAGTAGTTTGGTTAACATATTTGCCTATCCAATCCCTGACTTTTAATACTCCCAGACCAATCCAGATGGCAAAGGCATAAAAACTACCTACATAAGCATAGTCACGCTCTCTGGGTTGGTATCCGGCCTGGTTAAGGTAGAGTACAATGGCAAAACCCGTGAAGAAAAACAATAGCATATTGATGGTACCATCATCTCCCCTCTTTTTAAACTGGTAGAAAAGTCCGATCAGTCCCAGTATCAGGGGCAGTGCAAACAATTTATTATGGGCCTTATTGTTTTTCAAACTATCCGGCATATAACTCTGGTCGCCGTATAAAAGGTTATCAACAGGTGTACCGGTTATCCAGTTACCATCGCGTGGATTACCAGAGAAGAGACCCTGGTTATCATTTTGTTTTCCGGCAAAATTCCAGAGAAAATAACGGAGGTACATCCAGTATGTCTGGTAACCGATAAAGAATTTAACGTTATCGACCTGGTTGGGCGAACGGTCATAAGTACCGTCTTTCATTTTATTGATGCCCAGAAAATAGGCATAGTAATCTGCATGATTCTGGTCATTACTGGCATCCCAAACCCGGGGAAATATCATTTTGTCTTCCGGGGCATATACATATTTGCGATCAGGTCCAATCTCAATGTATTTATCCCTGGCTTTCTGGTAACGCATGCCTGAGCTTTTCAGGTCAACCGGCTGGGCATTGAATTTCTGACCGTAAAGCAATGGAAAATCACCATATTGTTCGCGACCCAGGTAGCCTACGAGACTCATGGGATTATCCACATTATACATATCTACGGAAGGGTTCGCACTGCTTCGGATCATGGTAGTTACATAAGTACTGTAACCTATCAGCATGAAAGTAAGGCACCATAAACCCAGTCGCAGATAAGGCCAGGCTTTTTTGGTGGCGTATTTCAATCCTACCCAGATCACTATAGCTACTAAAGTAAAAAAAGCAGTAAAGCCGGAAAAGAAAGGAAGCCCAAATCCATTGACAAAATAACGGTCAAAAGTGCCGGCCAGTTTCACGGAATACTGGATAACCCCCACCTGAACAATTCCGGTAATCACACAACCAATCAGGAAAAAGATATAGGTTCCGCCATAATAAGCTTTTTGTTCTTTTTTCAGGTTTTCAATCAAATAGAGGATTCCGATACAGCCGGCCGTACCGAGTATCATCAAACCACTGATGGTACCATCCATGGCCACATTATCGGTTGCTTCCCCTGCTGCTGAGGCCAGGGCGGCAAAAAAAGCAACCACCCCACCAATACCCACGATCCGAATGAACCATTTACGCACTTTGGTATAGTCGAAGGTTTCTCTTCTCTTGAAATAATACACCATCACAATGGCGGGAATGGTTAATAGGTTAAGCAAGTGAACACCAATGGATAAACCCATCATAAAGAAGATGAAAACAATCCAGCGGTCTGCCCCTGGTTCATCGGCATGGTTTTCCCATTTCAGGATGGCCCAGAATACTATGGCAGTAAAAAAAGAGGACATCGCATATACTTCACCTTCTACAGCACTGTACCAGAATGAGTCACTGAAGGTATATGCAAGGGCACCTACTGCACCGGCACCCATAATGGAAACAATTTGGTTGGTAGTGAGGGTATCTGAGGTTTTTACATTCACAATCCTGCGGGCAAAATGGGTAATGGTCCAGAAAAGGAACAAAATGGTGAAGCCACTGGCAAGGGCACTCATGATGTTAACTGCTTTTGCTGCACCTAATGGATTGTCTCCAAAAAGTACAATAAATACCCTGCCTAAAATCACAAATAACGGTGCTCCCGGCGGGTGGGGAATCTGCAGTTTGAAACAGCTGCTGACAAATTCACCACAATCCCAGAAACTTCCTCCGGCTTCTGCGGTCATAATATACACCGTACAGGCTATCGCACAGATAACCCAACCTGTTATATTGTTAATCTTTTTAAACTGCATCGTTTTGGTTTTTTAAGACTGGCAAACATACCTTAATAAATGTAAAACTGAAAATGAACAGATAGAATTCCTGATTTTTAAGAAAACCTTAGAAGGGTTTGTTTTATATAGTATCCATACCCATCATTTCAGGCTACTTACTATTATCACAATCACATTCCCATTCCTTATCTAAGTCGATGCAGGTAACTACGGTAACCTCAGCGTTACAAGGCGCAAAGATGACCCTGATGCGTTGCTGGTCGCGTGTTACACCTTCCACCGCATATTTTTTGGAACAATCATCTCCCTTCAAATCACTTTTCCTGTAATTTACCTTGCCGTTTTTGAGAATATCGGTAATCTCTGATGCTGAAATATGCCTGCATTCCATACGGCATCGGGCATGTTTGGAATAATTGATATTGGAAGGATTCCGGTTAAGTCCCCTTGTAGCTGCCACCTGGTTACCGGAATTTGACTGGCCGGCGGAACGGGTAGTGGCGGTTGTATTTTGGTAAGAACGGCACTTTTTGATACCCAGAGCCAGTATAGCCAATAACACAATGGCCAGGAAGGGAAGGGCTTTTTTCTTTTGCATGGCTGGAAATTAAGGATAAAGTATGGAATATTTGGCTTACTGGCACATTCATGGCTTGGGAGATGAGGCCCCGGACCTGTATCTTTGCCGATTCTATGGATACAAAACGCAGTGTTGCTTTTCATACCCTTGGTTGTAAATTGAATTTTTCCGAAACCTCTTCCCTAAGCCGTTTACTGGAGCAGGAAGGTTTTGAAAAAAGGGGATTTGACGACATGGCTGACGTGTATGTCATCAATACCTGTTCGGTTACAGATAATGCGGATAAGGAATGCAGGCAACTGGTCAGAAGGATCCAGCGCAAAGCACCGGATAGTTTTGTGGTGATTACCGGCTGTTATGCCCAATTAAAACCCGGGGAGATTGCTTCCATTCCCGGGGTTGATCTGGTACTGGGTGCGGCTGAAAAATTCAATATAGCCAGGCATATAGGAGAACTGGCCAGAGGGCAAGCCACCAAAATCTGCAGTTGTGATATTGAAGAAGTATCCGGCTTTCACGCCTCCTTTTCCCAAAACGACCGAACGAGAACCTTTTTAAAAGTGCAGGATGGTTGTGACTATAATTGCTCATTCTGTACCATTCCCATGGCCAGGGGCAAAAGCAGGAGCGATGAAATACAGAATGTAGTGGCACAGGCTGAAAAACTCGGCGCAGATGGGGTCAACGAGATTGTGCTTACTGGTGTAAACCTCGGCGACTTCGGAAAGGGAGCTGATGGAAAGGGTAAATATGAAGAAAACTTCCACGATTTGGTAAAAGCCCTGGAAAAAGTATCCGCTATAGAGCGGTACCGGATTTCCTCTATTGAGCCCAACCTGCTTACCAATGAGATTATAGAGAGCGTGGCCAACAGCGATAAATTCATGCCCCATTTTCATATCCCCCTGCAGAGCGGGAGTAATGACATTTTGGGTTTGATGCGGCGGCGATATAAGCGGGAATTGTATGCCGAAAGGATACAACTGATAAAAAAATTAATGCCCCATTGTGCCATTGGCGTGGATGTAATTGTAGGCTTCCCTGGAGAAACAGATGATCATTTTAAAGAAACCTTTGATTTTCTGCATTCACTCGATGTATCTTATTTACATGTTTTTACTTACTCAGAAAGAGACAATACCCGTGCTTTGGAAATCAAACCCGTTATCCCCGTCCAGGTCCGCAATGAAAGGAACAAGACCCTTCGGAACCTGTCTTATATGAAGCTGCAATACTTTACCGAACAGCATAAAAACCAAACGCGTAAAGTATTGTTTGAAGCTTTTGAAAAGAATGGGATGATGGAAGGGTACACGGATAATTACCTCAGGATACAGACCCCCTACCGCCGGGAATGGGCTAACCAGTTGGTTGACTGGACGATTTAGCCCTCAGTGATTCCATTTTCAATAATTAAAATACTATCCAAATTTAAGGCTGGTTCCTAAAGAGGTGTAAGGTATTCTACGGGAAACTCCACCACCATTACCTGTCCCAGGCTTTCGAGTTTCACATATACTTTTTTCCTGCCACTTCTCAGAACCGTTCCTTCATTACCCATGAATACACCATGGTTTACTTTGATGCGGGTTTCTTCGGCATAGCCTTCCTGTGATAGAATATAGATACTCGCATCTTTTTCGGCGAGGTATTTTTTGATGAGGTCGATTTCGGCATCCTTAATAACGGCAGGTTTTTTCAGGTAGTGAACAAAGTTCAGGATACCATCTGTAGATAATACAGCCGTTCTTTCAGTTGGGGCAATCCTCACAAAAATATAAGACTTAAAAAGGGGTTCTTCCACAATCTTCTTCCTGTCGCTCCATTGCCGCTCAATTTTTTGGAGCGGACACCAGGTTTCAATACCCTTTTTGACCAGAACTGTATCAATTTTCTTTTCCCACCTGGGTTTGGTATAGAGTGCATACCATTTTTTCTCTGTTTCCATTTAGCTGTTTCTTTACTGTTTTTGTTACCCTAAAGGATAGAAAGTATCCTGCAGTTTACAAAATTATTTTGAAACAGTTTCAATTTGTGCATGCAGCATCTCGCTTACAATTTTTACGGACCTGTCTACATACATATCAGATTTTACTGCTTTGAGCCAGGCCTGGTACCTTTCACCTTTGGGCTTGTCAGGATTGTTGTAGAATTTATCGTTGTCAGCTTGCATGGCTGAAACATTCATATCCTGGTTAATTTTCAGAAGCGTATTGTTCTGGTTAACAGTAGCCATCACCTGTTTCTGACGTGCCCTGAAAATATCCAGTTTCAGACTTACGGGTTGCTCTGCATTTTTGGACAGCCATATCAAATTACTTTCCAGCAATTTCAGTGCAGGATTGGATTTTATTTTGTCATTTTCACTGGTTACAATTTTCTGAATCAGGTTATTTTCCAACCCGTTACTTTTTTCCCATGGCTGGTAAGCAACCTTAGGGATTTCATCCCATACCAGTGCAGTGGGGTTATCCTTTTCACGCACTTTATAAAATTCATAAGGATCGGGCAACACAATATCCGGGGTAATGCCCTTTATCTGTGTGGAGCCACCACTTACCCTGTAAAACTTCTGAAAAGTAAGGGTCATAGCTCCCAGGTCCGTTCTGTTATTGGATGGGTCACTATTGTTTCCAAAAGGAATCTGCCGTTGAACGGTTCCCTTACCATAAGTGGAACTGCTGCCGATAATAATACCCCTTTTATAATCCTGTATGGCTCCGGCAAAAATTTCACTGGCAGAAGCACTAAACTCATTCACCATTACGGCAAGAGGGCCATCGTATAAAACGGATGCATCATTGTCGCTCCAGGTACGCTGGTCAACCTTTCCGCTTCTTTCTTTCACCTGCACAATGGGACCGGTTTTGATGAATAATCCCACCATCTTTACCACTTCATACAAAGAACCTCCCCCATTGTTCCTGATATCAATTACAATTCCCTTTACATTTTCTTTTTTTAGTTTGATGACTTCCTGTGCTACATCATCGGAGCAATGTGCGCCATCCGCATCGTTAAAATTGGCATAGAAATCAGGCAGGCTGATATACCCTATCTTGTCTTTCCCATCCTGGATAATGGCACTCCTGGCTTTTGCTTCATCCTGCACTACTTTTTCGCGAATAAGGCTGATGGTTTTATAAGAGCCATCCTGTTTTTTAAGGGTAAGCACCACCTCAGTACCCTTTTCACCACGAATGATTTTTACCGCATCCTGTGTATCATAGGAAGTAACATCAATGGGTTCTCCCTTACCCTGTCCCACTTTAATGATGACATCATTCACAACCACTTCACCCGATTTCCAGGCCGGACCGCCCGGAACAACTGCAGCTATTTTGATACCATTATCATCCTTCTGAAGTTGTGCACCAATGCCATAAAACTCCCCGCTCATCCTTTCATCAAAAGACCTTTTTTCCACCGGAGGGAAATAATCAGAATGCGGGTCCATCAGGTTGGTAATAACATTTATATAGGTATTGAACCGATCATCTTCCTTATAAGTGTTTTTGATGCGTTCAAAAGTTTCGTTCATAATTTTGAGCACTTTGGCTCTGGCATCCGCTTCCAGTTCTGCATCCTTTTTTACTACAAAATCTTTCTGGTCTTTGTTTTTTTCCCGCTGGTCCAGGAGGTCGGCATATCTTTCAATACAATACCCTTTTAGTTTTTTACGCCACCTTTCTTTACGCTCCGCCTCATCGGCCGGGTAGGCCAGTTTATCATTTTCAGAAACGCTGGTTTCATCAATAGTATAATTAAAAGGTTGGGCGAGAATTTCAGCATAAATTTTCATCACATCTCCAATACGCTGGTCATATATTTTACTCACTGCGGGTTCGAATTCAATGGGAGAACCATGAATTTCATCGTCAAGCGAATTTTCAAATTTGGCAAATGCATTGATGTCTGCAACCAGAAAAATGGTTTTATCTCCATCCATTTCTGAAAGGAATTTATTGTACACTTTTTTAGAAAAGTCGTCATCGATTTTCTGGGGGCTGTAGTGCAGGTCTTCCAAAATTGACCCAACAGCAGCTAATAGTCTTTGTCGCTGGGTAAGTATTACATCTGCTCCACCGAAACCGGTATTTTTAAACGCAAAGAATAATCCGCCAAATAGTACAACGAACAGCAGTAATAAACCCTTTTTACTCTTCATAAAATCCTTAATTTTTTGCATGATGGTTTTCAAAAATAACTTAAAAAGGCTTTACCCCCCTACCAGCCCCCCCCAATTAACAAAGGTTTTGTTGGATGGCCCGAAAATACTTTTCAAAAAGGAGTTTCAAGTAATCCTGAATTATCCTATTTTTGCCGTCCAGTAAACGGAGGGCGTAGCTCAGTTGGTTAGAGCGTCAGTTTGTGGCACTGAAGGCCGGGGGTTCGAGACCCCTCGTTCTCCCATCAAAAACCTATAAGGCTTCTTATAGGTTTTTCAATAAATATACATGACCTACGGATTATACCTTTTACCCCTCATTTCCGCTTTTATAGGCTGGTTTACCAATTTTCTGGCCATTAAAATGCTTTTTCACCCAAGGGAACCCAAAAAAATCCTCTGGTTTACTTTGCAGGGTATTTTTCCCAAAAGACAGCAGCAGTTTGCCGAAAAGCTGGGAAAACTGGTCAGTGAGGAACTCCTTTCCTTCTCCGATATCGAAGAAAAAATTACCCACCCGGACAATATCAAAAACCTAATGCCCCTTGTTGAAGAGCACATAGACCAGTTTCTGAGGGTAAAACTACCCAAACAAATGCCCATTATATCCATGTTTATTGGCGATAAGACCATTAATGAACTAAAAGGGGTATTTATCTCCGAATTAGAGACTTTATTTCCGGTAATCATGAAAAACTACATGCATAACCTGCAATCCGAGCTGGATCTGGAAAAAATTGTCACTGAAAAAGTGAGCAATTTCTCCTCCGATAAACTGGAACAGGTACTTACCTCCATCATGAGTAAGGAATTCCGGTTCGTAGAAATCATTGGTGGCGTGCTGGGTTTTTTAATTGGATTATTGCAGGTATTTATGACCATGGCAGTTTAATTCCCCGATAAAACAACGTATTCACCGACAATCGGTGTAATTCATACCCTCCGGACAGAACCTTTACCCATTCAAAATTGTCTAATTACCGCTTGTGTATAGTGGCTTAAATCATCCCACGTAAACGAAGCAACTTTGTATTCAATAAGTATACTACTATCATGAAAAAAATTTTATCTGTTACATTGCTTAACCTGGTTTGCCTGTGTGTTTTTGCCCAATACCCGGGTGCTGGTGGTCGTCCAGCTGCAGGGGAACTTGGTCAAAATATGAATATTGGTCATTTTTATGGCAAAATCGTTGATGGTAAGACAACCAAACCACTTGAAAATATTACCGTATTCATTACCGGAAACCGGTTTGACAGCACTACCCGTAAAATGAAGGAAGTTGTTCTTAATACAATGATTACCAAGGGGAATGGTGATTTCAGTTTTGACAACCTTTCGGTTATGGGCAATTACAAACTCAATATCAGCTCCATTGGATACAAAACCGAGTTAAAAACGGTGAATTTTGGCATTAAAATGCCACAAGCAGGTGCAGCCGGAGGCGGCATCATGCAAATGGCACAAATGGTGGATAAGGACCTGGGGAACATAGAAATGACAGAAGATGCCACTAACCTGGGTAATGTTACCGTAACCTCCTCTGCCCGGCCCCAGTTTGAACTGGGTATCGACCGGAAAATTTTCAATGTTGACAAAAACCTGGTAAGTACCGGCCAAACGGCAACAGAAATCATGAAGAATATCCCTTCTCTGAATGTGGATATTGATGGCAATGTGACTTTACGCAATGCAGCCCCCACCATTTTTATAGATGGTAGGCCCACTACTTTAACCTTAGACCAGATTCCTGCCGACCTTATTGATAAAGTAGAATTGATTACTAATCCTTCTGCCAAATTTGATGCTTCCGGCGGAAATGCAGGTATCCTGAATATAGTTCTCAAGAAAAATAAGAAAACCGGTTATAACGGCGGCATCCGGGCGGGTATAGATTCACGTGGCAAACTAAACCTGGGTGGCGATTTCAATGTCAGGGAAGATAAATTGAATATCAGCTTCTCCGGTAACATGAATGAGCGGAAATCGATTTCTAATGGTGTTACTGACCGCACCAACCTGTTATCAACCCAAAGCAGGGTTTACAATACCACTGAAGGTACCAATTTAGGAACTTTCACTTTTATGAGAGGTGGTGTAGACTATTTTGTTGACAACAGAAATACCATCTCCCTATCCGGGAATTATGTGAACGGTTCTTTTGACAACACACAGTTTCAAAAAGTAGATTCCACGATTAAATCCATTTATACTTCTTACAATAATATCAGTACCCTGAGCAATATGAATTTCCGGAACATCGGAACCCAATTAAGTTTCAAACACAATTTTGCCAAAACCGGGCATAATATTTCAGCTGATTTGAATTACAATTCAAGTAAGAACAACAACGAGTCTACCATCACTACCCAGAATTACAATACCAATAATACTGCCAAAGGATCACCCTTTCTTCAGCAGACCATGGGTAATGGTACCAATAAATTCTACACGCTACAGGCAGACTATGAGAATCCGATTTCTGAAACCAGCAAGCTGGAAGCAGGTGTAAGAGGAGCCGTAAGGGATTTTGCCAATATGAGCGAACAGTATCGTTTCAATTATACTACCAGCAAATATGAACTGGTGCCCTTAATCAGTAATAAATACAAATTCAACGACCAGGTATATGCAGCTTATGCAACCTATACTTTCAAGGCAGGCAAGCTGAACTACCAACTGGGATTGCGTGCAGAAAGTTCCCAATATACCGGTACGCTTTTGAATGCACAGGGGGTTGATTCTGCCAAATTCAACGTCAATTTTCCTTTAAGCCTTTTCCCAAGTGCTTTTATTACTTATAAAATTGATGATAAGCAGGACTTCCAATTCAATTATTCCAGAAGGGTAAACAGACCCAATTTCTTCCAGCTGATGCCTTTCCCTGATTATTCTGATCCACAGAACATCAATATAGGCAATGCCGGACTCAAACCAGAGTTCACCAATTCATTCGAATTATCTTATAACAATGCCTATAAAAAAGGCTCCAACTTTCTGGCCACGCTTTTCTTCAAACAAAACACGGATTTGATTACCAGGTATGTGTACAGGGACAAAGATGCGTTAAGTACAAAGGGTGACAGTGCCTATTTCAGCACGTATATCAATGCGGATAAAAGTTATGTAACTGGCCTGGAACTTACCAATAAACTGGCGGTGAATCCCTGGTGGGACCTGACATTGAATGTGAATATTTTCTATTCCATCATCAATGCTACCACACCCGGCCTTACGCCTACTTCACCCCGCGTAGAATTGAACAACTCATTGGTAAGCTGGTTTGGTAAAATGAACAACAATTTCAAGCTTACCAAAACCATCTCTTTTCAGCTTAGTGGCGACTACAATGCCAAAAGCGTATTGCCTCCCAATTCCGGTGGTATGGGCCGTGGCGGCGGGATGTGGGGTGGCGGACCTCAGTCTACTGCCCAGGGATATAACCTTCCCCGCTATGGTATAGACCTGGCTATTAAGAAAGACTGGACCTGGAAAAACGGTAAATCCGGTTCATTAACGCTGAGTGTGAACGATATTTTCCGTACCCAATCTTATGACGCTTATTCTGAAAGTAGCTTTTTTACACAAACAAGTACGCGCACCCGCGACCAGCAGGTATTCCGGCTGAATTTCTCTTTCCGTTTTGGAAAGTTCGATGCCACTTTGTTCAAGCGTAAGAATACAAAAGCAGATACCAGTGGTGGTATGGATATGATGCAACAAAAACCCTGATGAAAAATCCCAATAAAAAAAGCCGTTCAATGCAAATTGAGCGGCTTACTTTTTTAGGCAGGTCAGGCGTGCATTAACCGTTTTTCCCTGTCAGCATGGGTACAAAAGAAAACTGTTCAAATGCTTCCTCTTTGGTTTCCCCTTCAGCCAATTTGGTGATTCGCAGCATTCTTTGTAAAACTCCTTCATCTACCGGAACCACCATTATCCCGCCCACTTTTAGTTGTTCTACCAGTTTAGGCGGGATAAAAGGAGCAGCTGCTGTTATGATGATTTTATCGAAGGGTGCATAGGTGGGTAATCCGAGAAAACCATCTCCAAAAAAGAATTTGATATTGGGATAGGTTTTGCGGAAATAAAAATCTTTTTGCAGCTCATACAATTTTTTCTGCCTTTCGATGGTATAGACCCAGGCACCCATTTCTGCCAGTACGGAGGACTGGTAGATACTTCCCGTTCCTATCTCCAATACTTTATCGGACTTTTTCACTTGCAATAACTCTGTTTGGTAGGCAACCGTATAGGGCTGGGAAATCGTTTGTCCCTCACCAATGGGAAATGCCCTGTCTTCATAAGCAATTTTATCAAAAGCCGAGTCCAGAAAAAAATGGCGGGGTATGGCATTAATGCCAGCCAGCACCCTTTCATCGGTTATCCCCTTCTCTTTCAGCAAATCCACCAGCTTTTTGCGAAGCCCTTTGTGCTGGTAAGTATCAATGTAAGCTCTCCTCATGACAAACGAATATACAATTTAGCATTGAAGGGATAACCCCGGGGAAGGTCATGTGCATATAAAAAAAAGGGAGAAAATTTCTTCACAAGGGAACTACCGTCCCGGGACTGCTAAAATAAACATCCCCGCCATTGGGCAGGGATGTTTATTTGTTTATTGTAACTGCATATCCTTGATGATACGTTTAATCTTTTCCTGTAATCCGGCATATACTTTGTCAAAGTCTTCGGCTTTTGGGAGCTTATCGTTTACACTGAAATAAAACTTAATCTTGGGTTCCGTACCGGAAGGTCGGGCGGAAATTTTGGTTCCATCAGCCGTAATAAACTGCAAAACATTGCTTTTGGGCAACTGGATGGTCCAGGACTCACCGGTTACCAAATTGGTTCCTTTTTGCAATTGGTAGTCCAACAGGGTGGTTACCTGTGCTCCCGAAATCTCTGAAGGTGGATTTTTCCGGTACCCTTCCATCATATCAGCAATCTCTTTTTGCCCGTTCATCCCCTTTTTGGTGATGCTGATCAGGCTTTCATAATAGAAACCGTATTGAATATACAATTCAATCATTTTTTGAAAGAGGGTCTTACCCCGGTTCTTTTCATAAGCGGCCATTTCACACAACAAAGCCACAGCACTGATGGCATCTTTGTCGCGAATCTGGTCACCAATCATCAGTCCAAAACTTTCTTCTCCGCCTATTACATATTGTTTCTTGCCTGCCAGTTCTTTGATTTTTTCGGCAATCCATTTGAATCCGGTAAGTACGTAATAGCAGGCCACTCCATTTTGCTTGGCCACTTCGTTAATCATTTCGGTGGTAACAATCGTAGTGATAACCATGTCATCAGGTCCTGCAACACCCTTTGCCCTTCTGGCTTCCATCATATAAGTAAAAGCGAGGACGGCTGTCTGGTTGCCATTCATCAGCACCCATTCGCCTTTATGGTTTTTGACACCAATACCCACACGATCGGCATCAGGGTCGGTACCCAGCAGGATATCCGCATCCAGATCCCTTGCCTTATTCAAGCCGATACTCATGGTTTCACTTTCTTCAGGATTGGGATAATTTACGGTGGGGAAATTACCATCAGGGGTGGCCTGTTCCTGCACAATGGTCACATTGGTGAACCCAAAACGTTCCAGTACTTCCGGTACCAGCACAATACCGGTA
Source organism: uncultured Bacteroidota bacterium (assembly GCA_963750825.1). Taxonomy (GTDB): domain Bacteria; phylum Bacteroidota; class Bacteroidia; order Chitinophagales; family Chitinophagaceae; genus Sediminibacterium. The sequence continues at coordinate 66,827 of CAVVSL010000013.1, read as the reverse complement.
CCATGAATGGGGGTATAAACAATTTTAAGATCTTGCTGTTTTTTAATCACATCAGGGTAAACACTGAGCGACTGCACCATGTCCATGTAGGCATTGTCCATTTCTTTACCCAGAAGGGTGATATGCGCTTCGCCCCCCTCCCATTTTACATCGTTCACGTCGGTAATGGCTTCCACCTCAGTTATCACGTTCTTATCATGAGGCGGAACCAATTGTCCCCCATCATTCCAATACGCTTTGTATCCGTTGTATTCGCGGGGATTATGAGAGGCCGTACAAACCACGCCACCCTTACAATTCAGTTTACGGATGGCAAAACTCAGTTCGGGTGTGGGACGAAGGGATTCAAATAAGAAAACCATTATGCCATTGGCAGCAAAAACATTGGCCGTGGTTTCTGCAAAGAAGCGGCTGTTGTTGCGGCTGTCGTGTGCAATGGCAACAGAAATGTCTTCGCCGGGATAAGTTTTCAGCAAATAATTGGCAAAACCCTGGGTGGCCATACCAATGGTATACTTATTGATACGATTGGTGCCGATTCCCATGATGCCCCGTAATCCACCGGTACCAAATTCCAGGTTACGGTAAAAAGCATCCGCCAGTTCATCCGGACTTTCTTTTTGTAATTTTTCGATGGCATCCTTTGTGGCTGTATCGTAATTACCCTTTAGCCATATATTGACCCTTTCCTGAATTGCAGCATCCATGTTGGTTATTTTATAAATTGTTATACAGAATAAAGAACAAGTTTATGAATAATTTCGGCATTTCCCATTTCCGGTAACCCCATTTTCCATTTAATTAAGGTTTGTGGAGGTATCACTATGCCAAAACTGTTTACCGAAAATCTTATTCAGCATAAAATATTTACATTCATAAAAAAATAAGGGTGGCACAACAAAAATTATTTTCCATTACCTACGGGATCCTAATAGCATGTATAGCATTTACGTTATTGGGTATATTGTTTTTTTCATTTGACAGGTATCCGGGGACGGAAATAGTTGTTGCACTGCAGTTATTATTGGCCTTTATGGCCATTTTTGAAATCCGTAACCATGGTTTTCTGCCGGCAACCAGCAAAAAAACATGGTACTTGCTGCTATTACTGATTACCCTTCCCTCAGTGATATTCTATGTCTTTTTCAAAAGAAAGGAAATCCTGGCCACTCATTAACGGAGTAATCCGGATGATTGCTTATTCCGTATAAGCACCGGTTACTTTTCCGTCAGTAACTTCTACCTGGATATGCTCCTGCAGGGTGGTGGCCACGGAAAGTCCCACATAATCGGGTTTTACCGGAAAAAGTTTGTGCATCCTTTCCACCAATACCAGCGTTTGGATGCTCCTGGGATGGAATGCCAGCAAGGGTTTCAGGGCATATAAAAGAGTTCTTCCGCTATTGGTTACATCATCTGTCACCAGCACATGAAAATTATTGAAATCAGGGGAAGCACTCAGTATCACCTCTTTCGGATGGGCTTTATCCAGGCTGGCAGAGATGGTGGTGATGGTATTCGGTATTTGTTTTTCCAGCAACTGGGCTATTTTTTCTGCAATCACCATACCACTGGTTCTGATGCCAATGATGATGACAGGGATAGGGTCTCCGCTCAGGTTCTCTGCCAGTTCCAGTGCCATCCGCTTTAATTTCTGTTCAACGGCTTCCTTGCTGAGTATGTAATTTCGTTTGGGCATAGGGATATTTTGTTTTCAAAAATAACAACAATAAAAGCATTCCACAATCCCATTTCTCCATGTGAAAAGGGATTATCTTAGCAAAATAACTCCTGCACATGCATTACATACAGCAATTCGGGTTTTTAGCCCTTTCCATTGTGGCCATCTGGCTGTTTAGCCGGAAAGTGGTTATGATTCGCAGAAACATTTTTTTAGGAAAAGCCGAGAGCCTGAATGACCAGCCCGCACTGAGATGGCGCAACCTGCTGCTATTGGCTTTGGGACAAAAGAAAATGTTCCGCAATCCGCTGGTGGCGGTGATGCACTTTGTGATTTATGCAGGATTTATCATCATCAATCTGGAAGTACTGGAAATTGTACTGGATGGTTTATTGGGTAGCCACCGGTTATTTGCTCCCATTCTGGGCGGAGCCTACCATTGGCTCATCAATGGGTTTGAGTTTTTGGCAGTAGGTGTAACAGCCGTATGTATCGTGTTCTTGTGCAGAAGAAACCTGATAAAAATCAGGCGCTTTGTAAATGGAGATTTGAAAGGCTGGCCGCATAGTGATGCCAACTATATCCTGATTACTGAAATTGTATTGATGAGTCTTTTCCTTACCATGAATGCTGCCGACCAGGCATTGCAGGCAAGGGGAAATGAACATTATTGGGTAACGGGTGATTTTTATTTTTCACAATTACTCACTCCCCTGTTTAATGGACTGAATGATGGTACCATTGTTGCCATAGAGCGGATTTGCTGGTGGTTGCACATTACGGGGATATTCGCCTTTCTGAACTACCTGCCTTATAGCAAACACCTGCACATCATCCTCGCATTTCCCAATGCCTGGTATGCGCGCCTGGAATCGAAAGGCAAGATGCACAATATGCCTTCAGTACAAAATGAGGTATTGTATGCCATGCAACCGGAAACCGCTCCTGCCGATGCAGCACCACCCGCAAGTTTTGGAGCCAAAGATATTTTTGACCTTAGCTGGAAAAGCCTGCTGGATGCCTATAGCTGTACCGAATGCGGAAGGTGCACTGCGGCCTGTCCTGCCAACCTTACGGGTAAAAAATTAAGCCCCCGCATGATTATGATGGCTACACGCGACCGCGTAGAAGCCGTTGGAGAAAATATCGATAAAAACAAACAGTTTGTGGATGACGGTAAATCTCTTTTGCATGATTATATCACAGTGGAAGAACTCAGGGCTTGTACCACCTGCAATGCCTGTGTGGAAGAATGTCCGGTAAGCATCTCCCCGCTGGATATCATTATTGAATTACGCCGTTCCCTCATTATGGAAGAGAGCAATGCACCCCAGGAGTGGAACACTACTTTCAGTAATATTGAAAACAATTTCGCTCCCTGGAAATTTTCACCGGATGACCGGGATAACTGGGTGTTGGAAGCATAGTATACTTTTAAAAAAGGACACTTATGGAATTTTCTTCTTTCCCTTTTTCCCTGACCGACTTTACAACAGTGGTTCCTGAAATACATAAGGGTATTACGGGATGGGCAGAATGGCGGATTATTCAACGGGATGCGGTTCGCATCAGGTTGGTTACCTATTCGCCCGAATACCTGGCCGATCACTGGTGCAGCAAGGGGCATATTATTTATTGTGTGGAAGGGGAAATGGAAACGGAACTGGAAAATGGCAGTAAACACCACCTTACAAAGGGCCTGCTGTATACGGTAGGTGATAACAGCGATGCCCATCGCACTTATTCAAAAGAGGGTTGTATCCTGTTTATTGTTGACTAAGTCCTATATCCAGGGTTTATACAGCATCCTGTAAAGTTGTATCAGGGCGGTGATTATAAAGATGATGCCCATTACTTTATTTAAGGTTTTGTTACTGGTCTTCATTCGACTCACCAGCCAATTACCGCCATGAATGTAAACTGCCAATCCTGCCAGCGTGCCTGCTCCGGCACCAGCTGTGAAAACATTAAAAGGAAGGGTGGCAATGGGTAACACTTTCAATTGTATCAGGGTAGACGTCCATAAAAACCAGAAAGGAATCTGAACGGGGTTCAAAGCACTCATCGATAAACCCAGGATAAACCGGTTTATTTTATTATTCAATACCAGTGCTTTTTGGTCGCCGGCAGCTTTCCCTGCCTGTCTGAAGGCGAGTATACCGAGCACCAGAAACAGCACAACGGTAATCCAGCCCAATGCCAGGAAGAGTAGCCTGTGTTTCACCACCCAGTCCATCCCCGTTAATGCAAAACGCAGGTACAACATTTCAACCAATGCCACCCCCAGCGCAAATAACCAGGCCTTTTTTACATTTTCCTGGATACAAATCTGTGTAGCGGTAAAACTCATATTGCCCAGCGGCAATTGCCCCAGAAAACTCACCAGAAAGCCCATGAATGTAATGTATAACATAGGAAAGTGAAAATACAACAACTCGATGTAATCAATCAATTTTGTGCAAACAGTAATTGATTTACAGGAAATAGTAACAGTAAGTATTCATTCAACATGGTAAGGGAACTAATCAAATTTCCTTTACTTTTATAAAAATCTTCCTGATGAAAGTGAATACAATGGCTGAGATGCTTGCCAAAGGCGAAACTCCCGAAGTGTTATTTTGGGTAGGTTGTGCCGGAAGTTTTGACCAGCGTGCCCAGAAAATTACCAGGGCCTTTGCCACCATTTTGAATAAAGTGGGCATTTCCTATGCCATTTTGGGGAAAGAAGAAGCCTGTACGGGAGACCCAGCCCGCAGGGCAGGAAACGAATTTCTTTTCCAGATGATGGCTTACCAGAATATCCAGGTGTTGAACGGATACGGTATCAAACACATTGTAACCACCTGTCCGCATTGCTTCAATATCCTTAAGAATGAATACCCTGAACTGGGAGGAAATTATGAAGTAACCCACCATACCCGTTTTTTACAGCAACTGATCGACAGTGGTAAAATAAGGATGAAGGAAAATGGCAGTTTTAAAGGGAAAAAAATATCCTACCACGACAGTTGTTACCTGGGCAGGGCCAATGATATTTATGAAGCCCCCAGAAAAGTACTCGAGGCACTGGATGCAGAACTGGTGGAAATGAAACGCTGCCGTTCCAATGGCCTGTGTTGCGGTGCAGGAGGCGCGCAGATGTTTAAAGAAGATGAACCCGGGAACAAAAGAATCAATATTGAAAGAACAGATGAAGCCCTCGCCACCGGCGCCTCCTTTATCGCCGCTGCCTGCCCATTTTGCAATACCATGATGACCGATGGCGTAAAGAACCGGGAAAAAGAAAATGAAGTAGCCGTTTTGGACATTGCAGAGATGATTGCAGAGGGGATGGAATAGCCCAATACCGCCAGATCCGGATTTGGCAGAAGAATCGTAATTTTGCAATATGGATTTTACCTATCGACATTTGTTACCGGAGGATTTTGATGGGGGCGCAAGGGTATGGATATACCAGAGCAGCCGCCTGTTCTTTATCAGTGAAGCCCTGCAGATTGAAGAATTACTGGAAAATTTTATTGCCGGATGGAATAGCCATGGCACACCGGTAAAGGGATATGGCAACCTGCTTTTTGGACAGTTCCTAGTTTTGATGGCTGACGAAACCGCAACAGGCGTTAGTGGTTGCAGCACAGATAGTTCTGTAAGGCTGATGAAACAAATAGAAGAGACGTTTAAGGTTTCCCTTTTCGACAGGCAAAACCTGGCCTTTGTAGTGAAAGACAAAGTGCAAACCATCCCCATGGCACAACTCAAATATGCTTTTGAGAATGGCTTTATTTCCGCAGATACCCTATACTTCAACAACCTGGTAGCATCCAAAGATGCCATGCTTACCCAATGGTTGCAACCGGTTAAGGAAAGCTGGCTGGCGGGCAGGTTAGCAATAGCAGCAAAAATGTAACATACTGGAATAAAATTAAAGTATAGCCAATCATTTATGTGAACCATATTGATTTCATTTCTAAAAGACAATAATGTAATTAGAAAGGTTAATCAATGATGAGGATTAAAAAAGAAGGATACCTCTTATGCCATCGCCCTGGCATATCCCACTGTCTCCCTATAAATCTGCGGTGATACATCTGCATTTACTTTAAAGAACCGGCTGAAATAATATTCATCTTCATAACCCAGTTCCCAGGCAATTTCCTTTACCGTTTTATTGGTCATGTATAATTCTCTTTTTGCTTCAATGATGATACGTTCGTTGATAAGGCTGCTGAGCGTTTTATTAAAATGCGTCTTGGTTATTTTCGCCAATGCTTTTGGCGAGATAAACAGCAACTCAGCATAATCGGCAGGGGAATGTTTGGTCTTGAAATTTTCTTCAATGGCATCTTTAAGCTTCTGCAATATAAATGGCTCCTTACTGTCTTGTACTGATGCTGCGGCTTCGGGTTGTTGCTGTGTTTTTAACCGGGATGCGGTTATTAAAAATATTTTCAGGTAAGAGACCAATAATTCATATTGTGCCAGTGCAGGATTCTGCATTTCAATTTCTATCTGGCTCGGTTAACATTTTTAAAGTAGCCGCTGCATTTTCATCAATCTTTACAAAAGGTGGCTGGTATACATTATTGTACAACACGCCATTGCAGGCTACTTCTTTATCATGCTTGTGAATACAAAAAAATTCCGGATGAAAATAAATGGCAATTCCTTTAATGGATTGGGCTTCAGAAAACATATATGGCTGGTATGGGGCAAATGCAAATAAACTGTTTGCATCAAAATCATATTCTGCAAAATCAGCTTTTACTTTTCCGGAACCTTCTGTTACCCAGATCAATGAAAAATAATTGTTGCGTTGCATATGATCGAAAAAACCATTGTCTTCGAAATGAAAAAGTTTAAAGGCAAGATTTCCGTTCTGCTGGTTCACCAGTGTAAAAGTTGATTGATTGAGCATCTCTATCAGCTTTTATTTATATTTCTTTAAAATGATTGTTGCAATATGTCCGCCAAAACCAAAGGTATTGCTCATGGCATAATTGATTTGTTTTGGCTGTGCCATACCTAAAGTTAGGTTGAATTTATCTTTATAAGCCGGCTCCACTTCAGAGGTATTGATGGTTGGCGGCACCAGATTATTTTGTATGGCTTTTACCGAGATGATGGCTTCAATGGCTCCGGCTGCTCCCAGCAAATGCCCGGTCATTGATTTAGTGGCGCTGATATGTAATTTTTTATTTTCGCCAAACAACCGCATGATCGCTTTCAGTTCACTTTCATCACCCATATGTGTTGAAGTGGCATGTGCATTTATATAATCAATTTGTGATGCATCTAATTTCAGCATCTTCCAATGCATCCATCATACCCAAATAGGCACCTTCGCCCTCGGGATGTGTGCCTGTAAGATGGAATGCATCGGCAGCCATACCGGTTCCGACAATTTCTGCCAGTATGTTTGCACCTCGGCTCCATGGCAGATTCCAGGCTTTCTAAAATCAAAGCGCCTGCTCCTTCTCCCATTACAAAACCATCTCTTTTTATATCGAATGGTCTTGATGCGCCTTCGGGGTCTTCGTTGTTTGTGGATAATGCTTTGGATGCATTAAAACCGCCGATTGAACTTTCATTGATGGGCGCTTCCGAACCACCGGTAATGATCATATCGGCTTTACCCAAACGGATATAGTTGCAGGCATCAATAATGGCATTGTTTGAAGATGCACATGCCGAGATGGTGGAAAAATTCAGTCCTCTTAAACCATACCTGATGGAAATAACGCCCGATGGAATATCCGCGATCATCTTTGGAATAAAGTACGGATTAAAACGGGGTTGCTTATTTCCCTTTACAAATTCTTCCACCTGGTCCTGGAAAGTCTGGATGCCGCCATTGCCCGAACCCCAGATAACGCCGATCTTATTGCGGTTTAGGTTTTCAAAATTGATACCTGCATTTTTTATGGCTTCATCTGCAGCAGCTACGGCATATTGTGTAAACAAGTCGTATTTGCGGGCTTCATTCTTTTCAAAATAATCTGCTGCATTAAAATTCTTTACTTCTGCTGCAAATTTTGTTTTAAAGTTTGTTGTATCAAACCTGGTAATTAAGGCCAACGCCGCTTTTTCCCGCTGCAATATTCTTCCATAATGTCTTCAACTGTATTTCCTAGGGGAGATATGGCACCCATACCTGTTATCACAACTCTTTTTAATTCCTTTATCATACTGCTTACAAATTCAATTGCAAAGTTGCGGCATTACCCAGCTTAATTAAGATGGAGGAAGGACGTAAAGGGATGGATAATTTTCCCAGGAAATGTTGAGAAATATTAAAAAAAATGGTGAAATGGTTGCCAGTTATAAAAGGCAGCAGTTAATCAATGAGCAATACCTCCCGGCCAAAACCAATTGTATCCCTGTAACGCTGCGGAGACACTTCCGCATTTACTTTAAAGAACCGGCTGAAATAATATTCATCTTCATAACCCAGTTCCCAGGCAATTTCTTTTATTGATTTACTACTGAGGTAAATGGCGTATGGCCTTTTTGCTTCAATCATGATGCCGATTGGCCCGCCATAATCCTGCACGTACAGGCTGAGTGTTTTTAGTTCAAGTGCTTCGATGAAATCTTCCAGTACGGCCGTAAGGTTGGCAAAGCTGTATTGATAGTCTTTGGCAGAGGGGGCGCTGCTTTGTCCGAAGTCAGGATAATCAGGTGCAACCAGGTGAAAGCTGTCAGAAAGATCGTTGATAAGATCCCTGAACATGTGTGATGATGAAGGGAAGCCATGCAAGAGGAGGATGGTTGGTTTGGTTTTGTCGCCTGCTTCACGATAGAAAATATCCAGGCCGTCAATTTTAACTGTTTTAAAAGTCACTGTTTTGTTGTTCATTGTTTTTTGATTGTCTAATTGATTTTTAGAATGAGTGATTTGTGCAGATGAATTCATTGCTGCGATGCTTCCCATAAATGCGGAAAGCAGGATGATTGGTTTTTTCATTTTGTTTGTTTTAATGTTAATATAATACAGACAAGTCTGTCTTTTTAAGCGTTAAAAAAAAGCTTGCAAGAGATATGGTATTAAAGTTGCCGCAACCGGCCAGTACTCCGTAAAATGTTATATAGATCATTTTGAAAACTTACCGTTTGCCAGTCTGATTTTATTGACTTGCCAAATATCAAGAACAACATCAGCAGCGAACCCCCGATTATTGCAGGTTGTGTAAATAGCCCGACCAGTAACAGGAACCTGATAATAGTTTCCAGGACAGCAGTATGGTTCCAAATAAGCTTACCTTCTTCGCCGGCAGAAAACTTTCCGCAAACTCCTTCTCCAATGCATCCCTGAAAATTTTTGTCCCGTTGTATACCCTGGTAAAACCATGCATGAAAATATTCAGGCCCAGGGCTGCTCTTAATATGACATATGCTATTTCCATTTTTTAAGCTTCTAATGCAAAGGTATAAATAATATACAGACATGTCTGTCTGTTAACTGACAAAAAAATCAAATCAATTTTTCAACAATATTCCTGGTTGTTTTAACCGGCCACACTTCTCCATACACTTTACTTGAAACCAGGGCTGCTTCAAATAAAACATACAGTTCATCAGCAAGTTCTTCCCGGATTTATCAAGGTTAATGCTGACTCTTCCTGCATAATTGGTATTTAAAGGTTAAAGAGCCCCTTTGAATTACTTATACAATATAATCTTTATACGCCAGCTTCCTTTAGTTTAGTTTTCAAATTTTATTTCCACTTCCATTGCTGATCTGGTTTCTTTGCGATGCAAACGCTTCTTCAATATCTGTAACCGTATACCTTGGTGTTATGTGCTGCGGGCAATTCCAGTCATACGCTTCAATATTCAATACCATCATACGTTCCGGCCTGAATTTGTATTCTTTTAAATCGAGAACATCATACAATGAGGGATCATCCTTCAATTCAATGATCTCAGCTTTGGCATAAATTTTCAACCTTGCCCTTGCCGGATAATCCACCATGATGAGTGCAACATTATTGTTGGTAGCCAGGTTACCAACAGTAATATATTGCATATTGCCTTTAAAATCTATAAAGCCCAGACGTTTTGCATCAAGTACTTTTAAAAAGCCTTTTGGGCCGCCACGGTGTTGTATATAAGGAAAATTATTATCGCCGATACTTGCCATATAAAAACTATCCCGTTCTGCAATAAAATCAATTTCATTTTCTGTTAATCCGTCAACATAAGTATCTCTTTCCATCCTGGCATAACTTGCCCTGCTGCCCAGTTTTTCCTGCATTTCCTTTACCGCTTTGGTAAATGCTATTGCTGCAAAATTTTTTGCCATATATTTTTAGTTAAGGTAAAATGAGCTGCTCAGTTCAATCTGTTTGCGATTGTAAAACAGCAGGCCTGCATCTCTCAGTTCATTAAATAAAATACTAACTGTTTGTCTTGATGCTGCAATTGAATTGGCGATATCGGCATGGGTGAGATAATTAGTTGAGTACAATTTTGTCACCCACTTTGCTGCCTTCATTTTTAGCCCAGTTTTTAATAAAGTGAATAAGCCGTGATTTTGTATTATAAAAAACCAGGTCGGAATGACGATGTTCCAGGCGGCTTAACTTTCCGGTTACCATATTGGCATAAGTGATCATCATTGTTGGGTTATCCTGCAGGATGTTTTTAAAATCCGAAACATTAAACATGCATACAATTACATTTGCCGTTAAAGCTTCAGCATATACATCCTTCGACTGGAGATGATCCATACTCAGGTTACCAAAAACATCCGGGGCAGTAATAATATCTTTTATCAGTTCCGCATCGCCGAAACCAAATTCAGCAATTTTTATTTTTCCGCTGATGAGCAGGTAAATCTTACTGAATTCACCATCCCCAAAACTCATGGTTTCTCCACGGTACACAGTTTTGAGTTTTCATAAACGATGCTGCTTCTGATATTTTCTGTTCACTTACGTTTGCAAACAAAGGATGATTTCGCAGATAATCATATTTTATTTCTGTTGTCATTGCTTACCTATTTTGAAAGCGTTAAAGGGATATTATTTCTTTATTAATAAAATTTATCAATTTTAATTTCAGCCAGGTTTTTCCGTTGTGCAGGATTGTTGGTTTTATCTTCCTGGGCTAAAACCCTGTCCCACAAAGTATCTCCGCATTCGTCATAAATAACAACTTCTTCACTGGAAGATTCGTTGCTGTTTTTCGAAAGTTCTACACTAAGTGGCGAAACTAAAACCGACTCTTTTTTGTTATTTGAAACACTTTCCATAAAAGAAATTTTATTGGTTATAATTTTCTATCTGTTTCTTTTATCGGCAGATCATTGATGCTGGCATACCGTTTTGCCATCAATCCGTTCTCATCAAATTCCCAGTTCTCATTTCCATAGGCACGAAACCACTGCCCATCGGCATTTTGATATTCATACTCAAACCTCACTGCCATCCGGTTTTCACGAAAGCCCCACAATTCTTTTTTAAGTTTATAATTCAATTCCCTTTCCCATTTGCCTTTCAAAAACTGTTTTACCGCTTCACGGCCGTTAATAAAATCAATCCTGTTTCGCCATTCGGTGTCGATGGTATAGGCAAGGCAGATCCTTTCAGGGTCCCTGCTGTTCCAGGCGTCTTCTGCCAATTGTACTTTTTGCAAAGCAGTTTCCATGGTAAAGGGTGGGAGTGGGTGTTTTTGTTCCATGATGTTGTTTTTAATTATGATAAACAATCGGCACAAAATAAATTTGCCCGGAATAATAGTTTTGAAATTTCTGATTCAAGTGATTGTTGTTTGTCTTTTGCATACCACAAATGCAATTCGTTTGCGTAGGTTGCTGCAGTAGCCGGATCCGATTTTAACCGCTTCACTAATTTTTGTGCCTCGGTCGGTCTTGGCCCCCAAATACCAGTTACATTAAACTGTTCATCCAGTTGTATCAATTTTGGAATGGAACGTGTTCCGTCTGGTCAGGTATGCATCCATCAGTTCGGGGTTTTCATCACGGTAAACCAATTTCATTTCAATTTTTCCTTCACTCATTTCTGCAATCTTATTAAATACAGGAAGGGTTTGTGATGCATCACCACACCAATGCTCGGTTAAGATCAACCAATAGATTTTGTGCTTTAGCCTGTTAACCTGCTCTGTCAACTGCGGCGAAACATGGTACGTTTTTTCAACCCGGATCATACGGTGCTGGTTAAGGTTGATGTACTCTTTTATTTTTGGATCTTCATTCATTATCAAGATCCTCTGCCATTTGAAAATTATAAAGGTCGTAGCCGATGGCTTTTTCGAGATACTGCTTGTATTCAGACTTTTTAATTATTGAACTATTAACTATGGTTGACATACTTTTTCATTTTAACAATACAAAGTTGCAACTTAATAAGCCAATGAAAATGGAGGATGAACGCTAAGGGATGGACAATTTTCCCTCAAAACCAGTTTTCTGACTAAAAAATCCTGCACTTAGGAAATGGTCCCGAGCAGGCTATTTAGAATTATTTGCAGGGAGTTGATCGTTTCTTTATCTGTAATTTCCCCGGATCCGCTTATTTTACTTTTAATATTTCCAATACTTAAATATGAATGGTCATTTTTATTGGCGCCCAAAGCGGTCAGCGTGTGCAGGAGTGAAGCCAGGGCCTTATCTCCGCCAGTGTAGAGTGCTGATGCACTTATCGCAACAACCGGCTTTTCATTTAATTCACCCGATGAAACAAGCCAGTCGAGTGCATTTTTCAAAACACCCGGAACACCAAAAGCGTATTCAGGAGTACAAATAATTACTCCATCTGCTTCTTTGATCTGTTGCCGGAAATTCGTAACCGATGTAAATTCCTCATTTATTTCAGGATTGAAATGGGGTAGCGCATCCAGGCCTTCTGCTAATTTCACTGTAACATGCTCCGGGGACATTTTTGACACGACCTTTAAGATGCTTGTATTAGCTGAAGTTGACTGTAAACTTCCGGAGATTGCCAAAATACGTATTGTTCTATCGTTCATATTATAATAATTATTAATCTACAAGCTCATTATTCAATGAAATTGCCAATGGAAAATCAACCGGAATTTTTGTAAGATTATGCAGATAGTTCATGGCGGTTTTATCACTTATTTGCAGGATAAGATCAACCAGATTGCCATTGGTATACCCCTGGGCAAAGAAATTATCGACCAGGTCTGCATCAGCATTTCCGCGGGTTTGGGTGATGTTTTTTGCCAGTTGAACCAGGGCATTTAATTTTAGATCTGTAGCTTTTCCTCTGCGGATATCAATCACCTGATCATCCGTAAAACCATTCATCTTACCAATAACCGTATGGGCACTCAGGCAATACACACAACCATTTACCTGGCTAACCACCAGGTTGACAGCCTCTTTTTCTTTGTTGCTTAACGACGTTTTGGCACTTTGAAAATCCAGGTATTTGGCTAACCCATTATCGGAGAGGGCGATGGTTGCATACAGGTTTGGAACGAACCCTAATGCCTTGGTTAATGTATCAAAAACAACCTGGTTACTGGCTGATACTTCTCCTCTCGTTGGAACTGTAAACTTTTTCATTTTTTTATATTTTTTTATAATTTGTCATTATCGACAGTGCAAAGGTGCTCTGGAATAGCTTGTATTAAAATGGAGGATGTACGCAATACAATGGACAAATTTTGAGGGAGAGTTAAGTTTTGAATTTGCAACGAGGTATTGAGCAGATTGTTAACTGGGGATAGTTCCTATGCAATTCTATATCCAAGCGCTGATTTTAGTAAGTTATCAAAATGTCTTCTAAAAGAAGAATTGAAATAAAGAAGCAGAAATATCAATTATAGCCAGTCCTATATGCAGTATTTCATTTGCTACTTCCTGTAATGACCTTTAAATCATTCCAATAGAAAAATGCATTCAAAAAATTTATTCTTTCTAATTAATATTCCAAATGCTGGTTACTGCTGCTTCAGCTTATCCAGTGTTACCTGCTTTTCTTTTTCACCGAGGTTGCTTTTGAGCATTACTTTGCTTAACTGGTAACTTACTGTGATGCGAAAATTGCGGGTATTGCTGACACTATAACTCTGGATATTGAAGTTGGCACCATAGGTATTGCCATTATACACCTGCAACCCCAAGGGGTCAATAGCTGACACTCCAACTGTCATCCGCTTTTCCATGAATTTACGCTGGATACTGATACTCATGTTGATATTACTCCGCGATTGTCCCTGGGGTGTGGCGTAGTTGGCATAGCGGTTATTGGCTTCTATCACTGTTAGGTTATTTGGAGCATAACTGTAATTAAAAGTGGTATAAAAAGACCCTCCGTCATGGTATCTGTACAATTGTTTTTCCCTTTCACTGTAGCGGTTATAATTGTATCCCGCACTGATGTTTACTTTGAACTTGCGGGTAACCGTAATCCCCGTCCACATACTCGCCTGGTATTCTTCCTGGTCGGAAATGTTTCGGTAGGTTATCTGGGTTTTGCCGCTGTCAACCAGCGTGCGTATGGAATTGAATACATTCTTAATCCGGTTATACCCCAGTGATCCATTGATGTTAAATTTCTTACTCACATAACTTATGTTAAGGTCATAGTTATCTGTTAAAGAGGGCAGGATAAAGGGATTGCCAAAACGGATATTATAAGGATCGCTATAATCAATACTGGGATTCAGTTCCATCATTCCCGGTCTTCGGATGGTTTCCCTGAATACCAGGGCCATATTCCATTGCCGGTTAAATTCTTTCCGGATGGTCAGATTGGGCAAAAGACGCCAGTAACTGTTATTGGCATCGGGTGCATTTCCCCGGATAAAAGCAAAATCTGCCCGGGTATATTCTGCCTGTGCGCCTGTTACCAACCGCCAATGTCCCGGCAAACCCACCACCAATGACAACCGGGCTGTAAAGACATCCTGGTTAAAATAAAAATCATTACTCAGCAATTCATTCCCGACAAATACCCTGTCTGTTTTACGAAGAAAACTGGTACTAAGAATATTGTGATGGGTGTTTCCCGAATAAGTTGTTCCCATACTCAGGTATACGGTGCCTGTATCATTCAACGGTTTGCTATAATTGGCATTGATGTAAAATGACCTGGTATAATTATCTGTCAGTTGTGTTTGCGTAGAATCCAGTCCTGTAGGCATAAAATCGGCCTGGAGAAATTGCTGGTAGAAATCGCGGTCATTGTCATTTTTACTGAAGTTGATACCGCTGTACAATTGCAGCTTCTCTACCGGATTTTTCCCCTTCCAAATATAGGATGCTGAAAAACTATGTCCATACCCATTGCCCTCATAGCCATTGGTTCTGGAACTGGCCCTGCAAACATTTAAATTGCTGTCACGGTTGGCATACAACACATAACTGTTATTATTGAATGTGGAGAGATTGCCCTGGTATACAAAGCTGGTATTACTTTTTTTATTGAATTCATAATCTACCTGTACCCTGGCATTGGGATGGCTGTTGCGATTGACAAAAGAAGATTCGGTAAAAAAATAATTACTGGAATCCTTGTATATATTTTGCCGGTGCGACCAGGAGTTTCCCTTTACCTGAACGGATCCCGTTCCCAGACTGGTACTGATGTTAAGCCGGCTGCTTCGGTAGTTAATATTACCACTAATGGATGACTCACCCCGGCTACCGGCACTAAGGCTAATCTTTTCATAAATACCCACCCTGCCTTTTTTAGTGATGATATTGATTACCCCTCCCGGGTAGGTTGCATATTCAGGGGGTGGAGTGGCCATGATTTCTACTTTCTCCACAATATTGGCCGGAAGGCTTTCGAGCAGATCGGATAACTGCTGGCCACTTACATTGACGGGTTTGTCATCCATCAGGATTAACGGTTCTTTTCCCTTAAGCAACAGTGTTCCATCGGGATTGGCATTCATTAATGGCAGATTACGCAGCATTTCCGAAGCATTGCTGCCACTGCTCAGAGGGCTTTCCGACACGTTATAAGTAAGCTTGCCATCTTTGTTTTCGATCAGCGGTTTTTCTGCATATATCACCACTTCTCCCAGTGAAGTACTGGAATCCTGCACTTTGATATCTCCCAGGTTAATGTCAAATCTTTCGGGGTGAATATGGATACTATCCAAACTCCATCTGGCAAATCCTATCTGGGTAATGGTTAGTTTGTAATACCCCGGAATTAGTTTGTCAAAGTAAAAAGATCCGTTCTTATCCGCTACCAGTGACCTGGGGCCTGTAATTGCCGTTAATCCGATATTGGCAAAGGCCAGTGGTTTCCCCGTATGAATATCCAGTACATTGCCTATAATGCTTCCTGCAACCGGTTTTGACCGGCTGTTATCCTGGGCATGAAGGAAGAAGGGTAGTACCAGGAATAAAAGGAGACCCGGGAATTTTCTCATGAAACGATTGCTTACCACAAAGAAAAGCCAAACGCATGAAAAGAAAGACCTATTTAAGGATGCAAGGCTATTTTTGTGCAATCAATCGGTCAATATGTATATAGTTTATGGAATTCCCAACTGTAACACCGTAAAAAAGGCACTGGACTGGCTCAAACTGCATAAGATCCCGTACACTTTTCACGATTATAAGAAACTGGGCGTTGGGCCTCAAAAACTGCAAAGCTGGTGTCAGCAGGTTGGGTGGGAAACCCTGTTGAATAAAAAGGGAACCACCTGGCGTAAAACCGAGCCCCTTCGGCAGGCGAAACTGGTTACGGAAAAAGCAGTCATTAAATGGCTTACTGAAAATACAAGTGCCATCAAGCGGCCAATAATAGAAAAAGCTGAACAGGTAATGGCAGTAGGTTTCGAGGAAGCCATCTTCCAAAAGGTTTTCACCCCCAAAAAGCCTAAGGACTAATTATGGTTACCAGGCAATGGTAAAAGCTATTTCAGCAACTCTTTCAGCTTTTGGGTTAACAATTCTCCCCGCAGGTCCTTGGCAATGATTTTCCCATTGGGGTCAATCAGCATATTGGCGGGTATACTCTGGATACGGTATAATTGGGCTACTTCATTGTTCCAGTATTTAAGGTCGCTAACATGCGTCCAGCTCAAACCATCTGCCTGAATGGCCTGCACCCAATTAGGCTTTGTCTGGTCCAGCGATACACCCAGCACTGTAAAATTTTTATTTTTAAATGCATTGTACGCCGCTACCACGTTGGGGTTTTCCTGCCTGCAGGGCCTGCACCAACTGGCCCAGAAATCAACCAGTACATATTTACCACGGAACGAGGAAAGGGATACCTCTTTCCCATCCACATTTTTTTGGGTGAACTCAAGTGCCTGGCTTCCTACGGCTCCTATTTTGGCATCTGCTATATTCTTTTCAAGACTACGGGCAAAAGAACCTGTTTTTGCAGAAGCCTGCAGTTGGTTATAGCGTTGTTCAACGTCGTCGGGACCATTTAATAAAGGGCCGGCAACCACCAATACAAATGGGCTGACAGGTGACCCCGGATATTCCTTCAGGTAATCGGTTACAGCAGTAACCGTCTGCACCTTATACACAGAGTACAGATTTATGAGCGAATCTCTTTTGGTGGGGTCTTTTTCGGGGTTGATCAGGCCGGCATAAAATTTTAGCTGGTCAATCAATGGGGTAAATCTGTCTTTGAATACCTGGTAATCTTTCAAAAGTGCTGAACCCTGTAAATCAAAACTGGCTTTCTCTCCCATTTCACCGGTAATAGAAATATTATCACTGCTGCGCATAAAAAAGTCTACCACCGGGGTATAGCCTTCAAAACGCATTTGAAACAAATCGGGCTCGGAAATATTTCCGGTAAGACTAAACTTACCGCCAGTCACTTTACCGGAAGCCACTGTGTTTCCTTCCATTCCACCTATCAGGGTAAGGGTTGTATTGTCTTTTACACCGGTAATATTCCCATTAATGACAAAATTCTTTGAGGGTTGGGCCAATCCCAGTACCGGAAAAAGTAATAACCAAATAAATTTTTTCATGTTTATTTTGAATGACGTTTTTGTAATATATCTATTACGCTTTGCAAGTTATGTCCTTTAGCGTTAAGCAAAAGTAAATAATGGAAAAGCAGGTCGGCCGCTTCATTCAGGAAAAGGCTGTCATTATTGTCTTTGGCCTCTATCACCAGTTCTACTGCTTCTTCTCCCACTTTTTGGGCAATCTTGTTCATCCCTTTGGCAAACAGGCTGGCTACATAGGACTGGTCAGGTGACACCTGTTTGCGAAGCCGGATGATTGCTTCCAGGTAGAAAAGGAAGTTTTCGCTTTCATTCCTTTCGCTCCAGCAGGTATCGGCACCTGTATGACAAACCGGACCGGTGGGATGTGCTTTGATCAACAGGGTATCATGGTCACAGTCCACCGCCATACTTTTCAGTTCCAGTATATTGCCACTCTCCTCCCCCTTGGTCCATAACCTTTTTTTACTCCGGCTATAGAAGGTCACTTTCCCACTCGTTTCTGTCAGGTGAAGGGCTTCTTCATTCATGAATCCCAGCATCAGTACTTTATGGGTAGTGAAATCCTGCACTACGGCCGGCACCAGCCCATCAGCATATTTGGCAAAGTCTATTTTCATATTGGGAGGATAAATATCGTAAATATGGTTGAAACATAAGGAATCAGGTTCCTTTCCCTGTTGCAGGCCAGTGTAATTCCTTATATCCTTATAGCCACACCCTGATTTTTCAGGTAGGCTTTGAGATCCGGTATGGCTATTTCTTTAAAGTGAAAAATACTGGCAGCAAGTGCGGCATCTGCTTTTCCTTCGGTAAAAACAGCAGCAAAATGTTCCACCAGACCACCTCCACCTGAAGCAATTACCGGTACAGATAATAAACCCGCAAGTGTGGCCGTAATATCCAACGCAAAACCCTGTTTGGTACCATCATGGTTCATAGAGGTTAGTAAAATTTCACCGGCTCCCTCCGCTACCGCCCGGGTTGCCCAGTCAATACAACGGGTATTGGTTTTCACCCGGCCACCATTCAGGTATACATACCATTCGCCGTCAGCCTCTTGTTTTGTATCAATGGCCAATACCACACACTGGCTGCCAAATTCCCTGGCTAAATCAGCTACCAGTTTTGGATTTTTGTATGCGGCTGTATTAACTGATATCTTATCAGCTCCATTTTGTAAAAGTAAACTTACATCCTCCACACTACTGATACCTCCCCCCACTGTAAAAGGGATATTGATCTGGTGGGATATCCTGTTCACCAGTTCACTGAGTGTTTTTCGTTTTTCTACTGTTGCTGTTATGTCAAGAAATACCAGTTCATCTGCGCCTTCGCTGGCATACAATGCTCCTAATTCCACGGGATCACCGGCATCCCTTATATTTTCAAAGTTGATTCCTTTTACCGTTCTGCCGTCTTTGATATCCAGACAGGGTATGATTCGTTTAGTGAGCATATGGATTTACCTGTTTAGGCTGAAATAGAATTAAAAACCTGTAACTCCGCCAGTGTTATCCGGTTTTCATAAATGGCTTTCCCAATGATGGCTCCTGCACAACCAATCGTTCTTAGCTGGTGCAGGTCATCCATACTGCTTACCCCTCCGCTGGCAATCAGTTCCAAACCCGGAAAAGTATCCAGCAATAGCTGGTACAATGCTATGGCAGGGCCCTCTAGCTTTCCATCCTTACTGATATCTGTACAGAAAACCTGGGAAATACCCAATACCCTGTATTGTATCAAAAAATCGGTGATGCCAATATCAGAAGTTTCCAGCCAGCCGCCAACAGCGATCTTATCACCTTTTACATCTGCACCGAGCAGAAACCTGTTTGCCCCAAAACGCTGAATCCATTCAGTGAATAAGGCTGCATTTTTTACAGCCAGGCTACCAATGGTAGCATAGGCGGCACCTGAGCCCAATACTTTGGTAAGGTCTTCTTCGTTTTTGATACCTCCGCCAAAATCAATGGTTAGCCTGGTATGTGTGGCGATGGATTCCAGTACTTTCCAGTTTTGAACGGCACCCGCTTTTGCTCCATCAAGGTCTACAAGGTGCAACCTTTTCAGACCGGCAGCTTCAAATTGTTTGGCCACTTCCAGGGGCTGCTCATTATAAATCACTTTCTGTGCATAATCGCCCTGGGTAAGGCGGACACATTTTCCATCTATGATATCAATCGCTGGTATAATCTGCATAAGCTATTCTTACATCTTCCTTTCCGGAAGGGTATTATAAACTGATAAAATTTTTCAACATCTGTTCTCCTATGGCTGCACTTTTTTCCGGATGAAACTGCACCCCGTAAAAATTGTCTTTGTGCAATGCCGAACTATAGGGTTGTATATAATCGGTTGTAGCAATGGTATGTTTCCCTTTTGCGGCGTAATAACTGTGCACAAAATAACAGTAACTGTTTTCAGGAACTTTATGAAACAGGGCTGACTGCAGTCCGTAAATATTGTTCCAACCGATTTGCGGAATTTTCACTTTTTGAATTGCTGCATTTGCTTCAGCATGGTTTTGAAACCGCAATACCTGTTCTTCGAAAATGCCCATACAGGGGGTATCATTTTCTTCGCTGAACCGGCAGAGCAATTGCATACCGAGACAAATACCCAAAACTGGCTGCCGGAGGTTTTTGATAACCGTATCCAATCCTCTTTCCTGCAGGTATTGCATGGCAGTACTGGCCTCTCCCACACCCGGGAAAATTACTTTATCGGCCGCTTGTATCTGCTGGTGATCATCCGTTACCACTGCTTCCATCCCTATGCGTTCAAGGGCATACAATACCGATTGAATGTTTCCTGCGTTGTATTTGACAATTACGAGTTTCATTTCGTTTCCCAATTGCTTTAGTGAATACGTAAGCGTAGTCGCTCTTATTTCAGAATGGCTGATAAAAATTGTTTTGTGGTGGTAGCAATATCATTTGACTTTTCGAGTTCGCTGATATAAGCCGATCCAATAATGGCTCCATTGGCATATTTACAGGCCGACGCAAACGTTGATGCATCTTTTATTCCAAATCCGACCAGCACAGGATTTTGTAAGGCCATGGACTGTAACCTTTGCAAATAAGTTTCTACCGCCGAAAAATCTTTGTCCTTCCCCGTTGTGGCAGAAGAACTTACCGCATACAGAAATCCGCTGCTGTAAGTATCCAGTTTTTTTATCCTGGCTTCCGATGTTTCCGGTGTTACCAGAAATATGAAATCCAAACCATATTTTTTAATGATGTCTCCATACAGGGTTTCAAATTCAAACTCAGGTAAATCGGGCAATATCAGTCCATCCACGCCCGCTGCGGAAGCATCGGCACAAAATTTTTCAAACCCATACTGCAGTACCGGATTCATATAACCCATCAGTATTACGGGTATGGTTACGGATTTCCTGAATCCGGCGAGCTGTTCAAACAAAACCGGAATGGTCATACCATTATGCAAAGCCCTGGCACCGCTGGCCTGGATAACAGGTCCATCCGCCAGGGGATCACTATATGGCATACCCAATTCTATGATATCCGCTCCGGAATCCTGTAATGCCTGCATTACGGGCAGTGTACTGTCTAACTCCGGAAAACCGGCGGTACAATACACATTTACTACCTGGTTTTTTTTCTTGGTGAATAAGGTTGCTAATCTTGACATAGTTACTTGTATGGTACTTAAAAACAGGAACCCAATGTGAAATTAGTATTATCAGAAATTCATTGCTGTGTCCATTACCTGCATGTAGGTCGACAAATCCTTGTCACCCCTGCCGCTTAAACAAACCACTACCCTGTCTGATTTTTGAAGACCCAGTTTTCCCAAAATAGCAAATGCATGCGCTGTTTCCAATGCGGGTATGATGCCCTCTGTTTTGGAGATATGAAAGGCCGCTGCAATGGCTTCATCATCAGTAGCACTTAGGAATTGTCCCCTTCCGGTTTCAAACAAATGGGCGTGTAGGGGCCCAACACCCGGATAATCCAGTCCTGCTGAAATACTATGCGGCTCTACCACCTGGCCATCTTCGGTCTGCATGACCAAACTTTTACTGCCATGCAAAATACCCGGCTTACCCAGTTGCGTAGTGGCGGCACTCATACCACTGTATACCCCATGGCCTGCAGCTTCTACTGCCACCAACTTTACTGATAACTCATCCAGAAAATGATAGAATGCACCAGCCGCATTGCTGCCTCCACCTACACAGGCTACCACATGGGTAGGTAATTCATTGCCCGTTTTTTCCAGTAACTGCCACCTGGTTTCTTCACTGATAACACTTTGGAAACGGGCTACCATATCGGGATAAGGGTGGGGTCCCACCACACTGCCAATGATGTAATGGGTATCATGTGGATTATTGATCCAGTCGCGAATGGCTTCATTGGTAGCATCTTTCAAAGTTTTACTGCCACTGGTGGCCGGAATTACTTTGGCGCCGAGCATTTTCATCCTCGCCACATTAGGAGCCTGCCGTTCTATGTCTTTCTCCCCCATGTACACAATACATTCCATTCCTTTCAACGCACATACTGTAGCCGTAGCCACACCATGCTGCCCTGCTCCGGTTTCTGCAATAATGCGGGTTTTACCCAGTTTGCGTGCCAGTAATATCTGGCCAATGGTATTGTTAATTTTATGGGCACCTGTATGACAGAGGTCCTCTCTCTTCAGGTAAATAGCCGCATTGAATTCCTTGCTCAGTCGCTCCGCCAGAAATAAAGGAGTGGGCCTGCCCACATAGTCTTTTAGTAATTCCTGGAATTCTTTTTGGAAAGAAGCTTCCTGGGATATGCAAAGGTACCTGCCTTTCAATTCTTCCACGTTCCGGTGCAGCATTTCCGGAATAAATGCACCACCAAACTGTCCGTAATAACCCTGGGTATCGGGTTGTTGAAATGTTTTCATTGTCATATTCCTGTTTTTCTTCAAATCTGCTTAATGGCAGTAATAAAATCTTTTAGTTTGTTCATGTCCTTGATACCGGGAGAAATTTCGAAACGGCTGTTTACGTCTATGGAAAACAAATTTTTTGCAACAGGGTCCTGTATGAATGCCCTCAGCGATGCTTCATCCGAGGGTTCAATTCCCCCGCTCAGGAAAAAGGGTTTTCGGATTTGTAACCCCTCTAACATTTTCCAGTCGAATTTTTTGCCTGTTCCGCCAAAACCGGTACCCTCTGTATCAAACAGGAACATGTCTGCTACCTCCTGGTAATCTTTTATTTTCCAGAGAATATCATCATTTTCACGCAAACGAAAAGTTTTTACCACTGTTACATAATCCGCAATTTTTTCACAATAACGGGGTGTTTCATCACCATGTAACTGTACCAGGTATAAGACCACAATCATCAACGGCTTGTAATACTTCTTCAATGGGTTCATTAACAAAGACCCCCACTTTGTTAATACCCTTTCCCCGTATTTTTTGATCTCCGTTCTGGGCATTGAACGGTATACATACCTGGGCGATTTGGGATAAAAAATAAATCCGGCAAATTCCACACCCATTTCATCGAGTTGCATTACCTGTTCGGTACTGGTCATACCGCAAACTTTGACTCCGCATGTTATTTGCTTTTAGTTGATTAACAAAATCAGCAAAAGCAATCGAAGGGTCTGCCTGTTTCATAAAAGTTTCTCCTATCAGAAACCCTTTAAACCGGCATTGCCGTAAAGTTACAATAGTATCCACATCACAGATACCGCTCTCTGCCACAGCCGGCTTGTCGCTGGGATATCCTGTGTATACAGTTCCAGGATGTCTCGATACTTACCGAAAATGTCTTCAGGTTCCGGTTATTGACACCCACCAGATCCACTGCATCACAGATATGATCCAATTCTGCCTCATTATGAATTTCCAGTAATACTTCCAGTCCCAGCCCTTTGGCAGTGGTTGCCAATGTTTTTACCTCTTGGGTCGACAAACAGGCTGCTATCAACAGGATTACCGACGCACCATGCGCCCTGGCTTCTACAAGTTGGTACTCATCAATCATAAAATCCTTACGCAGCAAGGGTACACTATGTTTGGTAGCTACCCGCAAATCGTTCAGATTTCCGCCAAAGAAATCGGTATCGGTTAAAACAGAAATACCGGATGCACCATACCGGGCATAGGCAGCCGTTACGTCGTCCACGGAAGCCTGATGCATTAATGATCCCCTTACTGGGTGATTTCCTTTTAAACTCTGCAATAATGCCCGTTTTATCAGGGTTTAACCAGTAAAGTTTTTCAGGAATGTGTTTAGCTGCTGAAAAATGTTTTATCTTCCAGTTCCGCAATGGTTATCCGGCTTTTTCGTTCGGCTACTTCTCTTCTGTTTTCGGACAATAATGGTATCTAAAATATTCATATTACTGTAAACTGATTAAGGTTTGTAAAGACTGGTAGGCTTTTCCACTTTCCAGACTTTCCACTGCTGCATGGTAAGCATCGTCATAGGTTTTATAATTGCCGGTACAATGTAAAGCCATGGCTGCATTGGCCAGTACCACTGCATTCTGTGCCCAGGTTCCTTCGCCTTTGATAATTGTGGTAAAAATCTTTGCTGCTTCTTCATACTGAATTACCCCCATAAATATCCTGAGCCGTAACCATTCTTTTGCCCAATTGTTCCGGCGTCATAATCTTTTCTCCTTTATTGGTGATCACTTTGGTATCATTGGTGAGTGATATTTCATCATATCCATCCAGGCTGTGAATAATGGTGAATGCTTTTCCGCTTTGCTGGAAGAAGGTAATTATAAATCCTTGCCATTTCCAGGTTATACACACCCACCAACTGGTAAGCAGGCGATGCCGGATTTACCATGGGCCCCAGCATATTAAAAAAAGTTCTCACACCCAGGTTTTTCCGGATGGGTCCCACTATTTTTAAAGCAGGATGAAACAAAGGCGCATGCAGGAAACAAATACCCGATGTTTCCAGTTCTTTCTTTAATTGTGCCGAATCATTTTTGAAAGTATAACCCAGTTGCTCCATTACATTAGAAGACCCACTGATGGAAGATAGCCCCGTAATTGCCGTGCTTGGCTACTTTTTGTCCGGCACCCGCCACAATAAAACAGGATAAGGTGGAAATATTAAAGGTATTTTTTCCATCACCACCCGTACCTACAATATCCATTACGGGCTGGTCTCCTCAAATCAGTTTTCACACAAAGTTCCAGTAAAGCATCCCTGAAACCCTGTAACTCTTCAATAGTAATACTCCGCATCAGGTAAACCGTCATAAAAGCAGTCATCTCACTTTCATTGTACTGACCACGCGACATATTGAGTAGCACTTCCTTTGCCGTATCCCGGGTAAGGGCTTTGTATTCAAATAAGTATTGTAAAATCTTTTTCATGCATGCTTACTTTAAATTCATTGATTGCATTAATGCTATGTATTATTCAACACATTTAAAATGGCTATCAACCGATGCTTACATGGCCAGCCAGTTGCCGAATTATCTTTTCGCCATCCGGTGTCAGCACACTTTCCGGATGAAACTGCACACCCTGCACATCATACTTTTTATGTTGCAATGCCATGATATATTCCTGTTTTCATCCCTTGCTGTTATTTCCAGTTCAGCCGGAAAATCCTTTCTCATTTACAATCCAGCTATGATAACGACCAACTTCAATATCTATCCGGCAATCCCTGAAACACGTATTGGCTCCGATGCGACCTGATTTGCCGATACTTCAATAGGTGTTGCCACACCATGGTAAACGGTTGATAGATTGGTAAGGGTACCCCCAAATGCTTCCCCAATGGCCTGGTGGCCGAGACAAACACCCAATATGGATTTGGTGGCTGCATATTCCTTGATAAGTGGCAATAACAAACCCGCTTCTGCAGGAATGCCTGGTCCGGGTGATAAAATGATTTTATCATATTCTTTCACTTTTTCCAGTGGCAATTGCATCATTCCGGAAAACATCCACTTGTCCATGGGTTATTTTCTCTACCAGGTGCACAAGGTTATAGGTAAAGGAATCATAATTATCAAAAACTAAGATCTTCATCGTACATCATTTTTTTACTGCCATTAACATAATCGTGCTACAGGTTCTCTGCCAGTTCTATTGCTTTTTTCAATGCATTCAGTTTATTATTCACTTCCTGCAATTCACTTTCAGGATTACTTGCTGCCACCACACCTGCACCTGCCTGGTATACAAGGGTATTGTTCCTGCTTAAGAAAGTGCGGATCATGATGGCATGGTTACAACTTCCATCAAATCCCATAAAACCAATAGCACCGCCATAATAACTTCTGGCAGTAGGTTCATAATGCATCAATCAATTCCATGGCTTTGAATTTGGGTGCTCCACTTAACGTACCTGCCGGAAAAGTTTTGGCCAGCAAGTCAAAAGGATTCTGACCTGGGTCGTACCTTACCGGTTACTTCACTTACCAGGTGAATCACATGACTGTAATATTGTACCTGCCTGTAATGGCTAACTGTAACTTCATCACAGAGACGACTCAGATCATTTCGTGCAAGATCAACCAGCATTACATGTTCTGCATTTTCCTTTGCATCTTGTCAGTAATCGTTTGCCGTCATACGCTGATCCGTTTCATCATCACCTGTTCGTTTAAATGTTCCGGCAATAGGATGGACAATGGCTTTACCGTTCTGAATAATCAATTGCGCTTCAGGTGAGGAACCCATCAGTTTATAATCACCATAATCAAAAAAGAAAAGATAAGGAGAAGGATTTACACTGCGCAATGCCCGGTACACATTGAACTCATCGCCCATAAAACTTTGCTGAAAACGCCGGCTCAGATACAATCTGGAAAACATCTCCCCGTAGACAACGCTGGATACCCTTCTTCACCATGTCTGTATAGGATTCATCAGACATGTTAGAAGATTCAGCACCCGCAGTTTTAAAAGGGAAAACCGGCACATCCTTGCTCCTTATCAGTGACTCAACCATTGCCACATCTGATTCTAAGCCAGGAATACTGTTTTCACATATCAGTAATTCATCTTTAAAATGATTGAAAACCACAACATACTGGTAAAGCCTGTACCGCATCAATGGAATGATGGGATGGATGCTATCGGATGCAGGAAGGGTAATGGTATCAAAAAACTGCACTGCATCAAAAGTGGTATATCCGAATAATCCCTGTGCAAATTTTCCTTCCTTTTCAACCGGCTTATGTACGTTAAACTGCTGCATATAATCCCATAGCATATCGGGCACAACAGTTACATCCCTGATAGCTGACATTTCAGGGGGCAGTCCCGGATATTTCTTTTCAATACTTTTTACAGAACTGATTTCAATGCCACCGATGGCGTTAATACAAATAAAGGAATAACTGTTATCGGCTGCGTGGTGATCTGTACTTTCTAATAAAACAGTATCCCTGAAACGATCGCGTACCCTCAGATAAATACCCACCGGCGTAAATACATCTGCCAGCATTTTTTTACAATGGGTCTGCAAGTCAATTTTTTTCATACTCTAACCCCGAAGGGAATTTTTATACTTCAAATCCGGATGAAGTATTGGTGAGTTAATAATTCTTGTCAGAAAATATTCAAGCCTTGTTTAACAAAAAACCCCGACAGTATTTGTCGGGGTTCTGAATATAATTCAAACAGTACTGGCTAAGCCATTACATTCCCCGAACGGAGTTTGTATGCCACCACCAATATTGATTTGCTGTTTTTTTCATTGCTGCACAAAATTGCGGGAGAATCTGCTTATAAACAAATTTTTTTTGCCCCTGACCTCCTTTACTAACTTCATAGTAAGCTATGGATATGAAAAATACCAGTATATCACTCCTGTTATGCCTTTTTTGGATGAGTATGGCCAATGGCCAGACAGGAGATACCCTGCTTTACCTGCAACCCGACAGGGTATTTGATGGAGAATCCCTGCATGAAAACTGGGTGGTAGTAGTGAAAGGCAATACCATTGAAGCGGTTGCCGAAAGCCAATCATTGCAGCCAAAGGGCATTTATAAATTGATTTCCCTGAAAGGGACTACTTTATTACCCGGATTCATTGAGGGGCATTCACATCTCTTATTGCATCCTTATAATGAAACCAAATGGAAAGACCAGGTGTTGGATGAGTCCAGGGCTGAAAGAGTTGCCCGGGGAGTGGTACATGCCAAAAATTCATTACTGGCCGGGTTCACAACCGTTCGCGACCTGGGTACAGAAGGAGCAGGATATGATGATGTAGGCCTGAAAGCAGCCATTGAAAAAAATATCATACCCGGACCCAGAATGATCATCGCCACCAGGGCCATTGTAAGCAGTGGCAGTTATGGCCCCAGGCTTGATAACCTGGATAATATTATTTCGCGGGGAGCTGCCGAAGCCGATGGTATAGAAGCCATCACCAAAGAAGTGCGGACCCAGATTGGCAATGGTGCGGATGTAATCAAGGTATACGCGGATTACCGATGGGGGGCGGAAGCCACAGCAGCACCTACATTTACGCTGGAGGAATTAAAGACCATTGTAGCAGTAACTGCCAGCAGTGGAAGAAAAACCGTAGCGCATGCCAGTACAGAAGAAGGTATGCGAAGGGCAGTATTGGCTGGCGTTTCAACTATAGAACACGGTGATAAAGGCACAGAAGTGATATTTGACCTGATGGTACAAAACCATGTTGCTTATTGTCCCACCCTCAGTGCCTCGCTGGCCACCAGTGAGTATGATGGATGGAAACCCGGTAGCCTGCCTGAGCCCGTAAAAATTGCTAATAAGCGAAAAAGCTTTGCCATTGCCCTTAAAAAAGGGGTCACAATCTGTATGGGTGGTGATGTAGGTGTGTATGCCCATGGCGATAATGCAAGGGAAATGGAAGCCATGGTGGCTTTTGGTATGCAACCCCTGGAAGTACTGAAGAGCGCAACCTCTGTGAATGCTGATGTATTTGGCTACGGTAACCGGATAGGGAGGTTACGGAAGGGGTTATTGGCCGACATGGTGGCTGTGAAAGGAAATCCGGTGAGTGACATAACTACCGTTAAGCATCCGGTACTGGTGATGAAGGACGGGAAGGTTTACCTGCATAAACAAGCGGATTGAACATTTCAAAAAATGAGTAACTTCCCATAAAGCAAAGTGATATGTTGAAAAAAATAACCCTCCTTTTTTCCTTTTTAGGAATATTGTTTACAGCCAACGCCAACCCGAATGCAGATGAAATTTTGGGTACCTGGCTAAATGCGAGCGGACTGGGGCGTATCCAGATTTACAAAGAAGGCAATGCGTATTTTGGAAAAATAATCTGGCTAAAGGAGCCGAATAATGCCAACGGAGGACCTAAACTGGATATCAATAATCCGGACCCACAACTAAAAACAAAACCCCTGATTGGCGCCATCGTGCTGCGAAAGTTTGTGTATGATGATGGTGAATGGAATGGCGGCAGGATATATGACCCGCAAAATGGTAAAGACTACAAGTGCTACCTGAAACTGAAAGATGCCAATACGCTAAGTCTCAGGGGCTATATCGGCATATCCCTGCTGGGCAGAACAGAAATCTGGAAAAGAATACCCTAAATCAGGTATATAGCAATCCATTCTCCTACAACACCCCTTTCGTAGAAGGCAAATGATTGGAAAGCGGATCCCGTTTAACGGCCATTCGGATGGCTTTCGCAAAGGCTTTGAATATGGCTTCTATTTTATGGTGTTCATTATCACCACTACAGGAAATAGTAAGGTTACAACGGGCTGCATCACTAAAGGATTTGAAGAAATGGAAAAACATTTCTGTTGGCATTTCACCGATTTTTTCCCTTTGAAAAGTAGCGTCCCATACAATCCAGTTTCGACCCCCGAAATCAATCAATACTTTGGCTTCCGCCTCATCCATGGGTAGGGCAAAACCATACCTTTCCATACCCCGTTTATCTGTTAATGCCAGTGCAAATGCTTCTCCTAAAGCTATACCTGTATCTTCTACCGTATGGTGCTCATCAATTTCCAAATCTCCTTTGGTGCTAATGGCAATATCCATTTTACCATGCCTCGCAATCTGGTCGAGCATATGGTCAAAGAAACCCAGGCCGGTGTTTATTTTTGATTGACCGCTGCCATCAAGGTTAAGTGCTATTTTGATTTTGGTTTCATTGGTATTTCTCTCATGCACTACCGTTCGTAAACCCAGTTTGAGAAAGCGATAGACATCCTGCCAGTTATCTGTTTCCAGCACTATGGTTTCGCGCAATGCCTTTTCCTGTTCAATTGTTAAGGAATGTAATGGGGAACGAAGGTAAATTGCCTTACAGCCCAGGTTTTTTGCCAGTTGTATATCACTCCACCTGTCTCCTATTACAAAGGAGTGAGGCAGGTCAAATTTCTCCTGGTCAAAAAAATGTTCCAGCATGGCCGTGCCGGGCTTGCGGGTGGGTTGGTTATCCTTTGCAAAGGTCCGGTCCACGTGAATTTCATCGAAAACAAATCCTTCTCCTGCCAGTATCCTGATCATCAGGTCCTGATAGGGATAAAAATCCTTATCGGGATAAGCGGCCGTTCCCAGGCCATCCTGGTTGGTCACAAGTACTTTATACAAGTCAAGGTCAGCCGCAATTTTTGACAGGGTACTGATGGCCCCAGGCAGGAAACTAAGTTTATCTACCGCATCAATCTGGAAATCGGCCGGAGGCTCTTCCAAAATAACACCGTCTCTGTCTATAAAAAGCACCCTTCGGGGTAACATAGCATTTTTTTCTTCCTCTTTTGTCAGGCCTTTCATTGTTTATTTAAGTTTAGCCCTTACTGCTTTCACTTCTGCAGCAGTAACCGCAGACGCTTTATTGCTCCAGTTATTCCTGATATAAGTAATCACATCCGCTATCTGCTGATCGGTTAAATCATTATGTGGCGCCATGGCATTACTGTAATACTCTCCGTCCAGTTCCACCCGCTCATTCATTCCTTTCAAAATTATGCGGATGATTTTGGCTTTGTCCTTACCCACTACAGCAGAAGCCCCATCCAGCGGCGCATTGAGGTGAGGTACGCCCCCACCATCGGGTTGATGGCAAGCGAGGCACCTTTGCAGGTAAACAGTTTTCCCTCTTTCCAGGGATGTTTTGCTAACCGGAACCTGCTTTGTCTGCACAGGTTTATCAGGAATTGTCATAAAACCCGGCAAACCAATACTTAAGATTAACACACCTATTATATTTCTCATCAGGTTATTTTCCATTATACATTATTCTATAAATGGTTCCTTTGTTGTCATCGGTAACATACAATGATCCATCAGGTCCCTGTGCGAGTCCGCATGGCCTGTGTTGTGCACTTCTCACACTGTTAACTACGTCTACTCCGGCAAAGCCATCCGCAAATACCTCCCATTTACCGGTGGGTTTTCCGTTTTCAAAAGGCACAAATACTACATAGTATCCTTCCTGGGGAAGTGGGGTTCTGTTCCAGGAACCATGAAAAGCAACAAATGCCCCATTTTTATATTTTGCCGGGAACTGGTTTCCGGTATAAAACAACAGTCCATTGGGTGCCATGTGCGCCGGAAAAGCGATAGCTGGATCGATGGCATCCTGTCCGCCTTCTTTTTTGCCGTCCCCTCCATATTCGGGAGCCAGCATTTTTTTCTTTTGCTTTCCATCATAATAGATGTAGGGCCAACCTGCATTATCCCCTTTCTTCAGTGCATACATCGCTTCGGCGGGAAGGTCTGCATTCTCCTGCTCAGTGAAAAGTGTTGGAAATAAATTATGCAGGTCATCCCGTCCATGTTGCATTACATATAACTGGTTGGTTTTGCTATTCCAGTCCAGGCCCACCACATTACGCAATCCGGTTGCATACCGGATACCCTCTCCGTAGGTTTGGTTGGGTTTATCGGCTTTAAACTGCCAGATGCCTCCGGCAGAATCCAGAATCGGACAGGGCATTCTCCCTAAAGAACCGGGATTGCGGTCTTTTTCCTGACAGGAATTGGAATAGGCACCGATGTTGACATAAATATTACCATTATTATCCAGCGCCAGTGACTTGGACTCATGTTGTCTGCGGTTAATCAAGCCGGTAATGATTTTTTCCGGCTGGTCGGGATTGATGACCTCTCCTTTTGCATCCAATTTATAGCGAAAAACTTCCTCATCAGAAGACGCATATAGATACCCATTTTTGATAACAATACCTGTACCAATATAATTACCAAAGCCAACCGTTTTATCTGCTTTTCCATCACCGTTCGTATCCATCAGCGTCATAATCCCTTTCCCATCAGATAACCTTCCCAATTTAAGGAATACAGTACCTGCGTCATTTACCGCAATATGTCTGGCACGGCCAGCATTTTCAGCCACTTTTAGTGCACCAAAGCCACTGGGCAGTTTCAATCCGGCATTATCCGCATCAGCTACAATACCTGCCGGTTTCGACACCGAAACAGAGTCAGAAGCACAGGCTGTGAGCCAGGAAAAACCAGCCATTACCAAAAAAGCGGATAAGGAAGGAACTATTTTTTTCATATATGAGTGTTTAAGCTTTGAAATTACAAATCAAATGACAAAACTGGCAAGTTTGTTTAGCGCGCATACCAGTCCTGCATGGCATCTATTAAAATTGTATTCTCCTTTTCGGTTCCCACGGTTATTCTAAGGCAATCCTCGCATAGTTGCACGTTACTCCTGTCACGCAATACAATCCCTTTGCCCAATAAGAATTCGTACAGACTTCGGGCTTCTTTTATTTTAACAAGGATAAAATTGGCGTCTGATGGATACACTTTCTCTACAGTTGGCATGGAAAGGAACACTTCTGCCAGTGCATCCCGCATGTCCACTAATAATTGTATCATATCATTTACCTGACCTACTTCTTCCAGTGCCTGTAACACCAGTTCCTGGGTAGCCTGGTTTATATTATAAGGGGGTTTTACCTTATTCAATACGTCGATAATAGCAACAGAAGCAAACGCCATACCAAATCGCAATCCTGCCAATCCCCAGGCCTTACTGAATGTTTGCATGACCACTAAATTGGGATAATCAACCAGTTCCTGCAGAAAGGATTTCTGTTTGGCAAAATTGATATAGGCTTCATCAATTACCACGATTCCCGAAAAATTATTCAGCACCATTTCTATATCCACCCGATTAAGGGAGTTGCCAGTAGGGTTATTGGGAGAACATAGCCAGATAATCCTGGTCTGTTCATCCACCAGGTTTTCAATATGAACAAGGTCAAGTTGAAAGTCATCCAGCAACGGGGCTTTCCTGATAGCAATGTCATTGATATGGGCACTTACTTCATACATGCCATAGGTAGGCGGGCAAATAATAACATTATCCTTACCCGGCTCACAAAAAGACCGGAATAATAAATCAATGCATTCGTCGCTGCCATTTCCTAAAAAAATATGCTCCGGTGCAATGCCCTTGATGGTACTTAGCTTTTCCTTGACAGCCAGCTGGTGAGGATCCGGATAACGGTTATACCATTTCAACAGGGGTGACCCCAGGCTGTTTTCATTGGCATCCAGAAAAACCTTTGCGTCACCACTGAATTCATCACGTGCAGATGAATAGGGTGTCAACTGTTTTATATTGGGTCTGATTAATTTATCAATATCAAAAGTCATGTGTTTCGGATATAAGTTTGATGAATGCTTTTCCCTCAATATTTACCCTTATCAGGGAGTACTTGCTGCTTTCAAACGGATGGAAACTGCATTGGCATGCGCAGCCAAACCTTCCGCACCGGCCATTTCCATCACCGTTTTTCCAATATTGGTTAGTCCCTCCCGGGACAGTTTCTGAAAAGTTACTTTTTTCACAAAACTGTCAATACTCACTCCGCTATAGGCCCTCGCAAATCCATTGGTGGGTAAGGTATGGTTGGTACCACTGGCATAATCGCCAACACTTTCAGGTGAATAGTTGCCCAGAAATACGGAACCGGCATTGATCACTTTTTCAGCCACCACATCTGCCTCTTCACAAGCTATGATCAGGTGTTCTGCAGCATAGTCATTAACCATGGCAATGGCTTCATCCATGGATTTTACCAAAACCATCCTGCTATGGGAGAGTGCCCGTGTAGCCATTTCCTTTCGGGGCAATGCCGCCAACTGAATATCCAATGCCCTGGTTACTTTTTCAATTAATGCTTCCGAGGTGGTTACCAGTAATACCTGGCTGTCTGCCCCATGTTCTGCCTGGCTTAATAAATCGGATGCGATAAATGCAGGATTACCCGTGTCATCTGCCAAAACACACACTTCGCTGGGGCCGGCAGGCATATCAATGGCAATGCCATCCTGCTGAACCAATTGCTTGGCCAGAGTTACATATTGGTTACCGGGCCCAAAAATCTTATATACCTGCGGAACGCTGGCCGTTCCGTAGGCCATGGCGGCAATGGCTTGTACGCCACCAATTTTATAAATCCGGGTAATGCCTGCCGTTTGAGCAGCAAAAAGGATAGCAGGATGTAAGCGTCCTTTTTTATCCGGTGGGGAACAGAGAATGATTTCTTTGCAGCCGGCCAAAACAGCAGGAATACCTAACATTAAAACGGTAGAAAACAGGGGTGCCGTTCCTCCCGGAATATACAATCCCACTTTTCCTATACCAATGCTTTTCCGCCAGCATAATACACCGGGCATGGTCTCGATTTTTTCCGCAACCTGTAACTGTGGGCGATGAAAGCTGGTAATATTGGCTGCTGCCTGTTCAATGGCTGTTTTGAGGGCATCTGTTAACTGCCCGGCCGCTTCGGCCATTTCAGTTGCGCCAACTGTAAAATCTGCCAGATCTACCCCATCAAAATCAAGGGTATATTGTTGAATGGCAGCATCTCCCTTTTCCTTCACTGCCGCCATTACAGCGCTTACTTTGGGCTGTAATTGGGTGAGGTCCATCACCGGTCTTTGTAATATTTCCTGCCAGATTTCCCGGGCTGGGTATTGAAAATACTTCATAGTTATTTCTTTAGCAAAATAATTGAGGCTGCTCAGTTTTTTTTAGACTATCATTTTCTCGATAGGTACCACCAGTATTCCCTGAGCGCCGGCAGCTTTTAATTGTTCGATGATATCCCAGAAATCATCTTCATTCAAAACGCTGTGTACGCTGCTCCAGCCCTGTTCCGCCAATGGCAATACCGTTGGACTTTTCATACCCGGAAGCAGGTTGATGATTTCAGTCAATTTATCATTGGGCGCATTCAGCAACACATATTTATTATTCTTTGCCCTCTTAACAGATTGAATCCTGAATAGTAAGCGATTCAGTAATGCCTGTTTGCCGGGTTCCAGTTCCGGATTACGGATGAGGATGGCCTGTGACTGGAGAATCGTTTCTGTTTCCTGTAGCCCATTCATGAAAAGGGTGGAACCGCTGCTCACCAGGTCGCATATGGCATCAGCCAGACCAATACCCGGGGCAATCTCAACACTGCCGCTGATCTCATGTATTTCTGCGGATATGTTTTTACGCTTCAAAAAATCTCCCAGTATGACAGGATAGCTTGTCGCGATTTTTTTCCCGGCCAGAAAATGTACATCCGGGTATACTTCATTTCTCGGAACAGCAATGCTTAGCCGGCATTTTCCGAAACCCAGTTTTTCAACTACGGTTACCTTTTTTTTCTTTTCATATACCACATTCTCTCCCACAAAACCAATATCAGCCACAGAATCTTCCACATATTGCGGAATATCATCATCCCTCAAAAAATAAACTTCCAGCGGGAAATTACTGGCATCGGCCTTTAGTTTGTTTACCCCATTACTGATATCGATACCGCATTCTTTCAACAAGCGGATAGAATCATCATGCAACCTGCCTGATTTCTGTATGGCCAGTTTCAATTTGGGAACCATTTCCTGTTGGATAACCTGTGTTGATTCGTTCATATTCATCATATTCTTTTTTCTCCGTTCCGTCAGGACCGGGATTAATAACAAAGGGCCTACCTTCCGGTAAGCCCTTTAATGTTTTATATTTTAAGCACAAAACACCAATAGCCTACCCCTTGGGTAAGAAATGATGGTGGTGGATATGTGCTGTAAACTTCATATTGAGGCACAAAAGTAAAGCCATCTTTTCTCATAGGCAAATTTTTTTCAGGCAAAAAGCATACAATACGGGAAAATGCTTTTTATAACTATCTTGCTGTTCACTTAACAACGCCTATGAAAAAGTGTTTACCGCTATTGCTGCCCTGCCTGTTCTGGCTGGCTGCTTTATCAGAAATTTCAGCACAAAACCCCGGTAAACTGGTCTGGAGTGATGAATTCAATTATACGGGTTTACCCGATTCAACCAGGTGGAACTATGATGTGGGTGGCCATGGATGGGGAAACCAGGAATTGCAATACTATACCCTTCGCAAAAAAGAAAATGCCCGGGTTGAAAATGGGCATTTGATCATTGAAGCCAGAAAAGAAAGAACAGGTAATAACGACTATTCTTCTGCCAGACTGGTGACCAAGGGTAAGGGTGACTGGACCTATGGACGAATTGAGGTAAAAGCAAAAATTCCGGGAGGGCGTGGTACCTGGCCGGCTATCTGGATGCTTGCCTCCACCACTCCCCTGCAATGGCCTTTAGATGGCGAAATTGATATTATGGAACATGTAGGATATGATCCGGGTGTAGTACATGGTTCAAC
The DNA here is from genome assembly GCA_963750825.1 of uncultured Bacteroidota bacterium. Taxonomy (GTDB): domain Bacteria; phylum Bacteroidota; class Bacteroidia; order Chitinophagales; family Chitinophagaceae; genus Sediminibacterium. The sequence continues at coordinate 30,571 of CAVVSL010000013.1, read as the reverse complement.
CCACACAAAAAAATACAACCACAATATCGGAACCCACAAAACGGCTACTACGCTGGTACCTGACTTTGCTGAGGCTTTTCATGTGTACTCAGTAACCTGGAATGCAGAAACCATATCTGTACTGGTTGATGACAAAAGCTATTTTACTTTTCAAAATGAGCATACAGGCAAAGAAGCCTGGCCGTTTAACCAGCCTTTTCACCTGTTATTAAATATCGCAGTTGGAGGTGGATGGGGCGGGCAGAAAGGAATTGATGAATCCATTTACCCTGCGAAAATGGAAATTGACTATGTAAGGGTTTACCAATAATTTTATATCCCTCAATTAAAATTAACTATGAAAAAACAGCAACAACTATTTACCCTGATACTCCTCGCTTGTACAGTATGGAGTTCTGTTTATGGTCAGGATGCGGTTAGTTACCAGACACCACCCAAAGTGATTGCAGATTTACTGCTGGCCAAACCCACTCCGGCCGTAAGTGTAGACAGCAAAGCAGAATGGATGCTGCTAAGCGAACGCAATTCATATCCTACAGTCGAGGAATTGGGTCAACCGGAAAACAAGGTAGCGGGGCTTAGACTAAATCCCAATAATTTTTCACCCAGCAGGCAGGTGTACATCAACAGTTTTTCCCTGAAGAATATTCGTTATGATAAAAGCTTTGCTATCACTGGGCTTCCTGCAAATATGCTGGCCAGTTCTCCCGGGTGGAATCCCTCAGAAACCAAAATTGCCTTTATCAATACCACCGCTACCAGGGTTGACCTTTATGTAATAGACGTAGCAACCAAAAAAGCAACCAGGGTTAACCAACAGCCCCTGAATACAGTATTGGGTATGGCATATACCTGGGTTGACAATAACACCCTTTTGTATAAGACAACTACACAACCCCCTTCTAATGCGCCTAAAAAACCCATTACGCCCAAAGGGCCTACCATGCAGCAAAACCTGGGTAAAGCAGCTCCCAGTCCCACTTACCAGGATCTGATCAAATCACCTTATGATGAACAGTTGTTTGCTTTCTTTGCCATGGCACAACTGGTAAAAAACAGCAACGGTGTTGAAACCAAACTGGGCACACCATCACTGTTGGGTTCCATTGTGGTTTCACCAGATGGAAAATATATTTTAACCAAAACACTGAAAAAACCATTTTCCTATCTGGTAACTGCCAATGGATTTCCCTCTACCATGGCTATACAGGATTTATCAGGCAAACAGGTAAAAGTACTGGCTGAATTACCTTCTTCGGAAGGCACACCTTCCGGATATGACAATACACAAAACGTGCCCCGTGGTTTCGACTGGAGAGACGATGAGCCTGCCACCATTACCTGGGCTGTTCCATTAGATAGTGGATTAATCAAAAAACAAGTGCCTTTTCACGATGCTGTTTATGCACTGAGTGCCCCTTTTAACGGACAACCCGCTGAACTGTTTAAAACCACTATGCGATATGCCGGTACCAATTGGGGAGACGCTTCCATCGCATTGGTAACTGAAATTTCCAGGTCAAAACAACTCAGCAGGGTTAGCAGGTATCACTCGGGTAATCAAACCCTATCGCTTTTATATGAACGTAACCTCACGGATGGGTATAATAATCCGGGCAGTCCGGTTACCACCAAAAATGCATTGGGCAGAAATGTCATTCATACTATTGAGAATGGAACCAAACTGCTGATGAATAACCCAACCGGATCCTCGCCCAAAGGAGACCTCCCCTTTCTGGCAAAATATGACCTAAACACCCGCCAGAGCACGATTATTTGGCGATGCAGTGAGGGCGTTTTTGAAGTAGTTGAAGATGTTATTGACCCGGAAAAAGGGATACTCCTCACACGAAGGGAATCCCAAAAAGAAGTGCCCAATTATTATTTGAAAACGATTGGTGCCGTGGCATCCGAGAAAGCATTAACCGCATTTCCCAACCCCTATCCAGGACTGGAAGGTGTTTCCAGGGAAAAAATTACATACAAAAGAGCGGATGGTGTTGACCTAACCGGTGACCTATACCTTCCGAAAGGATATAATAAAGAAAAGGATGGCCCTTTGCCCGTATTAATTTGGGCATATCCCAGAGAATTTAATTCAGCTTCTGATGCAGCACAGATTCGGGGCAGCAAAGACCGTTTTACCACATTAAGCTGGGCTTCTCCCATTTACTATGTAACCCAGGGATTTGCCATACTGGACAATGCTGAGATGCCCATCGTAGCAGCAGGACCTGATAAAAAACCCAACGACAATTTTATTGCACAATTACAATTGAATGCAGAAGCAGCCATTAACAAATTGGCCGAAATGGGTGTGGGTGATAAGAAGAGAGTTGCTGTTGGCGGACACAGTTATGGTGCATTCATGACAGCCAACTTACTGTCGCATACCAATCTCTTTAAGGCAGGTATTGCGAGGAGTGGCGCTTATAACAGAACCCTTACTCCGTTTGGTTTTCAGAATGAAGACCGTACTTACTGGCAGGCACCGGATCTGTATCATGACATGAGTCCATTCAGTTATGCCGATAAGATCAAAACACCCATCCTGTTAATTCACGGCGAAGCCGATGACAATACGGGAACCTACCCAATAAACAGTGAACGATTGTTTGCGGCTATCAAAGGAAATGGTGGCACTGTAAGGTTTGTATTCCTTCCTTATGAAGCCCACAGTTACAGGGGAAAAGAAAACCTGCTGCACATGTTATGGGAGCAGCATGAATGGTTAGAGAAATATGTTAAACCGATAAAATAACCCAGAATTATTACCCTATAAAAAAAGCGATGTCCTATGTAAAAATAGACATCGCTTTTTTCATTTAGTAACCAATGCTATTGGGAAGGCGGGTCCTTCATCAAATGAGTTTCCTTTATATATTGGTGTTTCATATGATCATACAGAGAATGCTTGTCAACAAGATGGGATACTATATTCGCAATCATAGCAGACAACATCAGGTGAAATATGATATGATGTCCGTCAGTCATTTCCAGTACTAATATGGCAGATGTAAATGGAGAACGGGTTACCCCGGTAAGAAAAGCCACCATCCCCACCATAATCATGAGGTTGGAATTGGAAGCAGATAGTTCCAACAATTTGGCAAAAAGGGATCCTATAGAAGCCCCGGCACTAAGCGCAGGGGCAAATATGCCTCCTGCGGCACCGGCAGTAAAGGTAACTAAGGAACCTGCAATTCTGAAAAAGGGAGTATACCAGTTAACATATTTATCAGTTGTAAATAGTACCCTTGTCATTAACTCTTTACCTGAATTCAAGGCTGTTTCATCTGTAAAAAAAGCCATACTGGCTACCACCATGGCACAGGCAAATACAAAAAACCAGGACTTCCATTTATTTTTAAATCCAGCTTTCCAATTATTTACCCTTAGCATGAGTACACACATAAAGGAGGATGCCAGTCCGGCAATTACAGCAACCAGAATGGTCCCCAAAAATGCATAGGCAGACAAATCACTTACATCAGGATAACCTATATATAAATATGGACCCAGAAATGACAATGCCGTTAAACCTGCAATGATGACTGCTGAAAATATAGCCGTCTTATAAAAGCTGATATGGGTTTTGGTCAACTCTTCCATGGCAAAAACAATACCTCCCAACGGAGTATTAAAAGCCGCTGCCAGCCCGGCCGCAGCACCTGTCATCACCATATTTCGTTTGGATACCTTTGGCCACCAATCGGGCAACCAGGCATTAATTTTTCTGAAAACCGATCCCGCTATCTGAATGGTGGGTCCCTCTCTGCCGGTTATCCCTCCGCCCAATGCCAATAGGGAACTGGATATAATTTTTACCACAATAACCCGAAGGCTTAATAAATAGCCTACTTTATGGTTGTCTCTAGGATTTGACAATTCGATGGAAGCCATTACCTGTGGAATACCGCTTCCCCTTGCAAGGGGTGAAAATCGCTGAACCAGCCAAACAGCCAGCATAAAACATACTGGTGATAAAATAAAAATGTACCAGTGTGACAGGTGAAAGACATAAGCAGCCCCTTTCTCAGCCAGTGCAAAAATCCGGGTATAAATCACGGCAATAATTCCTGTAACAATAGAGGCAATCCAAAATGGCAAAGCCTGAAGAAAATTATGTTTTACTTTTTCGTTATTGATCTTATCCAGATAAGACTTGAATTTCTTTCTGATAAATGCAATAATGGGATGGTTCATACGCTTTTTTTGGCCCTTTCACCAGAGAAAATAGATAACAATTGTATTAGATTATTTACGAGAAAGGAGAATTCAAAGTAACTTCAATTCAGATTAGTAGTAAACTAATCAATAGTATCTCCACCACAAAGGTAATGGGTTACTGAAATAAATCAGGCCAAAACGAACAATCAATAGATATTATGGAAGAAAGAAGAATATTGATCGTTGAAGACGAAAAAAAAATTGCCCTAACACTTAAGAAAGGGCTTACAGAAAATGGATACTCAGTAGATGTAGCATTTGATGGCTATATCGGTCATCGGCTTTTTCTCGAAAATGTTTATGATATTGTAGTATTAGATATCAATCTTCCTGGCATCAATGGATACAATCTATGCCGAAAAATCAGGGAACGCAACCAGCAGATACCGGTTATTATGCTCACAGCTATGTCAACTACCGATGATAAAGTTGAGGGATTCGACTCTGGGACCGACGATTATATCAGTAAGCCCTTCGAATTCAAAGAATTACTGGTAAGGATTAGGGCATTACTGAAAAGATCATTGATGCAACAGATACCCACCGGTAATATACTGAGACTAAGCGACCTCGAAATGAATCTGGATACCAAGGAAGTAAAAAGAGATAACCATAATATACCCCTCACTGCCAAGGAGTTCCAGTTATTGGAATATTTTATGCGGAACCGGAACCGGGTTGTGTCGCGTGCAGATATTGCTGTAAATGTTTGGGAAATAGATTTTGACACCAAGACAAATGTAATTGATGTATATGTTAATTATCTCAGGAATAAAGTTGATAAAAAATTTAGTTCCAAACTGATTCATACACAGGTGGGTATGGGCTATATTTTAAAAGAAGGCTAAAAGATGAAAATTAAATACAGGATAACCTTACTTTTTACCCTTGTGGTTACCCTTATATTACTGTTGGTTTGCAGTTCTGTGTATTATTTCTCAGACCTTACCCGAAAAAATGATTTCAGGAAACGATTACATAACCGCGCCATTACAACTGTATCGTGGTTATTGGATGTAGAGGGTATGAACAATGAACTCCTGAAAAGGATAGATGAAACCATGGTTATCACCATACAGGATAAAAGTGTTGGAATCTACAATACCCGTTTTCAGGAGGTATACAGCTATTCAGACAGTGATATCGCTCCGCTTCGGGTAGATAGCAACATTCTGAAAAAAGCACTGATGGTGGGCGAATTTGATTACACCGTCGGAAACAGAGAAGTGGTGGTGTTACCGTATAAAATCAATAACGAACAATATACGCTGGTTGCTTCGGCCTATGACAAAGATGGTTTTGAAAAATTATCAAGGCTGTTTTTGATTCTGGCCATAAGTTGTATCGGGGGTATTCTGATTACCATTCTATCCGGAATTATATTTTCAGCCAGCATTGTATCGCCAATAAAAAAAATAACTTCTACTGTAAGGGAAATCACATCACAGAAACTTTCCAGGAGGATTGAACTTCCGGGACCCAAAGATGAATTGCACCAATTATCCAAAACCTTTAATGATTTGCTTTCCAGGCTACAGGAATCCTTTGAAATGCAAAGCCATTTTATAGCCAATGCTTCCCATGAAATCTCCACCCCACTTACTTCTATTTCCAGTCAATTGGAAATAACGCTTCAAAAAGGAAGAGATGCCAATGAATATAAAAATGTAATCTCGTCTGTATATGAGGATGTAAAAGGACTGAACCACCTTACCAAAAGTTTACTTGAACTGGCCATAGCCAGTGGAACAGACAAGGGTATAGAACTGAAACTGGTAAGAATAGACGAACTCATATTGAACCTTCCACTGGAACTAAACAAAGCGGATAAAACCTATCATGCAGAAATGGAATTTGAGACCTTTCCGGAAAATGAAGAAAACCTGCAGGTTTTTGGAAGCCCGGATCTGCTTTACAGTGCCATCAGGAACATCGTAATGAATGCCTGCAAATATGGAAATGACCATATAGCCCGTTTGCACCTTAGCTTTTCCTCTGACCAAATACATATTGCAGTCAGTGATAATGGACCGGGTATTCCCGAAGAAGACAGAAAAATGATTTTTCAACCCTTTTACAGAAGCAGATCTTCCCACGATATTCCGGGATTTGGTTTGGGATTGTCTTTGGCTATGCAAATCATCACCCTCCATAAAGGCAAATTGGAACTGGTTTCTTCAGCAGAAAAAGGCACTTCCTTTATTATTCACTTCCCTGTAGCCAGCATATTTAACAGACTGCCCTAATCCCCCTATTGTGGCATTCTAAAATGTTGTTTTTATCGCTATCTCCTAAATTCTAATCCTATTCTAATGCAAATCTCATGTTTGCTTAACATAACTCTGATAGGTTTGCAATGTGGGTAAGGAAAGAAAAGAAGATGGTAAGGTCTTTGCTTATTTATTAAAATCTACCCATTTTTTATTAAAATATAATTTAAAAAGTTAATATAACGAAAAGTGTCGGTCACCAATCGTTATAAAAATTCTCATACAGGTTTATAGGAATAACCACCGCCGGGAGATTCTTCTCCTGGCTTTTTTTTGCCTTAACCCCTCCCCTAATCGAAATACGCTGGCTTCCGGGCTTCCATTGAATTAACTCTCTTCCAACTATTATTCGGCCAGGAGTTTCCTGACAGTCTCTTCAAACGCTCGCTTCAAATCCTCATAATGACTGCCCGTTCCGGGTCCTGAAAAGCCGGAATGAATCTTAGCAACCCGCCCTTTCTTATTAATAAAAATGGTTGAGGGAAATGATTTTATGGTGGTGAGTTGGGGCAGGGTCTTTTCTGTTCGCAAACTGTCCGATACCGTTACGCCTGTATTCAAAAGCTTATAATTGACACCGAATCTTTCCTTGAATTTACGAATGCTGTTATTTGCCCTAACCGGATCCTCGGAATATTCATACGCAAGGGCTATTACTTCAAGCCCCTTTTGTCTGTTTTTATCATAAAACTCACTTAAAAAAGCGGTTTCGTCCATACAGTTAGGACACCAGGATCCCATGATTTGAACAATAACCACTTTCCCCCTGTATGCAGGATCGGACAGGGAAACCTTTTTACCATTGAGATCAGGGAATCGGAACCGCAGAGGTGCGGCTTCGTCTTTCATATACATTGCGGCTATATCTGGCAATGTGGCATTTTCATTCCTGATGGCTACCCAGGGTTCGGCACTGGTGGCTCCTGCGTAGAATATGCCGGCGATACTCCCATTACTATTTCGTTTGGCAACAAACCGGTAAGCATGACTTCCATCAAACGTCCCCATTTGCAGGCTATCGCCCTGTACAAACCCCGATAAAAACCGATAATCTCCTGTTGGGGTCTGTATCGTTCCCCTGAGTGTATTTCCAACCTGTGTCCATTCACCAATTGCGGGTCTGGGTAACCCATTGGCTTTCGTAAAAGTAATTTCCCATTTACCACTAATATTTACGGGTGGATGGGTTGTTGCATCAACCACCGGATCCGGATTATCGATTCGGGCAAAAAAGGGCATGACCTGGGGTTTGTCGGAAGTGCCTTTCGTCCAAATGCCCTCCCAATTTCCGGCTGTTATTTTTCTGGCCTTAAAACCCGATTCAAAAACAGGCATCTCAAAATAAACGGAGTCTCTTGTTTCCCTGTATTGGTCAATCTTAATCCTCTCCTTATCATTAATAATTTGTAGCTGCATCTTTCCTTTGACCAGTAATTGGTCAAATTGAAAAAATATTTTATGGCCATCTTCTCTCACCAGTTCTGCCTGCCAGTGTTTTGTTTTACCCGCAGGCTGAGCGGCAATTTCTGTAAACAAACAGCTAATCATTACCAATAACCCAATCCCTTTTTTCATTAATCTTTTTTTATTCAAGTCGCAAGAATACCATTCACCTTACAAAAATCCCGATAAAAGCTCGCTGAAGTCAAAATGTAAGGGGAAAATGATAAAATGGTGACAATTTCTGCCATATTTAAGTTAGTGAACCTGTACTACCCTGTTTTGAAATGCAATCTTTATCTTACAGTTTAAACACATAAACAATGAAATGGTTGCTTTCCCTAATTACCTGCCTTACCGTTATTTCAGCCAGCGCACAGCATTTTTACTTGTTTGCAGGCACCTATACCACCGGTAAAAGCAAAGGGATTTATATCTATGATTTTAATGCCCAAAACGGAGAAGTGGCTTACCTGGGCAATACAGACAGTTGCACCAATCCGTCTTTTATCACCCTTTCTCCTGATGGTAAGTTCCTGTATGCAGTAAATGAAACCGGAAGGGACAGGCCGGGACAGGTAACTGCGTTCTCCTTTGATAAAGAGAATGCTTCCCTGACTTATCTTAACCAACAATTATCAGGTGGCGATGACCCTTGTTTTATTACCCTGGATAAATCGGGCAAATGGCTTACGGTAGCCAATTATAGTGGTGGCAGTATAGCCGCTTTACCCGTGAATAGTGATGGAAGTGTAGCTCCCTATGCGCAGTTAATCCAGCATTCCGGTAAAAGTGTCAATAAACAAAGGCAGGAAAAAGCCCATGTACATTCCACTTTTTTTTCACCGGATTTTCAATACCTGCTTACACCTGACCTGGGAATGGACAAAGTAATGCTTTACCGTTTTAATCCTTCAGCCAAAAGACCTTTGCTGGCTGCCAAACAACCCTATGTTAGAACATTGGCCGGAAGTGGTCCCAGACACCTGAGTTTCCATCCCAATAAAAAATGGATGTATCTGGTGGAAGAATTAAGCGGAACAGTTAGTGCCTATAATTACCGAAACGGACAACTGGTTAAAATACAAACCATCGCAACCCATCCCGATACCTATAAAGGACAGCCCGGCAGTGCTGATATACACATTTCTCCCGATGGAAAATTTTTATACGCGTCTAACCGGGGAGAAGAAAATAATTTAGCCATTTTTTCTATTAATCCCCAAACGGGAAAATTAACCGGTACGGGCTACCAGCCTGTACTCGGGGAACAACCCAGAAATTTCATCATTGACCCAACCGGAAATTTTTTACTGGTGGCGAATCAGCGAAGCAGTAATATGGTGGTTTTTAAGCGGAATAAAGAAAACGGTTCCTTGGAACCCACCCAGCAGATAATTGATGTACCTAATCCGGTTTGTTTACAGATGCTGGCAAAATAATGGTAACTTATTTGTGATAAATCCATAAAAACAAATCATATGAAAAACTGGAGAATAAAAGCTTCCTTATTCCTCAATTACTTCGTATTTGCGATATTGTTAAACAGTGTAGGAACCGTGATTTTACAGGTTCAGAATAATTATGGAATAACGCAGGGTAATGCCTCTGTTCTGGAAGCTTTCAAAGACCTGAGCATCGCCATTGTCTCTTTCCTGGTTTCGTCCTATATCACCAGGATTGGTTATAAAAATGCCATGCTCATAGCCCTGGGTTTTATTACCCTTGTTTGCTGCATGATGCCCTTTACCGCAAGTTTCGGAACCACCCAATTATTATTTGCTGCCGTAGGCGCCAGTTTCGCCCTGATTAAAATGTCTGTGTACAGCACTATAGGCCTGGTTACCGCTAATGAAAAAGAGCATATCAGCCTGATGAATTTTATTGAATCCTTTTTCATGGTGGGAATCCTCACTGGCTATTTCATCTTCAGTTCCTTTGTTGATAATGCCAATCCCCAGTCAACGGAATGGCTAAGGGTGTATTACCTGCTGGGAGGCATTTCATTCGCTGCCTTTCTCCTGCTGTTTAGTGCACCACTTGATGAATCTTCTGTAAAAACAGCCAAACAGGATTCACTCCTCGAAGACTTTGCCAAAATGTTTCGACTACTCGTTTCTCCCATAGTACTGGTTTTTGTTTGTTGCGCTTTTTTTTATGTGCTGATAGAGCAAAGTATCATGAGCTGGCTTCCTACCTTCAACAACCAGGTTTTACTATTGCCTGCAGTACTAAGCATTCAAATGGCCAGTATACTTGCCGGCTCTACTGCACTGGGCAGGTTTCTGGCCGGAATATTGCTAAAAAAATTCAACTGGTTCCTGGTATTGCTTACCTGTTTGGTTTTATCCGCTGCACTGGTATTATTAGCCATCCCATTGGCACAAAAAGTATCCGGACAGCCAATTACAGGCTGGAGCAGCGCCCCCTTAGCGGCATTTATTTTCCCCATGATTGGTTTACTGCTGGCACCGATATATCCGGCAGTCAATTCCATTATCCTGAGTACCTTACCGGTGCAGAAACATGGAACCATGTCGGGACTTATTATCATCTTTTCTGCACTCGGTGGAACAACCGGTTCAATCATAACAGGATATATTTTTGAGGCTTATGGGGGCCAGAAGGCCTTTTATTTTTCCCTGATTCCCATGGCCATCCTTGTCCTTTGTCTTTTTTTATTTAAAAGATTACAGCCTCAATTCAAGCCCGCTTTAAGTAAAAAAAGTTAACGATAAGAGATGGATAAACAACCATTGTTAGATATAGAAGCATTATCCCCTTTATATGAAGATGTGCAATCCTCGGAAATTTTTCCGGACTCAAAATTCTTTGTAGACTGTATTCCCAAAAAAGAAGTTTCCGAAATTCTTCAAAACTATAAAGCAGCCAAAACCCAGGCTGGATTTGACCTGGAGAATTTTATAAAAACCCATTTCTCCTTTCCCGAAAAACCTGACAACAGTTATCGTTCAGAGGGGAAAACCATGAAAGAACACCTGGACGGCTTGTGGAATCAATTGACGAGAATGCCCGATAAGCAGGGTGGCACACTTATTCCCCTTCCACACCCTTACATTGTTCCCGGTGGACGATTTAGGGAAATTTATTACTGGGACAGTTATTTCACCATGCTGGGCCTGCAGGTTTCAAAAAGGATGGATAGTATCCAGCATATGGTCGACAATTTTGCGTACCTGATAGACAAAGAAGGTTTTATCCCCAATGGAAACAGGACTTATTACCTGGGTAGATCGCAGCCTCCTTTTTTTGCTATGATGCTGAACCTGCTTCGGGAAGAAAAAGGTGATGAGGTATTGTTAAAATATGCACCTCAACTGGAAAAAGAATATCGTTTTTGGATGGATGGTGAGGAAAATCTTTCCGCTTACCAACCTGCCTATCGCAGGGTGGTAAGACTGCCTGAGGGAGATATCCTGAACAGGTATTGGGATGACAGGGATACTCCCAGGCCGGAAGCCTTTATAGAAGACACGCACCTGGCAGCCCATGCCGGGAACGACAAAGGCAGTATTCACCGCCATATACGTGCAGCAGCAGAATCAGGTTGGGATTTCAGCAGCCGCTGGTTCCGGGATGGGATGAGCATGCAAACCATACAGACAACGGAACTGATTCCGATTGATTTAAATTGTCTCCTTTATTATATGGAACAAACATTGGCCTCCATATATGCACAGCAGGACCCTGAAAAGCATGCTTTCATGGTACAAAAGGCTGGAAACAGAAAAATGGCGATAAACAAATATTGCTGGAATGAAAGCAAAGGTTTTTATTTTGATTACCATTTCATGGATGGGCAATCAACAAATAGCAAAACCCTTGCTGCCGTTTTCCCATTATACTTTTCCCTTTCATCCCCCGAACAGGTTGAAAAAGTAGCCAATATCCTCAGTCAGGATTTTCTCTATCCGGGAGGGCTTATCACCACCGTTACCAATACCGGACAACAATGGGATGCCCCCAACGGGTGGGCACCATTGCAGTGGATGTCTTATGTGGCCATGCAAAAAAACGGTCAGGAAAAACTTGCCGGGCAGATAAAACAAAACTGGCTCTTACAGAATGAAAAAGTTTTCAAAGCCACCGGTAAAATGATGGAGAAATACAATGTAATGGACCTTTCATTGGGTGCGGGCGGGGGAGAATACCCCAACCAGGATGGTTTTGGCTGGACCAATGGTGTTTACCTTGCATTAAAGTCCATAGATACGCCGGCAAATGAAAAACAATAAAATCCCTCAATTGAAACCCCAAAATATGGTTAGTTGGTCGCTACTTTTATAAAACCTGAAAAAAATATTTATGAAGTCCGGTATTAGGGTGAAAAAATTGCTCCTATTTTGGGGGTCACTTGTTTTTTCAATGAATGTATTCGCTTTCGGAACCGGGTCATTTATCCATAAAAAGGAGTACAGCAAATCTCTTTTTTCCATAGTAAATACCCACTTCATTGGCATGATGAAAAGGGATTCATTGATACATACATCAGTGCTGGTGGTAAGCGGCAGTACGGGAGGAATTGCTGCTGGTTTACAGTGTGCCAGGATGGGGGTTAATACCGTAATCGTTGAAGAGAGTCCCTGGCTGGGGGGTATGTTATCTGCTGCAGGGGTAACTGCTACGGACGGGAACCACGATTTGCCCAGTGGTATCTGGGAAGAATTCCGGCAAGCCCTTTACCAGCATTATCGCACCCCCAAACTAAATACAGGTTGGGTAAGTAATACTTTATTTGAACCCCATGTTGCGGATAGCATTTTCAAAGCCTGGGCAGGTAAACTAAAAAATCTGCAAATACAATATGGCTGGTATTTTGATTCCGCACTGGTCAATAATGGTAAAATTATTGGTGCCCTTTTTACCAACCGAAAGAAAGAGCAATTGCGGGTTATGGCTGATATTGTAGTAGATGCATCTGATTTAGGAGATGTATATGCAAGCGCAGGGGCTGGTTATGATATTGGCATGGAAGACGCTGCTGATAGCGGTGAGAAAGAAGCCCCGGGAAAAAATAACATCATCCAGGACCTTACCTGGGCTGCCATTTTAAAAGACTATGGTAAAGCGTTACCCGAAAACAGGCTAATTAGCAGCAACAGTTTCGATACGGCTGTTTTAAAAGAATTCAATTGTGCCACAAAAGAAGCCCCCTGCCCGGAGGGAAAGCCTTATGATGCGGGAACGCAAAAAGTACTGGACTATGGAAGATTACCCAACCGGAAATTCATGCTTAACTGGCCTGCGCATGGGAATGATTATTACCAGAATGGTATTCCCATCAAACCAATAGACCGTTATGCATTTTATGCCCCGGCCAGGAAACAAACGATGGCTTTTGTTTATTATATCCAACATATTCTGGGATACAAACACATCGGGCTGGATACCACCGAATTTCCAACCGCCGATCACCTGGCTTTAATGCCCTATCACCGGGAAGGTAGAAGGCTAAAGGGCATTGTACGGTTTACGCTTCCTTTTATGACACAAACTTTTTCACAAACACAGGCATTGTACAGAACGGGAATTGCTGTAGGTGATTATCCGGTAGACCACCATCATGGAAAAAATCCCCAATCTCCGGCTATTCATTTCCCGGGTGTTAACTCCTTCAACATTCCCCTGGGGGCCTTGATTCCTGAAAAATTAGAGGGAATGGTGGTTTGTGAAAAGGGAATTTCTGTTTCTAATCTGGCCAATGGCAGCACCAGACTCCAGCCCTGTGTATTATTAACCGGTCAGGCGGCAGGTGTACTGGCAGCATTGTCTGTAAAATTGGGAAAGCAACCCAGGAAGGTTTCTGTCAGGGGCGTACAAAATGAGTTACTCAACAACAAAGCATTTCTGCTGCCTTATATAGATGTTTTACCTGGTGATCCATCCTTTGTAGCCATACAGAAAACCGGGGCCACCGGCATTTTGCGCGGCACGGGTAAAAAGGAAGGATGGGCCAATAAAACTTTTTTTTATCCAGATAGTCTTTGCAACGGAAAGTTATTGGTACAGGATATAAAGGAATGGGTGGGCAACCAGCTGGCCTTGCCGGAGGTTGGCAGTTTCCTTACAATGAAGGATATGCAAAACATTTTTTCTGCTCTTGAAAAAGGCGGAATCATGGGCAATACGAAACAAATATCGGAGCAGATAAGAAATACATTTCTAACCAGAAGACAGGTTGCCTTACTCATAGAAAAATATATAAAACCCTTTGATTGGGAAATTGATTTTTCCGGGAAAGTGATTAGAAAAAATTAAGCGATTTTTTATTTCCGTTTTCTGTGCTTATGGTGATGGCTCTTAGGTTTCAATACAGGAGAGTTCATTTTCTGAGTTTCCACCACTATCTTCCTCCGATTTTGCAAAGCGCCTAAACCCAGAAGGGCTATCGCCATAATCAGGAACACATATTGCACCACAAATCGTTCACTTAATAAAATCATTTGAAAAATGATCAAAATAAAAATAATCGTACCCTGAAGCATGATTAAAAATGAGTAATAGGAAACCTTTTTGTAAATGGCTCCAATGACAAAAGCACTAAATATTCCTCCGGTTATTAAAATCACCCATCCAGGCATAGAATACTCCGTAAATAAGGAACCATTTAACAGGTAAAACGGAAGACCTAATGAATTGCCGGTGGGATCGGTTATCATCCGGGCGCCGGCATATAGGCAGGTTACACAAATTATATACAAAATGGCAAGAGAAAGTTTTCTGGCGGTACGCATAGCAGAAATAGGTTAAATGAGGGGATTGATAAAACAAACAGGATATTGCTTGTAGGAAATCCTTTTATTAAGGGTTTTGCATAGCACAACCTGTAAGCTTTACCAGAAAATTGATTGTTTAAGATACTTATTATTTTTCATATGAAACCATAAGTTGCCTTTCAGTTTATGAGATGGGTTATTCAGGCAGGTTTCAAGGGTTTGCTTTTTTAACACTAACCACGGTTATGTCGAAAACCAGGACACTATTCGGAGGAATATCCTTACTCCTGCTGCGAATAGAATAAGCTTGACCGGAAGGGATGAGTAATCGAATCTTTCCGCCTGTTTTACAAAAAGGAAGCCCTATCTGCCAACCTTTGATTAACCTGCTCAGGGGAAATGTGGCCGGCTTATCTTTTGTCTGGTCAAAAACAGATCCGTCACTTAACAGTGAACCTTTATAATAAACAGTGACCGTATCAGCAACAGCCACATTGCTTCCATTACCCTCTTCCAGTATATGATAATACACCCCGTCCCTGCTTCCGGTAGTATCAAATTCATTATCCCTTACAGCCTTCAAAATCATTTGCTGGTCATGAACTGCCTGCAAAGTACTGTCTGCATTTTTGGTCACATCCACTACTGGCCGCTGGTTGGTTGCCGGCCGGTTATACGCCTCACCCAAATAAACATTGCTTTTAACCTGCCCTCCGTTAGCCAAATAAAATTTACCCTCCTGGGTAATCCCCGCTCCATAATCCAGCCTGTCGCCTGCTTTACCGGTAGCATCATACGAAAATGTAGCATTGGTGAGTTCTGTCCATTTACCATTGGCTAACTGAACCCATTGGTTTCCAAAGAAAGCTTTGCGCTGGAGCTGACCATTGGTGCCAATAAAGTTCTCATTGAAGGAATACAAATTCGTTAGCCCCTGTCCGTCTGCCGGCGCTTTGAAAGAGGCAATTAATTTCCATTGTTGTTTTTCGGGGATATAGAAATACCCCGTATAAATGGTTTTCCGTGATGCCGGGTCCGCTACTGCAGTTACCAGAAATTGATAGGTCTGGTTGGTTTGCCAGGGATACACCCAGTGACTATGGCCGCCGGTTCCCTCATTGCCAAATCCATCTGCAATAACAGCATCACCCTTTGCCAAAAGCTGCACCTTGTTGGAATCAGCTACTTTATTCCGGTCCATCGCTTCCTTACCCGCATCCCAAACGGAAAAAATCACCCTGCGTTCTTCCTTGCTGTTAACCTGGATGCCAAAATAGCCTCTGGCAAAACCACAAGCCATGTAATAACTGTATAAATGGTCTGCCCCCGCGGGTATGGTTAATTCATTATAAAACGCTATGGCTTTCACTGTGTCAGGCAATGGATACCGCAAATGAACAGAAGCCGCATTGCGCCTTGATTTTGTATTAAAATGACAGTCAACAGATGCCGGACCCGACAAACCAATGGATTTAATATCCGCAATGGTGTTCCCCTCTTTGGCAAAACCGGCAAGGCTAATTTGGTAATATCCTGTATCAGGAATAAGTACTTCCCCCACTTTCAGGGAAACAAAAGATTGAGAGGCAGGTATCACAACCGGAAAGTTTTTACCAGCTATGGAAAGGGTAACCTTACTGCCGGGTCTGGCATTTTTAACCTGAAGGGACAAAGCCAGTATACCTTTGTTTCGTGCAAAGAAATAGTAAGAAATTACCTGTTTAGGGTTCTTCCAGTTATGCAGTCCCTCTTTTTCAGAGAACAGTAACTGGTCATCATTTTCTGCAGGTACCGCATAACCGGTATTACCAGGGATGGCCAAACTTTGTGCATAGGATACGGCTGATGAACCAAATAGTATAACCAAAAGCAGGCAGCGTAGCATGATAAGGCATTTAGTAGCCAAACATACCAAAAGATAACTATCCCCGCTGCAAAAAATCACGGAACCAGTAACCCGAGTTTTTGATGGTACGCAATTGTGTAGGAAAGTCTACATGCACAAGGCCAAACCGGGCACGGTAACCTTCAGACCATTCAAAATTATCTGTTAGTGTCCATGCCAAATAGCCACTTATATTAGTGCCTTCTTTTTTGGCTTTTAGCAGGGCTGTAAGGTATTGCTGGAAATAAGCAATCCTGTCTGTATCATCCACCACTCCGTTCACCAGTTTGTCTTTGAAAGCCGCGCCTCCTTCGGTAATCATGATTTCTTTGATTCCTCCATATAACCAGAAACGCCTGATCATTCGGTGAAAACTATCGGGGTTGATTTCCCAGCCCATGGCTGTATGGGGAACTTTCCGGCTTGCGGCTTTTACTTCGGATGCCTGCAGATAGGGCACCAATCCATTGTGTCTCACAGTAATGGGAAAATAATTCTGCAAGCCAATAAAATCAAAATTGAACTGCATTCTTTCCGTGTATTTCCATGATTTATTATACAAATGCAGTTTATCCAAAAACGGAAATTTGTCCTCCAGCGGGAATCCACGACCCAGAGCGGGTTCTATAAACAAGCGATTTACCAGGGCATCTGTTCTTTTAGCAGCAAGTTTATCCGCTTCTTTTTGGGTAAAGGGTATTATTTCGCTGCAGGAAAAACTGGTGCCAATAATGGCTCCCGGAACAAGGGCCCTGATAATCCGTCCACCTTCAGCCTGGCATAGTGCTGCATTCTGTACGGCAGGAAAAAAATGCGTAACTCCTCTTTTCCCGGGTGCATGTATTCCCAGCATATATCCAAGTGAAGTAAAACCAATGGGTTCATTGAGGATTATCCAGTGCTTCACCCTGTCGCCAAAACTTTCTGCACAAAGGGTGGTATAACGGGAGAACCATTTCAGCATCTGGTGACTGGCCCAGCCTCCTTCTTTCTGTAACGCTTGTGGCAGATCCCAGTGATACAGTGTTAGATAAGGGAGCAGTCCCAGAGCAAGGCACTCATCAATTAGTCTGTTGTAAAAAGCGATTCCTTCTTTATTGGTCTTGCCGGTACCCAATGGTAAAATCCTGCTCCAGGAAACGGAAAAACGAAAAACAGTAAAACCCGGTGCCTTCACAAGCATCAGGTCATCTTTGTAACGGTGATAGAAATCACAGGCTTCGTTGGGCCTTCCACCCCCTTTTATTTTTCCGGGGAGACGGGAAAAATTGTCCCAAATAGACAGGCCCCGACCTTCGGTTGCAGGGGCCCCTTCGTTCTGTGCGGCAGAAATTGCGACTCCCCATTTAAAATCTTTTCCGAATGACCCGGCGGTAAATGAATAAGGTTGCAAAATGCGAAGTGTTTGTGCGAAGTTGGTTGATTTACCACATTGGGTATGTTATCCTTTTATTATGATTATGGAAAAAATAATTTGTGAATATAAAAAAAGGGTTATTTTTATATTCGAACAACTGTTCGAAACATTTGTTCGATAAATATTTTAATCCCTATGCCCTCTACCCTAACCCAGAATAATGAGCAAACCATATTAGCAGCTGCGCATAAGGTATTCAAGCAGAAAGGTTTTGACGGGGCTACCGTTCAGGAGATTGCCGATGAGGCAGGCACCACCAAATCTATGGTGAACTACTATTTCAGAAGCAAAGAGAAACTGTTTACGGCTATTTTTCACCTGGAGTTCCTTAACCTGCTTTCAGGTATTATGGCGTTTGTTCGTTCAGAACTTCCCCTAAAACAAAAAATCGAACAAATTGTAGCCCTCGATATAGAAAGGTTAAGTACCATGCCAGACTTGCCCATATTTGTAATGAATGAACTCAACCGTAATCCCGAAATCGTTTTCGGTCAACTAAATAATTTTCAATTTAAAAAAATATTGAAAGGTTTTAATGCCCAGATCCAGGCAGAAGTGAAAAAAGGCGTTATTAAAAATATCCGGGCGGAAGACCTGATGATCAATATCCAATCCCTTACCATCTTTCCCATAATGGCCAAACCCATGCTGATGCGTGTGTTTAACCTGAATGAAAATGGTTTTCAGGAATTGTTACAAAAAAGAAAAAAAGAAGTTGTTGACATCATTTGGCAGTCTATCTGTAAATAATCCGGACTTTCCGGGTAAGACAGTATTGATACCATTAAGTTAAACCCTGAAGCAATATGAAATCGTTAATACTTTCACTTGGCCTAACAGGCTTGCTTTCAACTTTATTTGCACAGCCTTCCCAACAGGTAACCATTGATAGTTGTTATGTATGGGCCCATCAGCAATACCCGGTTATTAAAAGAGCAGCACTGATAGACAAATCGAATAATTATACCATTGCCAATATCCAGAAAGGATATCTTCCGCAAATAGCTGTATTTGGACAGGCCACTTACCAGTCAGAAGTCACCAATATCAGCTTTCCCGGTGTTACTATTCAGCCCCTTAGCAAAGACCAGTACCGAACGGGACTGGAAGTAACACAAATTCTTTTGGACGGAGGAAGTCTTGCGTCACAAAATAAAGTAGCCGTTTCATCAGCAGCCCTGGCTCAGGCAGATCTGGAAAAAGAGCTTTACCAAATCAGGGAGAGGATTAACCAGTTGTTCTTTGGAACCATATTATTGCAAAAACAACTGGAACAAAACCAAATTCTCATCACTAACCTTACTGAAACTAAAAACAGGGTTGATGCTACCATCCTAAACGGTGCCGCATTCAGATCGGATGCCGAAAAATTACAGGTAGAAATATTATTACAAACACAGCACAGAGAGGAAATCGAAGCAGGCATAGACGCATTTAGGGAGATGCTCCAGGTATTCACCGGTAAAGTATTCAACCGGAATACGGTATTCCTGCTTCCAGACAGGCATTTGCCCGCAGATACTGTTAATTTACAAAGACCAGAGTTAAGAGTATTTGAGTTGCGGAACAATTATTACAACAGCCAGTATGGGCTATTGGCAGCAAAAAACAAGCCTCACGTAAGCCTCTTTTTACAGGGAGGTTACGGCAGACCCGGCCTTAACCAATTGAAAAACGAATTCAACGGATTCTACCTGGGAGGCTTAAAACTAAACTGGAACCTGGGCAACGCGTATACCCTAAAAAATGAAAAGAGTCTTCTCGATATCAGGAAAAAAGAGAATGACATCCAGCAGGAAACCTTTCTTTTCAATAACCGGTTAAACCGGATACAGGAAAATATTACGGCCAAAAAAAATGCCGGCTTCTTACAAACGGATACAGAAATTATCCGGTTGAAAGAAAGTATCCGTGCATCCGATAAAGTTAAATACGAAAACGGCGTAATAACCCTGAACGACTATCTGAAAGAAATCAATGCGGTAAGTCAGGCTAGGCTTAACAGGGAAATGCACAACATTAACCTGATTATTAATGAATATGCCATAAAAAACACATTGGGAAAATAAAATAATACATTATGAAAAAGGCATTACTACTAATTCTGGTCGCTCTCATTTTTGGAGCCTGTACTAACCGGCAAAATACATTTGATGCCACTGGTACTTTTGAAGCCGATGAAGTAATGGTATCTGCAAGGCAGTCGGGGCAAATACTTTCCCTAAAGCTTCAGGAAGGCGACAAACTTATGCAAAACCAGTTCATTGGAAATATTGATATCAGTGCCTTTACACTGCAGAAAGAGCAGGTGAAAGCCACTATCGGGTCACTTCAGGAAAAACTAAATTCAGCAGATCCCCAGGTAGCTGTATTCAAAAAACAATTGGCCGTGCAGGAGTCCCAACTCAATTACCTGGCTACTGAACAAAAAAGAATTGAAAACCTGCTGAAAGCAGATGCAGCAACCCGGAAACAACTGGACGACATCAATGCTAAAAAAGAAGAAGCGCAAAAACAAAGCATAGTTATACAACAACAAATGATGCTGGCCAAAGCCAACGTACAAACACAGAACAAAACCATCCTCAGCCAGCAACCGGTCCTGGAAAAATCCATCGACCAGATCAAGGACCAGATTCAAAAAGGGGAGATCATTAATCCCGTAAAAGGGACCGTTCTAACGCAATATGCCTTCCCGGGTGAAATGGCCAGCCCCGGTAAAGCACTCTACAAAATTGCCTCCCTGGATACCCTCATGTTAAGGGCTTATGTCACAGGTTCCCAATTACCAACCATTAAACTGGGGCAGGTTGTGACGGTAAAAATAGATGATGGGAAAAGTGGATTTCGTTCCTACAAAGGTACCCTAAGCTGGATTGCAGCTGCTGCGGAGTTTACACCCAAAACCATTCAAACAAAAGACGAACGGGCCAATTTAGTATTCGCCATTAAAGTTCGGGTACCCAATGATGGTTACCTGAAAATTGGCATGTACGGAGAAATTAATTTTTAAAATGGAAGCCATACTGGTAGAAAATATCACCAAATCTTACCCGGTAAAAAAGGATCAAAATAGGGCATTGCAAAATGTTTCATTGACCGTTCCCCGGGGTGAACTATTCGGATTGATTGGCCCGGATGGTGCTGGCAAGACTTCCCTTTTTCACATACTCACTACCCTGGTACTGGCAGACAGTGGCAGTGCAGTTGTAGAAGGATTTGATGTAATCAAAGACTACAGGCAAATACGGAAAACAGTGGGCTATATGCCGGGAAGGTTTTCACTGTACCAGGACCTGACCGTAATAGAAAACCTTCGTTTTTTTGCTACCGCCTTTCATACTACGGTTGAAGAGAACCTGGGGCTCATCAGGGACATATATGACCAATTAGCCCCTTTTAAAGACCGGAGAGCAGGAAAACTGTCTGGAGGTATGAAACAAAAACTGGCACTGTGCTGCGCACTCATCCACAAACCCACTGTATTGTTTTTGGATGAGCCTACAACAGGCGTTGATCCCGTATCCAGAACAGAATTCTGGCAGATGTTGAAGCAATTACAATCTGAGGGTATCACCACAATGGTATCCACTCCTTATATGGATGAAGCAGGTCTCTGCGACAGGATAGCCCTTATCCAGGATGGCAGGATACTGGGTATCGATACCCCTGCAAAAATTACAGAAGGATTTCCGGCTAAGTTGTATGCACTTAAATCACCCAGTATGTATCCCTTATTACTACACATGCGGGAATATTCGGAAACGGCCTCCTGCTATGGCTTTGGTGATTACCACCACTTAACATTCAAAAGCAAAAATATATCAGCAGAAAATATACGGGATTACCTGGCATCCAGACATTTTAAGGAGGAGGTAGAAATAAAAGTCATTGCTCCGGGTATAGAAGATAGTTTCATGGCCTTGCTAAAAAAATAAGCAGATGAAAGAAGTAGTGATTCATGCAGATAAGCTAACCAAAAAATTTGGTGATTTCATTGCAGCAGACGCCATCAGTTTTGATGTATATAAGGGTGAAATATTCGGGTTCCTGGGTGCCAATGGTGCCGGCAAAACCACAGCCATGCGGATGCTCTGCGGACTTTCCATTCCGAGTTCAGGAAAGGCTACAGTGGCGGGTTTTGACGTTTACAAACAGACTGAACAGATCAAGCGTAACATCGGATATATGAGCCAGAAATTTTCACTGTATGAGGATCTTACAATAAGAGAAAATATAAACCTCTATGGAGGAATTTATGGGCTCCGGGGAAGCCTGTTACAAAAAAAGAAGGCGGAATTATTACATGACCTTGAACTGGAGAACGAACAACGTAAACTGGTGGCTGCTATCCCGCTTGGCTGGAAGCAAAAACTGGCTTTCTCAATAGCCATACTGCATGAACCTGAAATAGTTTTTCTGGATGAACCCACCGGAGGAGTAGACCCGATTACCAGGAGACAATTCTGGGATTTAATTTATGCAGCTTCCGCCAAAGGCATCACTGTATTTGTAACTACCCACTATATGGATGAATCAGAATACTGTAACAGGGTTTCTATTATGGTGGATGGCAGGATTGAAGCACTTGACAGCCCGGAAAATTTAAAAAGAAATTTCGAAGCAGAAAGTATGGATGAAGTCTTTAGAAATCTTGCCCGTAAAGCAACCCGAAAAGCTGATTAACATGAAACAATTCAACGCATTCATCCGTAAAGAGTTTCACCACATATTCCGCGACAGCCGAACGCTGATTCTTTTGTTACTGATGCCCGTTGTATTAATGATCATTTTCGGTTTTGCCGTAACCAACGAAATAAAAAATAATCGCCTGGCTATTTATGATATGTCGAAGGATGCAGCTTCTCAAAAATTGATTCAACGATTTGCCGCCAGCCGATATTTTGACATAAGCGAGAACATAACAGATCCTGCGGGACTGGAAAGAGTTTTTCAAAAAGGAGCGGCTGCACTGGTGCTGGTGATACCCGCAGGATTCAACCACGACTTACTGGCTAAACACCTTGCCCAATTGCAGTTGCTGGCAGATGGATCAGATCCCAATACCGCTACCAGCCTCATCAATTATGCATCAGCCATCATTGGCGAATACCAGCAAAGTCTGTTCCAGGAAGAACAGCTACCCTACCGGATTGTACCGGTAACCAGGATGTTGTATAATTCAGAACTCAAAAGTGCTTTTTCATTTGTCCCCGGAGTGATGGGTCTGATTTTAATGCTCATATCTGCCATGATGACTTCGGTATCCATTGTACGGGAAAAAGAACTGGGTACGATGGAAGTATTATTGGTGTCTCCACTCAGGCCATTTATGATAGTCATAGCCAAAGCAGTTCCCTATCTGCTCATAGCGATTGTGAATGTACTGACCATCCTGACCCTTTCTGTGTTTGTGCTGGGATTACCCGTAAAAGGCAACCTGTTTTTATTGCTTTTGGAAAGTACGCTTTTCATTATATCCTGTCTGGCACTGGGGTTGCTTATATCTACGGCTGCCCAATCGCAGCAGGTTGCCATGCTTATTTCCATGGTGGGGCTAATGCTGCCAACGATGATGCTCTCTGGTTTCATTTTTCCGATAGAAAATATGCCACTGCCCTTACAGGTTCTTTCCAATTTGGTTCCGGCCAAATGGTATATCCATATGGTGAAAGCGATTATGCTGAAAGGCATGGGTATAGGTTCCATTTGGAAGGAAAACGGAATACTCTTGTTAATGACGCTATTTTTTCTGGGGGTAAGTATCAGGAGATTTAAAATAAGACTATAATAAGCCAGGATCATGCATACTTTAAGAGTTTTATTAAGGAAAGAATTTTTACAACTTGTCAGGAACAAGTTTATATTGATTATCATGTTCCAGTTGCCAATCATCCAGTTGCTGATCTTACCCCTGGCTGCCACTTATGAAATGAAGCATATTTCACTCAGCTTCGTGGACAATGACCATAGTAGTTTTTCCGCAAAATTGCAGGAAAAATTCGTTGCTTCCGGATACTTTAAACTGACCGACATCTCACCTGATTATCAGCGGGCTTTGGTGGCCATTGAAAATAACCGGGCAGATATCATTGTTGAAATACCGCCTGATTTTGAAAGAACCGTTATGCGAAATCAGACAGGGAAGGTACTTATTCACGCAAATGCGATTGATGGAACCAAGGCAGGCCTGGCCAGTTCCTATGCAAGTAAAATTGTTTCGGTATTTAACAGGGAAATCAGGCAAAAAATGTTACCACAGGGTAAATATCCCGCTTCTCCGGTTATAGAGATTACTTACGCCAACTGGTTCAATCCTACCCTTCACTATCCCACTTTTATGGTACCGGGAATACTGGTAACCCTATTATCCCTGGTAGGTGGATTTTTGGCATCCCTCAATATCGTGAGTGAAAAAGAAAAGGGCACTATTGAGCAAATCAATGTATCGCCAGTGAAGAAGCATACTTTTATCCTGTCTAAAATCATTCCTTTCTGGCTAATCGGTATGATCATTTTTACCATTGGGCTGGCCATCAGCCGCTGGGTATATAGTATACTGCCTGTAGGTAGTTATGCAACTTTGTATGGATTCGCCTCCATTTATATGATTGCATTGCTGGGTTTTGGATTTTTGATTTCGACCTATTCAGATAACCAGCAACAGGCCATGTTTATTGCTTTCTTTTTCATGATCATCTTTATTTTGTTGAGCGGTGAGTTTACGCCCATTAGCAGTATGCCCAACTGGGCTCAAAAACTAACCCTGGCCAATCCCCTTTCCTATTTTGTGGAAGTGATGCGGCTGGTGATGTTAAAAGGGAGCAGCTTCAGGGATGTGCTTCCGCAGTTCCTGAGTATTTGCGGATTCGGTATCCTGCTAAATTCCTGGGCGGTGATCCATTATAAAAAAACGAGCTAATCCTGTTTGTCCTTTTTATGCTATAAATATTTGATTATCAACATATTGAATATTTGACTTTAGCAGGAAAACAACCCTTACTATTATTTTAATGTGTAAACATCAAACAAACGTTTGATTAATTCAAACAATTGTTTGAATTTTGTATTTTCAATACCGTTACATGAACGATAAGAAAGAACATATTATCAACGTTGCCATTCCGCTTTTTGCAGAAAAGGGTTTTGAAGGCTGTTCCATCCGTGACCTGGCAGCCAGGGCTGATGTGAATGTGTCTATGATCAATTATTATTTTGGATCAAAGGATAACCTGTTTTTGTCGATGGTGGAATACAAAGCCACTTTTATGCGTGGCAGAATGGATGAGATTGAAGCGAACAGGGAAATGAGTGCCATTCAAAAAATTGATGCCATCATTGAAAGCTATGTGGAGCGTATATTATCCCAGCCCTTTTTCCACCGGATCCTTTACCAGGAATTATTAAGGGGTGACCGCCAGGAACTGCATGAAAAAATCATCAATATTTTTGTGAGGAATACCCATATCCTTCGGAAAATCATTGAGGATGGTGTGAAGAAAAAGGTTTTCAGGAAAGTAGATCCTGAACTAACGATGGCTACTTTGATTGGCACCATCAACCAGCTTATGTTATCTAAAGCCATGTGTATTATGCTTGTCGAAAGGGAAGAAAGTTTTGACCCTTATACCGATGCAGCATTCAAGAAAAGACTTATCCATCACCTGAAAGAATTGATCAGCAGCTATCTGTTACCCAGAAATAAATAACCCGTAATACCTATTCATCAACAAGCAACCACAACCTATGTCAGCGCCAACACCTACAACCAAAAAAACTTTTCTAAAGCCCCTATTGCTAAGTATCGTTTTCCTCGTAGCAGGCTATTTCGGCTACAAAAAAATCCACTTCGTTCTCACCCACGAAACTACTGATAATGCCCAGATAGAAACCCAGATAACCCCCGTATTACCCAGGGTAGCGGGTTATGTAAAACTTATTGCTGTGAAGGATTATGACTCTGTAAAAACCGGACAATTGCTGGTAGAACTGGATGATGCAGAGCTTAGTGCCCAACTCGCAGAACTGGAAGCAGATTATCGTCAGGCAGAAGTGGATGTAATCAACGCCAGGGCTATATTGAACAATGCATTGGTTTCTTTAAAAGTGAACAAAGGCAATATTGACCTTAGCCAGATGCGCCGCAAAAAAGCAGAAGAAGACTTGACAAGAGACCAGCATTTGTTTACCGACCAGGCCATTACCAAAAAACAACTGGATGATGCCCGCTTCACTTTTGAAACAACCGGTCAACAACTGGAAAATAGTCGCACAGACCTGACAGCTGCTGAAAGCCGCATTGCCGTTTTACAAGCCGGAATCAACAAAGCTGCCGCAGTGCTCGATGTAAAAAAAGCTAAGATTGCGGAAACAAAATTAAAACTCACCTATACCACTATTTATGCACCACAGGCAGGTAAGATCGGTAAAAAGAATGTTTCGGAAGGCCAGTTTGTACAGGCAGGTACTCCCCTTTTCTCTATAGTGAATGACACAACCTACTGGGTAATCGCGAATTTTAAAGAGAACCAACTACGCAAATTATATCCCGGCAAAGAAGTGGACATCGAAATAGATGCCTATCCCGGAACAAAAGTGAAGGGTGAAATTGAAAGCCTGAGTGAGGCTACCGGTGCCAAATTTTCCTTATTGCCTCCCGATAATGCCAGCGGCAACTTCGTGAAAGTAACCCAGCGTGTTCCGGTTAAAATCCTCATCAAAGACATCAACAAATACAAATCCCTGCTAAGAGCCGGATTAAGTGTATACGTTAGTGCCGAAACTAAATAATACCCCTCAGTAGAAAAAGCTTCCCTATGGCAACCCCTAAAGGTTTTGCAAAAGCCATCATTGTGATTACTACCGTTACTGCGGCTGTGATGGAACTGATTGATACATCCATTGTGAATGTTGCATTGAGCGATATGAGTGGCAGCCTCGGTGTAAATATCGAAGACGTGAGCTGGGTAATTACTTCCTATGCTATTGCCAATGTAATCATCATCCCCTTAACGGGTTTCCTGGCAGAATATTTTGGAAGAAAAAATTATTACATCGTATCGATGATCATCTTTACCGCAGCCTCCTATATGTGCGGACAGTCCTCCAGTCTGGTAGAAATCATTATCTGGCGGTTCATACAGGGTGTGGGTGGCGGTGCTTTATTGTCTACCTCTCAGGCAATTTTGTTTGATGCTTTTGAACCACAGGACAGGCCCATTGCCGCAGGTTTGTTTGGTATGGGAATTGTATTGGGCCCAACACTCGGACCAACCTTAGGAGGCTATATTATTGACCATGCTTCCTGGCCTTTGATTTTCATGATCAATATACCCATTGGCATCCTGGCCACTTTTCTTGCCTATACTTTTATTGACCGTAAAGAGGGAGAAGGAACAAAGAAAAAAGAAATCCACATCGACTATACAGGTATACTCTTACTGATGGTGGGTATTGGTTGTCTGCAGTATGTGCTTGAAAGAGGGGAATCAGAGGACTGGTTTAGCAGCGGTGTGATTCAGGTTACTGCCCTGCTTGCTTTTGTAGGCATGACGGGCTTTATTTGGTATGAACTCAGCATTAAAAATCCGGCGGTCAACCTCAAAATATTGGGTAACCGGAATCTGGCATTCACTACCATCTTCACATTTGTAGTAGGTGTGGGATTGTTTACCTCCGTATTTGTTTTTCCTGTACTGGCGCAAAGAACACTGGGCTATACCGCTTTGGAAACAGGACTGACACTATTGGCTCCTACTATGATAACGGTAATCATGATGCCGGTTATTGGCAAACTCATGAGCAAGGGGGTATCCCCCATTCCCTTTGTAGTAATAGGATTTTTACTCTTTGCGGGTTATTCCTGGCTGAGTGCCCAGGTAAGCCCTGATGTAAGCAAAGAAGATTTCTTTTTTCCCCTTGCCCTTCGGGCCATAGGTATCAGCATGGTGCAGTTACCCCTCATCAACCAGGCGGTTGCCGGTTTACAGCCCAAGGACTATCCGGCGGGTATCGCACTTAACAATATGATACGCCAATTGGGTGGTGCCTTCGGCATTGCACTGGCCAATAATTATATAGCCCACCAGTATGCACAACACCGGTATGACCTGGTCACCAAAGTAACCGGCGAATCGCAGATGTTTCAGGAACGCAGCCAAACCATTACACAGGGCATCATTGCCAGATCGGGAGATATGGCAGGAGCAGGAACGAAAGCATTGGCCACCATTAATAAAATAGTAGACAGACAGGCTTATTTTCTATCCTACCTGGATACTTTCCGTTTAATTACCATCTTTTTTATACTGGTAATACCACTTGTAGTTTTCCTACGGGTAAAAAAGAAATCGGCAATGGAAATGGCAGCAACCCTGAAAGCAGCAGCAGAAGCACATTGATAATATATTATACGAGAACCTATTGAAAATATAACCTGTTTTTTATGAAAAAAATACTGATGATACTGTTTACCCTTGCAACAGCCTTGTATACAAATGCACAGGTAACTGTAAATGAGGAATTGAAGGGACTAATCAGCCAGTCCTTCACTTATTTCCCACAAATTAAAGAAGTACAGAATACAGTGACCAGTGCAGAAGAAAAACTGGCGCTTACAGAACTCAACAGAATGCCGGAGATCACCGCTGATGTTTCTTATGCGTATATACGACCCAAAATACAAATACCCATTAACGGTGAAAACTTTCAGTTTGCTCCCGTAAACAATATTGGTGGCGCTTTCAATGCCACTTATCCCCTCTTTGATTTTGGCAGGTTACAGGCCAGTATTCAGCGGTCAAAAGATGATTTGCAATTGGCCAAACACAATGTAGATCGGGTAAAATCGCAACTGGCATTTGAAGTAGCCAATATCTATTACAACATTGTTTTTTTTAGAAAAGCCATCGCCATACAGGACAGTGTATTGTCTTTTTTACAGGATACCCGGAAAATAGTGGAAAGCCAGTTGAAGAACGGGACTGCCCTCAAAATTGATCTTTTGAATATTCAGGCATCTATGGACAACGAAGAAAACAGAAAAGTTGACCTTGCCAATAACCTGCAAAAACAGGTAAACCTACTGGGATATACTACGGGTAGTAAGCTATCGAAGGGAGAGGGATTTGATTTTAATATCAGCTTACTGGATGCAGGAACTGCGCTGGGTATAGCCCGGGAAAACAACCCTGACTTTGCCCTCGCAATAGATAAAATCAAACAGTCTGAGTCGGATCTGGCCATTGTTAAACTGGCTGAAAAGCCCATGATAGGCTTAAAAGCAGCGGCGGGCATTAAAAATGGATATGTTCCCTACATACAGGATATACGATTCAATTACCTGGCGGGTGTATCTTTTACTGTACCCATTTATAATGGCGGCAGGTTAAAACAACAACAAAAATTACAGGAGAACCTGATTAAACAGAACCAGATGGCAGTTGAATCACTCAACAATAATTACCAAAAAGACATTGCACAGGTACTGGAGGATATCAGCAGTAACCTGGAAAGAATCCGCAATACACGTGGACAGTTGGAACAAGCGAATGCCGGAAAAGACCTGGCATTGACCAAATTTAAGAATGGAACGGGAACCCACCTGGAAATCACCAATGCAAGTACCAATGTGCAAAGGGCTGCCCTTACCAGGTTGCAATATACTTACCAGTTATGCTTGGCAAAACTGACGCTTACCAAATTGACGGGATACCAATACTGGTCATCCAATTAAAATTGGTAGGTGCTCACTTTTCGGTAAACCATAACTTTTGGGCATTGTCCGCTGAAGAGGTATAATTGATGAACAGT
This sequence comes from uncultured Bacteroidota bacterium, assembly GCA_963750825.1. Lineage (GTDB taxonomy): Bacteria > Bacteroidota > Bacteroidia > Chitinophagales > Chitinophagaceae > Sediminibacterium. Next base: position 781 of record CAVVSL010000013.1, on the reverse strand, counting down.
TCCTCATTTGCAGCCACCGGCAGGATGGTTTTTATGGACATCAGTTCTGTTGCAAAATCCATTTCATATTCGCAGTTGGCAGCAAAAGAATGGTTGTATAAAGAAAGATAACCCAGCGCAATACAGGCTTTTTTCCGCTTAGGTCCCCATTCAAATACATAATCAAAAAGAATCGTCTTTTCAACCTCCTTCCGGTCCTTGCTGTTTAACACCAGCACGGGGGAAATTTCAATGACCGTATTAACCGGAATCATTTCGGAGCTAAATACCCCCCTACCGCCCTTTGGGGATGGGGCAACAAACAAAATAGGCAATATCATGGGAGCTAAGTTAACTGATCAAATCATTCATGCCCATTTCCTAAATACCCAAACCAAAAATTCCCAATTCATGATTAACTTGCAACCATGTCACTGGAAATGGAACAACCCGACCTGTTTGAGCGTTTCGAATCACTGATAGCCAAAGAGGATAAGCTGGAAATTCGTGAATTTCTAAATGATCACTACGGTGGGCTGCTGTTCGACCTGGCGATCCCTTTTTTATTGTGGAACAAGGCCACCCGGAAATGGGCGCTGATCCCTTTGGTCCTTTTTCATTTGCCCAATTCCCAGATTTTCAATGATATTGGGGTTTTCCCTTTTGCCATGTTGTTTGCTACGATCCTGTTTTTTGAGACCGCCCAAATCCCTGTTTTGTGGGGCCTGCTGGTAAAAAAGCGGCAAGCAAAAAAGAGCACAGTAGTTAAATATGGATGGCCAAATTGGTTGGGCCATCTGGT
>CAVVSL010000012.1:0-98454 GCA_963750825.1 uncultured Bacteroidota bacterium | reverse complement strand
ATCCATTTTTATTATTCAGGCATTAAGAATTTCTTAGTTTAGCCCACCACTCTTCATATAATTTATAATTTTTTGGTCTTGTATTCTGCCAGTACACTTTGCTGTTTAAAAACTTATTTTTTACATGCTCAATTTTCTTTGCCTGTTCATCAGCATTAAAAGCAGTGTCAGTTTTAGCGTATGAAATAGATAAATTGTTCGGAACAATATACCCTCTTTCCTTGGCCATAAAACAGCCGTAATACCCACTCAATTGCCAATCAGCAAATAAATGTGCATTTTCATAATTGCCATTGTCTTTTGTGCCGGCATTAAGCAATAAATCATTTGTCCAGCCTTCATAGCCTTCACGAGGTACAGCATATTCACAATTTATACCTGCTTTTTTTGCTTCCACTTGTATCGGTTCCCAACCCGTCATTGCCCATACTTCTCCACTTTTTATTAAACTCAATCCGTTTTCCCAGCCACTCCAAAACGTTTTAAATTGGCCTTCTTTTTTCTTTTGTATCAAAAACTCCATTACGCCTTTTAATTCAGTTTCTGTTAAATCTCCAGGCTTATCAATAGCCATTAGGTTGTTTTCCTTTAAATAAATTGCAGTAAAAATTACGCTGTTAATCCAGCTATCTTCCATAGCTGTTTTCCCTTTGTATTTTGGGTCAAATATTACACTGTAGCTCGTTACAACTCCGCCCATTTTCTCAGGTAAATAAATAATGGCATCAGCATTTGCCACTATTGGTATTCCGTACAATTTACCATCTACATAGCAATGCGGTATCTTCTTTACCCAATCCCAGGTTGCTCCCCAGTTTTTTAATTTTGTTGTATCCCACGGCAATATTTTATTTGCTTCAGCCAATTCTCTTTCTGCACCACCTTGCACACCAGATACATCAAAATCGTATGCAGCTGTTCCATTAACCATATTGCTAATAATGGGTCCTACATCGTTTCCATTGTCTGCAAAAACCAGCTTTATGTCTAAATCCTTTTCAAGCTTAGCCCAACTTTTTCCTATGTCTAAAGTTCCAGAACCATAAAGTTTTAATGTTTTTGCTTTATTAAAGCAACTTGATAGTCCTAAAAGGCCAGTTACTACAATGCTAATGCAAATGATTTTTACAAAATCTCTCTTAGAGTAGAAATTGTTTTGATTGATGTTGTTATTTGTATCCATATTTAAAATATTTTTAGTTTACGTTATAGTTAGAATTAATAAATGCCTCCTTACTGCCTTCAAACACCAATTTGCCATTATCAACATATTTAATTTCATCAGCTATACTTAAAACAAAATTCATGTCATGGCTTACAATAATACAGATAGGAACAGTTTGTTTTTTATTGAGTTCTTGTAATAGGGATTTTAAGTAATTAATATTTGCAAAATCTAATGCAGAAGTAGGTTCATCCAAAAGTAAAACGGAAGGCTTTGTTCCTGTTGCCCTTGCAATAGCAACCCGTTGCTGCTGTCCAATGCTTAGTTGGCTCGGTCTTCTTTCGGCAAATTCCGTCAAATTAAAATCCATCATTATCTTTTGAGCAGAATCCTTGGTGCTTTTCTTTATTTTAAAAAGGGCATTAGGCTCTATTGCAAGTTCTATATTTGCTTTAACTGATAGATGAGGGAAAAGCGATATAGTTTGAAATACAGTAGCTGTATGCCTGTCTATTGCACTCTGATGCGTAATATCTTTATCAAACAAATTAATGTTTCCTTTCTCACAAATAATATGACCCCCAATTATGTTTAAAATAGTTGTTTTGCCACTTCCATTTTTACCCAGGATCGCATTTATTACACCAGCTTTAAATTGCATCTCAGGCACATTTATTTCAAATGTGCTTGCACCATTTCTATGCTTGTAAATTATGTCCTTTAGCAGTAGCATATTTTTAAAATTCAACTTTTATATGTGGAACTGGGTTTAAAATAAATTCATTGAACCTTTCGTATTTCTTATTCTTAATCGCAGTGATTATTTCCATTTCACTTTCTAAGCCATAAACGGCACTATACTCATTCTTGTGAAAAATATATAAATAGTAAGCAATTTCAGCAAGCAAAAAGGGGCTAAGTATCTCTATTAAATTTGACTTGTGATCTGTAATTTTTACATCTCTTAGCTTAGGTTGTAAATTTTGAAATATTTGACTTTTACAATGTCTTTTGAAACTTGCATTGGTAAAATATTCCGCATAAACGGCTATCAAATAAATTGACAAATCTTTTTGAAAGTCAGAAAATCGAATAAGTTTATTTTTATCAACATCTTTTAAAACAATCTGTTGATTCACCTTATTGATAATCGATTCCATTTGTTCGTTTATTTGTTCGATATTATTAGGTGAAAAAAACAACCCATTAAGCACCTCAAAAACATCGTAAACAAAAACATCTAATTTATTTTTATCAGAAAACGATTGTTGTTGATTTTCTAAGTAAACCTCAAGTCTTTTGGAATTTAGACTTACCATAAAAACATCTCTATTTTCCATCTTAACCGTTATTTATTTTAGTAAAAGCTTCTTTCATATTGGAATGTAGTTCTGAAATTATTTCTTCCATATTATCTTCGTCCTCTTTACCTAATTGCACACTTGCTATTTCCCAGAAACTTTTATTAGTTGTTTGCTTTTCAATGAAATCTGTTGTGTAAAATTCATTAAATGCTGTTGTAGAATCAGTGAAAAACTCGTTGTTTGTCTTAAACGAAACCATTAACTCTTGTAGTGTTAAATTCGATTTTGTAAAGTCGTTTAAAGATTTATTTAAAGCTTTCAAATGGGCATAGTCAAAATGCCCAATAATACTATTGTGCAAAATTTCTTCCTTCTCTTTAATGAACTCTATTATGTGATGATACCAGGTGGCAATAAGTGCTTTTACAATAACACTATTGTTATTAAAGAAATCCATTGTGCATAAAAGTCCATTCACATTTTTATGCTTTGTCACATCGTCATTTTTGATTATTTCATATTTATCAGGTTGCTTTCCTAAATCAACTAAGTGGATAGTGTTTGTACAATATATGTCTGTTCCATTTTTCAAAACAAACTTTTGCTTGCCTTCGTTTACATCAAATGGTTTTATTTTCTCTCTTACTTTATTCCAGTCTGCTTCATATTTAGCACAATAGTTTTTATAAACCCATTCAACGTCAGTTTTTGGTTCAAGCGTTACAGATGAATCTTCCAAAAAAATCTTTTTAAAGTCCGGTGATAGCCTATTAAAGCCATTATTTTTAATGTCATGTTTTTTACAAAAGGATTCCATACTGCTTCTTTTGACTACAATACCATAGCCTTTGAAAAGAAAGAATGGGAAAAAGAACATGGCAGGGTTACCCTTTACACTTCGGGTTATTGCCAAAGCGGTAGAATAATTGTGCAGGGCTATTTGTACATCTTTAGTTTTAAATGCATCTAAAATTTCATTCCAGTCCTTATTTATTTCAAAATTTAGTTTACTAAATTCCTTTGTATAAAAATGCTTGTAGAGATATGGGAGTATGGTATCTTGAAATTTGGTAGTGCAATAAGTAAAAGGTTCGTTATGAGTTTCTTTAAGTGTGGTAGTTTTTTTGACATTGTTAGTTAAGCTATTCTGTGGAATAGTCAGATATTCATAGACTTTATATAAATCCTTATAGTGATCTTCATTAAATCTCGAAGCTTCTCCTTTTTCAATGACCAATTGCCACGCCTTACGATCTTTTTCCGTATGGGTATTTAAGTTTATCACAATGCCATTACTTTTCAGTTCCTTAATAGCAGTGTTTATTTTATCTGCCATAGTGTCCCATGAATAGCCGCAGTTAGTGCGATAGGTAGCAAGACTATCCATAGCCTTTTCCTTCCATGTTTTTAGTATTTTATCGTTGCCCATAGCAGTAAAGTTGTAACAACAAAAGTAGAAGGATAAACTGATCTTATTTCCCCTAAGTATACCAATAATTTGCCCATGATTTACCCAACAAGGATAATCTATGGGCAATACATTTCGAGATTGCCCAAACAGTTGCCTGCGTAAAATTTATCTGGAGAAAAGATGGAGAAAACCGCCTGAAATAAAGGTATTTATGGGCTTATAAATGGCAATCCAACCATTATTGATGTGAGACCTTTGTGTTGTAAAAACGACTTCTTATGGCACATCAAAACTACTTCACATCATCAGCCGCAAACCCGGTAGAGCTTGCAGAAAAGAACCTGCCGTTTTATGACGAGTTTGTTGCGTCCTGGGGTTGCAGCAGTGCCCACCGGGATCTCTGGCCGGGGCAAAACCTTGCCGCCTTTATCTACTCCTTTATTATGTATGCACGCCAATCAGGCAAAAAGGCTATTGTCAGTAAGGCAAGCAAGCTACAAGTAAAATATGCCGGCCTATACCAACGGCTGACTCGCTTTCCATATACCGTTCACTCTCCTAAATCCACGATTGCCACTTCTTAAACCTAAACAACCATGTCAAATAAATCCCCACCATATAACAGCCAGTCCCCACCGGTTAATTCACCATAATACCGGGAACCGTTTATAAAATTCCAATGGTATGCCACATTAATTAAGTAAAAATTAAAAAAATCATAAAATGAAACAAGATCAAATTAACAACAACGGCCCTGAGCTGATCGGCCAACAGGATAAACATGAGTTTGTCCATGTAAACAGCATCAACCTGGGCGACATGCTCAGCGATCAGACCTCCAAACCCCCGGCCACTGTACAAACAAGCACTGTCGCCAAGAATGAGGAGGTAAACCAACCTGTGAAGCAGGAAACCAAAGGGCTTGATTCACTGGCAAAGAACCAGGAGGAGATTGACCGGTTCTACCAGGCTAATCTTGACAAGCAATGGACTACCTGGGACAGGTGGACGAATAAGGGTATGTACAACCAGGTGCAGGAGGTAAAGAAGGAGCTCTTTAAAACCTCGGCACACTACCGCTTGGCTTTTTACAAAACCATGCTCGACACCCGGCTGGAATACCTGAATGAGAAATGCAATGCCGGTATCAAGATGGTAAAAGGGCATTACAGGCATCAGGTATCATCGTACCTGATGAGCAAAATGGAGCAACTCTCCTTTGAGGTTCGGGATAGGCAGTTTGCTTTTTTGGAGATGATGAAAACCAAGTACTCATACTCTGAAAGCCTAACTGGTTACCCGAGTATGCAGCAGCGGTACCTCACCTCCATCTTCGATGAAGAGGGCAAGTACCTGAAATTCCTGGACGGCTTGTTGGATAAGTTCCAGAGCATCGTAGATGAGGAGTTGAAAAAGTACAACTGATCACAAAAGCCGCAGGGCTAAACTCCCTGCGGCTTTTATTAAACGTCATTCACAATTATTTAATATCAAAAAAAATGAAACAGATTACCAAAACACAGTCGTTACTTATCTGGGCTGCTGGCTTCGACAACCAGACTGCTGCACAATGCACCAGTTCCGAAATCCGTAAAATGACCATTGCAGGTTCAATGGTTTTCATCCCGGCATTTCTGGCCCTGTTCAGCTACACCTATGGCTTCTACTTCATCTTCGCAAATACTTATGCAGCCATTGGTTGCGGTATTGCATCAGCCATTGTCTTGTTCATTATTGACCGCAGTATCATGGCTTATGGCAGACCAGGTAGCTTCTCCTTTGGGCTTGTTGGCAGGATAATGCTTGCAGTTACAGTAGGGTTCCTGTTAGCAGAGCCAATGATCCTCAAAATTTTTGAAGATTCCATTCAGGAGCAGCAATTCACTGAGTTAAGCTCCGCCAAGAATAACACCTCAGCACCTTATGATTCAAGGATAGCAGCTTTGCAGGACAACCTTTCAGCAGATCAAAAGCGTTTGTACACATTACAACAGGCTTATACGGCAGAAATGGATGGCACTGGAGGCTCAATGATTCGCAACCAAGGCCCGATTTACGAACAGAAATATCAGGACTATCAGGATTACCAAAAACTGTATGCATCCAACCAGATTACTACTGCAGCAAAAATTGCTGAAATACAGAAGCAAAAATCTGACGCATTGGATATGGTGGAGCATAACAATGCCGATGGATTGATTGGAAGGATGCGGGCATTATCCAGTCTTGGCGAAAAGGAGCCAATAGTTCATTGGACAACCTGGTTGCTTCGTATATTCTTTACGCTGATTGAATTACTTCCATTGCTGATTAAAATTAGTCCGGCAGGTGACAGGGGGCTGTACTACAAATTGGTGGACATGAATGACGTTGAAAAGGAACAAATCTTTGAAATGAGCAGCAAGGAACGATTGGAGTTCAAACAGCAGGAGGAGAAATTGAGATTAACACAGGCATTTGCAGAGTTATGCCACAAGGAAACCCAGATCATCGCTGGCAATAAGGAGAAGGACAGTATATATCTTATGTCGAAAGCCCAGGAACTGACTGAAAAGAAGATTGATTTTATAGGCAGAGCCATAAAGCATATCAAGGATGAAGGATTACTGAAGGAAGTGCTAGCAAGGTTTGACCAGATCCATGCAGGGTTTATGTCCACCATAAATCAGCTTATTACCAAGTCAAATTCCAATTTTTCACCTGATAAAGGATAAGCCATGAGAACAGTAAAACAACTTCCCATTTTGGTGTCAGTGCTGTTGCTATTCGCAACAGCCTGCACCGAATCATTCACCAAGGATGGCTATATCCGAAACTACGAAGCCTGGGTAAGCACATTAAAACTGCATTACAAGGATTACAAAGATTCAGATTGGTCTCGGGCAGAAGCAGAGTTCAAAAGGTACAGTGAAACTGAATACAGCAGGTTCAAAGATGAACTGACACCGGAGGAACGGCAAAAAGTCGACCGGCTCGCTGGGCAATATTATGCTACGCTGGCTAAATACAAAGCCAACCAGATCAAAGACGAAATAAACAGCATGATGAACAAAGCTAAAGGCATGTTTGAAGAACTTCAAAAAGAATAAGATCATGGATACAACGCTTTCATCCCCCCCAATAAGTAAGGTTAAAATTAGTTTTGTTTGGTACTTACCTCTTTACTGTCTGGGGTTAACCGGGGCATATATTTTAGCCTCCACAGTTTTTCCCGTCACCATCGGCAAAGACAAGATTTTGGGGTTTGCCCTTTCGCAGGAACAAACATTTAACCAGCCACTATTTGTTCATCTAACCGCAGGTATATTTTTTATTGCATTAGCTCAACTCATTACCCGAATGATAGGCGTTAAAATATCAACTGGTAATGCTATTCTGGCCCTATTACTTACAGTAAATATATTTTGCTTCGTTATCGGGATAAACATTCCAATGTTAAATACGACCAAGCTTTGGATTATAAAAGAGCATCTTTCATTGACTCAGGTGCTGTCAAATCTGAAGGTGAAGGGAGAAATTCAGCTTTACTACATCATGTTGGTATTCACATTTCTAATTCCTGTTCTAAAAATGATAGCTATGGCTTTTGATATTTTTTTGTCAAAGTCAGATGGTCGCAAAAACCTACTGCTTTCATTGTTAAGCAAATGGGCAATGTTGGACGTTATGATAGTAGGCGTTATTGTAAGTACGATGAAATCGGGCAGTGGATTTGCAGAAATGACTACCGGTACAGGTCTTACTTTTTTCATCTCATCTATCCTTTTGTCTTTAGTGATCAGCACCAGTTTGCCATACACTAAGAACAGTTAAAATAGCGGTGTTCGTTAATCACGAATCTTTTGAAGTCCTCCAGCCAGCCTCCTTCGGGTGGCAGGAACCTTTAAAAAGCAAAGCTATCACTTGACCAAATGGCCGTTAAATCCGCTGGTAATGCCCAGCCTTGAGCTTTTCCAGTATCTTACCAGTGGCATTGTGGAGTATGTCATCCACAGTACGGGTAGAAAGTTGAAACTGCTTGCCCGTTTCAACGGCTTGTTGGCGGGTAAATTCTGCCGGTAAAGCATCAAAGAATTTGCGTTTGCTGTCGCCTGTTTTGAATTGGGTGGCTTCGCTTTGTTTTGGCAGGTTGTTGAACATTAAAATACTGTGGTGGAGGTAGATTTCGGCCAACTGCAAGGCGGTGCTGAAATCTTCATTGATGCAAACTACCTGGTTTGCTGCCTCTCCGTTTTCAAATTTCCGCAAGGCGGTAAATAGCATTGCCATACGGTACAAGATCAAGCCTAAGCGTTTTACAATACTGGCGGCTTCTTCGGCTGTAAACATGGTTACTTCATTGAGCCATGCCTCACAGGTTTCGTTTAGCTGTTGCCATTGCTGATTGGTTAGGGTTACGATGGTTTCTTCCCGTTGCAGGAACTGGACCATGTTAAACACTTTTAAAGACAGTACTTTGAAATGCTCGGTGAGGTTGATGTTATTGGCATTAGGGGAAACGTCTTTCCATTTTTGCTCCACCTTAAAAGCATAGAATATGAAACGGCTGAATAAGCCATCTTCGGAAGAAGATATTAAGCCTGTAACCTGGTTGGGTGTACCTGATAAAGCAATAGACAAGCTGGGTGCATTTACTTCTGTAAATTCATTGTTGCCTTTCCGGGAACTGGAAAGCCTTTCGTGGTGAAACGATTTGCGAAGCATATCGGAATAGGAAACCCACTCTTGCTTAAATACGTTGCCCAGGGTATCGGCTTCGGTTTCGCAAATAATTCCTGTGCCTTCGTTCTGCTCCAAGTGCCAAAGGATTTTTGCATAGCTTGTATTTGCCGGAATGTACACCACTTTAAAAGTGGGTTTGGTGGGTGCTTCTTCGGTGGAGGTGTCGCCTTTTTTCTTACTGCTGATTTTTTGTTTGTGTTCGGATAGTTCCTGATTGTATTGCGATTCTGCTTCACGGCTTGCTGTCAATACAAAGCTGTGGTATTCGTCTGCCAGCATCTTTGCAAACTTTCAATGCACCTTTTCCACTGGCTGCAGGGGCAATAGCAAATGAAAAGACATTCGGGAAAAACTTCGTTACCTGCATACACTCCTTTTACACCGGGCAAACATCCGCTGAGAATTGCCAATGCTCCGGTAAGAAAAACATCCCGTTCTCTTTCATCGGTAAATGCCATTGCACCGTGCTGCAATATTTCAGGCATTTGCAAATACAATTCTTCAGGAATGGTTGGAGTGGCTTTTAAATAGTCTTCCTGTGGTGTTTGCTGCTCTGCACTTTGCAGCTTTGCAGTGTTTGCAAACTTTGCAAACTCGGGTTTGTGGTGGGTAGTAAGCACTGTTTACTGCATCTTTAATTTCTCTTTCAGATAGGTCAAAATGCTGCGTACATAAAATTTCAGTATCGGACTGCGGTAATACCAGCTCTGTTGCAATTAGAAGCAAGCAGATACATATAATTGTTACGGTTTCCATTGGTGTATTGTGTTTTTTGATTGGTGAATAAAACTTGTTGCTGAAAGATAAAGAGCTATGTTCTGATGCTCTACTGTTCTTCCTGATCTGTGGCATTACTGGCTTGCTATTGGCTGGATTTCCGGTTTGGTCATGATTTCGGGTATACTGTTACGGTAAACTTTTCGTTGTAAATGTTTTTATACAACTGAGGGTCGATAGCTTACAAAGCAAAGCCGTGTAATGTCTTTGCATTTTAGATCTGCTTTTAAGCCGGTGGCATTTTCGTAATACTGCATTACCTGTAAGTAAGCAGTATCGTGATGTTCTGCTCCGGTGTTTACTTCAATAAACACTTTTAGACCGTTGCCGCTTGGGCTGATAAAGCAAAGAAATGTGTAAGGGATTGCGGCAATGATTTGAAAGGCTGCATCTAACTGTTCCGGTGTCAGCTTGTCAAAATCAAGATGTACAAAGCCGCTGTACTGCTCCATGTTCGGCAGCAATCTTTTTTCTTTGAATGTTGCGGATGGAGTGAAGGCCGGAAGCTGTTGCTTCTTTTCTTGTGCTTCTTCTGTTTTGCCCTGTGCAATCAGGTCCCGGATTTCTTCAACCTGGGCTTTGTATTTGTCGGATGCAATCCAGTTGGAAAGAATGATCAATGAAACATTCTCCACCGGCAGTTGCAAATTCTTAAATATGGTACATGCTGCCATTGTTCATGTTCTTTAGTTCAGTTCAAAAAAATCTTACTTCTTGCGTTTGTTGCGGATAACATAGTCGGTTGCCAACTGATCAATTTCATCGGCTGCCGACTTGCCGGTTACGTTGTAACCAGGTGTCGAGCTCCTCCCGTTTGAAGTACAATTTTTTGCCCTGTGGGCAGAAATGGGGAATGTGCTTTGTACTGGTGAGTTTGTACAAATGCGATGGGCTTACATCGAGATATTTGCAAGCCTCATTAAAGTTGAGTACTGTTTTTTGCAACAGGTTTTGCTCATCCAGCTTGTTAGCTATTTCGGTGAGCTTGTCGAAGATTAATTCTTCTTGTGCCATTGTAAATTATTTTATGATTACAAGGCAAAACTGCGAAGCTGCGGAGGGGTAAAGGTTGAGTTACTAAGCACTCAATCTGCTATCTCAACCTACTCAATATTTTTTATTGCATTTGTTTTAGAATGTTGTCAATAGTGCCCTTTTCTTTGGGGTTATCTACCTTTCCTGCTGATAGATTCTGTGCAGTTATTTTCGTTCCATTCTTTGAGAAAAAGGCATCAGTTTTTTCAATTGTTTTCAGCTTCAGATTGGTGAAGTATGGAGTAAGTTTATCAATGATGTAGCGGAACTGTGTTGTTTCACAACCTAAGTACACTTTATCGGTAATTGCTTCCAGATCCTTGGAAGTAAATATTTTGAACAAGGTATCAGAACTTGTCTGGTCCTCATTCAGTAATTCAATCTTTTGGCAAAGCTGAACTATCACGGCTTTCAACCTTGCTTTATCACCAGTGAAGCCAAATGAAAGTTTATCCTGAATGGTGTTGTTGGAGTTTTGTTCCTGGCTGTTATTAGTAGGTTCACCAACAAGTACCGGATAAACAATATTTGTAATTGGCTCTTCCAAATCCAGCAAGTAAAAATCTTCTATGCTTGTTGTTTGTGAAAGGCTTGCCTTGAACTGTTCCTGAATGCTGAAATAAAGCTGAATGAGGCTATGTTTTAAGTAATACAAAGAGAAGTGAACAACGCTGCTTTGTGCATCAGGAACCGTTGTAAAACCTTGCTCATTTAATTCTGTGGTAACCTGTTTGGCTAATACTCTCACATTGGTAAGGGTCTTGCCAACCTGATAGCGAATATCAACTAACTCAGTCCAGTTTGCAGCTTGCTGCAATACTGCATTGAAAACACGAAGTGTTTCACCGGTGATTACGAAATAATAAAAATGGGTAACGGCATCTTTATACTTTGGCAAATCAGTTTTGTATAAAAGCTGCTGCAATGGTGCATTGCCTATGGTTTCATCAGCCACTATTTTTTGAAGGGTTGGGTAATCAACCAATAATGCTGTGAGTTGCGAAAGCAACTCTACATTGGTATTGGGTGAAGCTGCTTTTGCGGCTTTCACCAATTCAGTGAACCGCCTTGTGTTGGTGGTGTCTAATTTCCACGGCTTCAATACACCGTGCATGATGCTATCTAATACTTTTACTTCCATCTCTATAAGTCTAATTTAATTTTATTGGCGGCCTCCTGTTTTTTATGGTCAATTACCTTAGCGTAAATTTCGGTTGTTTTTAAATGCCTGTGACCTAAGAGTTTTGAAACGGTGTAAATATCTGTACCCAATGTAATTTGTAAAGTGGCGTAGGTATGCCTTGCACAGTGAAAAGTGATGTGCTTGGTGATACCTGCTTTCATTACCCATTCCCGGAGTTTTAAGTTGTGCCAGGCACTGTAATACAAACCTTCAAATACTTTATCATCCTGCTTTCTTCTTTCGCCTAATAAGCGAAAAAGCTTGTTCCGATATGGGCAATGTTTCTGCTCCCTTTGTTTTCTTCTGCCTGAAACGAATGTAATACCCGGACTGCTCGGAGTGCTGCACTTCTGACCAAACCAGCTTTTCAATATCCGACCAGCGCAAGACCACTCAATGCAGAAAAGATGAAAGCATTTTTGAGCATCGGCATTTCACATTCCACTTTTGCTGCTGCCTGTAATTCTTCCAAAGTGAGAAACTCTCTACTCGGATCATCTGGCCTGATGCCCTCCACCTGGTTTGCAGGATTGGTTTGTATTATGCCTTCTTTTACTGCTTCCTTCAAAGCTGCTGTTACTTTCCGAAATAGGAGGACTGCGAATTTTGTGAAAGATGTTTATTGGTTTTGCTCTTTGCTTCGGATATGAAATAGGTTTTGAAATCTTCCAACCAGTTTTTATCAATGTCTTTAAATGATGCACCATTTTTGGCGAACTTCTTCAAGTGTTTCAGCACACTATCCCAATTGCCCCAATTTCCCTCGCTGCCTTTCCTTTTCTCGGTAAGCCTTTCAAAGTAAGCAATGAAACTGCCTTTGGCTTTATCGGTATCCCGAAAGCCATATTCTTCATTCTTTATCTGGAGCAATCTTTTTGACCGGATGGCTTCTGCCATGATCAGTGTCTTACGGTTCTCTTCTTTCTGCTCTTTGGTGAGCTTGCCTTTCTCCGGCTCGGGTAGTAGGTATAATTGCAAATACTCATAGTCTCTTTTACCATCACCATAGTAATCAAGATATAGGCTGATTTTATCGCCCTTTTTGCGTTGTCTTAATGTTACTGTCATGCTTCAGTCAGTTTGAATAGTTCGTTGATAGCTGTTCGGGGGATACGGGTACTTCTGCCCAACTTACCTGCTTTGAGTTCGCCTTTGTCGATGAGCCTGTAAATGGTCCAGCGGCTGGCGTTGATTAACTGGCAGGCTTCATCTACGGTTAGAAATTCCTTTTGAGAAATGGCAGGGTTGTACATGGCTTTCACGGTTTCTTCCTTGATGGCCACTTCAATTTTTTCATCCCGCTTCCGTTGTTTGTATGCTCTCTTGGCACAGGTATCTGAGCAAAACTGTGTAACAGTAGTCTTGGCGGTAAACCGGTTACCGCAGTGCTGACAAGTTTTTTGAAGACGAATGTTGCTGCTCATTTTGTTGCCTGTTGTTGCTACATGTAGCAGCTTGTAGCTGGATGTAGCATGTTCTCTCCCGAGTGTTGCCTGATTTGTGGGCAACAAATCTGGGCAACAATCAGGCAACAAATATAGGTAAAAAAGTGGAGTTGGGCAACAAATAAAAGAAAGATAAATCAGCTAAAAGCTAACAATAACAGGCATTTATGAAACAAAGGAAAGATAGTTACTTTCCGATACAAAACTTACTAAAAATATAATCCAACTGGTCTTCGTGGGTAATCTGGCCCGTAATCGTGCCAAGGTAGTGTAAACACTGGCGTATATCAAGCGCAAGCAAGTCTCCGGGAATCTTGTCATCTAACCCCCTTTGTACATCTGCTAATGCTTCACCCAGCTTTTGCAGGGCTTCAAAATGGCGGGTATTGGTTACAACGGTATCATTGGTATGGATGTCGCCCTGTATGGCTTTTCTTACCAGCGCCTCCTTTAGTGCTTCCATTCCCTGGTGGGTTTGGGCCGACAAAAAAAGTATCCCTGGTAATGACGCAAATTTTTCCATTACCTGCATGTCGGCTGCATCCAATTTATTTCCCGCCAGTACATAAGGTATCTGTTCCTTTTCGAATTGGGCAACCACTTGTTGCAATTCCGCTGTTCCCATTTCGTGTACATCAAAGAGGTAAACAACCAGGTTGGCTTCCCGCATTTTGGTCAGGCTTTTTTCCATTCCCATGCTTTCAATCCTGTCGCCGGAATGTTCCCTGATACCGGCGGTATCAATCAACCTGAACAGTACCCCACCTATATTCAATACTTCCTCTATCGTATCCCTTGTGGTGCCAGCTATCTCGCTCACAATGGCCCTGTTTTCGTTCAGCAGGGCATTGAGCAGGGTTGATTTGCCGGCGTTGGGCTTGCCAATGATGGCTACCTGTACGCCATTCTTGATCACATTTCCCAACTGAAAAGAACCCAGCAGTTTTTGGGTCGACAGTGTTAATTGCCCCACCAGTTGGTACAAAGCGCCACGGTCGGCAAACTCCACATCCTCCTGCGAAAAATCGAGCTCCAGTTCTATCATGGCCGAGAAACGGATCAACTGGTCGCGCAATTGCTGCAGGTCGGAGGAAAATCCTCCCCGCATGGTCCGCAGGGCCGTTCTCCGGCTGGCTTCTGTGTTGCTGGCAATCAGGTCGGCCACAGCTTCTGCCTGTGCCAGGTCGAGTTTGCCGTTTAAGAAGGCCCGCTGGGTAAACTCACCCGGCTTGGCTACCCTTATTCCGCGTGCCGTAATTGCCTGTATAATATTTTCCTGAATAAACGGTGATCCATGACAACTGATTTCAATCACATCCTCACCCGTATAGGATTTTGGTCCCCTGAATAAAGACAATACCACTTCATCCAGGATTACTCCTTTGTGTGCCAGGTTACCCACTACCAGTGTATGGGAGGCTTGCTTACCCAGGTCTTTGGAGGGAAACATGTCGTTCATTACCGGAAAGGTATCGGGACCGCTTACCCGTATCACCCCGATGGCTCCGATACCAGGTGCAGTGGCCAGAGCCACTATCGTATCATCCCATCCTTGTAATTGTGCTGACATGGTTGCGGTTTTGTCAAAAATAAGGAAAGAGGTTGGGAGTAGTTTGTGGTTTGGCGTTTGGGGTTTGGAGTTATCAGATAGAGAAAAAAATCCCCGCAAAATTTTCATTTGCAGGGATTTTCAACTTTTCGTTATTTCCTTATCCTTCAGATACTACGAAAGTGATACTTTGTTTGTGACGGTAGATAACGTTACGTCCGTTTTGAACAGCGGGCTTCCACTTGGGTCCTTTCTGGATAACCCTTACGGCTTCTCCTTTGGTACCATAACCGGGATCATTTTCTGCAGCCACGTCACTAATATCGCCGGTTTTACTCACGATAAAAGAAACGATAACCGTGTATTTTCCGGGAGGTGCACCATTGTCTACTGGTATATCGCTGTTCAGGTTCCTTTCCAGGTATTTTGACCATGCGGGTAATCCACCCGGAAACTCAGCAGGAATCTGTACCACGGTAAATACTTTATCGTAGTCTTCTTCTACTTTGGGGGCAGCTACCACACCGGTACTTTTTTCAACAGGCGGGGCTACTACACCCAGGTCCTTGGCTCCTTCCTGGTTGATGGTACCAATCTTGGTATCTTCCAGTTTTTCCACTTCCTTGATTTCCTCGTCAGGCTTCACTTCTTCATCCTTCACAATTTTGGGAGGGGTGAATTTGGTGATTTCCACTTTGGGTGGCTCCTGCTTGGGTGGCGGTGGGGGTGGTGGCGGTTCAGGTTTCTTTTCTTCCTGCTTCATATTTTCCAGCGAAACGTCCTGGACAATAATCTGGCTTTTCTTTTTATCGTCTGAATTAGCCAAAATGGTAAGTACTATGAACAGGGCACCCACTGCCAGGGTTGCAATTATGGCATTCCTAATCCTTCGGTTGTATGACCGCCGTAATTCATAAGCACCATATTCTTTGTTTCGTCCGTCAAAAACGATATCAAGAATATCTGCGGATAATATTTTGTTTATATCCATTGTTTGTGTCTTTTATTTAGCTGCTGATAATGAAAGTCCCATAATTATTTGGAAGCAGTAGGGCCGGACTCTTCCGACTTGGACACCAGCAGTGCCTCAATCGGGGTAATGTCTACCAGCGCATACCTTTTCAAAATATTAATGGTCATTTCATCTAAAATATCAATCACGTTTTTATACGTGCATTCATCCGAAGGTTTAATAACCACTACCAGGTCTTTTTCGGGGGTACGTTGCTTCTTGTCCATCAAAACAGCCCTGATTTCTTTGAAATTGGTTGATTTGAAGTTGGAAGCATTTACCTCCAATGACCCTTCGTAGTAAAAAACGTTGTTGTCTTTACCCAAAAGGATGGTGATTACACCGGATTCTTTTGCCTTATTCTGATCTTCCGGCTTATCGGCATCCTTGGGCAAAAAGAGTCGCATAGCGGTTGCCTGGCTCATGGTGGTCGTAAAGATAAAAAACGTAATGAGCAGGAAGCCCAGGTCCACCATGGGGGTTAAGTCAACCCTGGTAGACAGTTTTTTACTCTTTTTGACCCCCGGGCCTTTTTTATGGCCACCGCCACCTGAGGTATCCATTTCTGCCATGATCGGTAGAATTTAGTTTTCGTTATAGAATTATTTGCCAACCCAACCACCCACCCTTTTCAGGGCAATCGGTTATTCTTCCCTTTTCGCACCTTTCTGTGCCTCTTTCCAAAGGTCTGACCCTACCGGAACACTTTCCGGATTGGTCACCATCTGGAATTTCAGGAAGTCATTCTTTTTAAAAGCATCAATGATACTTTTAAATGCAGGGTACTTTGCCAGGTTATCCCCTTTCAACAGGAGGTTTACCTTTTTTCCCTGATAAGCCTGGTTTACCAGTGACATCCACGTTACCATCTCATTATTGGAGGAGTCTTTTACGGGAATACCGGGTAACAGATTGCCTTTTCGCTGGTCTTCCGGTAAGGCCAGGAAGGATTTCATGCCATTAAAGGGTGCTCCGAAAAACAGGGCTTTTTTAAAGGCCTTCACATCCAAACCCAGGTTACGGGTGGTGTTCAGTGTATTGGCAATATATTCTTTGATAGATTCGTCATCCATCGTAAGAAATACTTTACCGTCCTTATCAATGATTATCTGAACAATATCCTTCGTTGGGGCTACTTTGGCGGCTACCGATTTAGGGGTAGTTACCGCAATAGCTTCTGAAGGTTTGAATTTGGTTGTTAAGATAAAGAATGACAACAACAGAAAAGCCACATCACACATGGCTGTCATGTCGATGCTTGTACTCTTACGGGGTAATTTGGCTCTGCCCATTGCGCTTTATTTAAGATTTCACATATTAAGATTCAAAACCTGCTTCTTTCCACAAATTTTTCTCACTTATTTGTAGTTAGCCGCAAAACTTTGTGTTAATGTGAAACCAGATTCGTCAATACCATAGGTGATACCATCGATACGGGTGGTAAACATATTGTACATAATGATGGCTACAGCAGAGGAACCGATACCCAGTGCCGTGTTAAACAGGGCCTCAGAAATACCTTTTGACAGTTCACGGGCTGCGTCTCCACCACCTTCGTCTCCCAGTGCAGAGAAAGATTTGATCATCCCCAATACCGTACCCAACAGACCTACCAGGGTAGCCACTGATGCGATGGTAGACAGGAATACCAGGTTCTTTTCGAGCATGGGCAGCTCAAGAGCGGTAGCTTCTTCTACTTCCTTCTGGATATTGAGTACCTTCTGGTCTGTGGCCAGCTCCGTATTGGTAATCATTTCCTTGTATTTACGAAGGCCGGCCTTCATAACATTACCTACTGAACCTTTCTGCTTATCGCATGCAGCCAGGGCTTTGTCTAAATCTTTATTGGCGAGGTGAAACTGGACATTGCGAACAAATTCATCAATGCTTCCTGTTCCGGATGCTTTGGAAACTGTAAGGAACCTTTCAATACTGAAAGTAATTACCATAAAGAATAATCCAATCAGCACAGGTACCAGGATACCACCCTCGTACATTTTTGCAAAAGTAGCGGTAGGCTTCAGTCCTTTATGGTTGGGCCAAAAACCACCGTTAGGATCAGGTTGGGTAAAGTTGTCAGCAGAACCCAGAATAAATCGCCAGATTACATAACCCAAAATAATACATACTAATGGGGCGATCCAGGAAATGGAGTTACTGCTCTTCTTTGGTTGTACAGAAGTTGTACTTTTTGCGCCAGTACTTGCAGTTGGTTTAGTTTCAGCCATGATTCGATTGATTTTTGGTTTAAGAAATTACAGTTGGTTAATAATTTTTCTTCGCAATGCTACTGAAAAATGTCTTGAAACAGCAAAACTTTATTTCAGGATGGCAAAGGGGCTACAAAATAGTTATTTTATTGTTCGCAGCAAATAAGATTTTCCCTTTTTTAAGTAGTAGCCCATTTTCCTGCGAAATTGCAATTTAGGGCTAAAAACCAATGCCACGCAAAGTTTTTCACCGATTGAAACCACCCTTTCACCATTTATGGAAGAGGCTTAACAAAATGAAGGTCATTTCGTTGAGACGCCTATCTTTAGCGTTTAATCAAACCATTTCACATTCGCTTTATGAAAAAAAATTTATTGCTGTTTCTGGTATTTTCCGGTTCTCTGGCCGTAGCCCAGCAAAGAGATTCCATCCCAACCGCAGGTGCTGCCAGGGGTGGATTTGGAGCAGGTGCGGCCGCTGCCGCTTCCAGACAAGGTCCCAAAGCTTATAAAGAGGTAATTACAGACAAAGCCATTTCCAAAAAAGGCATGTTTACCGTACACAAGGTTGAGGACAAATATTATTTCGAAATTCCCAATCCCATGTTTGGCAGGGAAATCCTGGCCGTAACCCGCTACATCAAAGTGCCTGCTGTTAATGGCGGCAGGGGGGTATATGGCGGTGAAGTTGCCAACCAGCAAAGTATGGCATTTGAAAAAGGACCCAGCAATAACGTGTTTTTGCGGGTCATTACCCTGGTCAATAGCGCAGACCCTAAAGATGATATCTACAGGGCCGTTAGCAATTCTAACCTGAATGCCATAACCGCTGCATTTCCCATCGCTGCTTTTAACAAAGACAGCAGTGCCGTGGTTATTGAAGTGACAGATTTTTTCAAGGGTGACAACCAGGTGGTTAGCATCAACAGCAATGTAAAAAGAGGCCTTAGTCTTTCCCAAATCGCTGCTGACAGGTCATACATCGATAAAATACTAAGCTTCCCCCTCAACATTGAAGTAAGAACCGTAAAAACCTTCAATACCAGCCCGGCAGCAGCCGGCTTTGGTGGTGCACAAATTCCGGGTGGGGGCACTACCATACCCGCCGCCAATTCAGCGGGTGCCGTAACCATAGAATTGAACACTTCCCTTTTATTGCTTCCTGAAACACCTATGACTCCCAGGATTGCAGACAAAAGAGTTGGATTTTTTACCGAAGACTTTGTTTTGTACAGTGATAACCAGCAGAAAGTAGACAACAAAGAATTTGCCGTTCGCTGGAGACTGGAACCCAAAGCAGAAGACATGGATAAATGGAAAAGGGGTGAATTGGTTGAGCCCAAAAAACCTATTATCTATTATATTGACCCTGCCACTCCCAAGCAATGGAGAAAACACCTTATACTGGGCGTTAACGACTGGCAGAAAGCCTTTGAAAAAGCCGGATTCAGGAACGCCATTATGGCTAAGGAATGGCCCGAGAATGATACCACCATGAGTATGGAAGACGCGAGGTATTCGGTTATCCGTTATTTCGCTTCCAGTACGGAAAATGCTTACGGACCCAATGTGCATGACCCAAGAAGTGGTGAAATCCTGGAAAGCCATATCGGCTGGTACCACAATGTTATGAAACTGGTGCATGACTGGTATATGATTCAGACTGCGGCGGTGGATTCCCGTGCCAGAAAAATGAAGTATGATGATGACCTGATGGGTGACCTGATTCGATTTGTGTCTTCTCACGAAGTGGGACATACACTGGGCCTGCGCCACAATATGGGAAGCAGCAGCCAAACGCCGGTTGCCAAATTGCGCGACAAAGCCTGGGTGGAAGCCAATGGACATACCGCCTCTATCATGGATTACGCCCGTTTCAACTACGTTGCGCAACCCGAAGACAATATCAGCAAAGCCGGCCTGTATCCCCGTATCGGAGATTATGACCAGTGGGCGATGCGCTGGGGTTATGGCTATATTCCCGGCAGTAACGAGGAAGAGCAAAAGAAAAGCAGCAATCTGCTGATTACTGAAACCCTGAATAAGAATCCCCGCACCTGGTTTGGTACTTATGAAAGTGGTAACCAGGCAGACCCCCGAAGCCAAAGCGAAGACCTGAGTGACAATGCTGTGGTAGCCAGTGATTATGGAGTGAAAAATCTGCAGCGCATCATCGTAAACCTTCCCGAGTGGACCAAAGAAGAAGGTGACCTCAATGAAAACATTGCCAACATGTATGGACAACTGCTGGGCCAGTACCGCAGGTATATCGGTCATGTAAGCCGCAATGTGGGTGGTGTGTATGAGACCTTCAAAACCGCCGAACAGAACGAGCCCGTTTACGAAATCACGCCAAAAGCCATGCAAAAAAGCGCTTTGGATTACTTAAACAGGCAGGTATTTCAAACACCCAAATGGCTGATTGTAAAAAGTATCTGGGACAAGATCAACCCTCCCGGTACGATAGACCCTTTGGCTGCTGCACAGGAAAGTGCCTTAAGCGGTTTATTATCGGGTGACAGGATTAACCGTATGCAAAACAATGTTGACCGATTTGGTGCAGACAAAGCCTATAGCGGATTGGAAATGATGAATGACCTTCAGTCAGACCTTTTTAGTGAATTAAAAACCAAAAAGGCCATTGACGCATATAGAAGAATGTTACAGAAGAGTTATGTTGACAAACTGGATGATATCATCAACCCATCCAAAACCACCACCACTACTTTGGTGTTTGGTGGGGGTGGTCGCACCAACCCTTATGCATCAGGCTTTAACAGCCGCAGTGATGTTTACAGTATTGCCAGGGCACAATTGGTGCAGCTTCGCAGCCAGGTGGCTGCTGCTGTTGCCACCACTACCGACCCTATGAGCAGGATTCATTTACAGGACCTCTCAGACAGAATTAAGAAATCCCTGGATCCTAAATAAAGTTGTCAATTGTATGCTACTGAAAAATACCCTGCTGAAAAGCGGGGTATTTTTTTAGTAGGTAGTAGCCGTCCGGAGGTAACTATCTTTGTCAAAAAAAATCCATGCGCTTTTCACTCATACTTGTACTGTTGGTAATTATTCAAACCGGATTTTCGCAGAAGAACACCAAAATCGTTTGGGGATACCTGAAAGACAGCAGTACGCAGGAACCGATTATACTGGCAAGCGTAACCAACCTGAACACTCAAAAAACAGTGATGACCAGTGCTGTAGGGAGATTTGCCCTATTAGTGGGCGCAGGAGATGTACTTTCCTTTGCTGCTGTTGGCTACCATTTTGATACCCTGCATTATGAGGGACCCATGTTGCTGAGAGATACCCTTGCCCTTATCCTATCACCCTTAACCTATAGTTTGGGAAATGTAACGGTAACAGCAAAAGGAATGAGCCGTTACCAGTTAGACAGTATGGAAAGGAGAAAAGATTTTTTACAGGACATCGTAAACTATACCATACCCACAGTATCTCAGGCAAACTCAGGTGCCGGTATTGCCTTAAACATTGTTCGTTTTTCAAAGCGTGAGAAAAGAAAAAGAAAGGCTTTTGCCTTTTTTGAGGCCAATGAAAAAGAAGCCTATATCAATTATCGTTTCCCATCCTCACTGGTAACCCAATACAGTACACTTAAGGGGGATAACCTTCAACAGTTTATGCAGCAATACCGTCCAACAGCAAATTGGTTACGGATGCACATTACTGAGGAAGATATTAAGTATTATATCAATGATAAGTTGAAGTTGTTTTTTAATAGAAAAGAATGATAGTCTGTAGTTTGTGGTTTGTGGTCTGTAGTTTGTAGTTTGTAGTCTTTGGTTAGGGGTTTTGGGGACGGGCTCTTTTTTTTATATTACCTACTCGTATCGTAAAGCGGCTATGGGGTTGAGTTTGGCGGCTTTCATGGCGGGATAAATGCCGGCGCCTAAACCAACCAGTGTACAGATCACAATTCCGATAATAACCCAGGCCCAGGGGATGACAAAACCGGTTTTGAGAATTATCGAAAATACATTACCTACCATAATTCCCAGTACTATACCGAACAAAGCCCCCAGTAAACTGATGATTAAGCTTTCGTAAAGAAACTGCTGGCGTACATTTTTACTTTTACCCCCAATGGCTTTTATAAGACCCACTTCTTTGGTTCTTTCATTAACTGCCACCAGCATGATGTTCATTAAACCAATGGCAGCACCTATGAGGGTAATCAATCCTATGGCACCGGCCGAACCGGTAATGCTGCTCAGAAAACCAATAAATAATTCTGCAAATTTATCACTCCGTTCAATCACGAAATTACTTTCATCCATGGGAACCAATTTCCTTACTGCCCTGAAGACAGAAGTAGCTTCATCAGTGGCCACATCCAATTCCTTCACATTGCCCACAATCACACCAACCATGTAAGAAGGATTGGCGTTGGCAAAGCGCTGGATATTGGTGTAAGAAGTTACTACCACATCATCCTGGCGAAGCATGGCGCTTGATCCTTTACTTTTCAGTAACCCTACCACACGGTAGGGAAGGCTACCCACTTTAATTACTTTATCTACGCTTTTTTCAGCATTGTCCCCAAATAGTTTAATGGCCGCATTGCTGCCAAGCAGGCAAACGTTTCTGCCACTTTCAACATCAAGGTTATTGAGGTTCCGCCCGAGTTTGATGGAATACCCGTTTACAGTCAGGTAGTTTTCATCTCCTCCCCAAAGGGTTATTTGGGGATTGGTTTTTTTGTCAGCGTAATGGAGTTCCTGGCCACCAGGTCCGCGGCGGTACAAACTAACCTCTGCGCCGGGAAAATGGTAATTGGCCTTGAAAAATTCGGCTTCCGCTTTCCGAATAGGTTTATTCAGGTTTGACTTTTTTTCCCGCAATCCCCTCTTTTTCTTGGTTACTTCGCCGTCTCCCCCACCACCTCCATTCATCCTTGCCCGTGAATCCTTATACCGAATATTGAATGCATTAGCTCCCATAGAAGAAAAACTCTCTTTCAGGCTTTGGTTCATCGCCTCTATGGCGGTGATAATCCCAATAAGTGCCATGATACCAAATGCAATAATGGCCACAGTAATCGCGGTTCGGAGTTTGTTACTGCGAACGGTACGCCAGGCCAGTGTGAGAGAGTCGAGAGTAGACATGCAAGGTATTTAAGGTTCGTTCAACCCTATAAAGATAAACCAGAAACCCTAAACCGGACCCAGACCTTAGGCCAAATATGAGGAACGGTTAAAAATAGAAGTAATTCAACACCAGTGAAGGGAAAATACCCATCAGTATTATCGCTGCCGCCAATACCAGCAATACAGTCTTAAAACGCAGAGTAACGCCCTCAATCTCGGGTTCACCCTGTTTGAAGTACATGGCCTGTATAACCCTGAAATAATAATACACACTGACTGCCGCAAAAAGGACCCCGGCAATTACCAGCCATATTGGCCCCCCTGATTTTACGACAGAAGCGAGCATATAATATTTCGCAAAGAACCCGGCAGTAAGGGGAATGCCGGCCAGGGACAATAAAAAGACCGTATTGGCCAGTGCCAGTAAAGGTTGTTTTTGCGCCAAACCATTATACCCGTCAAAGGAATAATCTTTCATTTTAATCAATATGGCAAATATGCCAATGGTGGCCAGGCTGTAGGCCACTGCATACAACAGGATGCCCTCTCTGGCCAGGTCATTCCCGCTATACAATGCAAACAACATAAAACCTGCCTGAGCAATACTGGAATAAGCCAGCATTCGTTTTACACTTTGCTGAAATACTGCCGTAATGTTTCCAATAAGCAGGGTAGCTATTATGACAATGGAAAGAAGGATATACCAGGTAGGTCCCAATGCCTCTGTATGCATATGGAACAACCGGATAAACGCTATAAAACCAGCCGCCTTAACAATGGTGGCCATGAAGGAAGTGAATACACTGGGTGCACCATCATATACATCGGGCGTCCAGAAATGGAAGGGGGCGGCCGAAACTTTAAAACACATAGCAACAAACAACAGTATCAAACCAGCCATTTCCAGAAATGAAGCCCGGATTAATCCGGTAGAAGGTGCTACAGCAGAAGCCCCAAGGGTAAAGGATCCGGTTGCCCCATATACCAGGGCAATACCCATGAGCATAATACCCGTGGAAAACGCCCCCATCAGAAAATATTTCAGGGAAGCCTCATTGCTTTTGAGGTTTCTTTTATCTGCACCTGTAAGGATATACAGTGGTATAGACATGATTTCTATCCCCAGGAATAACATCAGCAACCCCTGGAAGGAAGTAAGTATGCTGATACCACAGAGTACAAAAAATATAAGTGTATAATACTCCGCCGTATTGACGCCCACTTTCTCAATGTCCTTTCCGCTTAAGCAAACAAAGAGAAAGGTGGCAACAATGGCTATCGAATTAAAATACAAACCAAATGCACCGAAATGCAGCATGTCTTTTACATCTACCCGAATAACATACACACCATATGACTGAAAAAGATTGGCAGTCAGCAGCAGCAATAAGCCAATGGCAGCAATGTAAGTTATGGCTGACTTATTTTTTATAAAGATGCCGCTAAACATCATTACCACCCCGAGTAAAGCTGAAAGTATGATTGCATTCATAATTCTGATCTTACGTTATCGTAAACTGTTTACGTAACCATTTTCTTTTAACGGCCAGCCATCACAGCATTGACCGTGTCTTTTGTTAAATCAATTAATGGTTGTGGATATACCCCCAGTACCAATACCAGCAATACCAGCAATGCGAGTCCCCATTGAACATTGGTCCCTGCATCCTTTGCATTTTCAGTGAGGCTGGTGGTAGATCCATATAATATCCGCTGAACCATATTAAGTGTATACACCGCTGCCAGAATCACGCAAATCAGGGCTATCGCTGCTATCCATATGTTGTACTGGAATAGTCCGCTGAACATCAGGAACTCACCCACAAAAGCATTGGTAAGTGGCAGGGCAATGTTAGCCAACGCCATAATCACCAGTAAAATGGCCAATACAGGGGCTTTCCGGGCAAGTCCGCCAAGTTCACTGAACTTACGGGTACCCAATTGCTGCTCTATCACATCGGCAACTATCCATAGCCCGATGACGATGATACCGTGATTGAACATCTGGATCATCACCCCTTCCAGTCCTGTTTTGTTATGGGTAAATATAGCTGCACACATGAGTCCAATGTGCGCAATGGACGAATAGGCAATCAATCTTTTTACATCATCCTGTCTGATGGCTATGAGCGAAGCATAAATCATTCCGGTTACGGAAAGCAGGATTATGAAATGTGAAAAATATACTGAAGCCTCCGGAAAAACAGGCAGTAACCAACGTATCACGGCAAATACACCCATCTTAACCATGATGCCACTCATCACCATGGTAACAGAGGTAGGCGATTGTTCATATGCATCAGGTTGCCAGGTATGGAAAGGAAATATGGGCATCTTAATGGCAAAGGCAATGAAGAATAACCAGAAGATGAAACGCTCCATGGATACATCCAATTTAACCGCATAAAAAGACCGGATAGCGAAACTGTGGTCTTTGGTATGAAAATAAAGCACCAGTATACCCACCAGCATTAATAAGGAGCCAATAAATGTATAAATGAAAAACTTGAAGGTAACCGCAATCCTTTTTTCACCGCCCCATATAGAGCAGAGGAAATACACGGGTATCAATGCCAGTTCCCAGAAAAAATAAAAGAGCAAAGCATCCATGGCCATAAAAACGCCCATCAGACCAGCCTGGGTAAGCAGCATCAGTCCAAAATAACTGCCGGCCTGCTTATAGTTATTGCGCTGTGTACAGTAAAAGATAACCGGAAAGGAAATGGCTGTGAGTAATACAAGCATTTTTCCCATACCATCCAGGGCCAGGGAAAAACGGCTGCCGAGACCGGGTAACCAGGCTTCATCCCATGATAGCTGGTGCCCGCCATTGAAACAGATGCCATAAATGGTTATCAATGCGGTGAACAGAGAGGCAGCCAATGCCCAACGGGAAGCCAGTTTGCTGTCTTTTAACAGGAAGCTGACCAATCCGGTTAACAGGGGTACCAATATGAGTAAAACAGGGATCATATCATTTCTTTAACGCAATTGCCTAATTAAAAATTTTCTTAAGGAATGCCATAATGGTAAGGTCATTGAACCAAATCACAAAAAAGATAACTATGGCCAATACCATTATCAGTATATAGTTACCTACCTGGCCGCTTTGTAAATAACGGAATTGCCGGGAACCATACCCCACCAGCCTGCCTACTCCATTTACAATACCGTCAATCCCACTTTTCTCTACCACATTTTTGAAAAATCCGGCGAGCCTGTTAAGGGGATTTACCATCAGTGTATCGTATAGCTCATCCACATACCATTTATGTTCCAATACTTTGGCCAGTCCTGTATTTTCTTTTTCAGTGGTCTGGTAATGCTTATACCTGTTTACAGCAAACAATATTACCAGCAGTATGGCCGCAGTGGAAACGCCCATCATCAGGTATTCCTGAGAAGCTGCCAGGTGGTGTTTTTCCATCAGACTTTCGGAACCGGCAAAAATAGGTGCCAGAAAATGTTCCAGGCTATGGGCATGTGGAGCCAAAACTTCCGGTATGCCAACCCAACCTCCGGCTACAGATAATACAGCCAGTATTATCAGCGGAATGGTTATGGCAGCAGGGCTTTCATGAAGGTGGTGCTGCTGTTCATCCGTGCCCCTGAATTTTCCCAGAAAGGTGAGGGTGTATAAACGGAACATATAAAACGCTGTGAGTAAAGCTCCCCCAACACCTATGAAATAGTACAGTGGATTTTTAGCAAACGCAGCGGTGAGTATTTCATCTTTTGAAAAGAATCCTGAAAAAGGCGGGATACCGGCAATGGCCAAGCAGGCCAGGAAAAAAGTAATATGGGTGATCGGCAGGTATTTACGCAGTCCGCCCATTTTACGAATATCCTGTTCATGGTGCATAGCATGTATGACTGATCCTGCACCCAGGAACAATAAGGCTTTGAAGAATGCGTGTGTCATTACATGAAAAACCGCTCCTGTATAAGCACCCACGCCCAGTCCCAGAAACATATATCCCAACTGGCTCACTGTAGAATAGGCCAGCACTTTTTTAATATCTGTTTGTTTTAATGCAATGGTGGCAGCAAAGATGGCAGTTGACAATCCGATAACTGCTACAAGTGTTTGGGTAGCCGGAGCCATGGTGTATAAGAGGTTACTTCTGGCAATCATATAAATACCCGCGGTAACCATGGTAGCTGCGTGTATCAGGGCAGATACGGGCGTGGGACCGGCCATGGCATCAGGTAACCAGGTATAGAGTGGTATCTGTGCGCTCTTTCCCATTGCGCCTATAAACAATAAAGTGGTGATGGCAGTTATATCAAAATTGCTGAATCGCGAAACCCCTGCGAACACATCTCCATAAGTAGCCGTTCCGAGTTTCCACAAAATCCAGAATACCGCCAGCAGAAAACCCAGGTCACCAATGCGATTCATCACAAATGCTTTCCTGGCTGCATAGTTGTATACATCATTGGTAAACCAGAATCCTATCAGCAGGTATGAGCAAAGTCCCACCCCTTCCCATCCGATAAACATGATGACATAGTTGTTACCCAATACCAGCAACAGCATGGAAAAAACAAACAGGTTCAGGTAGGCAAAATACCGGGCAAAATGAGGCCCCTCTTCCTGGTGCATATAGGCCGTTGAATAGAGGTGTATTAAAAAGCCAATACCGGTAATGATCAGCAGAAAAAGAACAGAAAGCTGGTCAACCTGAAACGCAAAGGGGATGGTGAAACTTTCCACTCTGATAAAATCGAATAAGTGCACAATGCTGGCTCCGTTATCCTTAACGTCGAAAAAGATCATCACACTTACCAGAAAGGATGCAAGGATGGCCCCTGAACCAATAATGCCTACTAGGGATTTGGACAGCGATTTACGCCCCAACCCATTGATCAGGAAACCCAGCAGGGGAAATAAAGGAACCAGATAAACATATTTACTCATAGTATAAGCTGAAGGCTGAAGGATTATAGCTGCAGGCGATTAACTACCCGTGCTATTTCTTCTCCGGCATGGTTTAATTTTTCAATCTGTTTAAAAAGTTGACATCAACCGAATGCGTATTCCGATACATCATTACAATAATGGCTAATCCCACACTAACCTCTGCCGCGGCTACCACCATAATGAAGAAAACAAAAATCTGCCCTTCAATTCCAACCGTGGAAGCCGGGTTAGCAGCCAATGCAGCGCCATGGTGCATTTTGGAAAAGGCCACCAGCAACAGGTTCACTGCATTCAGCATCAGTTCCACACACATAAACACAATAATAGCATTGCGCCTTGTCAGTACACCTATGATTCCGATACTGAAAAGGGCCAGGCATAAATAGATATAATATTGTATTGGCATTTTCTGAACTTAAGGCTTCCTGTTAATCAGTTAACAAAAAGCCGGTTTATATAATAGTAAGCTATCCGCCTGTGGCGGAAGCTTGTGGTACCTTACTCCTTTTTCCCAATCACTACCGCACCCACCATAGCACTCAGAAAGAGTACGCTGGTAATTTCAAAGGGTACCACATAATCGCTGAACAGGGCTTTGCCTAAATTTTTAATCAACCCCACATTACCTTCTTTCATAAGCGCGGTCTTGCCCTGCAGATCAGTAGCCTGTCGAACCAATGAAACCAATACCATCAGAAAACATCCACCTGAAACTGCACCGGCCATTTTCATCCAGATGTGTTTCTGGGGTTCTGTCTCTGCATTCAGGTTCATCAGCATAATAACAAACAGAAACAGTACCATGATGGCTCCCGCATATACAATCAGGTTAACGATGGCCAGGAACTGGGCATTCAATAAAATATAGTGTCCTGAGATGGCAAAGAAAACCGCAATTAACCACAATACACTGTGTACGGGATTCTTACTTACCAAAACCATTATGGCACTAAAGATGGCCAATGCACTCAGGAAAAAGAATAATACTTGGGTCGTACTCATTAGCAATTATAATTGGTAACAATCAGCAGCGGTATCCGCCACCCATCATCATTAATTTGAACTGGTTGTTGGTGCATCCTTACCCCTGGCTTTGGCATATGCCTCCGGTTCAGTTTTAGGATTCGGTATCAAAAGATCTTCCTTTCCGTATATAAATCCTTTTCTGGTAAAATTAGCCGGTGCAAAAGTTTCGCTAAGGTAAATGGCATCTTTCGGACAGGCTTCTTCACAAAGTCCGCAAAATATGCAACGCAACATGTTGATTTCATACTTGGCCGCATATTTCTCTTCCCGGTACAGGTGCTCTTCTCCGGGTAAACGCTCCGCTCCTTCCATGGTGATGGCTTCTGCCGGACAGGCCACCGCACACAATCCGCAGGCCGTACAGTTTTCGCGGCCTTCTTCATCCCTGTTCAATACCTGCAATCCCCTGAAAACGGGACTGAATGGACGTTTTTGTTCGGGATAACGTATGGTTGGCTGTTTTTTAAAAATATGGCTGAACGTAATGGCCATCCCTTTCAAAATAGCCGGAATATAGAGCCGCTCCAGCAAACTCATTGGTTTGCGGCTAACTGCTTTCGATCTGGTGGTTAATGCCTGCATCTTTCTCCTCTTCTTTTGGTAAGCCCTTTAACTGCACTTACCGGTTTGCAAAAATATTTTTATAGGTCAATGCTACCAACTTTATCTAAGTCACTCTTACTCCCTTCACCACTTATACTTACTTTCCCTGTAACCAAAGTATCACGGCTCCCGTAATCAGCATATTCGCCAATGCCAGGGGTATCAGCTTCTTCCAGCCCAAATTCATCAACTGGTCGTAACGGAAACGCGGAACTGTCCAGCGAATCCACATAAAGACAAATATAAAAATCACTATTTTAATCAGTAGGGTTCCCACGCCAATTAAGGCAACGATGTTCTGCGACAAAATACCCTCCTTTACCATTCTGGCTTCATCCAGGAAGGGAAGGTCATATCCGCCAAAGAAAAGACAGGCCATGATGGCACTGCTCATAATCATATTGATGTATTCTGAAAAGAGGTAGAAGCCCAGCTTCATGGAGGAGTATTCCTGGTGATAGCCGAAGTTGAGTTCGTTCTCAGCTTCCGGCAGGTCAAAAGGGGTTCTGTTACACTCGGCCATGGCACAGATAAAAAATATCAGGAAACCCAATGGCTGGTAAACCACATTCCACATTTGGCCCGGTGCCATTTGTCCTTCTACAATTGTTTTGAGGCTGAGTGAGCCGGATATCATCAGCACCGCTATCAGCGACAATCCCATAGCCAGTTCATAACTAATGGCCTGTGAAGCACCTCGTAAGGCAGCCATGAGTGAAAACTTATTGTTAGACGCCCAGCCTCCAATCATAATACCATAGACACCCATACTCACTACGCCAAATACATACAAAATACCAATATTGATATCGGCAATCTGGAGGTCTATTTTTCTGTCAAATATTTCTATGTGCGAACTCCAGGGAATCACTGCACAGGTCATGAGTGCGGCTGTCATTGCCAGCCCCGGGCCCATGATGAATAATATTTTGTTGGCTGTATTGGGAATGATCTCTTCCTTCATTATCAGTTTCAACCCATCGGCAAATGGCTGAAAAAGGCCAAAAGGGCCTGCACGACTGGGTCCTGGTCTGTCCTGAAGAACAGCAGCCACTTTGCGCTCTGCAAAAGTGGTATATAAGGCAATGCCCAGGCTCGCAAATACGATTATGGCAATCAGTATTAATTTTTCTATCAGTAAGAGCCAGTCAATAGCAAGTAATGTCATGGTGTATATCGCAATTAGTCTTTCTTCAAATTAAAATCCGTTGAATGGGCCGGTCCTTCTATCAAACTCAAATCGATGGAAGGCCTGTTTACTTCACTAACGTTGTGAATGTCCATCAATATTTTGGGTTGACGCCCATTATGAACCGCTTTAAAAGTTTCAGTGGGCTTATGTAAACCAATATTGCCCTGGTAATGCCCCTGTGAAATCACTGAATGGCGGTCGATGGCCCTGGGACCTTCCACTATCCAGTCACTGGTTTTTTTCTTTTCAAAACGACAGGTATTGCAAATCCATGCTGGCTTTCCATCTTCCGTATCTTCTACTTCTCCCCAGGCATCTTTGCGGGATGTTACCCGGAATACCTCATCGCCCCTGTTCCATAAAGTAACTTTACCGCAACAGGTGTTACAATCACGGTGTGCATCCATGGGTTTCAGGAACCATACCCTGTTTTTGAACCGGAAGGTTTTGTCGGTCAATGCGCCTACCGGACAAACATCAATCACATTTCCGATAAATTCATTGGAAAGGCTTTTTTCAATCAGGGTGGCTATTTCAGCATGGTCGCCACGATCGAGAATACCGTGTTCCCTTTTCTGGGTTAGCTGGTCGGCTACATATACACATCGATAGCAAAGTATGCATCGGGTCATGTGCAATTGTATGTAAGGACCAATATCGTGTTTTTGGAAAGTGCGGCGCTGGAATTCATAACGGGTGCCTTCTTTGCCATGGTCATAGCTAAGGTCCTGTAAATGACATTCTCCTGCCTGGTCGCAAATGGGGCAATCCAGCGGATGGTTCAGCAGCAGGAATTCCACTACCCCTGCGCGGGCATCCAGTACTTTGGGGCTCGTAATATTTTTTACTTCCATGCCATCCATCACTGTGGTGCGGCAGGAAGCCACCAGTTTGGGCATGGGGCGGGGATCCCTTTCAGAGCCCTTGCTAACCTCTACCAAACAGGTACGGCATTTACCGCCACTGCCCTGGAGTTTGCTGTAATAACACATGGCAGGAGGTGCTACATCACCGCCAATTTTTCGAGCCGCATTCAGGATAGTGGTTCCCGGCGGCACTTCAACCGTAATGTTATCAATGGTTACTTTAAAAGGGGTTTGCTCCGACATATCTCAAAATCAAAATTTAACAATCAAATACGGTTACACGAGCCCTGGCACGTGTATCGGATCGGCATAATGGGCCAGTCCGAAATTTCTTCGCTGTGCTTCTTCTGGATGCAGTACATGCCATTCAAACTCGTCCCTGAAATGCCTGATGGCAGCAGCCACCGGCCAGGCAGCCGCATCACCCAGGGGACAGATGGTATTGCCCTCTATTTTTCCCTGGATATCCCAAAGCAAATCAATATCAGTCAACTTTCCCTGTCCTTTGTCCAAACGTAATAATAATTTTTCCATCCAGCCAGTGCCTTCTCTGCAGGGTGAGCACTGTCCGCAACTTTCGTGTCGGTAGAATCTGGCAAAAGTATAGGTGTTCTTAACCACACACTGGTCTTCATCCAAAACAATAAATCCACCCGACCCCATCATAGAGCCTGAGGCAAAACCGCCATCACTAAGGCTTTCATAGTTCATGTACCGGGTTTCGCCCTTGGCTGTTTTTAATAACAGGTTAGCGGGCAAAATGGGAACGGAAGATCCTCCGGGTATGCAGGCTTTTAATCGCTTCCCTTTGGAAATACCACCGCAATATTCATCGCTGAAAATAAATTCCTCAACAGATAGGGTCATATCTATTTCATACACACCCGGTTTATTGATATTACCGCAGGCAGACATGAGTTTGGTGCCGGTTGATTTGCCCACCCCAATCTGTGAGTATCCTTCACCACCCATATTAATAATGGGCACCACTGCTGCCAGTGTTTCCACATTGTTCACCATGGTAGGGCGCATCCAAACACCTTGTATGGCCGGGAAGGGGGGTTTGATACGTGGATTGCCCCGCTTTCCTTCCAGCGATTCAATCAAAGCTGTTTCTTCTCCGCAGATATAAGCGCCGGCTCCGCGATGTACATAAATTTCACAATCAAATCCGCTTCCTAAAATATTTTTGCCCAGGAATCCATGGGCTTTTGCTTCGGCGATGGCCTGTTCCAGTATTTCCACTATCCAGGCATACTCTCCCCGGATATAGATATACGTGGCATTGCTTCCGAGGGCGAAAGAGGAGATGATTAGCCCTTCAATTAAGAGATGGGGAAGGAACTCCATCAGGTACCTGTCTTTAAAGGTTCCGGGTTCACTCTCATCTGCATTGCATACCAGGTGACGGGGCACTCCTTCGGGTTTGGCAATAAAACCCCACTTCATGCCGGTGGGAAATCCGGCACCACCTCGTCCGCGGAGGCCGCTTTTTTTCACCTCTTCAATGATCGCTTCAGGACCCAGTTCCCTG
Organism: uncultured Bacteroidota bacterium; assembly: GCA_963750825.1. GTDB lineage: Bacteria > Bacteroidota > Bacteroidia > Chitinophagales > Chitinophagaceae > Sediminibacterium. The sequence goes on along the minus strand of CAVVSL010000012.1, from coordinate 65,385 downwards.
ATGGCTTTTTCTGCGGCCCTGTATCCACCTTCCCGACGGTAAACATCGTAAAAGCGGATGCCTTCCACATGTGCTTTCTCTAGTAGTAATTTTACACCCATATGCTATTAGTCAAATTGAGGAGTTGATAGTCAGGATTTGGCTTTCAGCTTCCTTCATTTTATTGTAATCAATTATTCCTTGCTGCATTTTTGCTGCACTCCTCAATAATCGCATCCACTTTTTCTTTGGTCAGGTGCTCGCGGTAGTTATTCCCCAATTGCATCAGAGGGGCATACCCACAGGCGCCCAGGCATTCCACGGTTTTAAGGGTAAACATTCCGTCGGCAGTGGTTTCCCCGGGTTGTATTCCCAGTTTACCGGAGATGTAAGCAATAATGTCATCACTTCCATTAAGCATGCAGGGACCAGTTTGACAAACTTCAAACATATATTTACCCACCGGTTTCAGGTTGTACATACTGTAAAAAGTAGCTACCTCGTACACTTCAATAGGTTCTATTTGCAGGAGAGAAGCTACATAATCCATGGTTTCGGCACTCAACCATCCGCCAAAACTCTCCTGTGCCAAATGCAGCAGGGGCAGTAACGCACTCTTCTGCTTTCCTTCAGGATAGCGTGCGATGATTTCCTGCACTTTAGCCAGTTTGTCCTCAGAAAATTGTATCATAAACATCGAAAATTAAAAGTCCTTACCCGGAATTCAAAACATTGGTTTTTTCCGGTTGATCATTATCAGGCATCCATTTCACCTGCAATCAGGTTAAGGCTGCTCATGGTTACAATGGCATCGCTCAGCATACCACCCGTTATCAATTCAGGATAGGCCTGGTAATAAATGAAACAGGGCCTCCTGAAATGCAAACGGAAAGGGGTTCTTCCCCCGTCACTGATCAGGTAAAAACCCAGTTCGCCATTACCGCCTTCTACCGACTGGTACACTTCTCCCTTCGGCATTTCCACTTCACCCATGATGATTTTGAAATGCCAGATTAAGGCTTCCATCTTGGTATATACATCCTCTTTTTTAGGGAGGTAATATTCGGGCACATTGGCATGAAACACTTCAGCATCTGCCCCTTTGAATTCCTGTATTTTTTGGTAGGCCTGTGTTATAATAGAGAGGCTCTGCCACATTTCCTGGTTCCGTACTAAAAAACGGTCATAATTGTCTCCGGTACTGCCTACGGGTACTGTAAAATCAAAGTCTTCATAGCTGCTGTAAGGGTTGTGTACCCGCACATCGTAGTCCACTCCGGTTGCGCGGAGGTTAGGGCCGGTAAAGCCATAATTCAATGCACGCTCGGCACTGATGCCGCCGGTTCCGATGGTACGATCCATGAAGATCCGGTTACGGGTAAACAGGTTTTCAAATTCTTTCAATACACCCGGATATTCCTTCAGGAATTTCTCGAGTTTCGTAAACGCCGTATTTGTGAAATTGCGCTCAAAGCCGCCAATACGCCCAATATTAGTAGTAAGGCGGGACCCACATACTTCTTCATATATTTCATAGATTAGTTCGCGGTATTGCATCACATACAGGAAACCCGTATAGGCACCCGTATCCACACCCACAATAGAATTACAAATCAGGTGATCTGAAATCCTCGCCAGTTCCATGATGATGATGCGCAGGTAGTCTACCCTTTTGGGCACTTTAACATCCAGCAATTTTTCACAGGTAATATGCCATCCCATATTGTTAATGGGGCTGCTGCAATAATTCAGCCGGTCAGTTAGCGGCGTAATCTGGTAAAGGGGTCTGCGTTCGGCTATTTTTTCAAAAGCACGGTGAATGTATCCTACTGTGGCTTCCGTAGAAACTATCCGTTCCCCGTCGAGTTCCATAATATTCTGGAACACTCCGTGTGTGGCCGGATGGGTAGGGCCTACATTGAGGGTGGTGGTTTGCTTTTCTATGGAGCCTTCCGGCAATAAAATATGGTGTTGGTGATCTGTCATATCCAAACCTATTGGTACTGTTTATATTAGGTAACCTGCTTTCGTATCTCTTTTCAACTTCGTTGTGTCACTCACTGGTACTTCCTGTTCGCTGTTCGGCTAACCCCTGCCAAACATTTCATCATCCTTGTCTGTCCTTGTCTGGTCTTCAAGGGGAAACTCTTTCCGCATGGGAAAATAATCCATCTCGTCAACATTGAGTATCCGTTTCAGATTGGGATGCCCCAGAAAATTGACACCATAAAAATCAAAGGTTTCTCTTTCCATCCAGTTAGCCGCTTCAAAAAGCCTGGTTGCTGTAAACACATCAGGCTCCTGCACATCCGTAAATACCCTTAACCTGACCCTTACGTTTTGTATCAGGTTATGCAGGTGGTATACCACAGACAGTTCCCTTCCTTTTTGATCGGGAAAATTTACGGCGCATAAATCAGTCAGGAACCGGAAGCCCAGTTCTTCATCATCATACAGGAACTGCAACACTTTCAGATTCTGGTCTTTGGGTGCTTCGAAACTGAGCATACCATAAGATTCTTCGAAGCGGAAAAAACCTTCTCCAAATTTTTCAGTCAGCTTTTGTTGAATTCTTTCGTTGGTAAGTGCCATATGCCAGCCCTGAAGGGTTTCGTTTTATAAATTAATGAATGAAATCGATACCGTTATTCAATACCATAGCTATTCATAAGGGCTTTGTATTGTTCACTGTTTCTTCTTCTGATGCTTTCCTGTCCCACCAATTCCTGCACTTTCATAAATCCGTCGAGGATGGCTTCCGGTCTGGGCGGACAGCCAGGCACGTATACATCAACCGGAATCACCTGGTCAATGCCCTGGAGCACACTGTAAGAATCGAATATTCCACCGCTGGAAGCACAGGCACCAACGGCTATTACCCATCTGGGCTCTGCCATCTGCAGGTATACCTGGCGCAAAACAGGACCCATTTTTTTGGCAATAGTACCCATAACCATCAAAAGGTCGCACTGGCGGGGAGAAAAACCCACACGCTCAGAACCAAATCTGGCAAGGTCATAATGAGAACCCATGGTAGCCATGAATTCAATACCACAGCAGGAAGTAGCAAAAGGAAGTGGCCAAAGGGAATTTTTACGGGCAAGGCCCACCACATCGCTGAGTTTGGAAGTAAAAAATCCTTCACCGGCATAGCCCTCTGGTGCTTCTGCTACGGCAACCGCATCACTAATCTTTGCTTCTATCGGATGAATATTAAATCGAACGGGACGTGACATACACTACATTTTTTTGAAATTACGCAATCTGCTGCTGACCATCTTATAACAGCAATTCATGTGTAAGGTTCTGCAAATACCTGGATGCTTTCCATTAACAAATTAATCCTCCCAGGTGAGGGCACCTTTCTTGATAATATACACAAAACCTACCAGGAAAAAGCCAACAAACATCAAAACTGCCCCAAATCCATCCCAACCCAGCTCCCGGAAATTAACCGCATAGGGGTAAAAAAATATTACTTCCACATCAAACAGTACAAAAAGGATGGCGACCAGAAAATATTTAATGGCCATGGGTTGCCGGGCATTGCCATGTGATTCAATACCACTGGCAAAATTTTCCAGTTTATCACTGGTTTGACGTTTGGGACCTACCCAGGCAGAAAATCCGATCATAAATGCCACGAATCCTGCTGCAAAAAGTAGCTGGATACCAATGGGAAAATAATTTTCGGCAGAATTTGCAGCGCTAGCGTCTGATAATATTGAAAGCCAGTTCATTGAATAAGGTTAATTCTTCCGCAAAAATAAGCTTGTGCGGGATATAAAAGAAAAACTCCCCAATTATGGGGAGTTTTTCATGAAATTATTTCTTGTCTTTGGGGCCGGCTGTATTGCCGCCAGACCCACCTGATTTCCTGGTTGGTACAGGTGGTTTACTGTAATAGTCGATCCTTTTCAGGATATCTTCCCTAAGACCCGTTGCAAATTTATTATTGTCATCCGTCGGGTCCGGATAGGCTTTGATCATACTATCCGTAACGTCAACCACTTTTTGACAGGTAGCCAGGTATTCGTCCACTACGGCTGTTTTGGTTCCGTCACTGGTAATTTTGAAGTCTTCCCTGTTTTTAAGGGTAACCATCCGCTTTATGTAATAGTTCAGAATATAATACTGGTTAAGGAAGATGTCTTTTTTGAATTTCGCGGTGTCCAGTCCTGCATAAATAGAATCCAGGTATACCAGGTGCATAGCGGCACTACCGGTTGATGTATCAGGGTCGGAAGCCAGGGCAGCCCGTTTGAAAAAGGCATATGGCTGGGGCTTTCCCGGGAATGCAATCATGTATTGCTTGGCAATTTTGATTGTTTGGTTATAATCCTGGGCATTGTAAGCAGTACTGGTAAGGGTATAAAAATCAAACTCACTGGGTTCTCCGCCTTTTAACGCCTGTGCTTTTTGTAACCATTTCAACTGCTCACCGTACATTTTGGCCTTACCATATAAGTCTGCGGCCTGTCCCATGTAGTTAAGCTTATTTACCTTGGAAGTATCGGTACTGATGGCTTTTTCCAGGTAGGAAACCGCCTGGGCTTCACTGCCGGGAAATTTAGAAAATACGGTGATAGCCAGTTCATAATCCCTCGGGTCAATCTTTTCTGTTGGGGTATTGGCAAAATATTTGTTCAGGTACTCTTTGGATTTGATAGAATCGCCAAGCCTGTCATAGTTATAAGCATACAACACATCGATCTTTGGCATGTTTACAGAGCCTACTTTTGCATCCAGTTCTTTTAATTTCTCCAGTGACTCACTGTTTTTACCGGCCAGAAACAGGTAGTTGGCCTGCCATAAATTGGTGGTGGGATCATTATCAGCCAGTTTTACATATTTATCCAGATACTCCTTAGCCACATTCACATCCTTATTGGCATAATAGGTATAGTAGGCAAAATATACTGGTGGAAAATTCTGGTCAGCTACAATAGCATTATTGAAGTTCATCTCAAATAAGTCTTTGTTGTTCTGACTCTGGTATACCTTACCTATCCGGTAATAGGCCCTGGCATTCGTCGGTTCGCGGGATAAAGCATTCTGGTAAGCTTTTACGGCCTCTCCTCCGTTTTCACCACCCATTTTGAGGTAATTGATCCCCAGGTTGATCATGATATTAGGATTGGTCAGGTCAATTTCGGCAGCCTGCTTCAATTTTTCAATGGCGTACAGGTGGTCACCCATATTACTGGGCACTTCTGCATTGGCTCGTCCGATGGCATTCAGGATATCCGGATCAGGTTTGTTTTTGTTTCTTCCTTTAGTAGGGGTTGAAGCAGTAATGGCTTGCTCAAACTTCTGTTTTACAGAATTCATGTCGCCCTTCTCCAGTATTTCTACCTGTCCCATGCCCACTAATATCCAGGGATCACTACCAATTTCGTTGAGGCCTTTCTGGTAAAGAGCCTTGGCAGCTGCAATGCTTTTGGGGGAAGGTTCGCTTCCATCAGCAGCCAGTAAAGCCTGACCTAACCAATAAATGGCTTGAGGGTCTTTGGGATTCGCATCATAGGCCTTTTGAAATGCTTCTTTTGCACTCTGTGGTTTTTCATAATTCAGGAATTTGATACCCTCTGGTATCTGGGCCATCAAACACTGTGCAGCAAGCATCGCTGTCAACATAAGAGAAAAGGTCTTCTTCATTTTTCAATTTTTATTAGTAATGTTAATCCGCATTTTTGATATTCCCGCGCCGAAGGTTAAACCCCATCTTTGCGGGAGCCAGGAAAGCCCTTCTGAAAATCAACTGTCCCCTTTCCAGGGAGAGAAAATTCATAAAGCCTGTGCCTAAGCCAAGTGCGTTCTCCTTGAGTATATAATACAAGGGACGTGCCAAAGGGTATTCTCCAAACGTTATAGTTGCCTGAGAAGGGCTTGCAAACAGTCCTCTTTCCAGGCAAGCCACACACTCCAACCTCGCCAATCGAATCTTTTTGCGTTGCGCCTGCTGGTTTGTATCATACATATCTCCTACCCAGCTTAACCCAACAAATCCGATTACCTGAGGGTTTCCGGATACAATATCAACTACTTTCTCGCTATTTTCAGCCGCCACTACATTGGTTCCGAAAGGCTTGCCCTTTAAAACACTGTCTTGCAGGAATCGCACGGTACTGGTAGCATTTTTCCCATCCATCACGGCTGTAATATTGTTTTTACCGCTGAGTATATCCTTTATCTGTGCCATGGTAAACACACTATCCTTTGCTGACCTGTTTACAATAACCGCTATCGCGTCGTAAGCAAGAACTCCATACTGGGGTTTGAAAGAAATCAGGCTTTGGTAATATTCAGCTTCTTTCTCATCCAGCCCTTTTGCCACAAGTATCATACGGGTGCTGTCTGATTGCAGATCCCTGAAACAGGCGGCTTCTGATTTATAGGAAACATTGATTGACGTTTTGGGAAAGGAAGCACGGTATACTTTTAACTGTTCTTCTATAACCGGTTTAAAACTTTCATCCACACTTATGGATATAGAGCCCTTTTCCGGCGTATCTCTGTTATCAGCCTTCCCATTATTTGATCCACAGGAAACCAAAAATATACCCATACACAATAAACAATATAAAACAGATCCCCTCATTTTAATAATCCCGCTTTATTACCCTGTACAAACGGAATCCTCCGTATAAAAGGCAAATGGAACCGAATAAGTAGCGGAATGTAATGTCTACTGCAATGATTTGTTCTATTTTTAACTTTTCGGCGAAAAGCATAACTACGGCCATGCCCAACACCAAAAGCGACATTGTTAAATCATAGGTCATCCTCATCAGGTAATAACCTTTCCGCTTTTTTTCATCCATTTCCTTTTCCATTACTATGTCAGTTAAGCCGGATGGGCAATTTAGGCAATAATTTTATTTGTTCCGAACAAAATTGGTTTGCATTTTTTTAACAACTCCCCTGTTTAACAATGAGATGCAGTTGACAATGCAATTCCATAAACGATTTATACCAGTATACTAATGACTGTTAGCAGTAGCTAATTGATTTACCAGCAGCCGGGTATGCCGAAATCGTTGTTGCAGAGTATCTTTGCCAGATGAAAATTCTGATGGTATGCTTGGGAAATATCTGCAGGAGTCCATTAGCGGAAGGCATTCTTCAGCACAAATCAAAGGAAGCCGGTTTTGACTGGTTTATCGACAGCGCAGGAACAGGTGGGTATCATATTGGAGAACAACCGCATATATTGTCCCAAAAAGTGGCACTGCAAAATGGAATAGACATCTCTGGTCAGCAGGGAAGAAAATTTGTACCGGAGGATATGCGGGTATTCGATAAGATTTATGTGATGGATGAAGCTAATTATGCCGAAGTGCAAAGAATCAGTGGCCCACTGTGGAATGCCAGTAAAGTTTGTTTACTGCTTGATGAATTATACCCAAATGAAAACCGAGAAGTACCCGACCCCTGGTATGGTACAGAAAAGGATTTTGTAGCTGTATTCGGGCTTATCAGCCGGGCATGTGATACTATCATCAGCAACCACCATTCAGCTTGAAGCTGGTTTTTATAGTTATTATTGTACTTTTCAGCCCTGTAAAAAACAAAACTTTTATCCCGACTTTTCATGAGTAAACCCGGATTACCCCAAGGAACCAGAGATTTTAACGCTGCCACTGTTTACAAGCGTAACCATATTTTTCAAACTATCCGAAAGGTATTTGAGCTATATGGATTTCAACCGCTGGAAACACCCGCTATGGAAAACCTGGATACCCTGATGGGCAAATATGGCGAAGAGGGAGATAAGCTGATTTTTAAAATCCTGAACAACGGATTGGATAACCCGGCAAAAGAGGAACAACTCAGGGATGATTTCAATAAAGTGCTGGCCGGAAAAAATACCAAAGGTATTACGGAAAGGGCCCTTCGCTATGACCTGACCATCCCCTTTGCCCGGTATGTAGCCATGAATTATGGACAACTTACCCTCCCGTTCAAAAGGTACCAGATTCAACCCGTATGGCGGGCCGACAGGCCTCAGAAAGGCCGTTACAGAGAGTTTTACCAGTGTGATGCAGACGTGGTAGGGAGCAGGTCTTTACTAAATGAAGTGGAACTGGCGGGCATTTACAGCCAGGTTTTTGACCAGCTTGGCATACCCGTTACTATCCACATCAATAGCCGCAAAATTTTGTCGGCACTGGCTGAATTGTGCGGCGGACAGGAAAAAATGATGGATATCACCATTGCCATCGACAAACTGGATAAAATTGGGCTGGATAAAGTAAAAGAGGAATTGACCGCCAAGGGGCTTACGCCAGACCAGGTTACCCTTATTGAAAAATACCTCTCCATTGAAGGCAGTAATGAAGAGAAATTGGCGACCCTGAAGCAATTGATGGGGAACAACGAAAATTTTAGTAAGGGTATGGAGGAACTAACCTACCTGCTGCAGTTCCAACCCTCAACACCCAACGCCCAACTCCAAACCGACTTCACCCTTGCCCGCGGACTCAATTACTATACGGGTATTATTTTTGAAGTGAAAGCCAATGGCGTAAAAATGGGAAGCATCGGCGGTGGTGGCAGGTATGATGACCTTACCGGCTTATTTGGAGTTCCCGATGTGCCGGGGGTGGGTATTAGTTTTGGGGTTGACCGGATATATGATGTGATGGAAGAACTGAACCTTTTTCCGGAGGAAGTGCATGCAGGAACAAGGGTGCTGTTTTTTTACCTCGGAGAGGCAGAGGGCAAAGCTGCCTACTCACTCATGCGGCAGTTACGGGAAAAAGGAGTCGCCTGCGAACTGTATCCCGAAAATGCCAAATTTGATAAGCAATTCAAATACGCCGATAAAAAAAAGATTCCCTATGCAGTAATAATTGGCAGTAAAGAACTGGAACAAGGTTCCTGTTTGGTAAAAAATTTGTCAAATGGTGATCAGAAAAGCATTGACCAGTCAGATCTGGTTACTTTTTCTTTTGCCTAACGCAATATTGGCACAGTATTTATACAATTCACCTAAAATAAGTGTAATGAATAAATACCCGATACTTTTCTTACTGGGAATAATGGTTCTTCTGTCTTGCAGCCGAAAAACCGTGCCTGCAAAGTACCCCGCACCAAAAAATGTTTTGCAAAAGACAGATATCGATACCAAACCGGAACCAGTGTCCAATACACCCCTGGTAGTAAAACCCGAAAATCCGGTCACCATTCCCGCGCCCCCGAAGCCAGATGCCCTGCCGGGACCCATGATTGTAATTGATGAAAAAGGGGAAATCATTACCCATAAAGCATCGCTTCCTGACGATATAGCCGCAAATGTGGATTTCCGTAAAATTGCCCGCTCATACACGCCATCGCAGCGTCAAAATTTGATATACCGGTTTAAAATGGTGCCCCCGAGAGTTTTTTACATTCCCGACCGGCTGGCCAGTCAAACGGCGAGGGGCAGTTATATCATTTATAAAAAGAAATTCTGGTATTGGAAAAAAGAGGATGGCCTTTTTCACCTCGATGAAACCTATTACGAATAAAAGAGCCGGCAGGTACCGGCTCTTTCAAAATGATTTACAGGAATAATGGTAAAGGATTACTTTCTAAGTGGAACTGCCTGGGCAACGGTTGATGTAGAAACTTTCACTCCTTCCAAAACATAACCCATAGCCACAATACTAACCCCCACTACCTTTTTATCACTATTGCGGTTAAATTTAGCTGTACCCTGAAACTGGACAATGGTATAAACGTCCTCATTTTGTTTTTCGAGTGGAGATACTCCGGCAGAAGAGGCCATAGTAAGTGCACCATTCTCCAAATTAACTGTCACATCCGCAATCACACTCCCTTCCGGAAAAGTGTATTTACCTATTAATTCTTTCACCACGGTGGAATCATCCGAAGGAGTTGGTGTTTGCTGGGCCATCCCAAACAATGCAATAACCAAACTTAAACAAGTGAGCAATAACCCTTTTTTCATATAGCTTTATATTTTCTGCAAAATAGGTGAATAATACTATGGCTGCCTGGGTTCAGGCAATTTTAAGCAATATTTTAACCGTTATATTATAAACTGTTCAGGACAGGCCTTCATATACAATAGCCGCACCCTGTCCAACGCCTACACACATGGTTGCCAATCCATATTTGACCTTTTCCCGGTTCATTTCATGCAGGAGGGTGGTTGAAATGCGAACACCGCTGCACCCCAGGGGATGCCCAATGGCAATAGATCCTCCATTAACATTAACCCTGGTTGCATCCAGTTCCAATTCCCTGATACAGGCCAGACTTTGTGAGGCGAATGCCTCATTCAATTCCACGAGTCCCAGGTCATTCACCGAAATGCCTGCCCGTAACAAAGCTTTTTGTGAGGCAGGTACGGGTCCGATGCCCATAATGGCGGGATCCACACCGGCAACACCCATGCTTACCACCCTGGCAATGGGTTGCAGGTTAAACAGTTTCACCGCCTCCTCGCTGGCCAGTAACATGGCTGCAGCGCCGTCATTGATGCCGGAAGAATTCCCTGCGGTTACCGAACCCTCTTTGGCAAAAGCCGGTTTTAAGGATGCCAGCTTTTCAAGAGTGGATTGGCGGGGATGTTCGTCCTGGTTAAACCAGGTAATCAAACGGTCACTGATCATTTCCACCGCCGCTATTTCTGCATCCCATTTTCCGGCGGCTAATGCACTAAAATATTTTTCCTGTGATGCAAAGGCAAAAGCATCCTGTTCCTCGCGCGTAATTTTCCAGTCGCGGGCCACATTTTCAGCCGTCTCACCCATGCTATAGGGGTGATACATCTCTGCCATTTGTTTGTTGATAAAACGCCAGCCAATGGTAGAATCATAGGTTTCTACTTTTCGGCTGAATGCACCCTCTGCCTTGGCGGTAATGAAAGGTGCCCTGCTCATGCTTTCCACCCCACAGGCTATATACAGCAACCCTTCATTACACTGGATAGCCCTTGCGGCATCCATTATAGCTTGTAAACCACTGGCACAGAGACGGTTTACTGTATTCCCGGCAACTGTAACCGGAAGTCCGGCCATTAAAGCAGCCATCCTGGCAACATTCCGGTTGTCTTCTCCGGCCTGGTTAGCCGCTCCGGCAATAACGTCTTCAATGGCGGAAGGGTCAATATCCGGGTTGCGTTGCAGCAGGGCTGATAGCACATGGGTAAGCATGTCATCGGGCCGTATACTGCTCAACTTACCGCCATAGCGGCCAATGGGGGTTCTGACTGCATCAATTATATAGCAAGTATTCATACTAAGATTTTAGCAAATTGGAACGCAAGATAGAATTTGTGGTACAAAAATACCCGAAGGGCCTTTGAAGGTTACCGGCTTGTGCAAACAAAGGCAGAAAAAAGGTACTACAGGAGTATCTTTGCGGTATGAATGCCCCTTTACCCAATATACGTCACCAGAGTATCCCTGATTTGGAAGCTTATTTTGCCTCTATTGGCGATAAGAAATTCCGCGTCAAGCAGGTACATGAATGGATCTGGCAAAAACATGCTCACAGTTTTGATGCCATGAGTAACCTGAGTAAGGAATTGAGGGCAAGGCTGGCAGCAGATTTTACGTTACCCGCTTTACGGGTTGACGCAACCCAGTTCAGCAGTGACGGTACCATCAAGAGCCGTTTCAGGACCTTTGACAACCATTTGGTAGAAGGCGTATTGATACCCACCGATGAAAGAAAAACAGCCTGTGTTTCTTCCCAGATAGGTTGCAGCCTGAGTTGTAAATTCTGTGCAACCGGTTACATGGACCGCAAAAGAAACCTTACTTACGATGAAATTTATGACCAGGTAGTATTGATTAACCAGCAAAGTGAAAGTTCTTACGACAAGAAATTATCGAACATTGTTTTTATGGGTATGGGTGAGCCATTGATGAATTATGCCAATGTGCTCAAAGCCATAGAACGCATTTCGGCCGAAGATGGATTGTTCATGAGTCCCAAAAGAATTACTGTTTCCACCGCAGGCGTTGCCAAACAGATCCGAAAACTGGGAGATGATAAGGTACGTTTTAAACTGGCCCTTTCACTCCACGCAGCCAATGATGCCAAGCGGAATGAAATCATGCCCATCAATGAAAGCAACAATATCAAAGTACTGATTGAAGCACTCAATTATTTCTACAAACAAACGGGCAACGAAATTACCCTTGAATACATTTTATTCAAAAATTTGAATGATTCTGAGAAGGATGCAGAAGATCTCATCAAAGTCTACCGCCAGATTCCGGCAGACCTCGTAAACATCATTGAATACAACCCCATTGATGCATTCCGCTTTTCCAAACCGGATGAAGAATCCGTTCAAAATTTCATGCAATTACTCGATGCGGGAAAAGTGAATGCAAGGCTGAGACGCAGCCGGGGCAAGGATATTGATGCCGCCTGCGGACAACTTGCCAACAAAGAAAAACAGTAACCCCCATTCGAGAGCCCCATCTGCCTTTTGGGCCTTTGTGTTACCTATCCGACTCTGAAGGGGTTGTACTGTAATGCCCTTTTTAACAATTGTTTTCCACAGGATTATTAAACCGGGTTTGTAACACAGGGTCTTAGGAGAGAACTAAACTTAAATACTATGAAAAAAATATGGATGGCTGCTGCTTCCCTGTTATTAATGGCGGGTAGCCTGGAAGCACAAAAAAACAACGATACGGCTACTGCCATAAAAAGTGGCGGCATACACCAGCGCCAAAAAGGAAAGCACACCGAAAAGGGTATGCGCAATGTATCACTTACAGATGCGCAAAAGACAGCAGCAAAATCGTTGAAGGAAAATTTTCAAAAACAATCAGCAGCGCTAAAGAACGACAAGAATATCAGCGCCGAAGAACTGAAGACAAGAACTGCTGCACTAAAAAAAGAACAGCACGAAAAAATGCAGTCGCTGCTTACAGCAGACCAGCAAAAACAAATGGCCGTCAACAGGCAAAAACAGAGAGATGGTCAACAGAACGGGAACAGGGATAAGTTCATGAAAAAACTTGACCTGACAACAGACCAGCAAAGCCGTTTGCAGGAAAGCAGGACAGCTATGCAATCAAAAATGAAAGCCATTAAAGAAGATAAATCATTGACAGAGGTACAGAAAAAAGAGCAGGTGAAAAATATTTCCCGGCAACAAAAAGAAAATTTGAAATCCATACTTACCCCTGAGCAACTGGAAAAAATGAAGGCGGGTAGAAAAGGCGGTAAAAGAGGGGTGAAGTCAGAAAATGTCAAATAATTTTCATCATTACGTTTAACAGGTGCAGGAAGCGGCTATTTTCCGCTTCCTTTTTTTTGGTTATCTTTGTCGTTCCTGTTGCAAAACAGCATTAAATACCTATATGAAAAAACAACGTACCGACAACTTTGACAAGTTTGCCAACCAGAAAAAAGGAAGTGCTGTAAAAGAGGCTTTCCGTCAGGAAAAGAAAAGAATTAAGACTGAAGCACGCGCTGCAGGTGAAGAACTCCGGAAAAAGAAAATTGAAAAAGCCAGGGGAATCCCTTCAGATGCTCCCGTTTCCAAAAATACCCCCTCACCCAGGAAAGGAAGGAGCGAAAACCCCAAACACCCAACTTCAAACACCCAACCCCAAACCCCAAACTCCAAACCCCAAACCCCCAACCCGGTCACTGATCTCATGCCCCTTAACAAGTTCATTGCCCATGCAGGTGTATGTGGCCGGAGAGAAGCAGCAGAACTGGTAAAAGAGGGTAAAGTGACGGTTAATGGCGACAAGGTTTTCGAACCAGGATACAAAGTCACGGGTATGGATAAGGTATTGGTAAAAGGGAAACAGGTATATCTGCAGAAAAACGCTGTATATATTTTATTGAATAAACCCAAGGATTTCATCACCACTTCCAATGACCCACAGGGCAGAAAAACAGTGATGGACCTGGTGAAACAAGCCACTCCTGAAAGGGTTTACCCTGTGGGCAGACTCGACAGAAATACCACGGGCGTATTACTCATGACCAACGATGGGGAACTGGCGCAGAAACTTACCCATCCATCCTTTGAAGTAAAGAAAATTTATGAGGTTACTTTGGATAAACCGGTATCCAAAAAAGACATGGAAGCCATTCTCGCCGGTATTACTTTGGAGGACGGCACCGTTAAAGCAGATGTGGTAGGCTATGCAGACCCCAAAGAAAGAACGGTTGTGGGCATAGAAATTCATAGTGGCAGGAACCGCATCGTTAGGAGAATTTTTGAACACCTGGGCTACGAAGTAAAAACCCTCGACAGGGTTATGTTTGCCAATCTGACCAAGAAAAATGTAGAGAGGGGTAAATGGCGTTTTTTGCAGGAGAAGGAAGTAAGGCTCCTCAAATTCATGAACAAATCATTCCTCCGGAAGAATAAAGACGCTGATATTTAACAGGCATCATTCATGTTTTTATTCGCCATTCTGCCTTTAATAAATCACCGGTATATTTTATGCATATTGCTATCCTTTTCGAAAATGACCATTTTGTAGCCATCAATAAACCATCCGGTTTATTAAGCATTCCCGATAGGATGGGAAAGGAAATTTCGCTGAAGGATATGCTGAAAGAAAAGTATGGCAGCATTTATACCGTTCACCGGCTGGACCGGAATACAAGCGGCATCATTGTTTTTGCCAAAACAGAGGAAAGTCACAAAGAACTATCGGTTTTATTTGAAGGCCGTGAGATGGAGAAATACTATGTGGGGCTGGTCTATGGAGATATCATGACTCCCAAAGGAAGTATTGATGCCCCTATCATGGAACACCCGGGCAAAGCCACTAAAATGCTTACCCATGCAAAAGGCAAAGCTTCCCTTACCGATTATGAAGTGATAGAACCCTTTCGCTTGTTTTCATGGGTAAAATTCAGGATACATACCGGGCGCACACACCAGATCAGGGTTCATATGCAACATATTGGACACCCCATAGTGTGCGATGAAATTTACGGAGATCCCAAACCGGTGCTGTTATCTGCTTTTAAGCGGAATTTTAAACTGGCCAAATCAGCTGAAACGGAACGACCGATACTTTCCAGGCTGGCGCTGCACTCCCATGTACTTCAGTTTACTTTTCAAAACGAAAAATATACATTAGAAGCTGAGGTCCCAAAAGACCTTCGGGCAGTGTTACAGCAATTAAGAAAATGGAAAGCCTGATAAGGGCTTACTGGTTCTTATACACAACTCCGTTTTTCATCACAAAACTAACCCTTCCCATACTGTTTACGTCTTTGGTTGGGTCTCCGTCAACGGCAATGATATCAGCCAGTTTGTCTTTTTCTATCAACCCCAAACGATCGTCGCCCAGGAGGTCTGCCGCATTGAGCGTGGCTGAACGTATCGCTTCCAGTATGGGCATTCCCCCTTCCGTCATGTACACAAATTCCATCCAGTTTTTGCCATGTGCGAATACCCCTGCATCGGTTCCAAAAGCAATTTTTACGCCGGCCTTATACGCTTTGGCAAAAGTGGCCTGGATAAAATTGCCCACTACCAAGGCTTTGGCCCTTACTATTTCAGGATAATAGCCCGGCTTCTTTGCTGAGTCAGCAGAAGACTTTCCTGCAATAATCGTAGGTACCAGGTAGGTGCCTTTTTGTTTCATCAACTCCATTACTTCCTCACTCATATACGTGCCGTGTTCTATGGAATTTACGCCTCCTAAAATAGCCCGTTTCATCCCCTCTGCACCATGGGCATGGGCAGCTACTTTAAATCCATAATCTTTGGCTGTGGCCACAATGGCTTTTACTTCTTCTTCTGTAAACTGTGCCCCGCTGCCATCCTTAGCCATACTCAATACTCCGCCGGTGGCGGTTATCTTAATCAGGTCAGATCCTTCTTTATACCGTTGCCGTACTGCTTTGGCACAATCCGCTACCCCATTCACCACCCCTTCTTTCGGTCCGGGATCACCCATCAGGTCTTTGCGGTAATTGTTAGTGGGGTCTGCATGGCCCCCGGTGGTGGCAATGGATTTGCCCGCTGTATACACCCTCGGCCCCTTCACCCATTCTTTGTTGATGGCATTGCGAAGAGAAATATTGGCTCCGCTGCCACCCAAATCCCTAACAGAAGTAAAACCTGCCATCAGTGTTTTTTCAGCAAATACCACCGACTGGAAAGCATAATCAGCCGGGTTCCAGGTAAACCCATTCAGGTAATTATTGGGATTGGTTTCACTCTCCAGGTGTACGTGCATATCAATCAAACCGGGCATTACCGTTTTATTCTTCAAGGCAATCAGTTTGTCGCCGGTGGCCGGTGACAGGTAGCCACTTTCCACACCCAGGATCTTGTTTCCCTCCAAAATGATGGTCATCTCTTTTTGTATCTGAAGATTGCGGACATCCACCAGTTGCCCGCAATGAATCAGGGTTCGTTGTGCCGAAGCCATCAACACCAGGCAGACAGAGAGCAGCGAGAAGCATATTTTTCTCATAAATAATATTTTCGTTAAGGTACTTAGTTCCCCTCATTCGTAAAAAAGAAAAGCCCCGGTTGGATAACCGGAGCTTACAAATGAAAAATCAACCTTAACTATTTATTGGGCTGGGGTGTATAGCGCAAATAGGGCTTTACAACATTCAGTCCCTTTGGAAATTTTTTAAGGGCATCCTCTGTGCTAACAGCCGGAACCACAATCACGTCTTCCCCTTCTTTCCAGTCGGCAGGTGTAGCCACACTGTAATTGGCGGTTAGCTGTAAGGAATCTATTACCCGTAATACTTCTACAAAATTTCTTCCGGTAGAAGCAGGGTAAGTAATCATCAGCTTTACTTTTTTATCAGGCCCGATGATGAAAAGTGACCTTACCGTAAAAGTCTCTGATGCATTGGGGTGAATCATACCATAGGTATTGGCGATACTTTTATCCTCATCTGCAATAATCGGAAAACCTACCGTTACGTGCTGGGTTTCATTAATGTCATTCACCCATCCGATATGCTTATCAAGTGGATCTACACTCAAAGCCAGCACTTTTACATTCCTTTTGGCAAATTCTTCCTGAAGGGAAGCCGTCTTTCCCAGTTCTGTGGTACAAACAGGTGTATAATCTGCCGGATGAGAAAACAAAACGCCCCAGCCGGTACCTAAATATTCGTAAAAATCAATGTCTCCGACAGTGGTTTGTGCCTTGAAATTGGGAGCTATATCCCCTAATTGTAAACTCATGTAATCAATTTTAGAGGGCAAAAATAAGTATTTCCTATTAAATTAGTAGACTAATGTATTATTTTTTTTTCCCGGTTCTTGGTTTTCTTTACCAAAAAGTATTCATTTCATTATGTCTACCGATGATAGTTATGTAAAATTACAGTAAACCTGTCTTTTTACAGGGATATATAAACCCAAAATAATATCCTACCCATGAAAGAAGAGCGCATCCAGACCCTGCATCCGCTTCCGGGCAAAACCAATAAACAGATCTCGCTGGAAAAATATGAGGTCATTAAAAAAAATATCCTGGGCATCCTGAAAGGGAAAGCGCTAAGCCATACCGAACTCATGGAGATTTTACACCAAAAAGTGAAAGACAGCTTTGAAGGTAATGTGCACTGGTATGGAGAAACAGTGAAACTAGATCTTGAAGCCAGGAAAATGATTGAACGGACGAACACAAAACCGGAAAAGTATCGATTGACAAAATGAATTTTTTAGTCCTGCCTGAAGGATAAAGACTGTAGCATCATGCGCATTACTTTTTCCGCACTGTCCTTGCCTTTTGGAGCAACCCTTTTCCAAATTTATTCTTTACTTCATCAATTGCTTTATAGAGTTCCTTTTTTTTGCCTGTATCGTCAAACAAACTACCCTGCACAGCATGGTTGGTCAATTCACTCAAACGAACACCCAGGAGTCTTACCTCCTTTCCCTGCCGGTATAACTTTTCGAAAAGACTAATCGCAACCGGAATCAGTTCATCATCCCGCAGAGTATAATCAATGGTGGTTTGCCGGGAGGTGGTTTCGAAATCCGGGTACCTTATTTTTACGGCTATACAGCCTGTTAATTTCTCATCCTGTCTCAATTCATAAGCAACCCTTTCCGTCATGCGTACCAATTCACTCAACAGGAAATCGATGTCAGCCGTATTTTCCTCAAAAGTATTCTCACAGGATATGGACTTGGCTTCGTGGTAAGGGTGCACTTCCCCGAAATGAAGCCCCTGCGACTTCTTCCATAAATCTGCTCCATATTTTCCCAGTTTCTTTTCCAATATGGTTACCGGAGTTTCACTGATATCCCGGATGGTATGGAGACCCATTTCCTGTAAGGTGCGGAAGGTTTGTTCGCCTACCCCGGAAAATTTATTAACGGGAAGGGGCGCCAGAAAAGCTTTTTCCATACCCGGTTGCACAAATAAATACCCATTGGGTTTCGCTTCATCTGTTGCAATTTTCGCTATCATTTTATTGCTGGCCAGTCCGAAAGAAATCGGTAATTGCGTTTTATCGATAATCTCTTTTCGCAAATCAATGGTCCATTGCAAAGGATCAAAATATTTATCCATCCCAGTCAGGTCAATATAGAATTCGTCGATAGAAGCCTTCTCAAAAAGCGGGGCTTTGGCGGCGATAATATCTGTAACCCATCGGGAATACCTGCTGTATTCACCCCTGGTACCCCTTACCAGGATGGCATGCGGACATAAGCGCATGGCGGTTTTCATGGGCATGGCACTGCGTACACCAAATTTCCTGGCCTCATAGCTGCAGGTAGTAACCACACCCCTGTCGCGGGATCCTCCCACTATCACTGCTTTCCCTTTCAGGGTAGGGTCATGCAAAACCTCCACACTGACAAAAAAAGAGTCGAGGTCGAAATGAGCAATATAGCGTTGGGGGGAATGCATCTCGTGTGAAGTTACAAAACATAGCAAACAGGAAATGCTTCCTGGTTTTCATAACTGTTAACTGATTATATAAAAATTTATCGCCACGGACAGGGTATCAGGTTTTGTCTTTTTTGGGGTGACCGAAAGACCAGTGAGAGTTCATAGGTCTTTAATCCTGAAGCATTTCCTGAAGAGGGAGAAATATTAATGTCGTAAGTAAATCCGAATTGCAGGTTTTGATATACCATACCTAAATAGGGAATCAACGCCTCACCACCGCGGTACCACAGTCCTGCATTTAAAACGGAGGGTTGATCTGACTCATCCAGTATCCTGCCAAAATTAACGCCGACAGTGTAGGAGTTACTATTACTTTCCAGCACATAAATGGCATTGGTATTAAATACTGTTCTCGGACTAAGGTAGGTTTGATAGTCTGCGTGAAAATTATACCTGGGTGGATCTACCTGGTCCCGATCATTCAGGGCAGAACGACTGGTCTTCACAAACCGGTATCCGGAAACACCAATATCAAAATTGTCATTATCGCCTGTATAGGTATAGGTTATCCCGGCAAACATGGAAAAGTAGGGCTTGATATTCATTAGGTAGGGTTCACTGGTGGGCAGTGTTCTGTTGAAACCGGATGAGGTTAGCTGCTGCGAAAAACTGAGCTGTGCAAAATCAATCATAGTGCTTGAATAGGAACCGCCAAGGCCTATTGAAAGACCATGTGTATCAATATCATCAAGGCTTACATGCGAACTGCCAATAAAATGAAATGAATTACTGGTATAGGCGCCGGACAATCCTCTGTCCTGCAGAAACAATAATCCGCCGCCAATATAATTAGCCTCTTTCCCGCCCTGTCTGAAAAGTTTGCCATCAAAAGAAAGGGAAGTGGTTGTCAGCGGGTCGAGTCCTTCACCCACCCACTGGCTTCTCCGGTTGGCCACAATCCGCCAATCTGCCATGCCATTGCCTGCTAAAGCCGGGTTCACACTTAAGGGAGAAGAATAGAATTGGGAAAAGACCGGGTCTTGTGCAAACAGTTTTGACTGGCACAGAAAGCATAGGGCCAGTAATAAGGTTCCTTGCCGGTAAATTCTGGCAATATTTGAAAATTTCCTCATCGCAATAATAGTGTTTGGCCCTTTCGTTGAACAATGGTTCCATCGTTATTGATGCCTTCCGAAAACCAGATATAAATACCCATGGGCTGGTCAGTACCATTAAATCTTCCATCCCATCCCGTATCAGGATTTCTGGTCTCAAAAAGTAATTTACCAAAACGGTTAAACACTTTGAAATACTGAAATTGTTTGATACCGGTTAAATAGGGATAGAGAATATCATTCACACCATCCCTGTTGGGTGTAAAGGATTTGGGAACAAAAATATCCAATGTTTTATCATCAAATACCCTTACCAAAAGGGTATCCCGGGTTATACAACTTCCTGGTGAAATGAGTTTAATGATATACTGCTGTGTAGCCGATAGATTAAAATTTACCGAAGAACTATCAGACCGGTCTAATCCTCTGCCGGGGGTCCACTGGTAACGATAGCCCGCCAGGCTGCGTACAGAAAGTGGCGTACTCACTGACTGGTAGGCACTCACAGAAGGCAGGGTAAGTCCCGGTACAGGCACCTGAATGTCCAGTAATCCCTGCACTATATTCAAATTGGCCGGACAATATTGTTGGTTAGCAGTCAGGGATAAACGATGATTACCACCCCTGGTATACAGGTGACTGGCATGAAAACTATTGCTGGTATCATTGTCCCCAAAATCCCATTTCCATTGAACCTTACCAATAGAAAAGGTATCGGTAAGGTTGGTGAATTGAATCAGGCTATCAATACAATAGGAATCCAGACTGAATTTGATGACTGGCTGGTTAATAACAGCCATCGGATAAGGTGCGGAAGCTGTATCCTTACAACCAAACTGATTGGTTAAGGTTACATTGTATAAGCCCTGTAGCAAGGTAACCAGACTGTCTTTGGTGGCAGCCGTTAAAATTGAGCCATCCCTGTTCCATTGATAACTTACGGTATCTCTTGTAAGTGACCGTGCAATGAGGGTATCACGGATATTGTTACAAATATAATTTCCGTGTAAGGATGTTATGGTGGCAATGGGTAAAGCGTTTACTTTTTGTACAAATGTCAGGGTATCTTTTGTGTTAAAACATACGGCATCCCTGATATTAGAAATGCGCAAACTTCTGGAGGGTATTGCGGGAACTGCCGGAACAACCCATTGATAAGGAGAAGCTGTAATGCCCGTAATCGTACCTTTTGCTGTATCATTACTAAAATTGAAACTCCAGGGTGACTGTCCTTTAAAATTGAGGGTAATTGTATCAAAGGGATACCGGCAGATTTCATTTTTACCTGTAATCACTGCTTTGGGTACCGGCAACACCCTTACGGTAGCCGTAAATATATTTCCACGGCAACCCGTATTAAAGGGAAGTACTGTATACACTACCGTATCCGTTACATCAGTAAGATTTTGTAATGTCTGGCTTACTGAAACCTGTGGTAAAGAAACCCCGCTCGCTCCCAGTACTGATCCCGGTGGTGTGATATTGGGCACACTCCATGTATAGGTAGTTCCCTGCCGGGAAGTAACCGGTGTAAGGTCAAAGGTAGTACCGCTGCAAATGAGTCCACTTTGGTTGGCCGTAAAGGGAAGGTTTACGCCTACAGTTATGGTGAGTGTAAAATCAGGTCCTTTGCAATTTCCGGACACTGGGGAAACGGTATACACGTTCTGTCCCGTTGCATTGGTGGTATTGATTAAAGTTTGTGATAGAGTGGAAACAGGTTGTGTTTGTGCACTGCCGCCAATGATGGATCCAAAAGGAAAACTGGAAGGAGTAGTCCAGGTGTAGGCAGTATTGGATGGCACATTGGAAGGGGCGATGGTAAAGGAGGCAGTGGAACAAATGGTATCTGCAATATTGTTGATAGCAGCAACCGGATTCACAGGAACTGTTAACGTAAAGGTATTACCCGGACAGCCATTGGCAGCGGGTGTTACCGTATAAACCGCTGTATTGGCCAGGTTATTGGTACTGCTCAATAACTGGCTGATGGAGGACTGACTGATAGGTTGTGCACTTCCCCCTATCAGGCTGTTGGCAGGTGTTAGCAATGGACTACTCCATGTATAAGTTGTTCCGGTTGGCACATTGCCTGTGGCAAAACTAAAAGATACCCCGCTGCAAATGGGCGCCAGTACCTGATCAGCAATGATGGGAATGGGATTTACATTAGCAATAAGCGTAAATGAACTTCCCGAACAGGCACCAGCTTTGGGCGTTACCAGATAAGTAGCCGTTGCCGGATTCAATGTCTGGTTAACCAGCAACTGGCTGAAAGTATTTTGTAACACAGCCTGTGCAGATCCACCGGATACCGAACCCACGGGGCTAATGGTGGGTGCTGCCCAGGTATATTGGGTACCTGCAGGCACATTGAGGTTGCTAATGCTGAGGGTACTATTGCTGCAGGCATTCAGGGTTTGGTTAAATACCTTGGGAGTAGGATTCACAACAACTGAAACAACCTGGTTATTGGAACAACCATTGGCAGAAACAGTAACTACATAGTTTACCGTAACAGCAGAAACCGTAGTATCCACCAATATTTCAGAGATATTACTTCCCGACCCCGAGCCTGCACCATTACTAATGGCAGGAAGCGTTGCCCTGCTCCAGTTAAAAGAAGCACCACTGGTGGTTGATTGGGCAATGTAATTAAAACTACTGCCACTGCACACTGCGGGAGGGTTAAAGCTACTGCTCAGCGGTGGTGTGGGATTTACCTGAACACTTACCGTTTGGTTATTGGTACAACCATCCGGTGTATTTAAAAAATAATTGTAATTCACCGTAATGGGATTGGTGGTAATGTTGACGAGTACTTCATTGGGACTCCCTGTTCCGCTTCCTGCTGCATTACTGATGCCGGTAACGGAGGCCCGGGTCCAGCTATAATTGGTACCCGGTGTGATACTCGAAGGATTATAGGCGAAAATAGTGTTGCTGCAAATAGCTACCGGTGTAAGGGTGGAACTTAAAATGGTGGGGGGGTTCACAGAAACAGCCACCAGTTCCGTATTCTTACAATTATTGGTGGTAGTAAGGGTATAAGCATAGTACACGGTAACCGGTATCAGGGAATTATTGGTTAATATTTCGGATACGGAACCCGTACCATTACTTACACCCTGACTGATGTTAGCATTGTAAAACCGCTTCCAGGTAAAACTGTTGCTGGTGGCACTTTCCGGCAGGTAAGTAAACTGGGCGCCGCTGCAAATGGGATTGGGATTGGTATTTTTTAAAACTGCCGTGGAGTTGGTGGTGGTATTAACGGTTACATCTACAAAAAAATTTCCTCCCGTACAGGCTCCTGATTGCGGTGTAACCCTATACTGGATAGTTTCCTGGGAGGCACTGTTATTGGTTAATGCCTGGCCAATAAATAACTGACCAGCAGAAACGGCAGAACCACCGGTAATGGGTGTTCCTGATGTTAACATGGCAGGGGTTGTCCAGGTATACAATGTATTATTGGGAACGTTGGAAGGAGAGGAAATAAACCTGTTACCACTGCAGGATGCGGTGACCACCTGGGGGGTTACACTGGGTACCGGATTCACAACCACAGAAATGGTTTGATTGGCAGAGGAACAATTAGACGAATTATTTGAAAATGTATATACATAATTCACTGCAACCGGGTTTAGGGTAGTGTTGACCAAAACTTCACTGATATTTGGGTTCCCATTACTGAAACCGGGCGGGTTACTGATTCCTGCTATTGCAGCCCTCGTCCAGCTAAAAGTATTTGCATTGGGAGAGGTAGGTGTATAATTAAAATTGGTACCGCTGCAAATGGCTGCCGGGGTAAGGCTGCTGCTCAAAATAGGTGCGGGATTAACATTAACAATAATTTCCTGATTACCCCTTGAGCATCCATTGGCAGTAAGCGTGTAAGAATAGGTTACCGGTACCGCATTAATGGTTGTATTCACAAGCACTTCATTGGGATCGCCATTCCCAGCACCGGAACCACCCGCATTACTGATGCCTGCCACTGCAATCCTGCTCCAACTATAAAAAGTATTGGGGGTGCTGCTTGTGGGAGCATAATTAAAAGTAGTTCCGCTGCAAATAGAAGGCGGGGTAACTGAAGAAGTTAGTTTCGGTAAGGGATACACCGTTACAATCAGGTTAAATACATTATTATCGGAAGTGGTTACAGCGTAAGTTGCTGTTGCGGGTGAATTGGTGGTATTGACCAACACTTGTGAAACAGAACTCTGCCCGGTGGTTTGCGCACTCCCCCCGGTTATAGCACCATTATTGGGCAGAATGGCCGGACTGGTCCAGGTATAGGTAATACTGTTGTCTGAATTGGGTTTGGTATAGTTGAAAGTATTTCCACTGCAAACACTTATTGATTGGCCATAATTATTGCTGAAAG
This sequence comes from uncultured Bacteroidota bacterium, assembly GCA_963750825.1. GTDB lineage: Bacteria > Bacteroidota > Bacteroidia > Chitinophagales > Chitinophagaceae > Sediminibacterium. The sequence goes on along the minus strand of CAVVSL010000012.1, from coordinate 41,068 downwards.
ACAATACAAGGAGGAAAAAAAATATACTCTTTTTCCGAAAATGTTTGCATTTCCTAATGGTAAAGAAATTCATGGCTATCAGGATAGGGATAATGAAAATTTGTTTGGCATTTATAATGCCTCCTCACACAGTTTTATAGACAATGGACACAAAATTGACGGGATGGCTAATAATTATACCTTACTTGACCCTTATTAACCCCAATTCGCTGCCCTATATAAGTAAGTTAATCTAGTTTTTTTATATGTATGGCAAGAATAAAAGACGAATGCCAAAAAATCAATCGAATCTGTGCAACAGGTTTTCCTTAATGCGTTGCGGCATGTTAGTCAATTTATCTACCAATACCCAGGCACTCACAGAGGAAATGATTTTTTTTTGATCCGTTATTCGCAGGATTTCACAATGCCGGTTCCAGGTAACTGCGGTATGATTGCCTGTCCAGGTTCTGATTAAGAAGCGGTCATGTAAAAAAGCCTGAGCCAAATATTCAATTTCATGCTTTCGCACCACCCATATTTGATTTTCATCTATATCCGCTTCTGCAATACTGTTCCAGTGTTTGTGGGCAATGTCCTGTAAAAACTGGACGTACACTACATTGTTAACATGGCCCGTAGCATCAAGGTGCTCAGGCAATACAGTTAGCTCATAGGAGAATTGTTTCCTGTTAGTCACGCAATAATTTTTTAACGGTATACATCCAATAATCCATCCGGAAGTACCACCCTTACTTCTTTTCTGGTATGGTCAATTTTCTGAAGGGTTTCTGCATGCAGGGGAATCAGGGCTTCCTTGCCTTCCAGGCTTATCCTTAACAATACCTGGTGGGGTTGTTCTATTACTTCCTCAATGGGACCAAGGTTGCCCTCCTCACACAAAAGTTGGTACCCCAATAAGGAGATGGGCGCCGATTTACCGGCTAGTTTTCTAAAATCCGGATCCAGTAACCAGACGTTCCGGGTAGTGAGCCGGTTAGCTGACTCACGGGTATCTATGGATTCCAGTTTTACGTAGGTTTCTTCATGGTCTTTCGCTTTGGAAGATTCCACAAAATAGGGCAGGTAACTTCCTTTGTTTTCTTCCACAAAAATAGTGTCCACTCCTTTCAGCGTGGTTTTTTTACCCAACGCATGCTTCAGGATTACTTCGCCCTTTAACCCAAATCCAGCCACAATACGGCCTACATGAATATACTCGTTCATAGGTTGCAAATTACAATACTTTACTACAGACAAGCAAAGGGCCCGGAATTTTCATTCCGGGCCCTTATAAAAGAATACTTTTTTTTCTTTTAAGCTTCCGCTGTTCCTTCGGCTGCTTCAGAAGATACTTCAGCTGGTGCTTCAGTTGGCGCTTCAACAGGAGTTGCTACCGGAGCTTCTTCTTTTACTTCTACCTTTTTCACAACAGGAACATACACCTTTTTGGCACGCTGGTTTTTCTTGTGTTCATCAGAACGACGTGAAACAGTTACTTCATGCTCGTTATGCCATTCCTGGAATTTGGTCATGGCAGCGGCTTCATCAAATAACCCCAGCTTAACACCCCTTAACAGGTGCTTCAGGTACAATACTCCCTTAAATGAAAGGATTCGGCGTACAGTATCAGTGGGTTGTGCCCCTTTGTTCAACCACTCCAGTGCTTTCTGACGATCTAACTGGATAGTTGCTGGTACGGTAAGTGGGTTGTAAGTTCCCACTTTCTGGATGAATTTTCCATCCCTTGGTGCACGGGCATCGGCTACTACAATAAAGTAGAACGGACGCTTTTTACTGCCGTGTCTTTGTAATCTCATTTTGACTGCCATCTTAAATAGAAATTTAAAGGCGTTAAAAAATTGGTTAATCTGACTAAGAATAATCAGGCGACAAAATTAATGCGAAAAGGGGTTTCTGCCAAGTTTGTCTGTAAAGGATTTGTTACTTTATCAATAAAACAGCCCCTAAACCATTAGAAACCGGGTTACATGAGGGCAAATTCTTTAGATTTTTTCAAAAATGATGGCAATTCCTGCCTATTTACGCATTCCTTTCATGCCAGGGAACCCCTTCATGGGCATATTATTCATCATTTTCATCATTTGTTTCATCTGTTCGAACTGCTTCATAAAAGCATTCACTTCTGCAATGTCTTTCCCACTGCCTTTCGCAATTCTCAGTTTCCTGCCAGGGGTAAGTGCATCCGGGTTGGCTCTTTCAAAGGGGGTCATGGAACTGATCATGGATTCAATGCCTTTGAATGACGCATCATTAATATCCACATCTTTAATCGCCTTACCTACCCCGGGAATCATCCCCATCAGGTCTTTCAGATTACCCATTTTTTTGATTTGCTGCAACTGATCCATGAAATCCTGGAAATCGAACTTGTTTTTACGAATCTTCTTTTCCAGTTTCCGCGCTTCTGCCTCATCGTATTGTTCCTGGGCTTTTTCTACCAGAGAAGTGATATCTCCCATACCTAAAATCCGCTGGGCCATACGGTCAGGATAAAATACATCCAGGGTATCCATCTTTTCCCCGCTACTCACAAACTTAATGGGTTTGTTAACCGTGTATTTGATAGACAGGGCCGCACCACCACGGGTATCACCATCAAGCTTGGTCAATACCACGCCTGTAAAATCCAACCTATCGTTAAATGCCTTGGCCGTATTAACAGCATCCTGACCCGTCATGGCATCAACCACAAACAATATCTCTGCAGGCTTAACAGCCGTTTTGATATCAGCCACTTCATTCATCATGGCCTCATCAATGGCCAAACGGCCGGCAGTATCGATGATGACCACATTCTTATTGGTCGCTTTCGCTTCCTTAATGGCATTGAGGGCTATTTTGGTGGCATGCTTATTTTCCCGTTCACTATAAATGGAAACGCCCACCTGTTCTGCCAACACCGTCAACTGGTCAATGGCCGCAGGGCGGTAAATATCCGCAGCAACCAGCAGTACCGATTTCCCTTTTTTGGTTTTGAGGTAATGGGCCAGTTTACCGGTAAAGGTTGTTTTACCACTTCCCTGTAAACCTGCAATCAGTATTACCAATGGATTCCCGGTCAGGGTAAATTCGGCTTCCTGTCCGCCCATCAGTTCAGCCAGTTCATCCTTTACAATTTTTACCATCAGCTGACCCGGACTGATGGCATTGATTACCTTTTCACCTACTGCCTTATCCCTTACTTTTTCGGTAAATTCTTTGGCAATTTTGAAATTCACGTCCGCATCAATCAGTGCCCGGCGAATATCTTTTACCGTATTGGCAATATTGAGGTCATTGATACGGGCTTCCCCTTTTAGGTTTTTAAAAGCCAATTCGAGCTTCTCACTGAGCGTATTAAACATATTTCGCAGATTTCTTTATCTCCCTAAATTAGTGAAGCTACTTTTCGTCGTATTCACTTAACGGAGGGCAAATATAAAATGAACCATCCAATCAGGCACTGACAAATGTGGACAGGTTGTCCTGTAACGGTAAAAGCAGGAGATTAAAGCGGAATTATAGGGTTGTTGGTACCCGGACAGGCTAAAAGAAAGCTATCCCAGGTAAAAACGCAGGTGTTTACTTCTGTTGGTGCACCTGAGTTTGGTAATGGCTTTGTCTTTTATCTGCCGAACCCGCTCACGGGTGAGGTGAAAGCGGGCGCCAATATCTTCCAGACTTAAGGGATGGTCTACCCCAATACCAAAGAAATAGCAAAGCACTTCTTTTTGACGCTCGGTTAAAGTACCCAGACTTCGGGCTATTTCTTTTTGCAGGGATTCCTGGTGCACTAATTTTTCATCCGTTCTTTCCGCATTGGGATTTTCCATCAGGTCCATCAGTGTGCCATCTTCACCTTCAGACAAAGGGGTATCCATACTTACATGGCGGAAGCCCACACTCATGGTGGCATTGATTTCTTCAATACTGATGTCAAGCATATCCGAGAGTTCTTCGGGGGTGGGTTCCCGCTCATATTCCTGCTCCAGCTGCTGATAAGCTTTACTAATGCGGTTGGTAAGTCCTACTTTGTTGAGTGGCAGCCTCACAATCCGGCTTTGTTCTGCAAGGGATTGCAGGATACTCTGCCGTATCCACCAAACTGCGTAAGAAATAAATTTGAATCCCCTTGTTTCATCAAAACGCAGCGCGGCTTTTATCAATCCCAGGTTGCCCTCGTTAATCAGGTCGGGAAGGGTAAGGCCCTGGTTCTGGTATTGCTTGGCAACGGATACCACAAAACGAAGGTTGGATTTGATTAACCTGTCAAGCGCCCGCTGATCGCCCTGCTTAATACGGAGTGCAAGTTGCACTTCTTCTTCCGGTGATATCAGATCAACTTTACCAATTTCCTGTAAATACTTTTCGAGGCTTTGCGATTCCCGGTTGGTAATAGACTTTGTTATTTTGAGTTGGCGCATACTCATAATAAACAGTTTTGATTAATATGTTAGTAATGGTTAAGTAAACTTCGTTTTGCAGGGGGATCGAAAACAGCCAACGCCACAGTTTCGTATTAACAGCAATTTATGCATTTTTCAAAACCTGCCAAAATATAAATTTTTTGCAATTAGCTGAAATACAGTCATTTACAATAATACCGCCTACAAAACACTGTATATGGTTAAACAAAAGCTCCCTGTTGTCAAAAAAACATTTGGAAGCGATGGATTATTTAATATTATTGCAGCCCTACGATTGATTGTAGATTAAAGAGATTGAAATGAGTAAGAAGCAACTTTTCACGTTGGAATTTCCTGTAAGATGTTCACCCGGAATACTATTTGATTTTTTAGCCACTCCGGCAGGTCTGCAGGAATGGTTTGCCGATAAAGTGGATGAATGGGAAAATGTATACAGTTTTTCCTGGAGCGGAGGGGCTCCTGATAAAGCGCAGGTATTGGATAAGGAGCAGGATAAATTCATACGCTACCACTGGCTGCATACCGAAAAGAATGAATACTTTGAATTCAGGATAGAAAAAACTGAAATTTCAAACCAGACCATTCTTGTCATTAAGGACTATGCTGAAAAGAATGAAATCAAAGACCAGAGCCAACTTTGGGAAACCCAGATCAAAGACCTGTTTCATCGCTTGGGTGGTGCCTGATACTATTTTCCGGATATCCTTACCCTTTTGCCGTTAACATCATTAGGATTTCCCCAAAACCATTGGCATAAAAAGAGGGCAGTGCATCCCACTCTGACAAAGATGCTTTTTTGGCAAGCTTGATAAAGGGCCTTTCTGCAATACCGGTGAATGACTTTTTGCTCAGTTTTTCAAAATTATCTTCCCTAAAATGATGTAACCAGGGATTCTCTCCCTTTCCGAGAAACCAACCTTCATACCTGTTCATACCGGGGTCATTGGTTTCAAAATAATCCTGTATAGCGGGCAGCCATCGCTGCTGGTAATCTCCGGAAAGTTGCAGTGTAATACTGCCAAAATTTCCCCACCAGAAAAAACTTCGGATACCAAATGCATTCGATGAAAGGTATTGCCTGGGATAATCCAGCATTACCCAGGGCAGTCCTTCATATTGTTCGCCCCTGGCAATCTTGGGTGTCGAAAAACCGGTGCTGTCGATACCATTGGCAGCCGCCTTTTGTAAACTACTTTTGTATACTTCACTCAGGTCTCCGAAAAGTGTATACACTTTCTGAATTACGGCATTCTTTGTTAAAATAAAGCCGGTATCCTGTACCAGTTCCTGTTCCTTTGCTGAAAGCGTTACTTTTGTCAGGCTCATCCAACAATATTAAGGAAGCTACAGTGATAAAAAAACTAGATATACTTATTGTCCGTTCTTTCGTTGGACCCTTTATCGCCGCTTTTGCCATTTCTGTATTCGTTTTAACGATGCAGTTTTTCTGGTTATACATAGATGATTTGGTGGGTAAGGGCCTGGACCTGTTCACCATATTCAAACTAATTGGATTGGTTACCCTTTTCTGGGTACCCACAGCATTACCCCTGGCATTACTGTTTTCATCCATTATGACTTTTGGCAACCTGGGCGAGTCTTTTGAACTGGTGGCTATTAAAGCTTCGGGCATACCCCTGCTCCGATTCATGAGGCCTTTGTTAATTATTGCCATTTTCATCAGCGGCCTTGCTTTCCTTTTTGCCAATAACATCATACCCGTAACACAGCTAAAATTGTCCACTTTAAAATACGACATCATAGTATCCAAGCCATCCATTGATATCAAAGAAGGTGTTTTCTATGATAAAATTGAGGGGTATGTAATTAAACTGGGTAAGAAAGAAAAGAATGACAGCATTATCCATGATGTGGTGATTTTTGAAAAGAAAAATGGTTTACAGGACAACATCCTGCTGGCAGAAAGTGGCATTATGCGGGTGGCGGCGGATAAAAGGTTCCTTGAATTTATTCTTAAGAATGGCTGGCGCTATGAAGAAAAGGGGCCAAGGGGAAGTACCAATACTGAATTCACCCGCATGCATTTCAGAGAATATAAAAAAGTATTTGACCTGAAAAGTTTTCAACTGAATAAATCTGGCGACAGTGCTTTTTATGATCCGAAAATGCTCAGCCTGCGACAACTAAACAACGCCATTGATTCTTTGACCCATACAGATAGTTTTTACATAGACCGTACCCAACGTGAAATAAATCCTTTTTTACGGTTTGCCCGTTTTATGGATACAGGCTGGATGAAAATCGATACAGCTACCCTGGTAAAAACCGCCCGCTTCAACAACATAATAGCCGATTCGATGCAACACACAGTTATGGACGCGGCCATTGCACAGTTAAACAGCATTAGGGGTAATACAGGCATCCTGATAACAGATTACAACGCGAAATACAATTCACTCAGGATGCACGAAATAGAATGGCACCGGAAATTTACCCTGTCGGCTGCCTGTATTGTGCTGTTCCTGATTGGGGCGCCATTGGGATCAATTATCAGAAAAGGTGGATTGGGCACTCCGCTGGTTTTTGCCATTATTTTCTTTGTGGTTTTTCACCTGTTTAACACTTTTGGCGAAAAATTTGTAAAATCAGACCAGGCCACTCCTCTGGAGGGTATGTGGCTAAGTACCCTGATTCTGATACCTATCGGAATATTCTTAACATATAAAGCCATGAGGGATTCCCAGTTGTTTAACCAGGAATTCTATTATCGAACCTTTAAACGGTTGCGAATATTTATAGCTACCTTTAAGAACAGCAGTAAGTCAAAATAAATCAAGTATATGAATAAGAATTACCACAGCCGTCGTGCGTTTATCAAAACCACGGGCAAAGCCGGTATTGCTTTATCGGTACTACCAGGCTTGGCAGGTTTTACTACAGACAGCGCCAGTTCTTTTAGCCAATGTCCTTTACCCTATGCCTATAGCGGACTGGAACCGGTTATCGATACGATGACCATGGAAATCCATTATAGCAAGCATGCAGCTTCCTATGCCAAAAACCTGCAGGATGCGGTTAAGGCGGAAAATGTACCAACAAAAAATCTGGATGAGCTGCTTAGTAATATTTCCAGGTATTCTACCAAAATGCGCAATAATGCGGGAGGCCATTACAACCATGAGCTTTTCTGGCAGTGTATGAAGCCGGGAGCCGCATCTGTTCCACAGGGTAAACTCGCCGCAGCAATCACCCAATCCTTCGGCTCGTTTGAAGCGTTTAAAACCCAGTTTTCCGATGCCGGTAAAACACGGTTCGGAAGCGGATGGGCATGGCTGGCAGTGGCTGCTGATAAAAAACTCGTAGTGAATTCCACCGCTAACCAGGATAATCCACTGATGGATACCAGTGATTTCAAGGGAGCACCCCTGCTCGGCCTGGATGTTTGGGAGCATGCCTATTACCTGAAGTACCAGAACAAACGGCCCGATTACATCAACAACTGGTGGAATGTGGTTAACTGGGATTTTGTACAGAAAAGATTTGAAAGTCTTTAAATAGCAAATTTATCCTGATGTTTGTGTCCATGTATTAACCGGGCAGTAAGGATACCTATACATTTGCATATATGAAAACAACAACTCGTTGGGTGAGTGCACTGGCATTTGATGCAACCGCTGACAGCGGCCATACAGTAAGGATCGACACTTCAGTAGAAGGAGGCGGACTGGGTTCGGGCATGAACCCTAAAAAAATGTTACTGGGCGCATTGAGCGCCTGCAGTGGCATGGATGTGGTTGAGATTCTGACCAAAATGAAAGTCCCTTTTACCAACCTAACCATTGAGGCAGAAGCCGGACAAACCGAAGACCATCCCAAAGTATATACCCATATAAAAATGATTTACCAGGTGGATGCAAGTGAAGAAAATCTGGATAAAGTAAAAAGGGCTGTTTCACTTTCCCATGAAAAATATTGTGGCATCTCTGCCATGTTATCCAAACATTGTAACATTGAATATCAGGTGGCATTGGTATAACCCCTGCTGCTAAATTATTAAAGGCCTTTTTAAAAGATGCAATATTATTTTCCAGTACAACTTTATTAGCAAATCGCCAGGGTACAGCTAAATAGTGGATAATTAGGAATTTCGGGATTATTATTTGAGAAATTTTCTACAGGGTAAAATAAATAAACTGCAAACAGCAAAGCAAAATTTACGAATCCAGACAGGGATAACTATACTTAGCATTCTGCTATTTGTAACCAAAATTTATGCCTACTATTTCACCCATTCTTTATCCATTCTTACGGATGCCCTGGAAAGTATTGTAAATGTAATAGCAGGCCTTATTGGATTATACAGTCTTTATGTTGTTACCAAACCCAGGGACCATGATCATCCTTATGGTCATGGGAAAGCAGAATTTGTTTCTGCTGCGGCTGAGGGCGCCCTCATTGTAGCTGCAGGTTTCATGATTATTTATGAAACGGTAGTGAACATCCTATCCAAAGAGCCCCTTCACCAACTGGATACAGGAATGATACTGGTGGGCATAACTGCAATAATCAATTTTGTAGCAGGGATTTTCTGTCTGCAGATGGGTCGTAAAAACAGTTCGCTGGCATTACAGGCCAGTGGCCGGCATTTGCTGGTAGATACCTATTCAACACTGGCCATCATTGCCGGTCTGCTCATTATATATTTCACCCAACTGTTCTGGCTTGATAAGGTAATCGCCTTGCTGATGAGCCTGTTAATCATCTTTAACGGTTACCGCATCCTTCGTACGTCATTGGCGGGTATTATGGATGAGGCGGATAAAAAATTACTAAACCTGTTTATCAGTACCCTGGAGAATAACAGGCAGGCAAACTGGATAGACCTGCACAACCTGCGCATCATCAAATATGGGAGGCTCTTACACATTGATTGCCACCTGACCCTGCCCTGGTACCTGAATATGCATGAAGCCCACAAGGAAATTGATGCCCTTTCGGCACTCATTAAAAAAGATTTTGGGGAAGCGATAGAATTGTTTGTTCATACAGACGGTTGCCTCCCGTTCAGTTGTTCCATCTGCACCAAAACAGACTGCCCGGTAAGGCAACAGGCATTAAAGGCCCGGCTAACGTGGAACCTTGAAAACATCCTTTCCGATCAGAAGCATCGGTTATAATCGCTGTATAGATTCCCCCCTAATTAACGAATGTTAAAGGGAATCTTCGGGTTATTGCGCTGATTCCTGCTTAAATTTGTAATCCTTAATCAAATAATATTCATCAAAAATAAACGCTCATGAAGGTTTGGAAAGAATACCAGGAACAGCACAAGGATCGTTTTTTAAACGAATTGCTGGAATTGCTCCGCATACCCAGTATCAGTGCCAGAAGTGAACACAAAGCCGATATGACGCATTGTGCGGAAGCCGTAAAACAAAGGTTACTGGAAGCGGGTGCCGATTTGGTTACCATCTATCCCACCCCGGGACACCCGATAGTATATGCGGAGAAAATAAAGGATCCTTCCAAACCGACCATCCTGGTATATGGCCACTATGATGTACAGCCCGCCGATCCGCTGGAACTCTGGAACAGCGGCCCTTTTGAACCCACCATTAAAGACGGAAAAATTTATGCCCGTGGTGCCTGTGACGACAAAGGCCAGTTTTACATGCACGTAAAAGCATTGGAAACCATGACCCAAACCAATACCTTACCTGCAAATGTAAAATTCATCATCGAGGGTGAGGAAGAGATTGGCAGTCCCAACCTGGCCAACTTTGTTAAGGCCAATAAAACATTATTAAAAGCAGATGTCATCCTCATCAGCGATACTTCTATGCTGAGTTTGGATACACCCTCTATCGATATTGGTGTAAGGGGACTGAGTTATATTGAAGTGGAAGTAACCGGACCCAACCGTGACCTGCACAGTGGTGTTTATGGTGGTGCCGTTGCCAACCCTGCAACCATGCTGGCAAGAATGATTGCTTCCTGTCACGATGAAAACAACCACATAACCATACCCGGTTTTTATGATGATGTGGTGGATGCTACACCGGAAGAAAGGGCCAAGATGGCACAGGCACCCTTTAGTGAATCCGAATACATGCAAGACCTCGGCATCAGTAGCCTCTGGGGTGAAAAAGGATATACCACTAATGAGAGAACCGGTATACGTCCCACATTGGAGGTCAATGGTATTTGGGGTGGCTATATGGGAGAGGGTGCCAAAACGGTATTGCCTTCCAAAGCATTTGCCAAGATATCCTGCCGTTTGGTTCCCAACCAGTCTTCTGCCAAAATCACCGAAAAAATGCTGGCTTATTTCAAAAGCATTGCGCCTGCCGGTGTTACCGTAAAAGCAGAAGAACACCATGGAGGAGAACCCTATATGACGCCTATAGATTCAGATGCCTACCAGGCAGCCGCCAAATCCATCAAAGCTACTTTCGGAAAAGATCCTATACCTGTGAGGGGCGGAGGCAGTATTCCGATTTGTGCTTTATTCGAAAAAGAACTGGGCTTAAAAATTGTATTCATGGGTTTCGGTCTTGACAGCGATAACCTGCACAGTCCCAATGAAAAGTTCGATATCGTTAATTTTTATAAGGGCATTGAAACCATTCCCTACTTCCACCATTTTTATACTGAGATGAAAGAATAACTTTCTTTTGGAAAGCTATCTGCTTTCCAAAAGTTTTTATTGATAGTTAACTGATGACGAGTAAAGAAAAATTACGCATCGACAAGTACCTCTGGTGCATACGGCTTTTTAAAACGCGTAGCCAGGCCGGTGATGCATGCGACAAGGGGAAGGTGAAATTGAATGGTGACTCCGTAAAAGCCTCACGAATGGTGGTAGTGGGTGATGAATATGAAGTAAAAACAGAAGCCCGCAAATGGGTGGTAAAGGTAACCGGGCTGCTGGATCACCGGGTACAATATTCAGAAGCTATTCAATACTATACCGATATCACCCCTCCCGAAGAACTTGACAGAATTAAATTTGAAGCGGCTACTTTCCAAACCGGTAAACGGATGAGTAAGATAGGCCGGCCCACCAAAAGGGAAAGAAGGGATTTGGGCGGTTTCATGGATATATAAAATGTAGGGCAATGAAAAAGTTTTTTCTACTGTTTGTTTCATTACTGTTTTTACAAATTTCTTTTGCGCAGGATACGAATACCCCGGCCCTCTTTCCCGGCGGAGATGCTGCCTGGGACCACTACATGGATACTGCCTTTAACAAAAAAAAGATGGCGGAAGAAATGACCAAAAAGGATTTTGAAAGGTTTGGCAAACTGCAAAAAGTACAATATTCTTTTTTCATCCTGGCGGATGGATCTATTGGTATCATCAATATTATCGGAGCTGCCAGCCAGCCTGTGCGCAATGAAATTTACAGGGTGCTTACCTCCACACCAAAATGGACACCCGCAACCATCAATGGAAAGCCATCCACCTTTCGTAAAAAACAGGTTTCCACTTTTCAGTTCGACTGAGGACCGGCTCTCAGGGGATTCAGTATGTTTGCAGTATGAACATCGACATAATCACGGTAGTTCCCGAGCTGCTGGAAAGCCCATTCAGCCACAGCATTCTCAAACGTGCCAGGGACAAGGGTTTGCTTACCGTTCAAACCCACAACCTTCGCAAATGGGCCATCAACAAACATATGCAGGTGGATGACTACCAGTTTGGAGGCGGTGCAGGTATGGTGATGATGCCCGAACCACTGGCCAATGCAATTGATGAATTGCAAAGAGACAAGCCTTATGATGCCATCATTTTTATGACACCCGATGGGATTCCCTTCCGGCAAAAAACGGCCAACAGCTTATCCCTGAAAGCAAACCTGCTCATCATTTGCGGTCATTACAAAGGAATTGATGAACGCATCAGACAACAATATGTAACCATGGAAATTTCCATCGGCGATTATGTGCTTAGTGGCGGCGAACTGGCAGCTGCCGTAGTGGTGGATGCCATTGGCAGATTGATACCGGGCGTATTGAATGATGAAACCTCAGCCCTGTTTGATTCTTTTCAGGACAATCTTTTGGCACCGCCGGTGTACACAAGGCCTGCCGATTTCAGGGGGGACAAAGTACCGGACATTTTGTTGCAGGGAGATCCCAAAAAAGTGGAAGAATGGCGGCATGAACAATCACTGACCAGAACCCGTGAACGCAGGCCCGATATACTTGAAGAAGACTGATCAATCATAAAAAAGCCACGGGTCAACAGCGCATACATTACCTGTTGACCCGTGGCTTACCAATACCGGTTACTTAGTCCTCGCTCTTTACGCCAATTACAGGCAATTGTTTTTCATTAATCATCCGGTTAAAGGCTTTCAGGTCATTTTCCATAATCTTTTTCAGCTTAGCCAGTTGTACATCTGCCTGGCCGCCAAGATCCGCAAAAGCTTCTCTCGCTTGTTTACTGGGCGGGTTTTGTCCGCTGGAAGCCACACCATATAATCCGGCAATCTTATCATTGAGTCGTATCGGAAAGTTCAGTACATCCTGACCACTTTTTGACTTGGTCTGGTAAAGGGCTTCCTCCACTTTTGTCATTTGTTTTTTAAGGCTATCGGCCATTTTTTTGATGTCTTTGTTTCCTGCCGTATCCATTCTGGCGGTAAACTCATTAATCTGAGACCTTATAGAACGAATGTCCTTAATGGCTTTCTGAATATCGCTGAACTTATCCCTCACCTGTAACAGAAATGCCACCTGGGCATCATAGTCGGCTTCTGTCATCGTATAATTGGGATTGGCTTTGATGACAAATGGCACATCCACCGAATCTTTTTCAAACCGAAAACGGGCTGTATACTTACCGGGTGCTGCCCGGGTAGTACCAATACCTCCATTCCATAATATCAGGCCATCCACCCTTTCAGCAGGCGGGTAATTCATATCCCATACAAACTGGTTCATCCCATCGCTGAAGTCGAGTTTATCGGCGGGCAATTTCTCTTTAGGGCTAAACGTCTTAATGAGTTTATGCTGTTTGTCAAACACCGTAACAGACACCTTTGAAGAGTCATTAGCGCCATTGAGCAGGTAATTAAATACCACACCATTGGGTGGATTGTCACCCATATTAGGAATGGTACCGCCACCCCCACGCATCCTTCTGCCACCACCCTCTGTTCGGAAGGCATCATTGACTGCAAATACCTGTAATTTTTTTTCAGAAGTAGCCAGTTCTCTTTGTTGTATTACGCTCAGGTCATCAATCACCCAGAAAGCACGCCCCTGTGTGGCCACAACCAGGTCATTTTCTTTGATGGTTAAATCCGTAATAGGCACAACCGGAAGGTTCAACTGAAATTTTTTCCAGTTGGCCCCATCGTCATAACTGATGTACATGCCGTATTCAGTTCCCGCATACAATAAGCCCGGCCTTTTTTTGTCGGCGCGCATGGCACGTGTGAAGTGCCTATTGTCGATACCATTGGTGATTTTTGTCCAGGACTTACCATAATCCTCTGTTTTGAAGATATAAGGGGTAAAGTCATCCAGTTTGTATTTCGTTCCTACAAAATAAGCGGTCCCTTTTTTAAACGGATCTGTTTCAATACAGTTCCACATCATCCATTTACCGGCTTCGGGTGGGGTTACATTTTCCCAGTTCTTACCTCCGTCCCTGCTCACATTTATCAGACCGTCATCACTGCCTGTCCATAACAAATCTTTTTCCAGCTCAGATTCGGCAATTGTAAAAAGGGTACAATAATATTCTACAGAAGTATTGTCTTTGGTAATCGGTCCGCCACTGGAAACCTGTTTCGACTTATCGTTGGTAGTTAAGTCGGGACTGATGGTTTCCCAACTCTGTCCTTCATTTTCTGTAACAAACAGGTGGTTGCCGCCGGCATACAAGCGCCTGGGATTATGCGGAGAGAAGAAAAAAGGAAAATTCCATTGAAAGCGGTATTTCTGTACATCTGCGCCTGCCCCCATCGGGTTATCGGGCCAAACATTTATGGCCCTGTTCTCTCCCGTTTTGTGATCGAGTCTTGACAGGAATCCGCCATAATTACCACCGTATACCACATCTGGATTGAGTGGATCTGCCTGAACGTATCCACTCTCGGCTCCTGCAGTAGACTCCCAGTCGCGTTCAGTAATACCCGCACCGAATGTGCGGCTTTTAATGCGCACCGTGCTATTGTCCTGTTGTGCACCCAATATTCTGTAGGGAAATGAGTTATCGGTGGAAACCCTGTAAAACTGGGCAGTGGGCTGGTTACCGAGGGTACTCCAGTTATTGCCGCCATCGAAACTGATCTGTGCACCGCCATCATCAGCCACAATCATACGGTTGCCATCCTCGGGGTCAATCCAGAGATCGTGGTGATCACCGTGTGGGGTATTAACACTTTGGAATGTTTTACCACCGTCGCGGCTACGCATGAACTCCACATTAGGGCAATACACCAGGTTCTCATTGGTGGGGTCTACAAATACTTTGCTGTAATACCAGGCCCGCTGGCGAATATTGTTATCACTACTGGTTAAAGTCCAGCTATCTCCGCCGTCATTGCTGACAAACAGTCCGCCTGCAGCATTTTCAATAATCGCGTATATTTTATCGGTATTAGAGGGGGCGATTGCCACACCAACAATACCCCAGGTTCCTTTAGGGAGCCCTTTTTTAGCTGTCAGGCTGGTCCAGGTTTCACCACCATCCACACTTTTGTATAAACCGCTTCCTTCTCCGCCACTCTCCATACTATAGGGTGTGCGGATTACCCGCCAGGTACCTGCATACAGTACATTGGTACTTCCGGGTTCCAGTACCAGGTCGGAACAGCCGGTCTGGTTATTGACAAATAAAGTTTTCCGCCAGGTTTTACCACCGTCAGTGGTTTTAAATACTCCGCGTTCTTCATTGGGTCCAAATAGATGGCCCATTACGGCTACCCAAACGGTGTTCGGATCCTTGGGGTGTATGATGATACGAATGATGTGACGGCCTTCTTTGAGTCCCAGGTTTTTCCAGGTTTTACCGGCATCATCGCTTCTCCAGATGCCCCCTAAACCTTCAGCAACGTTGCCACGCATGCTGTTTTCTCCTTCCCCAGCATACACTATGGTTTCATCACTGGGTGCAACGGCAACGGAACCGATGGTTCCGCCAAAATATTTATCAGAGATGTTCTTCCAGTTGCTGCCACCATCGTTGGTTTTCCAAACACCGCCCCCTGTGCTACCAAAATAAAAAGTTGTTTTTGACCGATAGCTTCCTGTAACGGCAGCACTTCGGCCGCCACGAAAGGGTCCAACCAGTCGATACTTAACTTTCGAAAAGAGCAGGGAGTCACTGCTGTCATCCTTTGCAGGAGAAGTAACTACTGTTTTAGACTTTTTCTGTGCCAGTAAGGGGACAGAAATACAGGCAAATGCCAATAAAAGACATACTAATTTTCTCATAAGTGATTGAATTGGGTTTGTAAGTTACCCTTCAATCACACAATAAAAAAATAGATAGGCAGGAATTTTAAGAATGGAATACCCCCTTATTTGGCATAATACCACCTGTCTTCCAATCCTTCGTTAACTTTCACAGAAGTATTTTCCACTTCAGACTCAACGGGACCGAAACTAAGTACAAATTTAGATGGGTATTGGATACCGCTGAAATCCTGGTATTCCTTTATGAGGATAGTGGCCTTGGTATCTTTTTTTACATTACTGCCAAAGGCTTTCATCATACTGCCAAAACCAGTAAGGTTTAAAGCCATGTCTCCCGTGGCTTCCATTTTCTTTACCAGGAAGGTTTGGCTATCGATAAAGTACGTTACCTCCTGACCGGTATTCAATGTCAGTTTGATTTTAAAACATGGCACTTTACTCACTTTTTCTGTACCCATCAGTTGGGCTTTATGTCCTTTCGCTGTATAATTTACCAGTTCTCCAAAAGAGCCCGCACAATCGAGTTCATACTGCTGTGCTTTTACTTCAGCAGGCGTAAGCCTGGTAATGGTGGGTTGCTGTGGGTCTAATCCACCTCCAAAATCACCACCTCTGCCAAAACCCCGCATGGCGGGAATAAGTACACAACCTGAAGTGTCTGTTACCATGGTAAAGCTGTCTCCCATACCCATAACCCCACCAATCTGTCTGCGGAAAAGCTTTCCTTTTTCCTTTACCAAAGTCAATGGCAATTCAATGGTTTGCCCCATCATACCCAGTTTCAGGTTACTGATTACTTCCAGGGTTTTAATGCCTTCCAGTTTTGCTTTACCCCCTGCGGCTTCTTCATATTTGGAGAGAATCTCATCAACGGTCTGTGCATTTACGGCAATCGCGGAAAACAATACAAACAAACTGGTCAATATCTTTTTCATATACTTATTTTCGTTTTTCTTTTGCCAAAAGTAACTGCTTAACGCCTTTATTGAACAGGCACTTTCTTATTTACAGAACCTTTAAGAGATATCAACCATGCATTCAGGCCGTTTTACCCTTACCGGAAACCTTGTAGACATTTGGAACAAAGACGTTTATCACGCTGAAATAACCGTTTCAGAGGGCAGGATACAAAGAATTCACAAAATCGGTAACGAACCTCTTTCTACCGGTAAATTTATCCTGCCCGGTTTCATCGATAGCCATGTGCACGTGGAAAGCAGTATGCTGGTACCCAGTGAATTTGCCAGGCTGGCGGTAGTGCAGGGTACAGTAGGAACTGTGAGCGATCCACACGAAATTGCCAATGTATGCGGAATGGAAGGAGTTTTATTCATGATCGCCAACGGGAAACAAGTACCCTTCAAATTTAATTTTGGGGCACCCAGTTGTGTACCGGCTACGATTTTTGAAACTGCAGGAGCGGAATTGAACAGTGATGATGTTAGCCGTTTGCTTGGGATGGAGGAGATACGGTACCTGAGTGAAATGATGAACTTCCCGGGTGTATTACATAATGACCCTGAGGTGATGAATAAGATAGCCGCTGCACATAGGGCTGGCAAACCGGTAGACGGGCATGCTCCCGGACTAAGGGGCGATCTCGCAAAACAATATATCGAAGCCGGTATTTCTACAGACCATGAGTGTTTCACTATAGAGGAAGCATTGGACAAACTGGAAAATGGCATGAAAATTCTGATTCGGGAAGGTAGTGCCGCTAAAAATTTTGAAGCACTCGCCGACCTGATTGACGACCATCCCAACATGGTGATGTTCTGCAGTGACGACAAACATCCCGACAGCCTGGTGGCCGGCCATATCAACCAGCTTTGTGCGAGAGCTGTTGCAAAAGGGATGGATGTATTCAATGTACTGAGGGTTGCCTGTATCAATCCTGTGTTGCATTACCAACTGCCCGTAGGCCTTTTAAGAGAAGGGGATGCGGCTGATTTTATTGTGGCAGAAGACCTCACCCATTTCTCTATTCTGCAAACCTATATCGATGGCGAACTGGTAGCAGAGCAGGGAAGGTCTTTCATTCAGTCTGTTCCTGTGAGCCCCATCAACCAATTTGACTGTCACGAAATTGAAAAAACAGACCTGGTTATTGCTACCCATAACTATCCGGCCAACAACGGAAAAATTCCGGTAATAGAAGCCCTCGACGGACAACTCATCACCAATAAATTACAATTACCCGGTATCGAGAAAAATGGAGAATGGGTGAGTGACCCTAATCAGGACATCTTAAAAATGGTGGTCATCAACCGTTACCATGCTGCACCTGTGGCAAAATGTTTCATCAAAAATTTTGGATTTACCTCCGGAGCCATTGCTTCTTCGGTAGCCCATGACAGCCATAATATAGTAGCTGTTGGAGCAGATGATGAGAGTCTGGTTGCTGCTATCAACCTGGTGATACAGGAGAAAGGAGGTATAAGTTGTGTTTCTGCTATTGATCAAAAAGTATTGGGCTTGCCCGTAGCCGGATTGATGAGTGCCGGTGACGGGTATGCAGTTGCAGAAGCCTATACAGCCATAGATGCCATGGCAAAAACAATGGGATCGACCCTGTCTGCTCCTTTCATGACCCTGAGTTTTATGGCACTGCTGGTAATACCTCACCTGAAATTAAGCGACAAAGGCTTGTTTGACGGAGATACCTTTTCATTTGTACAGCTGAATGAAAAATAGGTCATTTGTTTTCCGGTATCTCGCCGGTTGCCTTATTTACCGAAACAGCAACGCTATCTGTTCCCTTGGGTGCAAAATATTTAGTCTTGAACTTTACCGTTTTACCCGGGCCAATATTTTCATAAACGGTTTCCAGCCCCTCATCCAGTTTTACGGCGGTTTTGCTGTAAAATGACAACCGTAACTCAACATCTTTGTACGAACAAACAGTAGCCAGATTGGTCAGACTGCCCAATACAACTGTCTGGCCAATGAGATTTTTTCTTTTGTGGCTGCTGACGGATATAAATTTCGCAGGGCTTTTCTTCTCCTTTTCTGCCAGGCTTTCTTTTACCTGTTCATAGGATTTATTATCAAATTTCTTATCAGCAGGGTCATTATTACATCCATATAAAATGGAAAATAAGCCAAGGAACAAGGCAACTTTTTTTTTCATTTTCTCGTATTTCAGTCTATAAATTACGGAATTAAAAGAGTTCGGTAAAGTTCTTTGGCAAAACAAATTGTCTTTTTTCAGAATAGTTACTCTTCCCGGCAAGTTGGTAGAATTGTAACAGGTGATTTAGTATCAAAATGGGGATTTAAGCCCGGAAAACATAAATTTTCGGATACAGCCGATAGAATTTAGTTTTGAGGTTTTATTAACCCGCTAATTTTCCCCTGTTATGGTAGTTAACTTAAGTGAAGAGCATAGCCTGGTAAGTAACTGGGTATCAGAGTTGAGAAATGTGAGTATTCAATCCGACAGAATGCGCTTTCGCCGTAATCTGGAAAGAATAGGAGAAGTGGCTGCCTATGAAATAAGTAAATTGATGTCCTGGGTTACTGAAGAAATACCTACGCCTTTGGGTACGCATGAGAGCAAAGTACTGGAGTTCCAGCCCGTTCTGGCAACGATTTTACGGGCCGGATTGCCGCTGCACAATGGTATGCTGAATTATTTTGACAAAGCCGACAACGCATTTGTTTCCGCTTACCGGAAACACCACCGCGACGGAAGTTTTGAAATCAGCCTTGAATACATGAGTTGTCCTTCACTGGATGATCGAATTATCATCATCAGTGATCCTATGCTGGCTACGGGTTCATCCATTGTGAAGACTATCCAGTATATGAAAGACGAGGGGTCGCCCAAAGACATACACGTGGTGGTAGCCATAGCCTGTACGGTAGGCATAGAATTCATTCACAGAGAATGTGGTAGCAATATCAAAATATGGTGTGGTGATATCGACGATGAACTGACTGCCAAAGGCTACATAGTTCCCGGATTGGGGGATGCGGGAGACCTGGCGTTTGGCACCAAACTGCAGGCCTGATCTGTAAAGTGGCCATCCTCACAGGAAGTAAATCGTTAATGCCAACCTAATATTCCTTAAACGGTTAAGCGTGACAGCCGATATTAACTTAAATTCGATGTATTGTGATGGGTATGCGGAAACAACTCCTTTTCTACTGTTTATGTCTGGTGCTGGGGTCTTCCCTGGCACAGGATCCGCATTATTCGCAATTCTTCTCATCACCCCTTACCCTTAACCCGGCTTTTACAGGAAAATTTTTCGGCACTTACCGGGTTGCAGGCAATTACCGAAACCAGTGGCCGACAATCAACAATGCCTATACCACCACCACGGCATCCATTGATTTTCATGTTTTGGAAAGCCGGATTGCCTCCAATGATACATGGGGCATCGGACTTATGGGGTATAGCGATAAAAGTGCCAATGGTGCAGTAACTTTTAATTATGCTTCAGCTTCTACTGCCTACCACAAAGGACTGGATGAAGAAGGACTGCACCAGATTGGCGCAGGCTTTCAGGTTACCTATGCCAATATGCTCATCAATACCAGTCAACTGAATTTCGAAGACCAGCTAACCAGTTCGGGTTTTACGGGTGTAACATCAGAAGTATTTAATTATTCCACACTCAAGTCAAATTATATTGACGTCAATGCCGGTTTTTTATACAATGGCAGCTCTAATGAGCGGAATAATTTTTATTTCGGGATTAGTATGTACCACATCAACAGGCCCAAACAGGAATTTACAGGAGCCCAGTATGTATTAAATCCGCGTACTACCATTCATGGTGGGGGTTATTTCCCGATTGGTACAAACAGCACTTTGCACCTCAGTGCCCTGCAAATGTTTCAGGGGGGCACTTCTGCTACCCAGTTTGGGGGGGCTATACAACTGATGGCCAATCCTGATGCAGAAAAACCCACCAGTTTCTATGCAGGGTCATGGATGCGGTTAAATGATGCCATCATACCCTACCTCGGATTAGAGTTTGATGATTACCGGATAGGAGTCTCCTATGATTACAATTATTCTTCTCTGAAAACTGCTTCTATAAACCGGGGGGGAATTGAAATATCGCTGATTTATATACGAAGACCTTCTGCCGAAAGGCCGGTTAATTGTCCTAAATTTTAAAATCTCCGGAGTATTTTACCCAACAGGGTTTCTGGCAGTTCAGACAATTAATGTTTAATTTAAAACGTTATAGGTATCATACCCTTCAAACAATTGAATTTGTTAACTTCACCATGTTAAACCCCCTCATGTGCTGAAAGAAATGATTATTGCCATACAAGCCTATTTCCAGGCCCACCGCTTCATAGTAAAGCATAAGCTTTGGAAATGGATTTTGGTTCCGGGTATTATCTATACAACGCTTTTTATTATTGGAATTTTTTTCTTTAGCAATACTTCCAGCAATTTTATTGAATGGGTAGCGCTCAAAACAGGACTTAACACCTGGTTACAGAGAATGAACAGCGGATTTCTGGGATTCTTATTTATTATGGGGCACCTCCTGCTCTGGCTGATACTCATGTTGTTTTATTTTTCTCTTTTCAAATACCTTTTTCTCATCGTAGGCTCTCCCCTTTTTGCTTACCTGAGCGAACGAACAGAAGCCATCATGGAAGGAAAATCTTTCCCTTTCAGCTTCAGCCAGTACTGGAAAGACATTAAAAGGGGTATCCGGATAGCCGCCCGAAATAGTTTGTGGCAAACCGTATACACTTTGTCCTTCCTGTTACTTAGCCTGATTCCGCTGGCAGGCTGGCTTACACCCTTGCTGGCCATATTGGTAGAATGTTATTATTATGGTTTCTCCATGCTCGATTACAGTATGGAACGGCATAAGAAAACGGTTACAGAAAGTATATTCTTTATCGGCAAACACAAGGGACTGGCTGTAGGTAACGGACTCGTATTTTACCTGATGCACCTGCTGCCCATTGTAGGTTGGATACTCGCGCCTGCTTACTCGGTAGTAGCCGCAACCCTGAGTATGTATCCCATGAAACCCACCCAAAAATAAGCGGATGAAACCCATGGCAGGAAAAGTATACCTGGTTCCCACTGTTTTGCATGAAGATGGACTAGCTGCCATTCCAACCTACATTCTGGAAGCGGTAAAGGACTCTCCCGTATTTTTTGTGGAATCTGAAAAAACAGCCCGTCGTTTTCTGAAAAAAATCTGGAAAGAAATGGTGATTGACGATTACCAGTGGTTCACTATCCACAAAGCGGAGGCGGAAGTAAAAAAACAGTTTCTGCAAATATTACAATCCGGAAAAAATATTGCCATACTGAGCGAAGCCGGTTGTCCGGGTATAGCAGACCCCGGTCAGTTACTGGTAGAAGCAGCCCAGCAGGAAGGCATTACTGTGAAACCCCTGGTAGGACCCAGTTCCCTCTTACTGGCATTGATGGCCAGTGGCATGAATGGACAGTGCTTCCAGTTTCATGGTTACCTGCCCATCGACTCCCTGGAAAGAAAAAAGAAAATCAGAACCCTGGAAGCGGATTCGCAGCAACAAAACTGCACTCAACTTTTTATAGAAACCCCTTACAGAAACAATGCCATGGTAAAAGATATCCTGGATGGTTGCAGAGACAACACTAAGCTATGTATAGCGGTTGACCTGACAGGAAGTTCAGAATCCGTTCGAACCAAAACCATTCAGCAATGGAAAAAAGAGGTGCCGGATATACATAAAAAACCGGCTATTTTCTTACTACAAGCCTGAACAACTCACTGGGGCCTGATAATGGATTCACCGGCAGCACCCCTTACTTCATATATACTGTCTACCATATATTTTTGCATTCCCCTCCAGGGAAGGGCACCAAAATACTGTTTGTAATGTACATTGACCTCCCTGCCGGATACCTTCAATAATGAATCAGCTACTTTTTGATTGGTAACACTAAATGAAAATTCATTACTCTGAACATTGGCTTTAAATCCGCTGAGAATAATTTTGCCTTCATAGGTTTTGAACAGGATTCCTTTTTTCTGAAAAATATTCAGGGTACCGGCCTGGGTTCCGTCGGCAAGCACAAAATAAAAGCGCCAGTAAATAAATATTACCAGTATTGCCAAAAGGATCGCGGAAGCTGACCAAATGATTTTTTTCATTATAAACCATATTTGTCTACAAGGTAAATTAATGCCGCCATGTTTACCGCACCCAGCAACAATTCCCGTTTATTTACATTTTCGAAAACATCGCTCCTTGCATGGTGCAAATCAAAATAACGTTGGGGATCAGGGTTTAGTTCTGCTACGGGTGTACCAAAAGTCCGGTTCAGCGGGCCAATATCTGCCCCACCCCCGTCTGTGGTAAACTCAGCACTACCATAAGGTTGTAACAGGGGAAGCCAGCTTTGGAATTTAGCCATCTGCTCCTTATTCACCTGCAGCGAAAAACCACGTGGCGTAAAACCGCCGGCATCGCTTTCCAGTGCAAAAATGTGTTTCTCTCCTTTTGCTTTTGCGGCTTCTGCATATTTCAACCCTCCCCTCAAACCATTTTCTTCATTGGCAAATAGAACAAACCGAAGCGTATGCCTGGGTTTATAGCCAATGGCCTGTAAGGCCCGCATCACTTCAATGGTATGTACTACGCCGGTTCCGTCATCACTCGCACCTTCATTTACATCCCAGCTATCCAGGTGACCACCCACTGTAATATATTCATTGGGAAATTCAGTACCGGTTAACTCAGCTACCACGTTGTGGCCGATGGTGTCGGGTAAAAAATGCCCATTCGTAGTCATCGACATTCGAATGGTGGTCCTCCTGCTCAGATCCCAGAATTCATCAGCATCCCTTGGACCCACTGCTATGGCGGGTATCTTCGGAAAAGAATCCATATAAACCATCGCGCCGGTATGCGGATCATTGGCCGTTGATTCAGTCAATGAACGTATCATCACACCAACTGCCCCATATTTGGCTGCCCGGCTGGGTCCTGAACGGCGATACAAGCCCGTTTGCCCATAAGAAACAAAGGGCTTGATATTGGTAGGGTCAAAGCCTTTGTTGTAATACACAATCTTTCCCTTTACTTCGTCTCTGTGTTTCTCCAAATCGTCAAAATCAGCAACAGCCAGCACTTCCGCCGTTACTGTTCCGCTGCCCAGTGAGTTGCCCAGTGCCAGCACATCCAGTGAGCGGGCTACTTTCTGCTGGTTTACCTGGATGATGACGGCTTCATCCTTGCCTCCCCGAACCCAATGGGGTACCATACACTCCTGCAGAAATACTTTATCAGCGCCATTGTTTTCCATTGACCTTTTGCCCCATATTTCAGCCTGCACTGACTGTGGGGAACCGGCAAGTCTGCCACCAATTTGTTTGGTTAACTGGTACAAAAGTTCATAAGCCTTCCCGTTGCGGAGAATCTCATCAGCAACTTTTTTAATGACCGCAGCATCATCGGCGGGTTGTGCCATGGCAGCCATAGGCAATGACAGGATTAGGAATAGGTATTTTTTCATGGCGCCAAAGTTAACCATTTGTGTTATTTGCGCAATCAGGATAAACGGACCCAACCTATTGAAAAATTAATTGTTACTTGCATAGTAATTGTTCCGGACTAGCTGGCCCTACTAAAAATGCCTGCTTTTCCCAAAAACAAACCGGAAATCATATGCGTATAGGGATAGTTTGTTACCCAACATTCGGCGGTAGTGGCGTTTTGGCAACAGAATTGGGCAAAGCCCTTGCTGATGAAGGACACCAGGTTCATTTTATTACTTACCAGCAACCGGTAAGGCTCAATGTATTTAATGCCAATATTTTTTACCACGAAGTAAGGGTACCTACTTATCCGCTTTTTGACTACCCCCCATACGAAGTGGCGTTGGCCAGCACCATGGTGGATGTTATTATGAACCACGACCTCGACCTCCTGCATGTGCATTATGCTATCCCCCATGCTTCAGCCGCTTATCTGGCCAAACAAATAGTCAAACAGAAAAACGGTCGTAATGTGCCGGTCATTACAACCTTACATGGAACGGATATTACCCTGGTGGGCAAGGACAAGACCTATGAACCCGTAGTAACCTTTTCCATTAATGAAAGTGATGCCATCACCGCCGTATCCCAGAACCTGAAAGACGAAACCTTCAAATCATTTGCCATTCATAAAGAGATAGAGGTAATCCACAATTTTGTGGATGTAGAGAGATTCAATAAGAAGCCTATCGATGCATTCCGGAAAGTGATTGCACCTCTGGGGGAAAAAATTCTTATACACGCATCCAACTTTCGTAAAGTAAAGAGGGTAAATGATGTTGTAAAAATATTTGCTGCTGTGCGCAAAGAAATGCCTGCCAAATTATTGATGGTAGGTGATGGACCTGAAAGACCGGCCATGGAAGAACTTGCCAGGGGACTCGGTATAGATGAAGATATTCGTTTCCTGGGCAAACAGGAACAAATGGAAGACATACTCGCGGTAAGTGATGTATTTCTACTGCCATCAGAATATGAAAGCTTTGGCCTGGCAGCACTCGAAGCAATGGCAGCCCGGGCAGTGGTTATCAGTAGTAATGCCGGTGGACTCTCTGAAATCAATATTCATAACGAGACAGGCTTCTTAGCCAATGTAGGAGATGTGGAGGCCATGAGCCAGTTTGCCATCAAGCTCCTGAAAGATGATAAGCAATTGGCTACCATGAAAGAAGCTGCCTACCAGCAGGCCTGCCGGTTTGATATCAAAAACATCATCCCCGTTTACGAAAAACTTTATAGCCGTTTTTGCAGGATGGAGCCAGGTATTTGAGAATGAATTTATCTTCAGGTGATAATCGGGATAGCTCAGGTATTAGCTGCCAATGCTTCATCAATACTTTTCAATACTATTTTGGCTACAAGAATAATCTCTTCTTCTGTAATAATCAATGGTGGGGCAATTCGCATCCTGTCGGGCGCAAACAGGAACCAGTCAGTAATCAATCCGTTCTGAATACATTGGTGAATCACTAACCTGTTCAATTCATCAGAGCTGAATTGCAGGGACATCCATAATCCAAAATGCTGTTTTATAACAATAGCGGGGTGCGATAATGCATCTGACAATAATTGTGCTTTCCTTTTTACTTCAGGAATATATTTTCCATCCAGCAATACTTCCAGAGCTGCTTTGCCGGCAGCGCAGGAAACAGGGTGGCCACCAAATGTGGTGATATGGCCCAGAACCGGATTATACGTGAGGGTACTCATGAGTTGGTGGCTGGCTATAAAAGCACCCATGGGCATTCCCCCACCAAGGGCCTTACCCAGCAACAAAATATCCGGCACCATACCCATTTGCTCAAAGGCCCAAAGGGTACCTGACCTGCCGAAACCAGCCTGTATCTCATCCATGACCAATAATACACAATGCTCGTCGCATCGCTTGCGTATGGCTTGTAACCATTCGGCAGAGGGGGCCGTTATCCCACTTTCTGCCTGCACGGTTTCGAGCATGATACACGCGGTTTGGGAATCAATTTCGTCCAGTACTGCCCAGTCGTTATAAACTGCATGATAAATGTCTGGCAACAACGGCCGGAAAGCATTCCGCCAGTACTCATCCCCCATTACACTCAAAGCCCCTTGTGTACTTCCATGATAGCCCTGCTGAAAAGCGATGATCTTAGACCTGCCGGTAACCCTTTTGGCCAGTTTCATTGCGCCCTCTGCCGCTTCTGCGCCGCTATTGGTAAAATAAACACAGTCCAGGTTTTGAGGCAGGAGGCTTGTCAGCAATTTTGCATACTGGGTTTGCGGCGATTCGATAAACTCACCATACACAATCAGGTGCATGTATTCAGCAGCCTGGTCCTGTACAGCCTTCACCACTTTGGGATGGCTGTGTCCGATATTGCAGACTGAAAAACCGGATATAAGGTCGATGTATTTCTTTCCGGACGCGTCCCATAAATGAATACCACTGGCCTTCACCATTTCAATACCAATGGGTGCGGGTGAGGTCTGGGCAATATGCTGTAAAAAAAGTTGCCGGTTATTCATACATACAATTGAGGCTCCCTTTCATAATAGGCAAATATCTAACTAAATACCCAAATCTACTTTTGAGAGGTAGAAACAATAAAAGCCATCTAACTATTTGGGCAACCCACTTAAAAGTAAACTGAAAAAGTTACCTTCACAGTAACTTTCATTTTCACTTTTCAATTTCCAACCAATATGGCACTCATACTCTCCGTGGAAGGTAAACACCCGAAATTCGGTTCCAATTGTTTCATGGCACCCAATGCCACTGTAGTGGGAGATGTTGAAATGGGAGACGACTGCAGCATCTGGTTCAATACAGTAATCAGGGGTGATGTAAACCAAATTCGTATGGGCAATAAAGTGAATGTGCAGGACGGTGCAGTTATCCATTGTACCTACCAGAAAAATGCAACAACCATCGGTAATAATGTTTCCATCGGGCACAATGCACTTATCCATGGATGCACCATCATGGACAATGTGCTGGTGGGCATGGGCGCCATTGTGATGGACAAATGTGTGGTCCATTCCAATGCCATCATAGCCGCAGGTGCGGTAGTACTGGAAGGAACCTATGTTGAAGCGGGGAGTATTTATGCCGGGGTACCTGCCCGCAAGGTGAAAGATGTTTCAGAAGAACTCATCTTTGGTGAAATTAATCGTATTGCGGATAATTATATCAAATATGCCTCCTGGTTCAGTGAACACAATGCACTCAAAGAAAAATAATACTTAAGGGTTTGAAGATCGACCGGCCCTAATACAGGTTTTCTTCCATGGTATCCAGTATTGTCATATAACTGGCATACCTGTCTACAGAAACCGAACCATCATTCACTGCTTTTTTTATGGCACAGCCGGGTTCATTGAGGTGCATGCAATTGTTGAACTGGCAATCATTGAGGCGTTCGCGCATCTCCGGAAAATATTGGGATAGTTCCTGCCTGGTAATATCAACCAGTCCAAATTCGCGCACACCCGGTGTATCAATCAGTCTGCCCCCACCTTCCAGGTCAAACATTTCTGCAAAAGTGGTGGTATGCAATCCTTTTCCGCTCCACCCGCTTACTTCCTGTGTTTTCAGGTTGAAAAGGGGAAACACAGCATTGATAAAAGTAGATTTGCCTACACCACTGTGCCCGCTCAACAGGGTGGTCTTATTGGCCAAAAGCGCCTTCACCTCCTCCACTCCCTTCATATCCTGAACGCTAACCAATATTACCGTATATCCAATGGCTTCATAAATTTCTTTCAGTATGGCAAACTTTTCCATTTCCTTTTTTCGGTACAAATCAGCCTTATTAAAAACAATGATGGCAGGTATGTGATAGGATTCACAGGAAATCAGGAATCTGTCCATAAAACCCTGGGAAGTCTTGGGGTCTTTTAAGGTGGCAAATAAAAGACTTTGGTCGAGGTTGGAAGCAATGATATGGTGCTGCCTCCGGTTATGTGGCGAAACCCTGGCAACATAATTTCGACGGTCATGTATCGCATGAATCATGGCTGACTCTTCCTCAATATCTTCTACTTCCATGGCTACTTCATCGCCAACAGCAATCGGATTGGTGGAACTGATGCCATCAATCTTAAATATCCCTTTGATACGGGCATGGTAGGTCCGGCCATCCTCTCCCTTTGCCATGTACCAGGAGCCTGTAGACTTATATATCACCGCTTTCATGACTACGAAGATAATACCCATTCTCCCTTTTGTGGAAACCAAAGCCATTCCATGCGAATAAAAGTCTTGACGGCAACTCCTTACCCTTTGTTAAAAAAAGCCTGCCGGGGTTGTCAAGGGGGAAAATCAATATCTTCGCATCCTATGGCGAAATACGCGCATGATGGTGTGGTGCCGGATCAACAGAGCGGACTGGATAAGAAAGAACAGGTGGCTGATATGTTTAACAGCATTGCTTACCGGTATGATTTTCTGAACCGGTTCCTGAGTGCGGGCATTGACATACAATGGCGTAAAAAAGCCATTCGGGAATTAGTATCCCTGCAGCCAAAACAGGTACTGGATGTTGCTACCGGAACCGGAGACATGGCCATCCTTACCCAAAAAATGCTGCACCCTGAAAAAATCATTGGGATCGACATATCAGAAGGCATGCTGGACCTGGGCAGAAAAAAACTGACAGAACAGGGCCTCCAAAACAGTATAGAACTGCAAACCGGGGATAGTGAGGTAATTCGGTTTGCAAACGATACCTTTGACGCCATAACAGTTGCCTTCGGGGTGCGTAATTTCCAGGACCTGGAAAAGGGGTTACAGGAAATGCATCGGGTGCTGAGACCCGGCGGTAAACTGGTAGTACTGGAATTTTCGAAATCGGATAACAGTATCCTGAAGAGGCTTTTCCTGTTTTACACCAATGTAGTAACCCCTTTTATCGGAAAACTATTTGCCAAAAACCAAAAAGCATACCAATACCTGAACGATAGTGTTCAAGCCTTCCCGGAAGGTCAAACTTTTCTAAACATCATGAATGGCGCAGGATTTACTCAAACGTATTTGAAAAAACTTAGTTTCGGAATATGCACTATTTATTGCGGAAGCAAGTAGTCCTGCTCATCATGGGTATATTGGTTTGTGTATCGCATCTGGATGCACAAACAGAAATCTATCGCCGTAACCACGACGATCTGGCTTATTATTTTGGCCTAACCCTGGGTTATAACTACTCCTTTTTACATATTTCAAAGTCACCCCGGTTTTTGCAAAGTGACAGTATCCAATATGCAGAGCCCGGCTCCAGCGGTGGTATTGCCATGGGGCTGATGGCTACCGGCAGGTTAAACGACCATTTTCAGATTCGCATCAATCCTCAGTTGATCATCGGGGGTTCCAAATACATTTCTTATAAATTACTTAAAACCAAACCAGGTGAGCCGGATTTTCAAAACCAGGTACTCCCCTCCACACTGGTAAGTTTGCCCCTGCAGATAAAGTTCAATTCTGACCGCATTGGAAATTTCCGAACCTATCTGTTAGGAGGAGTGAAATGGGATACCGATCTCTCCAGTAATTCTACAGCCAGAAATGTGGATGACATCATCAAGCTAAAACGAAATGACTTCGGTTTCGAATTTGGGATGGGTTTTAATTTTTACCTGCCCTTTGTAACCATCTCCCCCGAAATAAAGATCAGTAATGGGCTCAGCAATATTCACCAGCTTGATACGGGTCTCAAATACTCCAATGTACTCGACCAGATACTTTCCCGGATGGTGGTATTTTCCATCCATTTTGAAGATTAAGTAAGCTGGTATTTATTTCCTGCTCTCAATTCGATTTTTCCCTAAACAATTGGATAAATTGCATAACTAAGCATATACAATAGTTATGAAAACTTACCTTATAAAAAATACCTGCATCATCAATGAAGGGCAACGGATTTCGGGTGATCTGCTGATAAAAAACGGCAGAATTGAAAAGATCGCACCTGTTATAACTACCAAAGAAAATTGCATTGAAATTAACGGGCAGGATCAGTTCCTGTTACCCGGTGTCATCGACGACCAGGTGCATTTCAGGGAACCCGGCCTTACGCATAAAGCCAATATTTATACAGAGTCAAAAGCAGCCGTAGCTGGCGGTGTTACCAGCTTTATGGAAATGCCCAATACCGTTCCTCCGGCGCTTACCCTGGAATTACTGGAAGACAAGTATGTTATTGGCAGGCAAAATTCGCTGGCCAATTATTCCTTTTTCATGGGCACTTCCAATGACAATATAGAAGAAATACTCAGGTGCAATGCCCACATAAAAGACATTTGCGGAGTCAAAATATTCATGGGTTCCTCAACAGGTAACCTACTGGTTGATAATCCGCTGATGCTCGAAAAAGTGTTTGCAGGAACAGCGTTACTGATAGCCACACATTGTGAAGATGAGGGCATCATTAAGGCCAATTGGCAGAAAATGCAGCAACAAAAAAGCAAACCCGATATTTATGACCATCCCATCATACGCAATGAGGAAGCCTGTTTCGAATCTTCTTTCAGGACCATACAATATGCCCAGAAGTTTGATAGCCGTTTGCACATTTTACACATTAGTACGGCCAAGGAACTTCAGTTGTTTTCAAACATGAAGCCACTGGCAGAAAAAAGGATTACAGCAGAAGTATGCGTCCACCATTTGCATTTTACCAGTGATGACTATGCCCGTCTGGGTAACCAAATCAAGTGCAACCCGGCCATAAAGGCCCCCCATAACCGGGAAGCTTTGTGGGAAGCCTTATTGGATAACAGACTCGATGTAATCGCCACCGACCATGCACCGCATACCTGGGAGGAGAAACAGGAAGACTATGCCCATGCACATGCAGGACTCCCGTTAATACAGCATCCTTTACAGTTAATGCTGCATTACGTACAGGAAGGGAAAATCAGTTTGGAAAGGGTAGTTGAAAAAATGAGCCATGCTGTAGCTACTTGTTTCCAGGTATCAGAAAGGGGATTCATCAGGGAAGGCTACTATGCAGATCTGGTATTGGTAGACATGAACCAGCCCTATACTGTACGCAAAGAAAACCTCCTTTACAAATGCGGTTGGAGTCCCCTGGAAGGAAAAACTTTCCCCGCAACCATCCAATACACATTCATAAATGGTTATCCCGTTTATGGAAAAGGAGCCTTCGACGAATCTCATAAAGGTATGCGCCTGAAATTTGACAGAAACTAATCCCAACCACAAACCACAGACCACAAACCACAAACCACAGACCACAAACCACAGACCACAAACCACAAACCACAAACCACAAACCCCTGTTCAAATATTTCCCAAAGTGAGTGCTGTATGATAATAAGCAAGAGAAGAATATGGGTTCGTCATTGTGCTCCCAAGCCACCCACAAACTCTTATTTCCTGACCTCTTGGCAGGAGACATCAAACTGAATCTCGAGGGCAAGAAGACAGTGAAAACGTTGTTAGGCTCTCTGCTAACTCTTTTCTTCCTGTTTTGTATGGCAGCCGCTGTATCATTCAGTCTCTACGGCTACTTCAGAACAGACAACCCAAGTTCTTTCACAGAGTTGTATCAGCAGTCTGACTATCCGAAGATAGAACTCACGGAGAACAGCCTCCACCCATTTTCTTCGCTTATTTGGGAGACACTGAGCTCATCGAATTCGACAAGATCGAGCAAGTACGTTTCTTTTGAAGTGACGAGACAAACATGGACATCCATTCCTCAAGCTTCGGGTAAGGTTGACACAAAGTTGGTGGAACCTACACGACACAGTTCCTTGTGGGTCGTTGTCACCCTCCGAACTCAACACGTACAGTTACATCAGTGAAGGCTATCTTAGATCCGTTGTCCTGAAGAACGGCATCTGTGTGAAACTGTCAAAGGAGTTTTATCGAGCGGTCGTATAGCAGACAACCAATACGAAATGATCGCATACAAACTGAAACCCTGCAGCCTCGCAACCAGTGGTCAGTGTGCCACTTCAGATGAGGTGGCATCCATCAACTATTTCTTAGTGATGCCCGAAACAAATCTCGACCAAAACGATTTCACGAATCCGTACAGACAAGCACCGAACATGGACTTATTTTACTACATCAACCCAACAATGGCACAGATCGTTACAACACGAGTCAAGACAAACACGATATATGACTACTTAGGCGTCATCCCCACTTGGAACGCTCGACAATCATACCACGATATGAAGGACTCACTTGTCACACTTGTGAGTCGAGGGCCGAGCATCACATGTGACCCGACAGCTGTGGGGAAGGCCGGGAGTCCTCCCACCCTGACCCCTACTTGTGAAAGTTACTTCGAACTGTGGATGATGAGTTCGGGGACTGTCCTCACTGTCAGGAGAAAGTATAAAACACTCGTCGAAACCTTTGGCGAGATCGGTGGTGTCAAAACTGTTTTGGCATTTCTTCTCTTCCTCATTTACTTTCAATACAATGGATACGCGCAGAAGAAAGTGATCTTACAAATGATCTACCCGGAGTTAGTATCTGAAGAATCATACATTAAACATCTACAAGACTTGCCAACATCACAAGTTTCAAGTGGTGGGAGCAGGAAAACAGCAAACGGATCGGATGAAAAACTGGCTTCTGCGAACACCAAATTGGAGATAGCAGAACCATCGGACATTCAGCCTCCAACACAAGTCGCTGCTGTGAGAGTCTCTGAATCTTCAACGAAATTGCAATATGTGGAAGTCAAGGACTCACTTATTAAGCATATGATGACAAATCTTGATGTATCCGAAATAGCCAGAGAACTACAAACCCTCAGGTTCATCAGTTCTCTGCTCTTTAGCTCGGAGCAAATCGACAAAATTCGACAGCTCGCTCTGCTAAATGTCGAGTTGGCGTATGTGATTCAGCGGAAACAGATGCTGCCTGAGGAAGACTTACTTCCTCCAGAGCCCATCTGTTCACTCAGATCGTCTATTCATGACTACCTCGATCACAGGATCTCCCAGGTTTCTTCAAGAATTAGACATGGCCACTCGTTTGGAGTAGCACCTGTGAAAAAGCAGGTGAGTTTCAGCCGGAATGCCGTCGGCTACACACAGTCAGGACTGCTACTTGGAGCGCAGACTGGGTCTCCTCGCGATTCTAAACCACTAGGAGCATATAGTTCTCTCGTCAGCCCAGAAGCAGCTGCGTTCTCTCCTCCATCGAAAGGTGGTGATTCCCAAAGACCCAACTCGACTCGGAACAACCAGAGGATCACGAAGATCTCGTTGAACTCGATAGTGATGGCTCGCCCAGACCCAAGAGGCGACATGTCGCACAACTCAAGTCCAAGAGGAAGACACGAGTCTCCGGTCTTCAAGGAACAAGTCATTCACGAAGAAGTTATATCCCCTGATCCCTCGACAAACCCAAAACTTGCTGCATCCAAAAGAATCAGCCGCTTCCACAAAACAGCACTCGCCAGATCACAGATGCCTTAGACCTGAACGACAATAACTGCTCCTATGTTCATACATGCGCCAGGTCGGCATGAGCGAGGCGCAGATCGCGCTGGTGGAGAGCAGCGGCCGCACGCAGCCGCGCATCACGCGTCACGGCGCCGATCGGCGGCGTGGTCACCGAACTGATGGTGCGCGAAGGCATGACCGTGATGGCCGGCGCCACGCTGTTCCGCATCAACGGCATCGCCACCGTCTGGGCCAACGCCGAAGTGCCCGAGAGCCAGGCCGCGCTGCTGCGCCCGGGCGCCAAGGTGCAGGCCACGCAGCCCGGCCGTGCCGGGCGCCGACCTTCGACGGCCGGTGCAGGCCATCCTGCCCGAGGTCAACGCGGCCACGCGCACGCTGAAGGCGCGGCTCGAACTGGCCAACCCCGGCGGCCGCCTGGTGCCGGGCATGTTCGTGCAGATGCAGTTCATGGACATGCGCGCGCGACGAAGGCGCTGGTGGTGCCGACCGAAGCCGTCATCCAGACCGGCAAGCGCACGGTGGTGATGCTGGCCGAGGACGAACGGCCGCTTCCGCCCGGTCGATGTCGAGATCGGCATCGAGAGCGGCGGCCAGACCGAGGTCAAGCGCGGCCTGCAGGCCGGCCAGCGCGTCGTGGTGTCGTCGCAGTTCCTGATCGACTCCGAGGCCAGCCTCAAGGGCGTCGAGGCGCGGCTCAACGTGGAGCCGCCGCCGGCGGCCGCGAACGCCGCGCCGAGCGCACAGGGCGCAGGCCAGGGTCGAAGCGATCGGGCGCGACGCGCTGACGCTGTCGCACGGGCCGATTCCGTCGCTGAAGTGGGGCGCGATGACGATGGACTTCAAGCTGCCCAAGGAGCGGCGCTGCCGCGCGGCGCTGGCGGTCGGGCGACCGCGTGGACTTCGAGTTCTACATGGACGCCGACGGCCTGCCGCAGCTCACCACGCATGACGCTGCTGCCAGCCGAGCCGCAGCCGGCGGCGCCGGCCGCAGCAGCGCGGGAGCAAGCCATGATCGCCGCGCTGATCCGCTGGTCGATCGCCAACCGCTTCCTGGTGCTGCTGGCCACGCTGATGATCAGCGCCTGGGGCGTGATCTCGGTGCTGCGCACGCCGCTCGACGCGCTGCCCGACCTGTCGGACGTGCAGGTCATCATCCGCACCACCTACCCCGGCCAGGCGCCGCGCATCGTCGAGAACCAGGTCACCTACCCGCTGACGACGACGATGCTGTCGGTGCCGGGCGCGAAGACGGTGCGCGGCTATTCGTTCTTCGGCGACTCCTTCGTCTACGTGCTGTTCGAGGACGGCACCGACCTGTACTGGGCGCGCTCGCGCGTGCTGGAGTACCTGAACCAGGTGCAGGCGCGGCTGCCGGCCAACGCCAAGGCGCAGCTCGGGCCGGACGCCACCGGCGTCGGCTGGATCTACCAGTACGCGCTGGTCGACCGCAGCGGCACGCATCGACGCGGCGCAGCTGCGCGCGCTGCAGGACTGGTTCCTGAAGTTCGAGCTGAAGACGGTGCCCAACGTGGCCGAGGTGGCCTCGGTCGGCGGCATGGTGCGCCAGTACCAGGTGCTGCTCGACCCCGACAAGCTGGCCGCCTACGGCATCCCGCACACCCAGGTGGTCGAGGCGATCCGCAGCGCCAACCAGGAGAGCGGCGGCTCGGTGCTCGAACTCGGCGAGGCCGAGTACATGGTGCGCGCCTCGGGCTACCTGCAGTCGCTGGACGACTTCCGCAAGGTGCCGCTGGTGCAGCACCGACGCCGGCGTGTCGGTGCGCCTGGGCGACGTGGCGCGCATCCAGATCGGGCCCGAGATGCGGCGCGGCATCGGCGAGCTCGACGGCGAGGGCGAGGCCGCCGGCGGCGTGATCGTGATGCGCTCGGGCAAGAACGCGCTGGAGACGATCGCCGCGGTGCAAGGCCAAGCTGCAGGACGCTGCAGGGCAGCCTGCCCAAGGGCGTCGAGATCGTGCCGGTCTACGACCGCTCCGGGCTGATCGAGCGCGCGGTGCGAGAACCTGGGCCACAAGCTGCTCGAGGAGTTCATCGTCGTCGCGGTGGTCTGCTTCATCTTCCTGTTCCACCTGCGCTCGGCCTTCGTGGCCATCGTCTCGCTGCCGCTGGGCATCCTGGTGGCCTTCATCGTGATGCACTACCAGGGCGTCAACGCCAACATCATGTCGCTGGGCGGCATCGCCATCGCCATCGGCGCGATGGTCGACGCCGCGGTGGTGATGATCGAGAACGCGCACAAGCACCTGGAGCGCTGGGGCCACGAGCATCCCGGCGAGACGCTGCGAGGGCGAGGCGCGCTGGCAGGTGATCGGCGACGCGGCGGCCGAGGTCGGGCCGGCGCTGTTCTTCTCGCTGCTGATCATCACGCTGTCCTTCATCCCGGTGTTCACGCTGGAAGCGCAGGAAGGGCGGCTGTTCTCGCCGCTGGCCTTCACCAAGACCTATGCGATGGCGGCGGCGGCCGGCCTGTCGGCGACGCTGATCCCGGTGCTGATGGGCTACCTGATCCGCGGCCGCATTCCCGACGAGAAGGCCAACCCGCTGAACCGCTGCTGATCGCGGTCTACCGGCCGCTGCTGGACGTGGTGCTGCGCGTGCCCGAAGCTGACGCTGGTGCGTGGCCGTCGTGGCGCTGCTGGCGAGCCTGTGGCCGCTGCAGCACATCGGCGGCGAGTTCATGCCGCGGCTGGACGAAGGCGACCTGCTGTACATGCCGTCGGCGCTGCCCGGGCTTGTCGGCGGGCAAGGCGGCCGAGCTGCTGCAGCAGACCGACCGCCTGATCAAGACCGTGCCCGAAGTGGCGAGCGTCTACGGCAAGGCCGGCCGCGCCGAGACCGCCACCGACCCGGCGCCGCTGGAGATGTTCGAGACCACGATCCAGTTCAAGCCGCGCGAGCAGTGGCGGCCGGGCATGACGCAGGACAAGCTGGTCGAGGAACTCGACCGCATCGTCAAGGTGCCGGGGCTGGCCAACATCTGGGTGCCGCCGATCCGCAACCGCATCGACATGCTGGCCACCGGCATCAAGAGCCCGGTGGGCGTCAAGGTGGCGGGCGCCGACCTGGCGACGATCGACCGCGTCACCGGCGAGATCGAAAGCGCGCTGAAGGACGTGCCCGGCGTCAGCAGCGCGCTGGCCGAACGCCTGACCGGCGGGCGCTATGTCGACGTGACGATCGACCGCGACGCCGCGGCGCGCTTCGGCATGAACATCGCCGACGTGCAGTCGGTCATCGCCTCGGCGGTGGGCGGCGACAACATCGGCGAGACGGTCGAAGGCCTGCAGCGCTTTCCGATCAACGTGCGCTACCCGCGCGAGATGCGCGACTCGCTGGAGAAGCTGCGCAAGCTGCCGATCGTCAGCGACAGGGGCGCGCGGCTGGTGCTGTCGGACGTGGCCGAGATCCGCATCACCGACGGCCCGCCGATGCTGCGCAGCGAGAACGCGCGGCTGTCGGGCTGGGTCTATGTCGACATCCGCGGCCGCGACCTGAAGTCGGCGGTGCAGGACATGCAGCGTGTGGTCGCCGGACAAGGTCGTCGCTGCCGGCGGGCTACTCGATCTCGTGGTCGGGCCAGTTCGAGTTCCTGGAGCGCGCCACCGCCAAGCTGAAGGTGGTCGTGCCGTTCACGCTGCTGATCATCTTCGTGCTGCTGTACCTGACCTTCCGCCGCTTCGACGAGGCCCTGCTGATCATGGCCACCCTGCCCTTCGCGCTGATCGGCGGCATCTGGCTGCTCTAGCTGCTGAGCTACAACCTGTCGGTCGCCGGGGCGGTGGGCTTCATCGCGCTGGCCGGCGTGGCCGCCGAGTTCGGCGTCATCATGCTGCTGTACCTGCGCCAGGCCTGGGACGAGCGCATTGCCGCCGGCAAGACCTCGACCGAAGACCTGCTCGACGCGATCCGCGAAGGCGCGGTGCTGCGCGTGCGGCCCAAGGCGATGACGGTGGCCGTGATCCTGGCCGGCCTGTTCCCGAGCCAAATGGGACACCTGACGAGCCGTAATCTGGCCGATCATTTCAGACACTACCATGCTCCCATTCCGGCTTTACTGTCGAGTACTTCAGACGAAAATTTGCTTTGGAACGACATTGTCGATCTGAAACCACTGAAACGCTTCCACTTCGGCCGTACCCTGCTACTGGGCGATGCTGCCCACGCCACCACGCCCAATATGGGTCAGGGAGCCTGCCAGGCCATCGAAGATGCAGTAGTGCTGGCTCAGGCGCTGGAGAAATGCAATGCACCGGAAATTGCTTTCCAGGAATTTGAGCAACGCAGGATACCCCGCACCCGTACCATTACCAACCTATCGTGGCGCATCGGACAGGTGGCGCATTGGAACAATCCGTTCCTGAGGGTTCTTCGAAATGGTACTTTTCGGCACTTGCCTGCCTCCCTGAACGAGCGGCAGCTGGAGATGCTATATACAGTTGATTTTTAATCTATTTTCTCTTCACCACGTTGGTAAATCAATTTTCAGACTAGTAATTTTATGCGTGAAAAAGTAAGCCCGTGAAAAAATTCTTCGCCCTTGATCGCTACGACCTATTGGTCATGCTGGTAAGTTCGCCATCGATTTTCCTGGCAAATTACCTAATCTTAGGGGCAACTTACTTTTCTGACTTCAACGTATTCATTCCTACTACTCTTGGATTGAGTGCCATTTACATATTGGCGGCCTGGATAATGGTAGCCTGGATGAAATACATGCGTGTACGGTTCGAAGCTTTGGAGCACGTGCGGCGACGGGTAACTTACTGTATGGTGTTTTATTCAGGAGCCACCTGGGCGATAGCGAGGTTTCTTTTCACCTTGTACGATTGGCTGGAAGTACCAGGATACCGGTATGATCCCATTTCTTTTCGCTGGACGTTACTTATTGGCTTTACAACCAACCTCATCTCCATCGGTATTACGGAGTCTATTTACTCGTATGGACAGTGGAGAGAAAGTCTCAGGAGGGAATTCGAAATACGGCAACTTCATATGCAGCGTCAACTGGACGTATTGAAAGAGCAGGTAAACCCGCACTTTTTGTTTAACAGCCTTAATTCGCTGCTTTCGCTGATTGAGGAAGATCCCAGGCAGGCCGGACTATTCGTGGAAGAGCTTAGCTCCGTTTATCGCTACGTCCTCCGGGCCAATCGCACCGACCTGAACACCGAATGTCCGCAACGTGGGTCGGTACCCACCCACAACCTGACTGACCTGGACACAGAACTCGATTTCATCCGCTCCTATTTTCACCTGCTAAAAACCCGTCACCGCGACGGCCTTGAACTGATTGTTTCCGTAGAAAAGGACTTTGGCCCCTACCTGCTCCCCCCGCTGACGCTCCAGCTATTGGTGGAGAATGCCGTCAAGCACAATATTGTGCTTCCTGACCTACCCCTTACCATCGAAATAGCGACTGACGGACAAAGCCTACTTTTGATCAAAAACACATTGCAAAGGAAACGTACGCGTGTGGCTTCCAACGGGGTAGGACTCAGCAACATACTGGCGAGATACCGGATGCTGGGCCATCCTCTGCCCCTGGTTAAGGAATCGGGCGGGCAGTTCGTGGTGGCGCTTCCCCTGATTCCGGCCAGCCTGTAGAGTAAGGCCCTTTATCAATAAGTCGCCATTAGGCCGACCAAAAGGCTCCGGCTCAAGGCGAGACGGGGCCTTTTGGTCGGCTAAGCTTGTAGCTTATTAGTTCAAGTGAAAGCTCCGCTCCCTTACCTGATCGGTCACAACCGCTTTGGTGGTAACCTGCCTCCCGATTTTCAACCGTACCAGGTGCCCCGTTCCGAGTTCCGAATGGTCGAGCGTTCGCTGGACTACGTATTTAAGAGCGATTACATTCTGATACAAATTCTGCGATTGGGTACGAATCTCGACGGTTTCAGGACCATCCTGGCAGTCAAGCGCAAGTTTCAACTTACCTTCACTGGTCAGCCAAATGGCCATTTCTTCTAAAACTGCGTACGGCGAAGTTTCGGTACCAGTCGCCAAGTCATTTGTGTCGGCATCGGAAGCCAGGCCGAAGGCACAGGCGAGGGCGTTTGTCATTAAAGTTTTCATGCTATTAGATGTTTTGGTAAATGAATTTTGAATCATCGCCAATCCATTCGCGCGATTTAATACGACAAATTTGGCGGATGGGCAGAAATCATGGAACTACCTGACACTTTGAGTGTAGCATTTAACGGATGAAGCGGGTGAAGTAAGTAATCATGCATAAATATTGATATATTTTTTATCTTGCACTCATGCAAGGAAAGAAACGATACATAAAGCTAAGTGCCGAGCAGCGAGCGTCGCTGGTAGCCGGCCACAGACCGGCCATAAGGCCACCTTTCGTCAGCGCTGCCAGATGATCCTTTTGAGCGATCAAGACGGTTCAAATCGACCGGATCGCTCGACATCCTCTGCTGCTGATCGGCAGAGTGTGGTCAGGTGGTTCAACCGATACCAAAGTGCCGGTCTGGACGGCCTGCATACGGTCGAGGGCGCCACGGCCGGCCCGCCATCGTGCGCATTGACAACCGCAAGGAAATTGACCAGATCGAGCGCATCGTCGAAAACCATCCCCAGAAGCTCGACCTGCGCGCGAGCAGATCGAAACGGAATTGGGCAAGAAAATGTCGCGGGACACCCTGCGGCGGCTACTAAAAAAAACGGTTGGAGCTGGAAGCGTTTCCGCCGCAGGCCGCCCAAACGCCCCTCGGAAGAAGAACTGAGAGCCGCCGTGGAAGCACTGGCCCTGTTGGGTTGCCTGGCCATGCTGGGCTACATTGACTTGCGCTTCGCCGACCAGAGTGCCTTCAATTTGCAGCCCAATGTCCCCTATGGCTGGATACGTATCGGTCAGCAGCGCGGCATCAGCAGCCAGAAAGGCGGCACGCTCAACGTCTTCGGCTTGCTCAACTTGCGCGGCGATTTGACTAGCTACCGAGACCACGACCAGCGTCAACTCGATTACAGTTATCGACTGGCTCGAGGATACGCCGCAGGCATCAGCCAGGAGACGGTCATCGTCGCTCGACAATGCGCCTTGGCACCGTTCGAAGGCCGTGAGCGGGAAGATTCAGGAGTGGCAAGCCCGAGGCCTGCACCTTTTCTTGCCGCCCTATTCCCTGCACCCGACGGTCGAGACGGTGTGGAGAAAAATGAAACATGAGTCGCTCAGACCGCAGGATTTCGTCTGCAAGGAGGCGCTCCACGATAGGATAAATCATATTCTTAGGAATTACGGAAATCCAGAGTTCGCGATCAATTTCTCAATAAATTAAATGTATGTATATTTATGCTCAAT
>CAVVSL010000011.1:0-70912 GCA_963750825.1 uncultured Bacteroidota bacterium | reverse complement strand
ATGTAGCCTTCGACGACACGTATTGCTG
The DNA here is from genome assembly GCA_963750825.1 of uncultured Bacteroidota bacterium. GTDB lineage: Bacteria > Bacteroidota > Bacteroidia > Chitinophagales > Chitinophagaceae > Sediminibacterium. The sequence continues at coordinate 70,884 of CAVVSL010000011.1, read as the reverse complement.
GCTGTGTGTTCCCGCCCAGATAGTCGAGCGGATCTCGACAGAGATCCGATGACACTCATGGTATCTCCGCCAAGACAAATGCGTGCCGTGCGATTAAGCGAGTTTCACGAGGACGTAGTCGAAGCGATCCGCAGCCTGCGTGTCGTCGAGCAGCCAGTGCCAGAGCCTGGGCGAGGACAGGTGCTGGTGAAGATTGAGGCTGCTCCCTGCAATCCGTCTGACTTGCTGCTTCTCCAGGGCAAATATGGTGTATTGAAGAGCCTGCCGACAGTACCCCAGGGGATTGAAGGCACCGGCAGAGTCGTGGCCAGTGGTGGAGGTTGGCTTGCTGGCTGGCTCAATAACAAACGTGTTGCCTGCGGCGTGCAAACGGACCGAGATGGCACCTGGGCCGAGTACTTTCTGGCCAACGCTACGGACTGTATCCCACTAAAACGACAGATCGAGATTGAGAAAGCTGCGAGTCTGATCGTCAACCCGCTGACGGCTGTCGGACTGCTGGACGCGGCGAGAAGGGCCGGGCATCGCGCCGCAGAATTCACACCGCCGGCGCGAGTCAACTGGGACGAATGTTGATTTGCATGGCCGCTCGCATCAACTATCCAATCATCTGTGTTGTACGACGCGACGCGCAGGCGAAATTACTCAAATCGGTGGGGGCAAGGCGGATCTTGAACTCGACCGATGCCAACTTCGCGGACGACTCGCGACTGCCTGCCAACAGCGGAATGCAACTGCTGCGTTTGAGGCCATCGCGGGCGACATGACCGGAACGGTTGCTGAGCGTCTGCCGCCTTGGGCGATGCGCGTATGTCTACGGGGCTGTCTGAAGAACCGTGTGGCAACATCGACCCCATCGATTTGATCTTCCGCGACAAAACCGTCACCGGATTCTACCTTGGCGATTGGCTAAAAGACGAGGCCGCTGGGCGTTCTTCGCGCGGCGAATCGCACACAACGTATGTTGATCGACGGGCTGATCGACACCGACGTACAGCGACGGGTCGGCCTCGACGAAGTGGTTGACGGCTTGAAACAATACGTCGAGACCATGACCGAGGGAAAGTGCTCATCCTACCGCACAATCAGAGCCGAATGTGGAGTTCCGGTACTCCGACGTGCACCAAGATGCTTCGGACGATTGTGTCGGATCGCCCGATGAGGCGGATGAGGCATTGCCCCGTGCGGCGACAAGTCGTCATCCACAGCTGGGCTCACCTGCCAACGCCTAGACAAACAACCGATCGCACTCGTCGGCACAAATGCCTCCAAGGATAGGGACATCTGGGTTCCAACTGCGGGCAACGACTTCTTCTGACGAGATATCGATTTGTTTCCAGCCGATCTCTTTCAGTTGGGAGATCGACGTTCCGAACACGACCTCTCAAATGTTCTGACCACAGAATGGCCCCCTGGCACATGCAACACGGTTCCGCCGTGGTGTAGAGCGTCACTCGTGCCAGTCAGACCTGCCCTGGAGAGCATAGTCGTTAATTGCCGCAATCTCTCCGTGCAGAGCTGGGTTAAGCGAAGCCTGATTGACACCGCGAGCAACGACGACTCCGGTGCGACAATCAACGAGAACCGCGCCAAACGGCACCCGTGGATTCGTTTTCCCCAGGTCGATCGCCTTCTTCATATATGCGGTGTGATCCAGCAACGACGATTGCATGCTGCTGCTCCGACAGATGGTCTGTCATCGACTGCAGAAAGGCGAAGTCAGACGTAAATCACTTGTTTGACAAGTTCTATCAGCCGTCCATCTCCCGCGACCGCAAGTCTTTCTCCGGCGAAGCCCGCCTATTTCAACCGAATAAGGATTTCATTGCGACGCAACGGCCCCGGCGTCCAGGGCGGATCGTATCCCGCAAACTCAGCCTCTCCGTCGCCGCCGACTAAACCTCTAGCGTCCATCCAGTTTCGCAGTCTTTTTTCGCCGTGCTCGTACGATTCGCCATTGATTCGTCCAGAAAAACGGATGACTGCAAATCGCCCGCCGACGCGTGTTCAAATCTGCACGTCGTCGTTGGACGGTTCCGGGATGAGTCGCTCACTTACTCTCTTCGGAATGAACGACTTACGTCTTATATAGTAACGGGAACCCCGGACTACCATCGCGAGCACGCCTCGGTTGTCGCATCTTGCCGCCTGAAGGACCTGTCCGACGTCGGCATGACTCAGGCATCAGACTCCGCGGACCCTCCCGCGCTGATCCTCCACGACGAAGGGCGACCTGCGGCATATACTCTTCCTGCGATTGGAGGCATACCGCTTCTCGCCAGGTATTTACGCGACATCACCTCGCCGCACGGTTGGGACCTGGGATTACAGTTGCCGGCCGAAAGGGCACGGAATTCGTCAGACTTCTTTCAAACGGAGGCCCGACACGGTACCAGCGGTCCCCATCAGTCCTAGCAGAATTAGCACTGCCTCTACGGGAAAAGAGTGAGGCCAACGCGCTCACGCTACCCGTTACCAGTAACAACACGCCGATGACGGTATTGCTTACCGCGACGTAGTCTGTTCATTCGTGCCTCCCGCCATATCGACGAGATACGTCTTTCGGCCGATGCGGACACCGAGATGCGCCACACTGAGAAGAAGGTAGGCGACGGGAAGGACCCAGGGTGACACAAACAATCCTGGGAGGTACCACGATCCGGCGCCGATCGCCAAACACGTTGTTGCCGCGATGGCACTTCCACGAATCATCACGTTACGGCTGGACACGTCCGCCATCCATCCCCAAAACGCCGCCGACAAGCTGGAAGCCAGACTGCTGGCCAGCAAGAACGCTCCCAACATCTTGCTGTCAGGCATTCGTCCGCTGGGCCAACACCACAAAAAACGGCGCCGACAGAGCAGAGCAAAGGAGTAATGAACGAGTGATCACGAAACGACGAAAATCCTTATCATCCTTCAAGAGTTTCAGGCTCTGCCAAGCCTCATCTAGGGCGTTGGCGCCGCCGGCCGTTTCTCCGTCGAACTCCCGAACAAATCGAAACACGAACCCTGCAGACCACCAGAGACCGGCGGCGATGAGAAGCAGGGTCAGGTAAAGCGATCGGCTCGGAGTGGTGTCGCCCGCGATCAGTAACAGACTGATGGCAAACGTAGCAAGTCCCGAGATGGTCGTGGCCAATCCGGCCAAGCGACCACGGCGCGACTTGGGGATGCACTTTCCCTGCACGTCTTTGGTGGACAAGCAACAGAAGCCCGGCTCAAGCTGAAAGCGACCAGTAAGCCAAGCACGGCCACGCCAGCCTGCAGACCATCGAGTTGCCACACGACGAGAGCCATGCTGGCTACGCACGCCCCCTGCAGGACACTTCCCAGTACCCAAAAACCGGCCCGTCGCGGATGACGACGAACCCAGGCCCCGATGGCGAGTTGGGGGATGAGGGAGCCAGATTCCCGAATGGGTACGAGCCACGCAATTACAAAAGGAGGCGAGGCACCAACCGAACCGAGCAACCGGACAACACGAGCTTCGGCGAAACCAGGAGATCGCCGATCTTCGTCAACATGAGGCTGATCGGCGTTACGAAAGAAGTTACCGGGCACGACGCGACAAGCATCGTCACTGATTTCCGTGCAAGCACGTGCATCCTCTTCATTCGCCACGAGGGCGTACAGTCGGTCGTCTGCCTCTTCGCGTTCATGGTTAGAGCGAGCTTCACACTCGACTTCGTCGACTTGGAAAAAAGCTCCTGGTGCGGGTTGCGTTTTCTCTAACTTCAGGATCTCTTTGCCTTCGTGGAAAACCGTGACGGTGCCGGACGATTCCGAGATGACGACCGCGATCGCTTCGCTCGCAGCAGTGATGGCGGCAGCCGCGGTGTGCCGAGTTCCTAATCCGGCGCAAATCTCCTCTAGGAGCGGGTGCGTCCAGGTACGTACCGGCTGACTCGACGATTCCGCGGCTATTGACCACAAAGGCTCCGTCCAACGCAGCAAACTCGCGCAGGCTTTCAAAAAACTCATCGTCGTGAATGTTGCGGCTCTTCTGAGGGTGGCCCTCGCAAGGGTTGAGCACAAGTTGTCGCAGGTACGGTGCGAGCCTTTCAAACTCGCCGAGCACGAAGATCGTCCCCAGGGGTCGGCCTTCCCGTCCCTCACGAGCCAACCGCATGGCGACGTCGATCAGGCGGACGAGTTCGCGAGTAGCAATCGATTCCTGCGCGTCTTCGACGTTTTGCTTGCGGAACCACGGAAAATCGCGTCGTGGATTAGCGATCAGCATGGTATCCAAGCGTCCTGAGCCAGCAACACCCGACAAACACAAAATGCTCTCATCGAGTTGGACGTACTCGTTGAGGATAGCCAGCAACAGGCCAATCTTGAGTTGGCTAGTCCGGCATCACGCAACATCAGGAATGGTAACCACCTTGTTCTTGCGTCTATCGGACAAAGGCAACTCACTGTCGCCACGAGTGAGCCAAACGACTAGTTCCGTTTCTCTCAACTTTTCCACAAAACGAATATCACGCAACTCATCGGCCTGGACCAACAGACTGGTAATGCCTAACGATCTTGTCGCAGATCGAAAGCGGACTCAACGAGTCGTTTCGATTCAACGTGCTCGCTTTGCTTCTGTTGCTTGCTTGGCGCTCGCCGTACCTCCCTGCGTGTAAGCAGCCATATTTTCGATTCCGCCAAGTTGATGTGGACGACTTTCCGTTCGCTCAATAGTTTATCTACGGATCCTCTGCTCTCCGGCAAAAGGTTGGGCGAATGCGAGAATCAGCCGGACGAGCCTGCGTAGATGGTGCGTCCCCCGTCTACTGGCAGGCACACGCCAGTTACGAACGAGTTGTCAATAAAATACAGGACGGTTCGCACCATCGTCTCGGGATCGTCAGCGGCGATACGGGGTAGCCTTGCAATCAGGTCCATGGTATCGTCATAAATCGGGTTCCAGTATTCTTTCTTATTAATTCCTTTTGCGTAGGCTTTGGCAAAATTACTTTCTATCTGTAAAGCCATGATGCCGGTAACAAACATGGTCATGGGATGCGCACTAATGGGCAGGGCATCTATGGTGGAAAAAACATAATTGGGCACATGGCTTCGACGCTGCCATACACTGGTCATATGGTTTACATCATCTTCTGTGGGCAATTCGCCCACCAGCATCAGGTAAAACAAACCTTCGGGCAGTGGTTCATTACCATCTGGAGCCTTGGGTAATTTGTCCTGTAACTCCGGGATAGAATACCCCCTGAAGCGGATGCCTTCCTGCGGATCCAGCAAACTGGTTTCGCTCACCAGCCCTACCATGCCACGCATACCCTGGTAAATTTGGGAAAGGGTTACTTCTCCCATAACACGGTTGCCGTGTTCTTTTAAAATCTGCTTGATTTCTTCGCTGGAAGCTTCGGTTTTCTCCCTGAAACGGTCTTTAATTATTCCCATGGCAAGTATATTTTTTCCGGCGGGTTTTCCTGCTGAAAAGGGTTTTTGCATTTATTCAACAGGCCCCGGCTGTATGCCGTAAAGGTAAAACAACTTGCCTGTGCCACAAAACAAATAGGAATCAGTGGAATCGATTTAAGGTTTTATTTATTTGGGGGCTTTTCTGTATAAAAACATTACCACAAAAACGAAGATGATATTAGGAATCCAGGCTGCCAGTAAGGGTGGAAGGTCTCCTTTTGTTGAAAAAATAGTTGAGAACCTATCGGTGATGATGAACAAGGCCGCGATGACAAAACCCACCGCCAGGTGTACCCCACTGCCCCCCCTAACTTTACGTCCCGCAACTATAGCACCTATAAGGGTTAATAATAAAACGGTGATGCAGGTTGCATCTCTTCGGTACCTTTCCACCTTTAGTCCATTCAAGCCCTCTGATCCCCGCAGTTCTTCCAGTTTGATAAACCTATCCAGTTCAGGTGAAGTAAGTTTATCCTTGGTGTATTTATCCCGGCTCAGGTCATAGGGCTTGAAACTAAAACTCTCTTTTCTCTCCGTTTCCATTGAAACTACTTCCTGCAGGGGGAACACTTTTCTATCGAGTAGCTGTTCCAGTTTCCATTTTTTAGTGGCCGTATCCCAGGAAATGGCATCTGCGCGGGTATTTTCCACTACTTCATTCCCCTTCACCCGGTAAATAAAAACCGGGCCGCCCCTTTTGGTGAGGGTATCATAGGCATAAATACCTGCATAGGTAAAAGAATCAATCCTGAGATAGATATTACTGCTGGAACTGAGGAGTGAATTGTAGGAAGAGTTTTTATCGATGTAATTGGCTTCAAAACTACCCCTAATCTGGTTGGCCCTGGGAACCACATACTGGTTGGCAAACCAAAGCATGATGGCGAGCAGGCTACCCCCTATCCAATAGGGCCTTAACCAGCGGGGGTAAGTGGTGCCACTAGCAAGTATGGCAATAATCTCACTTTTCCCGGCCATCTTGGAGGTAAAAAAGATAACTGCAATAAATACAAACAGGGGAAATAATAAAGCAATGATATGGGGGATAAAACCAAAATAATATTGTGTGATGATGCGTTTCGTTCCCAGCCCGGACTTTACAAAATCATCCGTCTTCTCACTCACATCCACCACAATGGCTATAACGGCAAACAGGAAGATGGCAAAGAAGAAGGTGGTGAGGAATTTCTTCAATATGTACCAGTCGAGTATTTTCATATTGGGCAGGGGACAAAGATAAGGGGGTTTAGGGTTTGGGGTTTGGGGTTTGTGGTCTGTGGTTTGGGGTTTGTGGTCTGTGGTCTGTGGTTTGTAGTTTGTTAGAGCCTTTGTTTGATGGTGGGTAATATGGCTTGTTTCCAGTTGGAAAAATCTCCCTGCAGGATATGGGTTCGGGCTTCGCCCATCAGCCAGAGGTAAAAAGCCAGGTTTTGAATACTGGCCAGTTGGAGACCCAGTAACTCATCAGCTACAAATAAATGTCGCAGATAGGCTTTGTGGTAATACTGGCTCATCTCTGAAGGTAAACCGGGGTCAATAGGGGAAAAGTCATTTGCCCATTTCTTGTTCCTGATATTAATCACTCCCTGTGTGGTAAACAGCATCCCGTTTCTTCCATTACGGGTAGGCATTACACAATCAAACATATCAATACCCAGGGCAATACCTTCGAGCAGGTTCCAGGGTGTACCCACCCCCATAAGGTAACGGGGTTTGTCCTGTGGCAATATGTCTGTGCAGAGGTCGGTATACTCATACATCATTTCTTCGGGCTCCCCCACACTTAACCCTCCGATAGCATTGCCCGCAGCCCCTTTGGAAGCGATGTATTCACAGGAGGCCTTTCGCAAATCTTTATAAGTACTGCCCTGTACAATGGGGAAGAGGTTTTGGGTATACCCATATTTATCGGGAGTGTCAGAAAGTCGCTGGAAACACCTGTCCAGCCAGCGATGGGTTAACTCCATGCTTTTTTTCGCATAATCGTATTCGCTGGGATAAGGGGGACATTCATCAAAAGCCATGATGATATCGGCACCAATGGACCTTTGAATATCCATGACAGATTCAGGCGTGAAAAGGTGGCGGCTACCGTCAATATGCGATTGAAACATCACTCCCTCCTCTTTGATTTTCCGGTTGGCCGCCAGTGAAAATACCTGGTATCCGCCACTATCTGTGAGTATGGGCCTGTCCCAGCCGTTGAAATGATGCAAGCCGCCTGCGGCTTCCAGCACATCAGTTCCGGGGCGAAGGTATAAGTGATAGGTATTGCCCAATATTATCTGTGCCTTAATATCCGTTTTTAGCTGCTGCTGGTTAACCGCTTTCACACTACCCACCGTGCCAACGGGCATGAATATGGGCGTTTGAATAGTTCCATGGTCGGTCTGTATCGTCCCCGCCCTTGCCTTTGTGTCCTTATCGGTTACTGCGACCTGAAATGCCAGTGCTGCCATCCGGCAAAAGTAGGGTAAAGCTTCAGTTTTATACCCAATGAGCTGACAGCATTTAGCGCTTTCCCTTCTTTTCCACATAGCAGATAGTGCAATACCACAATGCACTATTTTTGCGCCATGATGCTACCACCCATCGTATGGACAATCCTATTCTACCTGTTTTGCACCGTGATAGCTATCCAGGTATTTTATTACCTCTATTTTTTCAGCCGGCTGGCTTTTTATAAGCTGGCGGACAGGGAAGTCACCAATGAACACCCCGTATCTGTCATTATCTGTGCCCGGGACGAGGCTGAAAACCTGAGTAAGAACCTACCCGGTGTTCTTGTACAGGAATATAAAACCTCCCATGAAATTATTGTGGTGAATGACAATTCCACCGATGAGGGCAGGTATGTGATTGATGAGTTTCAGAAAATGTTTAAGAACATCAACCATATACAGCTAACACAGGAGGCGATGATGATTCCCGGAAAAAAATTCCCTTTATCCATCGGTATCAAAAGTGCCAAATACGAAATAGTGTTACTGACAGATGCAGACTGTGTTCCTGCTTCCGAATTCTGGATTCAGAAAATTCAGGAACAATACGGGGAAGGCATTGAGATTGTGCTCGGTTACGGTGCCTACCATAAAAAACCCGGTCTGCTCAATAAACTTATCCGTTTCGAAACTTTTCATACTGCCTTGCAATACCTCTCCTATGCCCTGGCCGGTAACCCCTATATGGGCGTGGGCAGGAACCTGAGTTATAAGAAAGATGTATTTCTTCGCAACAAAGGATTTTCCTCCATCAACCATATTCCCAGTGGCGACGACGACCTGTTCATTAATAAAGTAGCCCACAAGGGCAATACAGCTGTGGTGATTGACTCCCAGACACATACCTTAAGTGAACCCAAGAAAAGTTGGGGTGACTGGATGACACAGAAATACCGTCATTATACGACCAGCAAATATTATAAGCCGCAGCACAAATTTTTACTGGGACTCTATTCGCTTACCCTTTTTCTGGTGTATCCTTTACTGGCCCTGTCCATCATCTTTTTCAACTGGTGGATGGCACTGGCCGTATTTGGTATACGCTTGCTGATACAGGCAATTGTCTGGTTCAAAGGGATGAAACATTTGAATGAACAGGACCTCTGGCCCTGGTTCCTGTTACTTGATTTCTGGATGTTCTTTTATTACCTGTTTACCCTTCCTGCTATATGGAAAGCTCCCCGCAAAAACTGGGCCTGATCACCCAATATTTTTCCGATTTCACGGAAGAACAAATCCGGCAATTTAGTTTGCTGGAGGAACTGTATGCCGACTGGAACAGCAAGATCAATGTGATTTCCAGAAAGGATATGGACAGTTTTTACCTGCACCATGTATTGCATTCTTTGAGCATTGCTGCCATTGCCGATTTTACCCCTGGCACATCTGTTATTGATATTGGGTGCGGTGGCGGGTTTCCCGGAGTGCCTCTGGCTATTTTTTTCCCAAAAGTGAAATTTCACCTGTTGGATAGCATTGCGAAAAAACTGAAAGTAGTGAATGCCGTTTGTGAGGGAGCCGGCATCAGTAACATCACCACACAACATACCCGTGCCGAGGATATCAAAAACCGGAAATTTGATTTTGCCATTTCCCGGGCAGTGGCCCCCATGAAGGATTTATGGAAATGGAGTGCCCCACTACTCAAAAAAGACCATACCAAGCCTTTACCTAATGGTTTAATCTGCTTAAAAGGCGGCGACCTGGCACAGGAAATATTTGAAAGCGGGCTGCGCCCCAAAATGATGCCCGTTTACAAAATTTTTCCGGAAGAATACTTCCAGGAAAAATTTGTTTTACACGCGGCTAAATAAAATAACCGGCACAGACAAATTAAAATTCAGTTGTCCCTGCCGGCTATTTTCAATTACTATATTTTTTTGCCCTAATCGGGAATGACCAGTTTATTATTGCTGCGATTAATATCTGCCAAACGCTGGCTTGGGTCTATTTCTACGGATTTGATATCAGCTATACCCCGGTTGGTAGCAAAAGCATATTCAGGTAATACCCATCTCCATTCTGCATGAACAGTGGCGGGAATATTGGTCTCCGCTGGTTTGAAACCATACATCATATCGAGGGGTATGGTATGCATTTCCTGGGTGCCATCCTTGAAGGTGAGTAACACATCCACCGGCATGGGCATCTTACCTAATTTTTTGATGGTGATATAGGTCTTGCCTTCTTTTGTGTTGATATCACCTACTGCATAATCAATGGTCTTGGTGCTGTTGATCCAGTATTCTTTGTACCAGTCCAGTTCCATGCCACTGATTTTCTCAGCCACCCTGATAAAATCATTGGGGTTGGGGTGTTTAAAACGCCACTGGTCATAATACGCCAGTAATATTTTATCCCGGGTAGCGTCACCAACTATATATCCCAGTTGTTCAATAAATACAGCTCCCTTACTGTATGCGGCTGCACCATAGGCAAAGTTGGTATTGTAGTGATCGCTATGGGTACTGGCAGGCTCTTCATAACCACTCTTTGCCAGTTGAAAGTAACTACGGTAACTACCGGTGTACCAAAATCCAGGTGAATTTCGCAAAGTGGCCATTGCACGTGTACTGGAATAATCGGTAAACCCTTCATCCATCCAGGGATACAAAGATTCATTGGTACCCATCATCATCTGGTACCAGCTATGCATCCATTCGTGGATGGCGGTTCCTACGCTCGCAGCTCTTGATTAGTGTAGCCATGGGGTATTCCATTCCACCATCACCACCCTGTATAAAAGTGTAGGTTTTGTAGGGATATGCGCCAAATGTTTTCGCAATGATGGGGTAAGCCAGCGCAGCAGTATCCGCCATTTTCTGCCAATTATTTTCGAGTGAATCAACGGCCTTGTAAACAATGCGCAGCAAAGGACCACCGGGTGTGGTTCTGGTAATCATTTTATAGGTAGGATCCGCAGCCCATACAAAGTCATGCACATTATTGGCCTGCCATTTCCATACATTATTTTTACCATTGTTCACTTTGGGTTTTGCACCGGGGGCTTCATAACCAAATCCTATATCATTGGCATTCAGCAAATCACCTCCAGCTGTTACCATATAATTTTTATCGATGGTAATGTTTACATCAAAATCTCCCCAAACACCATAGAATTCCCTGGCGATATAGGGATTGGCATTCCAGCCCTGGTAATCATACTCAACCATTTTGGGATACCACTGGCTCATGCTATACCGGATGCCTTCTTTGTTATCCCGTCCGCTGCGTCTTATCTGCAAAGGTACCTGGGCTTCAAAGTCTACATCCAATTGGGTTTTGGCACCCGGCAAAATCGGTTTGCTCAATTCTACTTCCAAAATGGTTTCATGTTCTATTAATTTTTGTTCGGCTCCATTAATAGTCAGGCTCTTTACCCGCTGGTAGCCTATCTCATCTGGTGTTAGTTTGCTGATCCGGTCTTTTACACGTGCATCCCAGTCAAGACCATCGCTACCCCTTCTGGGTTCAGTTAAACGGGTTTTTCCCAATTCGCGACTACGCACATCCATACTGCTACCCGGTTGAAAAGCATTCCAGTATAAGTGTAAGAATACTCTGTTTAGTGTATCGGGAGAGTTGTTGGTGTACTCCAATTTCTCAGTACCGGAGAAGCGATTGGTCTGTACATCCATTTTTACATTGATATTGTATTTAATTTTTTGCTGCCAGCGATCGGGCTGGGCGGAAAGGGGTGAAAACTGTGCAATAGCCAGGAATAGTAAGCCAGAAGACAGGATTTGTTTTTTTGTCATAATGTGTATCATATTGAATCTGTAAATTTCAGGAAAATTCAGCAATGAGCCATCCAAAATTGATAAATGGATATCCCTTCACCCAATACGATAAAGAAACGTATAAATCCCCGGAAATGGTGCTAAGAAGCCGTGAATTTTATGAATGGATGGACAAGCGCCGAACAGTGCGTGATTTTTCCGATAAACCTGTTCCCAAAGAAGTCATTGCAAACATTTTGATGACCGCCTCTACTGCTCCCTCAGGTGCGCATAAACAACCCTGGACCTTTTGTGTGGTTAGCGACCCCGTTATCAAACGCAAAATCAGGGAAGCGGCAGAGGCAGAAGAAAAAGAGAGTTATGATGGAAGGATGAGTGAAGAATGGCTGAAAGACCTTGCTCCGTTACAGACCGACTGGCAGAAGCCTTTTCTGGAAACAGCTCCTTACCTGATCATTCTGTTTAAAAGAAGTTATGAACTGACTGCGGAAGGCAAAAAACACCAAAATTATTATGTTACGGAAAGTTGTGGTATTGCCTGTGGTTTTTTACTGGCAGCGATTCACCATGCTGGATTGGTGGCGCTAACCCATACCCCCTCTCCTATGAATTTTCTTTGTAAAGTATTGAACCGTCCTGAGAATGAAAAACCCTTTGTGGTCATACCGGTGGGTTACCTGGCGGATGAATGTTACGTACCTGAATTATCCAGAAAGACATTGGAGGAAATAGCCGTATTTTATTAGTGGGTTATCCGTGTATTTCAGCAACTTCAGGTAAACTCATTTGCCCGCTACCACGATAACAATTTCTCCTTTCACTGATTTGGCAGCAAAATGGTCGGAGACTTCGCGAAGGGTACCGCGTTTGTTTTCTTCAAAAATTTTGGTGAGTTCCCTGCTAACAGAACAGGCCCTGTCTTCGCCGAAATAAGTGATGAATTCCAGCAGGGTCTTAACCAGTCGCATGGGACTTTCATAAAAAACCATGGTACGGGTTTCGTTTTCCAATTGTTTCAATAAGGTCTGGCGACCTTTTTTCAATGGTAAAAAACCCTCAAATACAAACCGGTTGGTGGGTATGCCGCTGTTTACCAGCGCAGGAACAAATGCCGCTGCTCCCGGAAGGCATTCCACTTTTACATCCCTTTTTATACATTCCCTTACCAGTAAAAAAGCGGGGTCGGATATGCCCGGTGTGCCTGCATCGGTAACTAAGGCCATGGTTTTGCCGGATAACAACTGGTCAACCAGGTGAGGAACAATTTTATGTTCATTGTGCTGGTGATAAGGTGTCAGCGGCTTTTGAATCTGGTAATGGTTGAGCAACTTAGAAGAAGTACGGGTATCCTCACACAAAATCAGGTCCACCTCCTTCAACAGTTCCAACGCACGCAGCGTAATGTCTTTCAGGTTTCCAAGGGGTGTGGGGATGAGGTAGAGCAAGGTTGGTCTGTGGTTTGGGGTCTGTGGTTTGTGGTCTGTAGTTTGGGGTACTCCTTATTGGTTAGGACGGGTCTTGCATTTCATTAATTGATCATTTCAATCTCATAAAATTCCATCACCGGGTTGGCGAGGAGTTTTTGGGAGGCTTCTTCGGCCATTTGTTTGGCCTGGCTTTCGGATGTTGCTTCAATTTGCAGGGTAATGTGCTTTCCTACTCTTACATCTTCAATTGAATTGAGCCCCAGGTTTTGCAATCCACCCAGAACGGCTTTTCCCTGTGGATCCAGCAGGTCTTTCAATGGCATTACTTTTATCTGAACATTATAGGTCATAGCTTTCAGTTTGTTTGAAATACAAAGATAGAATTACGTAGGCAATAAATGCGATGGGCACGGCCAGCCAGCCAAATGCCAGCCAACCCGTAAGCGATACCAGCGCAAGAATCAGAAAGGGAATCCCTTTTTTAATAGTAAGGCGGTGAAATTTCAAGGCCAGCATGGGTACCGTGCAAACCATCAGGTAGGCAGTTATAGCAATAACAGCATACCAAAACCACTTATTTTCCAGGGTATGGATAATGGCAGCACTGGAGGTATACCAATATATCAGGGGGAAGGAGGCAAACAATAATCCGGTAGCGGGTATGGGTACGCCTTTGAAAAATTCGCGTGGCGTATTGTCTACATTAAACCTGGCCAGCCGAAAAGCCCCTGCGCAGGGAATGAGAAAAGCAGGTAATAACCAAAGCATATTGCTGTCGAGACCATCCGGTTGCTGTGCATAACTCAACCGAAGAAACTGGTAAGCAATCAGTCCGGGTGCCACACCAAAACTCACCACATCGGCCAGCGAATCCAGTTGTTTGCCCAACTCTGAGGGTACTTTGAGTAACCTGGCCACAAATCCGTCAAGGAAATCGATCACAGCCGCCAACCCTATAAAAAGACTGGCCATGCCCATCCGCTCAGGTAGTACAACCAGGCTATCTCCGAACTGGTCTGTAGAAAAGGTCAAACCATTTTGCATGATGCAAAGAATGGCCATGCAGCCGAAAAGCAGGTTCAACAGTGTAAAAAAATTGGGAATCTGTTTCATGTTACTGTACCAGTTTGGGGGCAACCAGCAGGCATTTTATGTATCCGGTTAATATAAACAAGTATATACTTATAATGCGAAAAAAGGTTTCCGTAAAAATGAATTATTTTTTCCGCATAAGCGCTTCAATTTCTTCTGCGGTGATGGGAATATTTTTCATCAGATCGGTATTGCCATTTTTGGTGATCCAAAAATTATTTTCGATACGTACACCCATTTTTTCTTCTTCAATATAAATACCGGGTTCAATGGTGAATAACATGCCCGCTTTTATGGGAGCTGTTCGGGTACCCAGGTCGTGAACATCAATGCCCAGGTGGTGTGAAATGCCATGGTATAAATATTTCCGATAGGCGCGATTTTCTGTGTCCTCATTTTTCACATCCGATTTACGCAATAACCCTATTTTCAAAAATTGCTGGGTAGCTTCCTCTCCTACTTTATCTGTATAATCTAAAATGGTGATACCCGGCTTTAAAATGGATTTTGCATAATTGTGTAAATGCAGGCAGGCATTGTACACTGTCTTTTGTCTTCTGGTGAATTTTCCGTTTACGGGAATGGTTCTGGTCAGGTCTGCACAATAGTTGCCATATTCGGCGCCAAAATCCATCAGTATCAAATCACCGTCATTGCATGCTGCATTATTGGAAACATAATGCAGGGTTCGTGCATTGTCGCCTGAAGCAATGATACTTCCATACGCAGGCCCTGCAGAGCGCTGGCTCAGGAAACTGTGAAAAATCTCTGCTTCAATTTCATATTCCATCACACCCGGCTTAATGAATTGCAATAAACGCCTGAAAGTGCTTTCTGTAATATCAATCGCCTTTTGAACAACTTCAATCTCCTCTTTGGTTTTGATGCTGCGCAGTTCCTTCATGATTTTAGCAGACCGGCAGAATTGATGCAATGGATACGCGGCTTTCATCTCATCTGTAAAACGATATTCTCTGGTTCTGATAGAAGACGCTTTTCTGTCGTTTTCATTGGTGTCCAGGTAGATGGTATCGGCCAGGTGAATCCAGGTTTGCAGGGCTGCCTCCAAATTATCCAGCCAAAGAATGGTGGGTATTCCTGAAATGGCGGTGGCTTCCGGCGCACGTAATCTTTTTCCATCCCATTTTTCTTTCAGCTCATTGGGTCGCACCAAAACCAATACCTCTCTGAACTTGGGATCTGGATTGTCAGGAAAAAGGATAACCATCGAATCCTCCTGCGTAATGCCCGACAACCAGACAAGGTCTGAATTCTGCCGGAAAGGATGGAGGGCATCCCCATTACCTGGCCATTCATCATTGCTGACAAAAATGGCAATGCTGTTGGGAAGCATTTCCTTTACAAATCGTTTCCGGTTGTTAATGAAAATGTCGGAATTTAATGGCAGGTACTTCATATGGGTTCATTGATGTGCTGCAAGATAAAAATTAAGCGGGAGGAATGGCCAATTATCCCTTAAAAGGGCCGAAAGCTTTTCAGGTGGGTTTAAAAGTTAAAGAAATATAAAAAAAACAACGGTATTTTGTAATTACGAATATTATCGTACATTTACTACGAAATTATTCGTTTATAAGTAAATTCATTTTATGAAATCAAAAACCTTACAGTGGCTATCGCTTGCTGGGCTTGCATTTGCCACATTTATTTTTTCATCCTGGCAGGTCAATGGCGGTGGATTACCCATCCAACCTTACCTGTATACTACAGACCAGGATACTACCCCTGTACGCAAAAGCAAAAAAGAAGACCGTGCGTATACTATCAGGGAAATCGACAAAGCCATCAAGGAAATGGATCGGGCTTCTCTGGAAATGGACCAGCAAATGAAAATGGATTTCAGCAAAATGGAAAAAAACATGCAGGAAGCCATGGCCGAAATCAAAAAGATTGACTTTGATAAAATCCAAAGAGACGTAAAAGCATCTTTGAAGGATGTGAATTGGAATGAAATCAACAAAGAAGTATCCATTACCATGCAAGAGGCTAAGAAAAAATTGAAGGAAGTGGATATGAAGAAAATTGAGAAAGAACTGGAAAAAATCAAAGCAGAAATATCTGAAGAAAAAATACGCAGCTCCATCGATATGGCAAAAATCCGGGAATCGGTGGAAAATGGTTTGGCTGCGGCGAAAGAAGGCATCAAAAAAGCGAAAAAGGAATTGTCAATGCTGAAAGAATTTACCGACAACCTTGAAAAAGACGGTTTAATCAGCAAAGAAAAAGGGTACAAAATCGAAATCAAAAACGGGGAAATGTATCTCAATGGTACCCAACAATCCAAAGAAGTGACTGATAAGTACCGGAAATATTTTACTGAGAAGGATTTTAGTATCCGGAGCGATGGTAAAGAAAGCACAAGCCTCTGATTCTAAAAGAAAAGCCATTCGTTCGAATGGCTTTTCTTTTAGAATTTTACGGTAGGGCACCTTACGGTTCGGGTTGAACCACTGGTAAAAATACCCGTTTTCACTATCGATAATTCATACGCGCCCCGGGTTCCATTAAGGCCCCCCAATGAGGATACGGTTGCATCATAATTTACTGTGAATTTTACGTCCTCTACCTGGAAGCCAACCATGGGAATCAGGGCATCCTGGTTTCGATAATATAAGCCCATGATAAATTGCCTGGAACCATCTCCTGTCAGGTCACGATTGGCATTCATCCCCAAAACTGTTTCCCAGACATTGTCCTTTTTACTAACATATACATTGGGATTAATTATCCATACATCCTGGACTTTGATATTGCTGTTCAAAAAAGCTGTGTACCTGCGGGATACTCTGTTGTCGGAGACCGTAGGGTCAAAAAAACTTTCTCTGGGTGTATTTACATGCATCACACTTACACCAGCATTGAAGTACACATTTTCAGAAGCAAAGTAGGCATAATTCAAACCCACCTGCAGGTCTAAGTAGGAAGTTTGGCTATAGGCAAAAGGTTCATTGGAGGGTATCGTTGCATCAAAAAATTTACCGTTCCACTGGTTATCAAAACTCAGTTTAGAAATATCTATTCTTTTAGAGGTAAATCCCAGGCTGAAACCGCCACTCAACAGGCTATTGTATCCCAGCATCTGGTGATACGCCACTGATGCATAACCACTGGTATTGGTAAGGCTACCGGCACCCGCCTTATCATTGTAAAGTGCAGCCCCTATGCCTATCCAGCCATCCTCGAACCGATTGGTAAATAACTTGGTATCACCCCAAAGACTCATGGTTTTATAGGGAGTACCCACACTTGCCCACTGGTTTCTGTAGTTCCCTCCCACCCGATAATCGAAATCAGGATTGAAGCCGGTATTCGCAGGATTCACTAACAAAGGGCTGTTGAAATACTGGGAGAAATGCAGGTCCTGTCCGTTGCCTTCTTTCAGGAAGACGGATAGTAACATGATTAACCCTATTTTTCTTGCCCTGTCCATATTATTTATCTTAACAAAGTGAAATCTCCTTTTGTAACTGTTCTGTCCTTGGTTGAAAATTCTATTACCAGTGTATAATGGTAAACATCCTGGGCTTGTAACCTTCCCTGGTAAACCCCATCCCATCCTTCATTGGGATTCGTTCCCGTATATACCAGCGTTCCCCACCGGTTGTAAATATTCCAGGTCATTTTGGAAAAACCAAAACCACGTACATATATTTTATCATTGATACCATCTCCATTGGGTGAAAATGCGGAAGGAACGGCCACTTCGTTTTCGATGGTTACCGGAATATCCTGACAAACCGTATTGGCACAACCGGAATTGTTATACGCAATAAGGCAAACATTATAGGTACCTGATGCCCTGTAGAGATGTTTTACAGTGGTGTCGGGACGAATGGTCAATAAAGTATCCCCATCTCCAAACTGCCATTTATAGCGGGTTGCTCCGACAGATCCATTTAAAAAAGTAACCGGTGTATTCAATTGTGTTGGTTGTGGGGTATAATTGAATCCCGCTGTTGGATAGGGACTCACCGTTATGGTGAAAACTGCGGAAGTATCCACTTTATTACAGGTGATGCTGTCACGCGCAATCAATCTAACATTATAAGTGCCCACATTCGCATATACATGAGAAGGATCGATAGCAGTAGAACCGGTACCGTCACCAAAGTCCCAGGTAAAATCCTGTCCACCCAAAGATGTATTGGTAAACTGTGCCGTATAGGGTACACAACCAAATGCAGGCGTCACAAACTGGGCTTTAACATTATCCGCAATCCGGATCTGTTTCACCAGGCTGTCGGGCTCATTACAATAATTACTGTCAATCAAAATCAATTTTACATTATACGTACCAATGGCCGTATAGGAATGTGTTACCGAACCTCCCCCGGCAATTTGGGTACTGCCATCTCCAAAATCCCAACGGAAACTATTATTGGCAAAGGGTTTTATTGCCGACGACCGATTGGTAAACTGGTAGGATAAAGAAGTACAGGGAGGTAACTTGGAACTGGTGAAATCAAGCGCAGCTTCGTCATTTCTTACCCGCATGGTTACATAAGCCGTATCCGCAATATTACAAGTGGTTGAATCAACAGCTATGAGTCGAACCCTGTAAAGCCCTATTGTATTAAAGGTATGGGATATGGCAGGATTGGTGGTGGTAACAGAGGGACTACCATCATTAAAATCCCAGATATATTTTTTGGCCAGTGCCAGTGTATCTGTAAAATCAGCGGTTAAAGGCACACAACCTGAAGTATCCCTTACCACACCATTGATACTGGCCCGCAATCCGGCACCAACGCCAGCCAGGTTAAAAGCAATTTTTATAGAAGCCAGGTTACAATCAGAAGCGCCATTGATTTGCGACCAGGCACCGGGTGTTGTGGGGAATGGTGGTTTGGTGGGACCGCAATTGGCACAGATGGCCTGGTAGATTACCCCATTTTTATCGAAACGGCTGGTTCCCCCGTCAACGTGTTCGCCAAAGCCACCCGCCTGTCCGAAAAAACTTCCGTATAACTGTGACTGCGCATTTTTTTCCAATACAAAAAAGTAAAAATCACTGTTATCGGTGGTTTTCTGAAAAGCATCACCGGTAACGGGCAAACCATCGGTACCACTGCTGGGATAACCATCATCTGAATTTACTTTTCCACCCCAACCGGAAACATACACATTTTCACACCTGTCTACCAGAAATGCAGTGGGTGAAATATTGGGTGAACTGAGTCCCACACCAAAAGCAGTTGAGTAAATATAATCCGATAAATCAGGGTTTACCTTGGCAATGAATTGCCTGCCACTTCCCTGAAAGTATTTTGCATTTAGGATGGGCCAGGTACCGGTGGTTGTGCCAGCAATGTATAGTTGGCCGTACTTATCAAATTGGATCCCATAAATAAGATCCGTTCCGCCAGTACCAAAATAACTGTCCCTTACGAGGTTGCCATCGAGGGTGAATTCCGCTACAAATCCATCACACACACCACCCTGGAAAGCGGGAAATTTTACGCCTGCCTTATTACCCGGGAAGTTGGAACTGGCCGTTCCACCGGCAATGTATAAGTGGTTATTAACCGGATTGATGGCCAATACAAATGCCGCATCATCATCATTTCCTCCAATAATCACACTAAACAGTACTGCCGACAAATCAGGATTTAATTTCAACACTACAGCATCCTGCGAACGGTTGCTGGCATTGGGACCCGCAATAGTAGTTTGTGCAGATACCGCCGTTACCGGAAAATCTTTTGATTGTGTACAGGAAGCAAAATAAATATTTCCGGCAGCATCCAGAATTACTTCACTCCTGGCATCATCTCCATAATTTCTGTCGATAGAAGTTACCCCCCCACCCGGATATTTGTGCCGGATATTGACCCCATCATCTCCCTGTCCGCCTATTCTAACAGAGGCCACAAGGGCAGTACCTGCCGCATTCAGTTTGGTGACAACAATATCCCAACCGGCACCTACTGGCCCATAGGTACCGAGTGGCCCTTTGGTGGGATAATCAATAGAAGTGGTTCTGCCGGCAATGATCAGGTTACCCGCATCATCCACAATCATACTATGGGGCTGTTCATTACCCTTTGTACCTCCGAGGTAAGTGGCATACACCCTATTCGCACCTGTGGGATCATATTTAATGATAGCGATGTCATAAGGTCCTTCTCCGGTATTGTTATTGCCTCCCTGGAAAGTTTGCTGAAAGGCGCCATTGCTTACAGGGAATTTTCCACCATTGCCAAAAACAATTCCACCTGCATAAAAATTTCCTTTCCCATCATAGGTTGCCGTATAACCCCAGTTATCGGCCGTACTACCCGTAAAAGTGGAAAATACAAGTGAGGGATCAATTACAAGGGTATTTTCTTTGGCATACTCCGCATCCAACACAAATCCGACAATATTTCCTTTTACCGAATAATGGCAGGGTATTTCCTTTCGCTGGTTATTGACAATTTGGTAAGTATAGGGTGCCATCTCTGTAACCTCATCAACCGAAGTCTGTATCCGCAAGGCACCATCCTTTACTTTGAGCCCATCTACACCTTCAAAATACATATTGATTTTACCCACATCTGCACCCGGACTAACAATAAAATCATATTTCAATACCCCATTTGACGTATAATAGCGCACATCAATACCGGGATACACATTCTGGTAGGAAACTGCAAAATAAGTTTTACAATTACTGGCCCATTTAGCAGGATCATTGCCAATAATATAATTGGAATAAGTGGTCTGGGGTTTTTCAGGAATAATGGTGGGATGGGGATTACCATTCAAAAACCGCATTTCATACGCGTGTGAACGCATCACCAGATCAGGATCATTTTTGGGGGGTATGCCGGCTTCCTCAACCGGAAGGGGTGATTTTTGTCCGTTAACAGAAGTTGACCGGGTATTTTCCGAAACCGGTACATAGCTGTGCGACCTTTGTGCCAGTTTGGCCAGGTCTTCCCGGTTATGCAATAAAACGCGGTAACCCGTGGATTGTAGCGCAAAGGAGCCGGTATTGATATCGCCTTTATATTTGATCGCAGGATCCCACTGGCCTTTATTTTCGATAAATTCCAGGTAATTCTGTCCCCAAATGGCTGCACAGAAAAAATACATCACCAGCAAGCATCCTGTCTTTTTCAATAGTTCCCAGTTATATAGCTAAAAGTTACGAAATATATACGTCAGTAAAAAGGATTAGGTTCACCTAAAAAGCAGTATTTAACGGCGATTTATGTTTTGAAAAAAAATAATCCAAAAAAACCCCAAACTCAATCATCAACCACAGACTACAAACCACAAACTACAAACTACAAACTAAGAAATCCTACTCCACCCGTTCTTCCCTTTCTGCGATTGCAAAAAAACCTTTAGCACGGTGTTTTCCTCTTTTGCCAGTTCCCTGTCTGCACCCACCAGCTTTTCAGCCTCTTCTCTCGCCACTTCCAGAATGGCTTTGTCATTAACGATGCTCGCGATTTTAAAATTCAGGGCCCCGCTTTGCCGGGTTCCTTCAATATCACCCGGCCCCCGAAGGGCAAGGTCTTTTTCGGCAATCACAAAACCATCATTGGTGGCACACATTATATGGATACGTTCTCTCGCCTCTTTGCTTATAGCCGAACCCGTTAATAATATGCAAAAACTTTTTTCTCCCCCTCTTCCAACCCTCCCCCGCAACTGGTGCAGTTGGGATAATCCGAATTTTTCTGAGCTCTCTATCACCATCACAGCAGCATTGGGCACATCCACGCCTACTTCAATTACGGTGGTGCTTACCATGATTTGCGTATCGCCACTCACAAAACGTTGCATATTGGTTTCCTTCTGTTCAGCAGGCTGCCTGCCATGTACCATGCTGATTCTGTATTTGGGTTCGGGGAAAAAACTTTTCACCTGTTCATATCCCTGCATCAGGTCTTCATAACTCATTTTCTCACTCTCTTCAATCAGGGGATAAATAAAGTATATCTGTCTTCCTTTGGCTATTTCTGTTTTTACAAAATCCATCACACTGGCCCTGGCATTTTCAAAACGGTGTACGGTAGTGATCGGTTGCCTTCCCGGGGGCAGTTCATCCATTATGCTGTAATCCAGGTCTCCGTAAGCTGTCATGGCCAGGGTACGGGGTATGGGTGTGGCCGTCATCACCAATACATGAGGAGGAACCGTTGCTTTTTCCCAGAGTCGGGCCCTTTGTGCTACCCCAAAACGGTGTTGTTCATCCACAATTACCAGGCCCAACCGATGAAATTGTACAATATCTTCTATAACAGCATGGGTGCCCACTACCATGTGAATGGTATCCTCCAGCAATCCCTGTAATATCCGCTTTCGTTCTTTTGCTTTGGTACTACCGGTTAGCAAAGCTATTTCAACAGGCAGCTCCTTCATGAGTTTGCTGATACTGGCATAATGTTGCTGTGCCAGTATTTCGGTAGGTGCCATAAAACAACTCTGGTAGCCATTGTCCGCTGCCAGTAACATACTCAGGAGCGCCACAATGGTTTTACCGCTGCCCACATCTCCCTGCAACAAACGATTCATTTGGTGGCCGAGGCCGGTGTCGGTCCTGATTTCTTTTAATACCCGCTTTTGTGCGCCTGTTAGCTCGAAAGGAAGGTATTTGGCATACAGGGCATTGAAATAATCGCCTACTTTTTCAAACACGACTCCTTTGCTTACTGCATGCCTTTGCAGTTTAACCAACTGCAGTCTTACCTGGGCAATGAACAATTCTTCAAACTTCAAACGGCGCATAGCCTGCGCATAGGCTTCAGGGGAAACCGGAAAATGAATATTCCGGTAAGCCTCATGCCGGTCCATGAGTTGGAGTCGTTTTCGGATGGCAGCAGGGAGGTTCTCGGGAATATCGCGGGGTTGCAACTGCGCAAAAAGTGACTGTGTAAATTTCCCCAATTGCCTGCCATTAAGCCCCCGGGCTTTTAGTTTTTCGGTAGAAGGATATACGGGCTCCAGGTACTCTTTTCCTCCTGCCAGTGCAGGCTGGTAAGGATCCATTTCCGGATGCACTATCTGGGGTTTGCCATTAAAAAAACCCGTTTTGCCAAATACCAGGTAATCTGAGCCGGGTTGCAGGTTTTTAGTTACCCAGTTAATCCCCTGGAACCAGGCCAGTTCCAGCACCCCGGTTTTGTCTTTTAATAGGGCCACCAGCCGTTTACCCCTGTTAGCACCCACCATTTCAAAATTGAGCAGGGTTCCTGCCACCTGAATAAAGTCGGTTTGGGGATTAATATCCCTGATCTGGTTGACTTTTGTTTTATCGATGTGCCTGTTGGGATAATGTTCCAGCAGGTCAGCAAAAGTAAAAAGTCCCAGTTCTTTTTTCAGCATATCGGCACGAAGGGGCCCTACCCCTTTCAGGTACTCAATAGGCGATTGTAGTATGTTGCCGGAATTACTGATAAAGAATGGTTCTGTTAGTTTTCATAAATAATATTCGGGCAGTTTCTCCAGTGTAATATCCTTTTCGGCAAATATCCGACCCTTGCGGCATATTTGACTATTTACCACAGGGTCTGATTTCCTATCTTCGCCAACTATGGAAAAAGAGGTAGTTCTGAGTGGAATCCGCCCCACAGGTTTTCTACACCTGGGAAATTATTTTGGTGCCCTGCGCAATTATGTGCGGATGCAGGACGAATTTAACTGTTATTTTTTTGTAGCCAACTGGCATAGCCTCACCACCCATCCCGATACCAAAGAATTGCAACAAAGTGTACACCGGGTAATTGCCGAAAATATTGCCTGCGGACTCGATCCCGATAAAGTAGCCCTGTATATCCAGAGTGATGTACCTGAAATTGCCGAACTCTACCTGTACCTGAATACACTCGCGTATAAAGGAGAACTGGAAAAAACCGTCACCTTCAAAGAAAAAGTTCGTCAGCACCCG
The DNA here is from genome assembly GCA_963750825.1 of uncultured Bacteroidota bacterium. Classification (GTDB taxonomy): domain Bacteria; phylum Bacteroidota; class Bacteroidia; order Chitinophagales; family Chitinophagaceae; genus Sediminibacterium. The sequence continues at coordinate 46,790 of CAVVSL010000011.1, read as the reverse complement.
GAGAATGTCAATGCCGGACTGCTCACCTATCCGGTATTGCAGGCAGCAGATATTCTGATACACCGTGCAGTAAAAGTGCCGGTTGGGAAAGACCAGGAGCAACACCTGGAAATGGCCCGCAATTTTGCGGAAAGATTCAACCACCGCTATGGAGAAGTGTTGCCCCTTCCCTATGCATTTAATTATGGGGGGGAACTGGTAAAAATAATGGGATTGGATGGTGAGGGCAAAATGAGCAAAAGCATTAACCAGATGGCTACCCTGTACCTGGCCGATGAGGACGAAATGATCAGCAAAAAAATCATGAAAGCCAAAACAGACCAGGGGCCGGATGCACCCAATTCCCAAAAGCCGGATTATATTGAAAACCTGTTTACCCTCCTTAAACTGGTGAGTACCCCGGATACCCTTCAAAAATTTGAGGAGGATTTTGCGGCCAGCAGTAAAGGGAATTGTATCATCCGGTATGGTGATTTGAAAAAGCAACTGGCAGCGGACATGGCGGCATTTTTACAACCCATCAGGGAAAAAGCGGCCGACATCCAGCAAAACAAGCCCCTGTTGCAAAAAATCATCCGGCAGGGGGCCGAAAAAGCAAGGGCCAGTGCCTCGGAAACCTTGTCACAGGTGAGGGCAGCCATTGGCATGAATTATTAGTGTTGCCCCATTAAATTATCCGTTTATAGGTAGATTATTCTATCAGTGTAACCCATTCAGTTCCACAAAAGCGGCTTACCCTTACTTAAATTTATCAGACTTAAAAAAAATATGGGGTAGTAGATAGTTCCTACTTCGTATTTCGTACTTTCAATTATATGGCAAAAGCAAAGAAACCCAAACATGTGGCGGTAGCCGGAAATATCGGTGCCGGAAAAACAACCCTGACTGAAATGCTGAGCAAGCATTATCGCTGGATACCCCAGTTTGAAGATGTGGATCACAACCCTTACCTGATGGATTTTTATGAGGATATGCCCCGGTGGAGCTTTAACCTGCAGATATACTTCCTGAACAGCCGGCTGAACCAGCTACTGGATATACACCATGGAACAGAAACCGTAATACAGGACAGAACCATTTACGAGGATGCCAACATTTTTGCGCCGAACCTGCATGAAATGGGACTGATGAGCAAAAGAGATTTTGACAACTATTTCCTTTTTTTCCAAACCCTGAAAACCATGGTGCAACCTCCGGACCTGCTCATCTATTTGAAAGCTTCTGTACCCACATTGGTTTCACAAATCCAGAAAAGGGGAAGAGAGTATGAGGAAAATATACGGCTGGATTACCTGAAGCGGCTGAACGAGCATTATAACAAATGGATCGACAGCTACAAAGAAGGTCCCTTACTCATCATTGATTGTGATAAAAATAAATTTGCCGAAAGCGAAGAAAATTTTGGCGACATCATCAGTAAAGTGGATAGCACGTTGTTTGGGTTGTTTTAATTATTTTTATCAGACCGGAAGTGCATCATTTTAGATATCCCCAAACGGATAGAATGCATCGTTAATCCAGTCCGACCGTTGGTGACACCCATTTTTTGGTTGATGGAATATATCGTGTTTTCGATTGTTTTGGGTGCGATATTCAGCAGCTCGCCGATTTCATTGTAATCCATGGTAGAAACGATTAATCCAAGCAATTCTTTTTCCCTGGGACTTAAATCCATTTGATTATACAAAACCTCTTTCTCTTCCCGTCGTTTTTGCATTAACGATACCCTTTGTGATGCATCAAAAGGTATGCGGGGGTCAATATAAGGCCTACCGGCAAGAACTTCATTTAATGCTTCTGTAAGCATATCCAGCCCCTTATCTTTAAAAACATAGCCCCAAGCCCCACCTGACAGCAAATCTATAACCACCTGCTCACTTTCAAAAGAGGAAACGCCAATTACTTTAATGGCAGGGAAATAGTTGTTCATGTATTCCATAGTGGATATCCCATCCATTTTGGGCATTAGTAAATCTAATAGAACAATATCTGGCAATACTTTTTGTTGACGGCAAAATTTCAGCAGATCAAAACCGTCTGGGACGGTTGTCAATATTTCATACTTTTTCAGTTGCCTGATATGATGGGAGATTCGATGTAGCGTGGGCAAATGATCATCCACCACAATGATTTTAATCATATTGAATTTTACTAATTCGGTGGGGGGGGGCCAGTGAGCAATAAATATTGCCAAATATATAACTATTATTCATACAGGATAATTCCTTCGCATTTCTTTTCCAACAAAATAGGGGGCAACCCCCTATAGGTTAAGATAAATCAGTATGCTACTTTTATTCAGTAAAATATTTTATTCGATTGGCGGCTGATTACCGCAAGGGAGTTTTTCTGATGCCCGGCAGCTGATCACTGTTACTGTTCAGGATAAACTATTTATGGCCATAAATTGCGGGATTTTACTCCTTAATTGACCCAAAGAAAAAGAAAAAAGGATGTAGATTGTACATTGAACAGTCTGGTGAAGCAAACACGGACCAGGAATGTAATTTTCTAAAACCGGAAACATCGAGTTCACGGTAGCGATTATTTGCGTGACGTTGAAAATTTCACTATCTCACGACGACAGAGAGGGATACTTAAAAAAACAAATCAAACATGAAAAAGATAGTATTTATAGCAATTTTTTCAATCCTTATCATTGGTCCATTTGCAGCCAATGCGATAAAAACATTTAACAAAACTGAAAAAGTAAATGTTGAGGCTGTAAAAAAAGTTTATCTATCAGGTGCTATTTTAAATACCGGAAATCTCACTGCACATTTTGTTATTGAAGACAGAACGTACTCTAGTCCATGCGGAACATGGACTGTTTCAGGAACTCCTCAATCCCCTACTACGCCTGAACAGGAACAGAGCTTTTGTAACCAGGCCTGTGCCAATGGATGGACATATTGGGAATGGGATGGTACTAATTTAACAGGACATGCTTAATTTTATGATAAATCCGGGCAGCTTGTATCCTGCCCGGATTTATAAACCCTGCTTATGAAATACTATTTTTTATTTGTTGTCATTAGTATTTGTACCCTTGTAAGCGCACAAACTACTGCTGACACAGCCTTGCTTAGGGTGAAATATAAGATCATCCATATGTATGATACCACAAAACCCGAAACACCCGGTGAAGAAGTAATGCAATTATATGTAGGAAAAAATGCCACAGAATTCAGCAGCTATGAATTTGAAGTTGAGTATGCAAAATACCATGCATCAAGATGGGAAAATATTGGCCCGGATGGTGTAATACACCGGGGAGCGAATTACCCTGACAATTATGAGAGAAAAAGCAAAATGATTCAATACAATTTTGGAAACGACGGAAAAGGTTTCTCAGCATACAACCTGGTTTACCAGCTCTATTTTGGCTATCCATTTGATCTGCCGAAAATAAAATGGGATATTTTAGAAGATACCAGAATTATACAGAATATGCGCTGCCAGAAAGCAACTGCCTGGGTAAAGGGTAGGCTTTATGAAGCCTGGTTTGCACCCGAACTTTCCTTTTCAGCGGGCCCCTGGAAACTATATGGTTTACCGGGATTGATAGTAGAAGCAAGTGATATGAAAAAACAAGTACAGTTTCGTTTTGTTTCTCTCGAAAATGTGCGCGCTGAGCATCACCTCATACAACTACCTCCAAAAGTTGTCAAAACCACCTATGCCAAATTTACAGCACTCATGGAAGCGGCAAAATTAAATCCCTGGGTATTGGCTAAATTTAATGGTGCCACCGACGAAATGTCAGATCGTTTTTTGAAAGACAATGAGGAAATGATTGCTAAAATTAAAATGAACAATAAACAAAAACCAGTTATTAGCATCAATAATCCGGTGGAACTAAGTGACAAGTAATACTAACTACAAAATCTTATTATAAAAATTACTAAGCTTATGCTGAATCTTTTAAAAACGTAATGTATATAAAGATATTTACACTGGTTATTACCCTATCCATCGCATGTATTACTCATGGACAATGGATGGTTTCCGGCACCATACAAAATGAACAAAGGTTGGTTACACCTATCAATGTAGCACTTGTAAAAAACAGTTCTGGTATAATAGTAGCCTATACGGTAACTAATAAAAAAGGTGAATATACCCTTACTTATAACGGAAATTTTATCAGAGACAGCTTTGCAGTACAAATACAATCCTTCGGATTTGCCAAACAAAAAACGGTAATCAAGGATCCTTCCCAACGAATCAATCTTAATTTGCAAACTGAACCAACTGAACTTCCGAAAGTTAGTGTTAAAAACAAACCCAAATCCATTAGGGCACAAGGAGATACCATAACTTACCGGGTAGATGATTTCACCAATCCAACAGACAGGGTTATAGGTGATGTAATCAAAAAATTACCTGGCGTTGATGTAACTGTAGATGGAAAAATCACCTATCAGGGAAAACCAATCAGCCGCTTTTACATTGATGGCGACAATTTACTGGATGATAAATACAATATTGCAACTAATAGTGTTCCCAGTAATATGATTATTTCTGTGCAGGTTTTAGACAAACACCAACCCATCAGGGCGTTGGAAAATATTCAATACAGCGAGTCTCCTGCTATGAATATCATCACAAAGGAATCTGCCAGAAAAAAATTAATTAATGACGGAAATGCCTCATTAGGTGATCCGGGTTTATATGATGTTACGCTGAATACCCTTTTCTTCAGTAAGCAAATGAAGTTCATTAACTACTATAAATTAAATAATGCAGGTATTGACCTTAACAAGGAAGTGATTTCGCACAATTTTTCGGAAAACCAGCGTAAGATTGGTTTTCAACCTTCACCAAATCTATTAAGCATCAACCAGCCTACCCCACCCGGTCTGTCCAAAAAAAGATACCTGTTAAATAATTCAGGCCTCCCAAATATAAACGACCTGGTAAACCTTTCCAGGGGGGTTCAATTAAGAATCAATGCATATTACTTATACGATCAACAACACCAGTATGTAAACAGGAAAACCACATTTTACTCACCTGCCGATACTATCCATTTTTTTGAAAACCAAAATAGCAAAAACACTACTAATACCTTTCGAACACAAATCAACCTAAATATTAATGACAGCGGCTATTACCTGAATAACACCCTGGTTCTAGAAAATCAATCCCAAAATGGAGGGGCAGAACTTAACAATTACATACATCAAAAAATAAGCGGCAGTAATACGACCATCTCGAATGAACTCAACTATATCAAAGTATTACGTAGTAAGCAGGTGGTTGAGTTATATAGTTATTTTGAAAATAATACGAATCCACAAACTTTATCTGTAGAACCTGGGTTATATGATTTATTGGTAAACCAGGGCAAGGCGTACAAACAGTTAAATCAGTTTGCGAATATTCCGGGATTTTTTACAACCAATTATATTACGCTTAGAAAAAAACTTGGTGCACTTATCAATGTTACCCAGGCAGGTTTTAGTAGTCAGGCACAACAACTCTTTTCCTTTGCAACCAGTTTTCAAAACAATGGAAGCACAAAACAACTGGGGGATAGCTTTTACAATCATATTGACTGGCAAAGAAATAAAATATATATACAGCAGGAATTTCAATTGAAATACCCCAGATGGGATGTAAACTTTGCCTTCCCGTTGAATTACCAGCATATTGCTTATTCTGACCCTTTACAGCCATTGATAAAAAACTCAGCAGACCTTGTCCCGTTTAACCCAAGAATACAATTGCGGGTATTATCAGGCAAACAAAACTCATTTATTTTTTCAGGATTTATAGATCAAACATTGGGGAATATTGAGGATGTTTCCAGAGGGTTTATTTTCACCAATTACAGAAATACTTTTTCGCACCAGTCATCGCTTGTAAAAACCAATAATAAAGGCATTTCTGCAAATTATTATTTCAAGAAAGCGATTGAAGGTTTTTTTATGAATTTTGGGTTATTGCATATTTCTGCAAAGAGCAATACATTAATCAATTCCCGGATAACCAATAATCTTCAACAAATAGGGTTTATTGATTACCCTAACAATATGGGCACTTACCAGTCTGCATCTGTCAGCATCAACAAATATATTTTCAAATGGAATACGGATATAAAATTCAGCGTTATAACTACTGAACAAACTGTTAACCAGCAGCAAAATGGACAATTATTCAACTTAAGGAATACAAATTACAGTTATAAATTAAAAATTGATACAAGATTACCCGGCGGGCTTTATGCAGCCTATACCGGCATTCTTTTGAAAAGCAGTATCAGACAAAGCGAGAAAAATGGGTTTACATTACCCAGTATATCAAATGCTACGCAGGTTGAACAGCAGTTTGAATTAAGTTTGGTTATGAGTAAGAATTTTTATTTCAAATTGAATGCTGAAAACTATTACAATCATCTGCCAGGTTCAACAAAAAATAATTTTTTGTTTTTAGACGCTAATGCAACCATTCGAATTAATAAGTTAAATTCGGATGTACAGATTTTTGTAAATAATATTATTGGTAAGGATACATTTGCTGCAATTTACCTGGCCTCGAATATCATTACTGAAAGCAGGTATACAATCAGGCCCAGGACTATATTTTTGAAGTTTAATTATCGATTTTAATTGTGGGCATTTAACCACCCAGCAGTTTCAAATTCCTCATACATATTATTACCCATACTTCAAAATGCTGCAAAACTTGGGAGCCTATCAAAAGGAAATTTGTTATAAAATGGGTGCTGATGTAAAGAGCGTTTTCTGTAATTGGAAATCCAGACACCCTATTTAACGGAAAATGGCCGCCCCAGTCCAATCATTGAGGCGGTCGCATTTTTTTAACCGTTTTTACACTCCCTTCACTCCGGTATTTTTTACGAGAATTAATACAGAGATAGTACAGACCGGTTTTTCTATCATTGCCCTGTTCTCAAAAGCAAAAAGCAGGTGCCATGTTGTATCCTTTCGAAAAAATGGAAGAAAGTACATTGCTCTACCTTCCAAAAGTAAAAACAAGCAGTTCCTTACTGTACCTTTTCTTACTGTCAGGAATATTGGCTGCTATAGCCAGCCTGCCTTTTATTTACCTGGATATTTCCGTAAAAACCATGGGCATTACCCGGCCCTCCAACGAACGCACAGAAGTAAAATCTGTGGTAACAGGATTGATAGACACCCTTTATTACAGAGAAGGAGACAAGGTTGCCCAACATGCCGTCATTCTGCGCATCAAAGACCTCACCACCCCGGGTAAACAAGCACTGAACCACTTTGAAATAGCACAAAGGGAATCCTTTATCCATGACCTCCTATTGTTAACGGAAAGTGATTCGGTTAGTCCCGTTGTCATCAAAGAACTGTATGCAGCTTTGTACAGAGAACAGGCCAATCGATACCTTTTTCACAAAGCTGACCAGGAAGCTTCTCTTAAAAAAGCAGCAAAAGAACTGGAACTCAACAGCCGGCTCGCAGCCGAAAAAGTAATCAGCCCCAAGGAATTTTTTGATGTGCAGGTAAACTGGGACAAAATTTTCAATACTTACCAGGCATTTACCAGAGAACAGCAGAGCAACTGGCAACATGACCTGGCCAGGTACCGCCTGGAACTTTCGCAGTACCGGCAACAGGGGCAGGTAGTGAGGGCTGAAGCGGGTTATTATGTAATCCGTGCACCGGTGGCCGGAATTCTGCAGGGCTTCCATACCCGTTATGCCGGTGGCTTGCTGCAGGCCAATGAACCCATTTGCAGCATCTCCCCCGAAGAAACCCTGGTTGGAGAATGCATGGTGCCCACCAAAGACATCGGCCTTTTGCAAAAAGGACAAAAAGGGTATTACCGGTTAGAAGCTTTTAACTACCATTATTTCGGCATGCTTACCGGAAAAATTTTGAGCATTGATAATGATTTTACACCCGTGGATAACAAACCCTGTTTCAAAGTAAGGTGCAGTTTTGACAGCAGCCAACTGTCTTTAAAAAACGGTTTTACCGGCAAACTGAAAAAAGGGCTTGGTTTCCAGGCGAGTTTTCTGGTGGCGAGAAGAACTGCCTGGCAGTTGTTGTTTGATAAACTGGACAATTGGTTAAACCCCAATGCGCCACCCGCCGACAATCGCCCCAAGACTTGAAAAAAGCCATCAACATACAACAGCGGGATATCACCGATTGCGGAGCAGCCTGTCTGGCTTCGGTGGCAGCGCATTACCGGCTTCGCTTACCCGTTAGCCGTATCCGGCAACTGGCGGGAACAGATACCGGCGGCACCAACCTCCTGGGGCTTACAGAAGCCGCCACAAAACTGGGCTTCCAGGCAAAGGGCGCCAAAGGTCCCCCGGATTGTTTGCCCAAAATTCCTTTACCCGCTATTGCGCATATAACCCTCAAAAACCAATTGCTGCATTTCGTAGTTATTTACCGCGTTACCCGAAAAAAAATCTGGGTAATGGATCCGGCAGACGGCCAGCTCCACCAACAATCGCTTAGTTCCTTTATCCGGCAATGGACTGGCATACTTGTCATATTGTTACCCGATGAACATTTCAGCAGGGGTAATTTACAGACCGGAAATGTTACCCGTTTCTGGCAATTGATCAGGCCACATAGCAGTATCATGTTACAGGCATTAATGGGTGCTGTTGTGTATACCCTGCTGGGGTTGGCCACTTCCATTTACCTGCAAAAAATCATGGACCACGTATTGCCCGACGGAAACCTGCGCCTGTTAAACCTTCTGGGTATTTTGATGGTATTGGTGCTGGTCTTCCAGTTTTGTATTGGCCTTTTTAAATCATTCCTGGGTTTACAAACGGGACAGCATATTGACGCCAGGCTAATTCTGGGCTATTACAAACACCTGCTGCAGTTGCCGCAACGCTTTTTTGATACCATGCGGGTGGGTGAAATCATCAGCCGGGTAAATGATGCTGTGAAAATCCGCATCTTCCTCAACGAAACGGGATTGATGCTGGTGGTGAACCTGCTCATGGTAACCTTCTCACTGGGCCTCATGTTTGTATATTACTGGAAACTGGCATTGGCATTGCTGGCGATCATTCCGGTTTACCTGGTTCTTTACTGGATACAAAACCGCATTAACAAACGATGGCAAAGGGTATTGATGGAAAACAGCGCCGAACTGGAAGCTCAACTGGTGGAAAGCCTGAATGCCTCCGGCACCATTAAACGATTCGGGCTGGAAGCCCATGCCAATAACCAGACGGAAAATCGTTTTGTCATTTTACTGCGAAACATATACCGGAGCAGTAGCAGGGGTTTGTACCTCAGCCATACCGCAGATGGTATTACCCACCTGTTTACCATCTGCTTACTCTGGAGCGGCAGTTATTTTGTGATTCAGCGCGAACTGACACCGGGGGAATTATTGTCTTTCTATGCGCTGTCAGGTTATTTTACCGGACCGGTACTTTCTCTGTTAGGGGCCAACAAAACGATTCAGGAAGCATTGATAGCTGCGGACCGTTTGTTCGAAATCATTGACCTGGAAACAGAAAACGGCAAAGAACATACACTGGAACTTTGCCAGGAAAATATGGGAGATATTGTGTTTGACAATGTTCATTTCCGGTATGGTGCCCGGATGCCGGTATTTGAAGGGCTGAGCCTGGCTATACGGCTGCATACAACTACTGCCATTGTGGGGGAAAGTGGCAGTGGAAAATCCACACTCTCTTCCCTTTTACTAAATCTGTACCCGATACAGGAAGGCCATATACGCATCGGTGGAATTGACCTGCAGCATTACAGCCACCAGAGCCTGCGCAGAATGATTTCGGTGGTTCCCCAGCAAATAGACCTGTTTTCCGGAACCCTTATTGACAATATTGCAGTGGGTGATTACTATCCCGACATGCAAAGAATACTAGCCATCACGGCAAAACTGGGCATGACCGAGTTCATTGAAAAAATGCCCGCAGGATACCATACGGTTTTACAGGAACAGGGATCTGATTTATCGGGGGGACAAAGACAGCGGATTGCCATTGCCAGGGCGCTTTACCGCAACCCTGAAATATTAATTCTGGATGAAGCCACTTCCTCACTGGACCCTGAGAGTGAAGCGAGGGTGCAGGAAGCACTAACCGATTTTCGCAGCAGGGGTAAGACCCTTATCGTAATTGCACATAGGTTGAGTACGGTAAAAAAAGCGGATACAATATTGGTTTTAGACGAAGGAAAACTGGTAGAGCAGGGAACCCATGAGGAACTAATCAGTGCCTCCGGAAAATATGCAGGAATGTGGCAAAGTTTCAACAAAGCCTGATGATTTATGCCTCATAAAAAACGATATTATTTTTTCTGAGAAAATCTTTGATAATAGCTGCATGCAAACAGTGCCCTACATGGATAAAGGGTTGGTTGTTTACTTTTATTACCCGCCCTCCGGTTTTGTATTCAAAATTTTTCATGTCGAAACCCAGGTGCAGGTGGTTGGTCACTGATTGCATTCCATAAATAATTCCCTCACTATCGAATAAGGGCCCCCCACTCTGCCCACGCAGACCAGGTGTACTTAATTCAATCCCAAAAATAGTTCCTTCATTTCGTAGGTGCCGGGTAACCATGCCCTCAATAGGAAATCTTGGCGTTTCTACCTGGCCGGTATTGGTCCATTGTATTTCATCTGCAGCAGCAGCATATTGGTAATTGGTAAACTCCGGAAAAGGGAAACCCAGCCGGCAGAGAAACTTACCCTGTTTAATAGCATTGTCGTCTTTAATAAAGCGGGCGTGTGATTGGTAAAGGGGATTTTTAAAATTTTCGAAAATGACAATCGACAAATCATATTGAGGATGATTGATCCACCTGTATTGAAAACTTTTTTCGCCAGTAACGCCAATAAAAAGCTCCTGTAACTGGATGATGGATTGTTCCTGGTATTGATAAGCCTCCTCAAGAGCCTTCACCCGCTGGTTATATCGGTTGTTTCTGCCTATGGCAGCCAGTTCATGGGTAAAATTCCGGTAACGTTCATTAATAGAGGGGCGATTACCTACCAACTCCATTACATGCCGGCAGGTAATGGCCACTCCCAGTTCGTTAACAAAAAAAAAGGTGGCCGCACCGGGAATGGGCATTGTTTCACCATAAGATCGGGTGATGGTATGTATCGGACGCGTAAACCTGGCTACTTCTTCAATGGCATTGACAAACATAAATGGTGTTTACACGGATTCGGTTACTGTGCCTGTTATCAAACATTGCATTACCTGATCATGGGTAAATATTTTTCCCTGTTTTCGAAGATGACCCAAATATTGATAGCAAACAAAACAAGCCCAAATGGCAAACCGGATGGGACGTTGACAATATTGGTAAGCAGGATACCCAACATCACCGGAAAAATAATGATGGCCCCCAGTGCCCTGTATTTAGGTAATATAAAAAGCAAACCACCTACGATTTCCACTATACCCACTAATGGCATCAGCCATTTGATTTCCATAAAAGCACCCATCAGTTTCAACATACTATCGGGCATGTCTTTGGGCATGGGCATATAATTGAAAAACTTATTCAGTCCGGAGTTAATGAACAGTAGTCCAAAAAGTACGGATACCACCAAAAGAATTTTTTGTTTCATCCTGTAGGATTTTATGATAAAATAATTTACACAAGAAAGTTAAGGAATAAAAGGCTGATTGCCCCAAAAAAAACTCCACCTGGAAAGGCGGAGTTTACTGTAACAAAAAGCAATCGAAGAGAAAGTTGACCGGTACCGGTATATCATTAACTGACATCGGGTGCTGCCTGCAAAATTTCAGCAGTCACGCCCGGTGCATATTTTTCAAAATTCTGAACAAACTCTTTGGCGAGTTCCTTTGCCTGGGTGTCATACGCCACTTTATCAGCCCAGGTACTGCGCGGATCCAGTATTTCAGCGGGTACACCGGGACATTCCAACGGCATCATCATACCAAACACGGGATGTGCCTGATAACCCACCGTATCCAGATCACCGCATAAAGCAGCCGTAATCATGGCCCGTGTAAATCCGAGTTTCATCCGGCTGCCGATGCCATAGGGTCCTCCGCTCCAGCCGGTATTGATCATCCAAACATTGACGTCGTGCTGTTTCATTTTCTCACCCAACATAGCCGCATATTTACCCGGGTGCAATAACATAAAAGGAGCACCAAAGCAGGCACTGAACGTGGATTTGGGTTCCGTAACCCCGGCTTCAGTTCCGGCTACTTTTGCGGTATATCCACTGATGAACTGGTACATGGCCTGGCCGGGACTTAGTCTGCTAACCGGTGGCAAAACGCCATAGGCATCGCAGGTAAGAAAGAAAATATTTTTGGGAAGTCCGCCAATACTGGGTTCCAAAGCATTGCTGATAAAAGATAGCGGATAACTAACCCTTGTATTTTCTGTAATTAACTTACTGCTGAAATCGATTTCATGGGATCCGGGCAAAAACGTAATATTTTCTACCAATGCCCCGGGCCTGATGGCATTGAAAATTTCAGGTTCTTTTTCTTTACTGAGGTCAATGGTCTTGGCATAACACCCCCCTTCAAAATTAAATACCGCATCGGATGTCCATCCATGTTCATCATCACCAATTAGCTTTCTCAAAGGATCTGCACTCAACGTGGTTTTACCGGTTCCGCTCAAACCAAAGAAAACAGCCACGTCTCCTTCTTTACCCATATTCGCACTGCAGTGCATGCTTAATACCTGGTGGTTATGGGGCAGGATAAAATTCAATACACTGAATACCCCTTTTTTTATTTCACCCGTATAACCCGTACCACCAATCAGTATGGTTTTATGGGTAAAAGAGATGATGGCGAAATTTTCCTGACGCGTTCCGTCAACCGCAGGATCAGCCATAAAACCCGGTGCCTGAATTACCTGCCATTCGGGCGTGAAATTATCCAGCTCATTTTCATCAGGCCGGAGAAACATGTTATAAGCAAATAAATTACTCCAGGGGTTTTCATTAATCACCCGCAGGTTCATCCGGTAATCGGTATGTGCACAGGCAAAGGCATCCCTAACCCACACTTCCTCTTTGGAAGCCAGGTAATCCAGCATTTTCTTTTTTAACTGGATGAAATATTTTTCTTCGATGGAAATATTGAAATTATTCCAATCAATGGCGTTTTCGGTTATGGCATCTTTTACGATAAACTTATCTTTTGGACTCCTGCCCGTAAACTTTCCGGTACGGATACAGAGCGCACCGGTATTGTTCAGCACTCCCTGCCCTTTTAGAACCGTTTGTTCCACCAGTTCTTCAGGAGATAACTGGTAATGAAGTACAGATTTATCGGATAATCCCAGAGATAATAACAGCTTTGCAGGAATAGCGTGGGTAGTTTCCATCATATACAAACGAACGTTAGTTAGAGTTGCAAAATTACAGTATTCATAAATAAGTTTCTTTGTTAGTGTACGCAGTACACGTAAAGATTATTTAACATAATAGATTGTCAAATGCATAATTTTTAATAAATCCGGCATTTTTTCATTTAAAAAGGCTGTTTTTTAGCCGAAATATGAACAAATCAGAAAAAAAATCGCTCAAATCCTCATTTGATGGCAGGTATCTCCTGAACAGCCTATAATTTTACCAAAAATTTGCAGGTATGGAGGCTATTGCCAATGCGGGTAAAATTTCCTATGAACAGCTCACTTTGTTTAAAAATATTGTGGGAGAAGCCAATTTACTGGCAGATGAATCCGATTTACAACATTATGGTCATGACGAAACCGAGAAACTGGTTTTTCTTCCGGAAGTGGTGCTGAAACCCAGAACAGCAGATGAAATTGCTTCCATTCTCCGAATATGTAATGAAGCCGGTATACCTGTAACGCCCAGAGGTGCAGGTACGGGACTGAGCGGCGGGGCCTTGCCCGACAAAGGAGGCGTATTACTATCTACGGAAAGGATGAATACCATTCTAAACATCGACGAACGAAACCTGCAGGTAACCACAGAACCCGGTGTCATCACCGAAGTATTGCAAAATGCCGTTAAAGAAAAAGGGCTTTTCTACCCACCCGACCCCAGTAGCAGGGGCAGTTGTTTTATCGGTGGCAATATTGCAGAAAACAGCGGCGGACCCAAAGCTGTGAAGTATGGTGTTGTGAGGGATTATGTACTGAACCTGGAAGTGGTATTACCCACCGGAGAAATTATCTGGACCGGTGCCAATGTATTGAAGAACAGTACGGGTTATAGCCTTACTCATCTTATGGTGGGCAGTGAGGGCACGTTGGGTATCGTTACCAAAATTGTACTCCGGCTGATACCCCTTCCCAAATACGATTTGCTGATGCTGGCCCCATTTGCCTCCCTTGAAAAAGCCAGCGAAGCCGTAAGTGCCATTTTCAGAGCGGGCTTTGTGCCCAGCGGACTGGAACTGGTGGAGATAGATGCCTTAAAGATTGTTAGCAAGATGGTAGATAGTTCTGCCGTTCCTGTTACAGATGATATGGAAGCACACCTGATTATTGAAGTGGATGGCAATAATCTGGATGTTTTAATGGGCGAAATGGAAGCCATTGCGGAACTGCTTACCCAGTTTGAGGCAGGAGAACTTTTTTTTGCAGACGATGCCCAGCAAAAAGCGGAATTGTGGAAACTACGCCGGAGAGTAGCCGAAGCCGCCAAGCTGAGCGGATATACCATTGAAGAAGACACCGTAGTGCCCAGGGCTGAATTGCCTGCCCTTATCCGGGGCGTGAAAGCCCTGGGGATAGCGCATGGATTTGAAGTGGTTTGCTATGGCCATGCGGGAGACGGCAACCTCCACATACGTATCAACCATCCCACCATCAAAAACAGTCATGGCAGCGCAGTTATGACAGAAGCACTGACATCTCTTTTTGAACTGGTGCATAGTTTAGGTGGCACTATCAGTGGGGAACATGGGGTGGGACTGATCCAAAAACCTTATTTGCACACTGTTTTCAAAGAGGCCAACCTGCGACTGATGCGGGACATCAAGAAAGCATTCGATCCTAACAATATTTTAAATGCCGGAAAAATTTTTGACCTCAGTTAATTACTAGGTTTGTATAAATGTTGACCATGAAGAAACTGCACATCCTTATCCCCATGCTGATCCTTACCCTGAGCAACACCGCACAGGCACAACAAAATGAGTCTGATGAGATGAAGGGGAAATTCAGGCAGGAAAATATTTTTCTGGGTACCAGCCTGAACATTGCACTGGCCAACCGTTCTTTTAACCTTGGACTCAATCCGGAAATAGGGTACAGTGTTACCAACTGGCTGGATGCCGGGGTTGCTTTGAACATCAATTATTTTTCCCAAAATGCTTCTGAATTCAGCAGTGTTCGTTACAGAAATTTCAATTATGGTGCCGGCAGTTTTTTACGCATCTGGCCTGTCAATTTTCTGCACATACAGATACAACCTGAGTACAACTGGATCAGTTCTTCACAGAAAGACGTATTTACCGGACAATCGGGCACGTATAATTTCAATGCCGGTAGTTTGCTGGTGGGTGTGGGATATGGTACAAGGGTAATCAGAAGTCACTACTCCTATGTAACCCTCATGATTGATGTGTTACAAAATAAATACTCGCCCTACCGCGACCAGTACAATGATCCGCTACCCGTATTCAGGGCCGGGTTTGGGATTTACCTTAAGCCAAAGCAGCGATAACCGACTCGGGACCATCACAAACCACTAACCGGTCCCGCCAGTCACTGTATAAAAATTCTTGCTGCAGCATGGTTTCTATATGTGCCACCAGGTGGTTGTAAAAGCCCCCCGAGTTAAGAAGGATGATTTTTTTATTGTGGATATTCAGGGTATTCCAGGTAAGCATTTCAAACAATTCATCGAGGGTTCCATGCCCTCCGGGTAATACGATGGCTGCATCACACAATTCATACATCATTTTTTTACGGATATGCATATCCTTTACTACCCTCAGTTCTGTGATCCCTTCGTGCTGGTGTTCCCATTCAAGCAGTATCTCCGGTATTACCCCAATCACTTTTCCATTACCCTCCATAACTGCATTGGCAACGGCACCCATCAATCCTTTGTTGCCGCCACCATATATGAGGGTAATCTCTCTTGCAGCCAATAGTTCGCCCAGGGTTTTAGCATCCTTTTCGTACAACACATTGGCACCGGAACGGGACCCGCAGAAAACAGCAATACGCTTTACTTCCATAAATCAGTTTTATGGATGCCAAAATAGGTCAAATATTTTTACTACTTTTCAAAACCTTTTATAACCGATTAACTCCATTGCATGTCTCCATTACTGTTGTTCTCCTTTGTAATTGCCTATTTTCTTTTATTGCTCTCGGTTGCCTGGTATACCGGCAAAAACAGCACCAATGAATCTTTTTTTATTGGAAACAAAAGCAGTAACTGGATGCTGGTGGCATTCGGAATGGTGGGTACTTCCCTTAGTGGCGTTACTTTTGTTAGCGTACCCGGAGCTGTAGCCAGGGAGTCCTTTGCCTATTTTCAGGTAACCCTTGGTTACCTGATTGGTTACCTGGTGATTGCTTTTGTATTGTTACCCCTTTATTACCGGCTCAACCTGACTTCTATTTACAATTACCTTGGCAGCCGGCTGGGGTTCAAATCCTATAAAACAGGGGCAGGTTTCTTTATCCTTTCACGTATTCTTGGCGCCACGGCCCGCTTATACCTGGTAGTGAATATTCTGCAGGAAGCCATCCTCAACAGTTTTCACATACCCTTTTGGGCCACTACCCTAATCATCCTGGTCATGATTCTGTTGTATACTTATGAAGGGGGTGTAAAAACCATCGTATGGACAGATACCCTGCAAACCACCTGTATGTTATTGGGACTGGTTATCTGTATCATTTATATTTTGAGTAACCTTCACATGGGTCTGGGCGAAAGTTTACAGGCTATGAATGACCGGGGCTATTCTAAAATATTTTTTACAGACCCGGGCAGCCGGTTCTATTTTGTGAAACAAATCCTCGCCGGCGCATTTATTGCCATAACCATGACGGGGATGGACCAGGAGATGATGCAGAAAAACATTTCGGTAAAGACCCTGAAGGATTCGCAAAAAAACATACTGTCCATGTCACTGGTATTATTGCTGGTGATATTTATTTTCCTCTTCCTCGGGGGATTATTGTACCTCTTTGCAGAGCAACTAAATATATCGGTAACGGGCGATAAACTATTCCCTACCATAGCACTGGAGCATATGCCCCCGGTGGTTTCTGTCATTTTCATCATTGCCCTCATATCTGCGCTGTTTCCCAGTGCAGATGGCGCCATTACGGCACTTACCTCTTCCTTCTGCATTGATATTATCGGGATGCAGCGCAATCAACATATGGATGATGCCAGAAAGAAAAAAATCAGGCAACGGGTGCACCTCGGCTTTGCCTTTATTTTTCTCTTATTTGTAATGCTGTTTAAATGGATCGATGACCCCAGTATGATTGGACTGATCCTGAAAGTAGCCGCATTTACATATGGTCCCCTACTGGGCCTGTTTACCTTTGGCATACTGGTGAAGAGAAGTGTTACCGACAAATGGGTACCCTATGTATGTATTGCTTCCCCCATCATTTGTTTCGTCCTGGATAAATACCAGAAAGAATTGTTCGGCTCATTTGAACTGGGACTGGAATTACTAATCATTAACGGACTGATTACTTTTACCGGATTATGGTTCATTTCCCAACCGGCAGAAAAGGGAGCAACCTCCGTTTAACGCATTAAAACCAAAAATTCCATGGAGCTGATTCATCCCCTGGCAGAAGCGTATGCAGCCGCATTTACCAGTGCGGAAGACGGATTGCTCAGCAAGATTAACCAGGAGACGCTGAAGCACCATCCCATGGCGCATATGCTGAGTGGTCACGTACAGGGTAAATTTTTAACATTTCTGAGCACTATACTCAACCCAACATACGTTTTAGAGATAGGAACCTTTACAGGCTATAGCGCCATCTGCCTGGCCAAAGGCCTCCGGACCGGTGGGGAATTGCATACTATTGAACTCAGGGAGGAAGATGCAGCCACCGCCAGGGAAAATTTCAGTCGGTACCAAACAGATAACCGAATACATTTGCACCTCGGTAAGGCATTGGACATTATTCCTGTATTAACCCCAAAATGGGACCTGGTATTCATAGACGCTGATAAAACAGCCTATATAGACTATTATGAATTGGTGGTTCCCAGGCTGAGTGAGCAGGGGATTATTCTGGCAGACAATACCCTATTTCATGGGGAGGTACTCCAGGAACCCCTTTCAGGAAAAAATGCCAAAGCCATACATGCTTTCAATGAACACGTGAAAGCTGATGACAGAACGGAGCAGGTAATGGTCACACTAAGGGATGGTATTACCCTTATTAAAAAGAAATAGATGAAAAAACTGATTTTACTGATAAGTATGCTGGGTATCGCCTCCCTTTATGCACAAAAGGAAAAAGCGGAAAATTATATCAGTAAATACAAGGAACTGGCCATTGCAGAAATGATGCGTTCGGGTGTTCCTGCTTCCATTACCCTAGCACAGGGCATTCTGGAGTCAAAATCCGGGGAGAGTGATTTAGCCAAAGTTTCCAACAACCACTTTGGCATTAAATGCAAAACTGAATGGACAGGTCCCAAAACTTACCATGACGATGACGAGAAAGGTGAATGTTTCAGGGTGTATGAAAGTGTGGAACAGTCTTTTGCAGACCATTCAGATTTCCTGAAAACAAGGCCCCACTACGCATTTCTTTTTGACCTGGACCCTACCGATACAGAGGGCTGGGCGATGGGCCTTAAAAAAGCAGGTTATGCCACCCTCAGCACCTATCCCCAGAAATTACTAAAATTGGTGAATGAGTATAACCTTCAGCAGTACAGCCTCGACGCGTTGGCAAGGTTACAAAAAACTGATAGCGACAAAACGAAAATAGAAACAGATGCCAGTCCCGGTGAAATGGTTTCAGCAAAACCCCTGGAAGAAAAAATCAGGGTTACTGAACCGGTAGCAGATCCCACTCCCATTATTGCCACTTCAGTTGTAACTGAACGTAAACAGGAACCCACAGTAACCAAACCGATTTATCCTGCGGGCATTTTTTCCATCAACCACACCAAAGTAGTTTATGTAAACGCTGGCAGGTCCCTGCTATCCCTGGCCCTTCAATACGACCTCCCGCTGAACAAATTGTTTGAATACAACGAATTGACGGAAATGGACATTTTGGATAAAGACCGATTGCTTTTCCTGGAAAAGAAATCCAAAAAAGGGGCAATGGACTATCACCTGGTAGCGCAAGGGGAAAGTCTTCACGACATTTGTCAATTGGAGGGCATCAGGATGGACAGCTTATTAGAATACAACAAACTGGACAAACAGGCACATCCGGCCAGTGGAGAAAAATTAAACCTAAAGCCTGTACCTGCGTCCAGCACCAAACCGGGAAAATAACCAGTACCCTTTAAAACAAAACGCATGGCTGATATCAAAGTACACGATAAGACTTTCATCCCCTATCTTCCTGAATCGCTGATTCTGGAAAAAATAAAAGAACTGGCAGTGCAGTTGGAGAAAGATTACGCAGGCAAAAAACCCCTGTTCATTGCCGTACTCAATGGTTCTTTCATGTTTGCGGCCGATCTTTTTAAAGAACTCAGCATGGAGGCTGAAATCTGTTTCATCAAACTGGCTTCTTATAAAGGCACCAAGTCAACCGGTCATGTTATCACAGCCATCGGTTTGGATACCGATATCACAGACAGGCATGTGATCATCCTTGAGGATATCATCGATACCGGAAAAACCATGAATGAATTTCTGCCCCAGTTACGCAACCAGCATCCCGCCTCTATGAAGATTGCGGTATTACTCCATAAACCGGATGCCACTGTTTTCCCTACGGTTATTGACTATTGTTGTTTCACCATACCCAACAAGTTTGTACTGGGATATGGACTGGATTATGATGGTTTGGGAAGGAATATCCGGGAACTTTACCAGTTGCAGGACTAACCCTAAAATTCTGCTAATCCCACCCGGGATATAGTATTTCCCTGCTTTCTTCGTTATATTGTTACAAATACCCAGCAAAAGGATGAAAAAATGCAGTTGGGTCCTTCTTTGTATGATTGCCTTTTCCCCTTTATACAGCCAGTATTACCTGCGCGGTGAAATAAAGGACCAGCGGGGACGTATGCTTCAGGGAGTGCAAATTTTACTGGCTTCTAAAGGCCAGATCCCCTTTTACAGCGGTTCCGGAGGGACCTTTGGCATTAATACCAGCACCCAAAACGATACCCTAACCCTACTGTATGAAGGGTATGATACACTTGTAGCCCCTGTAAATGCCAATACCTACCACACTTTACTCCTGAAAATGCAGCCCTATACCCTGCAATTGTATGCGCTCAAACTGCTTTCTGCCACCACCAACCTGAAAGTGGCTGATAATAACAACCTGAATGTTTTGGGAGAAAGTTACAGCAGGGGTGAGGAAAATGGTTTTGTAAGCGCAGTTCCTTATCCGGAAACCGGTTTTGCCATTTCCACTGATAAAGCCGCTTACAGCAACCTCCGGCGCTTCCTCAACAATGATATGCTGGTACCTGCAGATGCCATTCGACTGGAAGAAATGCTGAATTATTTTGATTTTTCCATTCCGGGCAACCGGGCTGATACCGCCGATTTTCATTGTCGAACACAATTAGCCAACTGCCCCTGGAATCCATCCAATCAATTACTTTTCATTAACCTGAGTGCTCCGATACTTAACCTGGATAACATACCTCCTTCCAACCTTGTTTTTTTAATAGACGTTTCCGGCTCAATGGAAAAGCCCAACCGTTTGCCTTTGTTACAATCCGCTTTTTCATTACTGATCAAAAACCTGAGAGCCATTGATACCATTACCCTGGTTACCTATGGCGGTGGGGTGCAAATAGCTTTACCGCCTACCTCGGGTGATGAAAAGGAAAAAATCAGGAATGCCATTGCCGAATTGGCCGCCAATGGAAATACCCCGGGCGCGGATGCCATCCGACTGGCTTATACTCAGGCAAAAAGATCGTTTATGCCCAGTGGCAATAACCGTGTAATACTGGCAACTGATGGTGATTTTAATATCGGACAAACAACCGAAAAAGAACTGGAGGAACTGATTCTGGGTTTTCGAAAAACAGGCATTTACCTGACTTGTTTGGGCGTAGGCATGGGCAATTACAAGGATAGCAAACTGGAAACCCTTGCCAAAAAAGGAAACGGCAATTTTGCCTACCTGGATAATGTACTGGAAGCCCAAAAGGTGTTGGTTACAGAATTTACCCAAACCATTTATTCTGTTGCCAGCAACGCCTTCCTAAAAATCCGCTTCGATGCTGCAGTGGTGAAAAACTACCGGCTAATTGGGTATGATAATAAAAAAGATGCTCTTGCAGACAGTACCAGTAAACTGGAGGGGGGAGAAATTGGCAGTGGTCATTCCTTAATGGCCATGTTTGAAGTGGAGCCTGTGTCCGACAACGCTGCCTCCTTAACGGGATTGCCCCTGGCTACCATTACCCTGCATTATGTAAAGCCGGGAACAGACCAAACCCGTATCCAGCAATTTCAGGCAGCCTATTTTCCTGTCCGGCTTGAAGCAGCCGACTCAAGTTATCGTTTGGCAGCCTGCATAGCTTTATTGGGCAGCTTATTGAAGAACTCTCCTTTTACCAATCATTATCCACTGGAGGATTTACCCTTATTGGCCAAAACCGCCATTAGTTACCGGGACCCCTACCAGCAGGAATTCCTTTCACTGGTGGAAAGGGCCCTTATGCTGTATAAACCAGCGAAAAAGAAGAAAAAGAGATAATACGGGACAATTTCTTGGTAGGGTGGCATTCCTGCCACTTCAGTATTGCTACAGATTTATTACGCTACTTTGTAAGTAAAACAAGGCATTTGAAATTATTGATTATTGAGGATGAGGTTTCCCTGAACCAGAGTATGGTAGATTTTCTAACAGCTGCCGGATACCTCTGCGAATCAGTGTATGGTTTCAGGGAAGCCCTGGAAAGAACCGAAATCCACAATTATGATTGCATCGTTTTGGACATTATGTTGCCGGGCGGATCCGGGCTGGAATTGTTATCCCTGCTCAAACAGGACCGGAAAGAAGAAGGGATTATCATCATCTCTGCGAAAGATGCGCTGGAAGACAAAATAAATGGACTTCATTTGGGAGCAGATGATTACCTAACCAAACCCTTTCACCTCTCTGAACTGAGTATGCGGATCTCAGCCATTATCCGGAGAAAAAAATATGGTGGACAATCGAAAGTAATCATAGGTGACATTTGCATAGATACGATCGGAAAAACAGTTGAAGTCAATTCTCATCAGGTAGAACTCACCCAGAAAGAATACCAGCTATTGCTATTTATGGTAACCAACAAAAATCGTTTATTATCCAAAAATGCGATAGCAGAACACTTATGGGGTGACGATATGGATTTTTCCTCCAATTATGATTTCATTTATTCCCACATCAAAAACCTGCGAAAAAAAATGATGTCAGCGGGCATGGATGACTGCATTCGGTCTGTTTATGGTGAGGGATATAAATTTCAGGTAGCATGAAATTATTCGCTCGATATAACCGCTACAATATTGCCCTTACCATTTTCATATTTCTGGCAGGCAGCATCGCTTTTTATTTCGTTTTACAATATGTACTGTTAAGGCAACTGGACGAAACCTTACGGGGAGAACAACAGGAAATAGTGGCTAATGTTACTGCCCAGGGAAAACTGCCGGAAATACAAAATACCAAAACCCAGTGGATCACCATCACGCCTGTTACCGATTCCTTACAAAAGTCTTCCATTGTTTCACAATCCCAATTCAACGGAAAAGAAAAGGAAAACGAATCGGTGAGACAGCTTTCCTTTACTGTATCAGCTGGTTCACAGTGGTACTTAATCAGGGTAAATAAATCTGAAACGGAAACCGAGGACCTGCTCCAACTGATAATACTGGTTACCATTGGAATGATTGCCCTGATATTGCTGGCCAATTACCTGCTCAACAGAAAAATTGCCGGTCGCATCTGGCAACCCTTCTACAATACCCTTTACCAGATCAGTAACTACCAGGTAAACAACCAGCAACCCCTGCAATTACCCCGGGAACCTACAGAAGAAATTGACCAACTCAACGAAAGCCTGAACCGGATGACGGAAAGAATTCACAGAGACTACCATTCACTCAAAACTTTTACAGAGAATGCCTCTCATGAAATACAAACCCCGCTGGCCATAATCAGTTCAAAGATTGAAGCACTCCTGCAGGACATGGAAGGCAGCCAGAAAAATATGCAACAGTTATTGGTCATGGAAGACGCCGCCAGGAAACTTTCCAGGCTTCACCAGTCTTTATTACTCCTCACCAAACTGGAAAACAGGCAATTCCCAGTAGTGCATTCGATTGAACTAAGCACTATTCTGCTGGACAAATTAAAAGAAAGAGACAGAACTCATAGAGGCTAAAAAAATAAACCTGCAAACAGCTTACTGTGCGGTGACCATTCCCCTGCACCAGCACCTGGCAGAAATATTGGTAAGCAACTTATTGGCAAACAGTTTTCGGTATACGCCTGAGGCAGGTACTATTGCTATTGAACTCAGTACTAAAAAATTCCTGATTAAAAATACAGCTGCTGTCAATGCCCTGCAGTACGAAAAAGTATTTCAGCGTTTTTACAAAGAAGACCCTGGTGCAGGCGGAACAGGTTTGGGTCTTGCCATTGTTAAAGAAATCTGTTTATCGGCAGGGTTTACCATCGAATACCAGTTTGCAGAAGGATTCCATTTATTCACCATCCATTTCTCAGCATAAAAAATATGCAATTAAAAAAAGTCATATTGTTTCTCTCTTTTTTTTCAAGTTACCTGACAGTTCCCGCCCAGCAAAAATCACTTGATTATTATGTGACTGCCGCATTGGAAAGCAGTCCCTTACTGAAAGATTATTCCAACCAGAAAATGGCAAACCTGCTTGACAGCCTTCGCATCCATGCAGGCTATCTTCCGCAGGTGAATGCAGTCAGCACCAATAGCTATGCGCCAACCTTTGGTGGCTGGGGATATGACGGGGCTGTAACCAATGGAGCCAATTTTTCGCAATTGCTTACCGTCTCTAAAAATATTGTCAGAAAAGACCTATTGCAAAACCAGTTGGATGCGATTCAATTACTGAATGAATCACTAACGGTGGCAGGAAAAATTACCGAACAGGACCTTAGCCGCTCTATTACTACCCAGTACATCACCACTTATGGAGACTGGCTGCAGGTGGGATTCAATAATGAATTGCTGGGTTTATTTAAAAAAGAGGAAGATATCCTGAAAAGACTTACCGAAAAAGGGGTATACCGGCAAACCGATTACCTGAGTTTCCTGGTGACAGAAAAACAGCAGGAAATACAAATTACCCAGGCAGGCATCCAGTACCAAAATGACCTGCTTACGCTGAACTATTTAGCGGGTATCCATGACACTACCCAATTAACGCTTCAAAATCCTTCTATCACACTCGCAGTGGTGCCGGAGGCAGAGAGTACTGTTTTCTACAGGCAGTACCAGGTTGACAGCCTTCGCTTGCGCAACAATGATGCCCAGATTGATTTTAGTTACAAACCCAAAGTGAACGCCTATGCGGATGGCGGATACCTCACATCCTTCCCTGCTGATTTTTACAAAAATTTTGGTTTGAGCTTTGGCGTCAACATTATTGTACCCATTTATGATGGCAGACAAAAAAAGATACTACACGACAAAGTAAGTATTGCCGAAAGAACCCGTCAGCAATACCGTGATTTTTTTAAAAAACAATTCAGTCAGCAGGTTGCCCAGCTATCCCAGCAACTCGGCGCCACACAACAACTGATTGACCAGATTAATGGACAATTGAAATATACCGAAGCACTGGTAGAAGCGAACAGGAAATTACTGGAAACAGGAGATGTGCGGATGGCAGACTATCTACTGGCCATCAACAATTACCTCACAGCCAAAAACATGGTAAGACAGCATACGATTAACAAATGGCAGATCATTAACCAGATTAATTACTGGAACAAAAAATAGGTAACATGCGATTCTCCAAAACGATTCCCCTGTATTTTCTTTGTTGGGCATTGGCCTGTAAGCAGCCTGTGACAGACAATAAAGAAACCTCTGCTGAGGCAGCATTAGCAGAAACAGGAACCACTCCTGTTACCTTAACTTCCCCCATCATGGGTGACCTTACAGAGACCATTGAACTGAATGCGGTCTCCACGTTTCAATTGAAGACATTTGTGAAATCCAGTGCCACGGGGTATCTCCAGCAGGTAAATGCAGCCATCGGGAAACAGGTGTACAAGGGCCAGGTACTTTTTGTGCTGAAAACAAAAGAATCACAAAGTTTGGGTAATACCATTACATCCTTAGACAGCAGCATGCATTTCAGTGGCGCAATTCAAATAAAATCACCCGGAACAGGATTTATATCCCTGTTAAATTACCAGCCCGGAGATTATGTACAGGACGGAGAACAAATGGCCGTAATAACCGATAGTAAAAGTTTTGTATTTATGCTGGCACTTCCTTATGAGTTGAAACCCTATCTGGACGCAAACAGGCAACTAACCCTGAAACTGCCCGATGGAACAATGCTCAATGGTTATGTAGCCATGTCGATGCCAACGGTAGATGCCGGTTCCCAAACCCAGAATCAGGTAATCAGGGTTGCAACAGATAAACCTATCCCCGAAAACTTAGTGGCCAAAGTAAGTCTGGTAAAGCAATCCAGGCCCCATACGATTTCTCTGCCAAAAGCCGCTGTGCTGTCAGATGAAATACAAAGCCGGTTCTGGATCATGAAAATGACAGACAGTGTCACTGCCATTAAAATACCTGTAACCAAAGGTTTGGAAACAGCAGACAGGGTAGAAATCCTTTCTCCGAAATTATTGGCCAATGATAAAATCATTGTGAGTGGCAATTACGGCTTGCCGGATACAGCAAGGGTTACCATCATTAAATAAACTCAACCATGCGTAACTTCTTTACCCGATATAAAAGCCCGGTCAGTGTACTGATGGTGATCATTATTATGGGAGGTTTATTTGCTTACAGCAAACTGCAGACAGCCCTGTTCCCTGAAATCACTTTCCCCAAAATAAAAATCATTGCAGACGCAGGCCAGCAGCCGGTTAAGAAGATGATGATTACGGTTACCCGTCAACTGGAAAACGCTATCAAGCAGGTTCCAGACCTGAAAAAAATCAGGAGCATCACCAGCAGGGGTACCTGTGAGATCTCTGCTTATATGGACTGGACAGCCAATATTGATATCAGTCAGCAAAGGATTGAATCGAAGATTAATGAAATCAAAAACACCTTACCACCAGATATACAAATCACGGTTGAAAGGATGAATCCCTCCATCCTTCCTGTTACAGGCTTTTCGCTGGAAAGTAAAAACAGGTCTCCCATAGAAATGAAACTGTTAGCGAAGTACACCATCAAACCCTTTCTGAGCCAGGTAGAAGGTGTTTCAGAAATACGGGTCATTGGCGGAAAAGAAAAGGAATACTGGGTGGTATTGAATGTACAAAAAATGAATTCGCTGGGCCTGACACCCGAAATGGTGAACACAGCACTCAGTCAGAATAATTTTATCAAATCTAACGGATACCTGTCTGATTACCGGTTATTGTACCTGACCGTTACAGATGCGGCAGTGAGTTCAAAGGAGCAACTGGAAAACCTGGTCATCAGCAATGACAAACGGATACTATTGCTAAAGGATATCGCAGCAGTCAACATCCAGGAGGCTAAAGAGTATATTAAAATCAATGCCAATGGGCGTGAGGGAATTTTACTGGCCGTAATCAAACAACCCAATGCCAACCTGGTAACCATGAGCGGACAAATGGATGCCAAACTGATTGAACTCCGAAAGATTCTTCCCAAAGACATCAGCGTTAATCCCTATTATGAACAGGCAGATTTTGTAAAAGACTCCATCAAAAGTGTAACCGACAGCCTGTTTATGGGATTGGGACTAGCGATTATTGTGGCCATCATTTTCCTTCGTTCCGTTAAAGCCAGTTCTGTAATATTGGTGACCATTCCGGTAATTTTATGTTTATCCATAATTGTGCTGCTCGCCTACGGACAGACCCTGAATATTATGACACTGGGAGCCATTGCAGCAGCCATTGGACTCATCATTGACGATGCAATTGTAGTAGTGGAACAGATACACCGGACCCACGAGGAACATCCGGAAGAGCCCACACAGGTATTGATACCCAAAGCCATCAAATATCTTTTGCCGGCAATGGTGGGATCCTCTCTGAGTACCATCGTCATCTTTCTTCCATTTATGCTGATGAGTGGAGTGGCCGGGGCGTATTTTAAGGTAATGACAAATACCATGATCATTACGCTGGTTTGTTCTTTTCTGGTAACCTGGCTGATTTTACCGGTAATTTATCTGCTCTTTTCCAGAAAAGCAGTTACTAACAGGCCTGTTAATGAGCAAAAGCATGAAGTAAAAAACCGGCGTTGGGTGGGTTTTTTTATCAGGAGGCCCTGGATCAGTTTTGCCATGATGCTGGGACTGGTCATAGCTGTCTGCATCATTTATCCAAAACTGCAAACGGGATTCCTGCCCGAAATGGATGAAGGAAGTATTGTACTCGATTACAACTCCCCACCCGGCACTTCGCTGGAAGAAACGGATCGTATGCTGCGACAGATAGAAAAAATATTGGTGAATGTGCCGGAAGTGGAAGCCTATAGCCGCAGAACAGGCACACAGATGGGTTTCTTTATCACCGAACCCAACCGGGGCGATTACCTGATACAATTAAAAAAGAAACGCGATAAAACCACCGAGGAAGTCATCACGGACATAAGGAAACAGGTAGAAATTTCTCAACCTGCCTTGCGCATAGATTTCGGACAGGTAATCGGGGATATGCTGGGTGACCTCATGACCTCTGTACAACCTATTGAAATAAAAATTTTTGGAAATGATATCCCACAGTTACAGGAACTGTCTAAAAAGGTTTCGGGAATTGTTGAAAAAGTAAATGGCACGGCAGACGTATTTGACGGCATTGTGGTGGCAGGTCCTTCTATCAATGTGGAACCCAATTATACCAAACTGGCGCAGTTTGGCATTACCCCGGCCAACCTGCAATACCAGTTGCAGGCCTCTCTTGAGGGTAATCTGGCAGGCACTGTGTATGACCGCGACCAGTTAAGTAATATACGAATGGTATACCCCGGCAATAAGACACTGAGTGTGGCGGATATAGAAAAGACACCGGTATTCCTGCCAAATGGCTCACTGCAACCCATTAACCAGTTAGCCAGTGTTCACCTCAATCCAGGCGAGGCAGAGATAGAGCGGGAAGATTTACAATCTATGGGCGTGGTAACCGGCAGGCTGGAAGGTAGAGACCTGGGTAGTGTAATAAAAGATATTCAGAAAGCTGTGGACAAAAACATCAGCCTTCCGCAGGGATATGCCATTGTATATGGCGGAGCCTTTGCAGAACAACAACAATCCTTTACTGAATTACTCATGATATTGATTACCTCCAGCCTCCTTGTTTTCGGGGTAATTCTTTTTTTATTCCGTAATATACGAATCGCCCTGATCATCCTGCTCATTGCGGTACTGGGGATCAGTGGCAGTTATATGGGATTGTATTTTACCCATACAGCATTGAATGTGGGCAGTTATACTGGCCTCATCATGATTGTTGGCATCATTGGCGAAAATGCCATCTTTACTTTTCTGCAGTTTAAAGAATCCCTGCTCGAATCACAGGATGTGGACCAGTCTATTATTTATGCGATTTCCACCCGTTTACGACCCAAACTCATGACGGCCCTGGGGGCCATCATTGCCTTATTACCGATTGCACTGGGTATTGGTACGGGTGCCCAACTGCACCAGCCACTGGCCATTGCGGTTATTGGGGGGTTTCTGGTAGCCATACCCCTGTTACTGATTGTGTTGCCCAGCCTGGTCCGGTTATTTTTCAGAAAATCAGTAAAAATATAAACCGTCAAATACCTACAGAATCTCTCCAAAATGGGTGTGTAAGTTTGGATTATAAAAAACATACACCATGAAAAATTTATTAGTTATCGCAGTGCTGCTGGTTTCCCTGCAAGTGTCTGCGCAGAAACCGGTTGCCCCCGAAGCGGCCATGACCGCTTTTACCAAAGCCTATCCCGGAGCCACCAAAGTAAAGTGGGAAAAAGAGGGTGGTAATTATGAAGTGAGCTTTGTACAAAATGGAAATGAACTATCCGCCATTTACTCAGGAAAAGGTATCCTGCAGGAGAATGAAAAAGAAATCAAGGTATCAGCCTTACCAACTGTTATTCTTAGCTATATGAAAGAACATTATAAAGGCGTAACTGTAAAAGGTGCCGCAAAAATTACTAAAGCAGATGGAACTGTTCAATTCGAAGCAGCCATAAAAGGCAAGGATGTTATTTTCGATGCCAATGGAAAATTTCTGAAAGAAGCCAAAGACTAATTTCATTTCATATACCATTCAAAATTCAATCATGCTCAAATCACTTTCTCTTTTGTTTGCGATAACTGCCATTGTTTCGGTACCCGCCCCAACCCATGCGCAAAAAACTTACCATGTAGCCAAAACCTTTCACATCGCCAGTCCGGGTGGTTGGGATTACCCGGCCATCGATCCGGGTTCTAATCATTTATACCTCTCCCATGGTTCACAGGTGAATATCCTTGATAAAAATACCGGAGATTCTGTGGGCATCATCCCCAATACCACCGGTGTACACGGCATAGCATTTGTGAATACTTTGGGCAAAGGATATACCAGTAACGGGCGATTGAATAATGTTACGGTATTTGACCTGAAAACCTTTGCCATTCTGGGCCAGGTAGCCGTAGGAAAAAATCCCGACTGGATTATGTATGACGCTTTTTCTAAAAAAGTAATCACGAGTAACCATAGCGGCGGGGATATTACCATCATTGATCCGGTAACCGATAAAGTGGTTACTACTATTACCATTGGCGGCAGTAAACTGGAAACCATTGTAAGCGATAATGCCGGAAAACTTTTTGTTAACCTGGAGGACAAAAATGAGATAGCTGAAGTTGATATGAAAAACTATACCGTACTCAACCATTGGTCCCTCGCACCCGGCGAAGGTCCAACCGGACTGGCGATAAATCCCAAAACCAAGAGATTGTTTGCTACCTGCGATAAATTACTGGTGGTGATGGACGCCACCAATGGCAAAATAGTGGCCAACGTACCTATTGGTGATGGTTGTGATGGTGCTGCCTTTGACCCCGCTTCCGGATTAATTTTTACTTCGAATGGGGAAGGCACTGTGAGTGTGATAAAAGAGGTGAACAAAGATACCTACCAGTTGGTGGGTAATGTCCCTACTAAGAGAGGAGCACGTACCATTACGATTGATGAAAAAACACATAGCCTCTACCTGCCCACTGCTGATTATGAGCCACTGGCACCCGATGCACCCAAAAATACCCGGCCAAAAATGGTAATGGGGTCGTTTCAGGTGTTGGTGTTGGAGAAGTAGGGGATTGGTTGGGGGTTTGGGGTTAGGGGTTTGGGGTTTGGGGTTAGGGGTTTGGGGTTGGCGTTTTTTTTGTGGATGGCTTGTTATTTGGTGTTGGAGATTGTTTTACCTTTCGGGTAATTGCTATTTTTATCATCCATCCATTATTGAAAAATACCTATATGCAAAAATTTATCCGACCATTTTTACCGTATAAAATGGCAACTCAGTTATGTGCATTGCTGATTTGCATGAACTCCTTTGCTGCTGCTAATAAATTGCCTTTCCAGGAAAAAGTAGCTCCCTCGCTCGAAGGCAGATGGGACATTACCCTTCCGGATGTTGAAGGAAAAGAATTGCCCTCCTGGCTGGAAGTGGGTCATTCGGGCAACCACACATTGATTGGCCGTTTTGTGTATGCATTTGGCAGTGCCAGGCCCATTTCTAAAATTCAGTTCAGCAACGGAAAATTCAGTTTTACCATTCCGCCCCAATGGGAGAAGGGCGACAGAGATATGGAATTTGAAGGCAGTTTAACCGGAAACCGGATTGCCGGAACTATGATTTATGCGGATGGTAAAAAATACAATTGGGTAGGAGAAAGGGCACCGCTTTTGAAAAGAGACAAACCCACGGTTTGGGGTACTCCCATCCCATTATTCGATGGTAAAAATATGGATGCCTGGAAAGCCATGGGCGAAAACCAATGGGTAGTGGAAAATGGCGAATTGAAAAGCCCCCGGTCAGGTTCGAACCTGGTGAGCAAACAAAGTTTTACCGATTTCAAACTGCACATTGAATTCAAATACCCCAAAGGAAGCAATAGTGGCGTATACCTGCGTGGACGCTATGAAGTACAGATAGAAGACAGCAAGGGATTGGACCCCCTACCCGACCTCTTCAGTGCGGTTTATGGATTTTTAACTCCTTCTGAAATGACCGCAAAAGCACCCGGCGAATGGCAATCCTACGACATCACGCTCGAAGGTCGGATGGTTACCGTGGTAGCCAATGGCAAAACGGTTATTTGCAACCAGCAGATACCTGGCATTACCGGCGGTGCCCTTAACAGTCGCGAAGGGGAACCTGGTCCAATCCTGATACAGGGGGATCATGGAACCAATATCGTTAAGAAATATTGTGATAACGCCGGCACAATAAGGATTGTAGGGTATCCCTACTTGTAAAATCAGGCGCTGTTTAAATGCCGCTGTAACGTCATTTTTATAAAAGTAAATTCAAAAAAATATTTTTTTGAATTTACTTTTATTTCTACATTCGTTTTTTACTCCCCCCCCCCAGAAAAGTAGCCATACCGGTTGATTGATGTTTGTTTCAATCTAACTATTGTATTACTTTATTATGTAAACTTCCTGGCAATTAAATAAACAAAAAACAATTTTTATGAAAAAAATTACACTTTTTTTGGGGTTGGTACTCACTTTATCAGTTTTTGCAAAAGCCCCTGATTTGCATTCACCACTGGTTGATAAAATCAATATAACTCCTAAGGCAATAGGCATCAAAGGCTTTCTTATAAACAAAGAAACCGGAGAACGAATATTTATAAACAACCTTACCCAAGATTGGGGGGGGGGTAGATTGTGGTTATGCGACTTAAAAAAATGATCATTCACGTTTTTATTGCCTCACTATAAAAGGAAAAATACCCTTAGGATATTGATGTAATGATTTGTTACCAAACGCGTTTAAATAGAAAAAAGCCTGTCAGATGAATAGCATAGTGGCTATTCATCTGACAGGCTTTGTATACAAACAGTTTACTAATTAAAAGCCTCCCTTACCCTGTCGAAGAAACTCTTGTCGCCCTTATTGGGATTGGGTTTGAAATTCTCGCTCTTGCCCAGTTTTTCGAGCATTTCTTTTTCTTCATCTGTTAGGTTTTGCGGCGTCCAGATATTTACCTGTATCAACTGGTCTCCTTTTGAATAACCCTGTACCTCCGGAAAACCCTTTCCTTTTAAGCGAAAAATTTTACCGCTCTGTGTACCCGGTGGTATTTTTATTTTGGCCCTGCCATCAATGGTAGGTACTTCTACCTGTATTCCAAAAGCCGCATCCGGCATAGAAATATGCAAATCATACGCTACATTCAAACCATCGCGGTGCAGTTCCTCATGGGCTTCTTCTTCAATCTGAATAATCAGGTCACCCGGTGCACCTCCTCTTTCTCCCGCATTGCCCTTTCCACTCATACTGAGTTGCATGCCTTCCTGAACACCGGCCGGTATTTCTATACTGATGGTCTCTTCCCCGTAAACCCTGCCTTCGCCTCTGCAGGCCCCGCATTTGGCGGTAACCGTAGACCCTTCTCCATTACAGGTTGGACAGGTGGTAACCGTTTGCATCTGGCCTAAAAAAGTATTGGTTACCCTGCGTACCTGCCCGCTTCCATTACAGGTGCTGCAGTTTTGTACACTTCCTTTGTCTTTGGCACCATTGCCGCCGCAGGTATTGCAGAGTACATGTTTTTTAACTTTTACGTTTTTAGTAACCCCTTTGGCTATCTCTTCGTAATTCAGTTTCAGTTTAATGCGGAGGTTACTGCCGCGCTGGCCCCGGGCCCTGCCCTGTCCGCCGCCACGGCTTCTGCCACCCCCAAAGAAGCTGCCGAACATATCATCTCCAAAAATATCTCCGAACTGGCTGAATATGTCTTCCGTATTCATTCCCCCAAAACCGCCACCACCTGATGTACCGGGACCAAAAGCAGCATGGCCATAACGGTCATATTTTGCCTTCTTGGTTTCATCACTCAGCACTTCATAAGCTTCCGCGGCTTCCTTGAATTTTTCTTCGGCCTGCTTATCCCCCGGATTTCGGTCGGGATGGAATTGCATCGCCACTTTTCGGTAAGCTTTTTTAATTTCATCCGCCCCGGATGATTTACTAACCCCTAATATTTCGTAAAAATCTCTTTTGGTAGCCATGTATTTTCTAATTTAAGCCGTTAACAGAAACCTCAGGTTCATATAACGGGAATATATAGGGGGATTATTTTCCTACTACTACTTTGGCAAAACGGATGAGTTTATCATTCAGGTAATACCCTTTAACTACTTCATCCAGTACTTTTCCTACCATTTCCTCATTGGGTGCTGGAATTTCTGTTATGGCTTCGTGTTTTTCCGTATCGAATTCTGCGTGGATGCTTTCCATGGGTTTTACACCCTTTTGCTGTAATGCGCTGCGGAGCTTGTTAAATACAAGCAATACCCCTTCTTTTTGCAGGGCAATATCATCTGAGCCCGCTAATTGTTTTTCAGCACGGTCGCAGTCATCCAACACATCCAAAAGGGAAATAATTACGTCTTTTCCGGCAGTTTGCATCAATTCGAGCCTTTCTTTAGCCGTCCTTCTCCTGAAATTGTCAAACTCTGCCATTAAACGCAGGTATTTATCCTTTTGCTCCTTCAGCTCATTTTCCAGCTTTTCCATACCAGCTTCCTCCGAAACGGGTTCATTCAGGTGGGTAGTACCGGCTGCATTTTCGTCAGTGTTAATATCATATTCCTGCTGCATTTCTGTGTTTTCGGCGTATTCAGTCATTTCGATCACTTTTTTGGTTGTTTTGCTATGATGTACAATACTGTCAAAAATATTGCCGCGGCAAAGAAAAGGGAAAAAATGGCAGTAAGTTGGTTAAGATTATCCTCAAAAGGCAGGAATAGGCCCCAAAAACACTCCCGGAAGTCAATGGGTCCTGTGCGGGCTTATCTTTACCGAATGACAAAAGTTTACCTGCGTAAGAAGATTGCCCCCAGAATTGCCAATGGACATCCCTGGATTTATGGTAACGAAGTAGACCGAATTGTAGGGGATGTCATCCCCGGGGATATTGTAGAAGTGTATTATGGAGATGAAAAATTCGCCGGATCAGGTTATATCAACCCCAAATCCCAGATTTTAGTACGACTCTTAACACGCAAAAAGGAAATCATTGACGATGCCTTTTTCCTCCGGCGGATAACTACTGCCTGGCAATACCGCATAAAAACAGGGTATACTGAAAACTGCCGGTTGGTTTTTGGAGAAGCAGACCAGTTACCCGCACTGGTGATAGATAAGTTTAATGACTATTTCGTGATCCAGACCCTTTCATTGGGTATGGACAGGTGGAAATCCGCTATTGTGCAGGCTTTGCAAACCCTTTTTTCGCCCAAAGGCATTTATGAACGCAATGATGTACCGGTAAGGGAACTGGAAGGCCTGCCTCAGCAAAAAGGATTTTTGACCACCCCATTCGATACCCAGGTATTGATTAAAGAGAATGGCATTTCTTTTTATGTGGACATAGAAAACGGCCAGAAAACAGGGTATTTTCTCGACCAGCAGGATAACCGCCGTGCTATCCGTTCCATCGTAAAAGATGCCGAGGTATTGGGTGTATTTACTTACACCGGCACTTTTGAAATTCATGCCGCGCACTATGGTGCGAAATCTGTGCTGGGTTTGGATATATCTGCTACAGCAGTTGCACAGGCCAATAAAAATGCGGCATTGAACGGACTCGAAAATATATGCCATTTTGAAGCCATGAATGCCTTTGATGTATTAAAGCAATGGGGCAAAGAAGGCAGGCAGTATGATGTGGTAATGCTTGACCCACCTGCTTTTACCAAGAGCAGGGAAAACATTCAGAAAGCCCTAACCGGTTACAAAGAGATTAATTTGAGGGGAATGAAACTCCTGCGCAATGGAGGCTTTTTGGTGAGTTCCAGTTGTACCAATCTGGTAAGCCCGGAACAGTTTATTCAAACCATCGAGATGGCGGCAAAAGATGCGAGAAAAAATATAAGACAGGTAACTTTTCAGCAACAGTCAGGCGACCATCCCATTGTGTGGGGAATGGAAAATACCCATTACCTGAAATTCCTGATTGTAGAAGTAACAGACAAATAATAAAAAATAAAGAGAAAGATTACTTAACTACCTGAAATTTTCCGGATTCAATGATGCGGCCGTCACGGTCGCGAAGCTGGTAAACATAGAGTCCTCTGAAATAATTATCATCCAGTGTGATCTGCATTCTGTTTTCCACAATCCGGTAGTCCATCATTTTACGGCCCATAAAATTATATACCTGCAGGGTATAGGTTTTATCAATGCTTTTGTCGAAAGTGAAATTGATGTAACTGGTGGCCGGGTTGGGATAATAATGGGTTAGCTTGGGTTGCTCGTCCATACGGGCATAGTCGGTACTGTCTGAAATATATCCATTCAGAGCAAGTGTAAAAAGCAGTAAACCAGCTACATAAAGTTTCCGCATAGTAACCATACTAAATACAAAGTACCCAAAACTTTGCGGTTTTAGCAAATTGAAGGTATAAAATTTACCAAAATAGGGCTGATTGACCAGTTTTTGCCGGAGATTGCCCAAATCATGTGTATATGACCCAGGCAATCTGCGGCAATTATATTAATTAAGGCTGGCCAGGGTATTTTGGATGGCGGTAAAATCAGGAAGGTCACCCGGTGTAGGGCAGATTTCAGCATATTGTACCACGCCCTCTTTGTCTATCACAAAAGCAGCGCGTTTACTTACCCCCTGCATACCAAAGGCCGGGAAAGTATCATACAGCACATCAAAAGCAGCCGAAGCTTCTTTATTGAAATCACTTAATAACGGGAAGTTCAGGTTTTGCTCATCCCGGAACTTTCCCAGGGTAAAAAGGGAGTCAACAGATATACCCAGCACTTTGGCATGGGCATTATTGTACACAGAAATATTATCCCTGATGGAACAGAGTTCGGCAGTACAAACACCAGTAAAGGCCAGCGGAAAGAAGAGGATAACTACATTACTTCCTTTCAGTTCACTTAAGCTTACAGGCTGTTTGTTGGTATCAAATAAAGTAAAATCGGGAGCGGGATTACCTGACAAAATGGGCATGAAAAAAGATTTAATTATTTAAAAAATCATAATCGCAAGATAAGAACAAGGAGGATTTGAAATTGTTTAAACAAAGAGGCAGTTAACTGGTAAGTTGAATAACAAATGAGCGGAAATTCCTAAGAAAGATTGGCCGGGAATGCCACCACAGGATTTCAGATGTCCATTTCGGGGACATTGTCGGGGACAACAAGTTTGCCCTTTGTATTGGCTACGATTTCCTCAATGGATACACCCGGGGCACGTTCTTTCAGTAAAAAGCCCTCCGGAGTAATTTCCAGAAAAGCAAGTTCTGTTACCACTTTTTTTACACATCCAACACCTGTCAGGGGTAAGGTACATTCGGTTAATAATTTGCTGTCGCCTTTGGGACTGGTATGCATCATAGCCACAATTATGTTTCGGGCACTGGCCACCAGGTCCATGGCTCCGCCCATTCCTTTGACCATTTTGCCGGGGATTTTCCAATTGGCAATATCCCCTTTTTCACTTACTTCCATGGCACCCAATACGGTAAGGTCTATTTTACCCGCACGGATCATACCAAAGCTTTCGGCACTGTCGAAAAAAGCACCACCGGGTATCAGTGTAACTGTTTCTTTTCCGGCATTGATCAGGTCCGCATCTAATTCGGCTTCTTCCGGATAAGGCCCCATTCCTAAAATACCATTTTCACTTTGCAGAATAACGGTTAGGCCTTCGGGTATATAATTGGCGACAAGGGTAGGAATGCCAATTCCCAGGTTTACATACATACCATCTTTTAATTCCTGTGCAATTCGTTTGGCAATACCAAATTTATCAAGTGCCATACAATAATTTTATCGGGTTATCCGGTATATAAAAACCGGGCGTATCAGGAAACCAGTTGAACCGTTTTTCTTTCAATTCTTTTTTCATAATGGCTGCCCTGGAATATCCGGTGAACATATACACCAGCCACATGCACTTCATCGGGATCTAAGTCGCCGGGTTGAACCAGTTCTTCCACCTCTGCTATCGTTATATTTCCGGCTTTCGCCATAGAAGTAGAAAAATTACGGGTGGTTTTTCGAAAAACCAGGTTGCCCAGGCTGTCTCCCTTCCATGCTTTTACGATGGCAAAATCTGCGTGCAGGGCCATTTCCATCAGGTGCATTTTACCGCCAAATTCGCGGGTTTCTTTACCAATAGCTATTTCAGTGCCATAGCCCGCCGGAGTAAAAAAGGCAGGTATTCCCATTGCGGCCATTTGAATCCGTGTAGCCAGGGTTCCTTGTGGTATAAGGTCAACTTCCAACTCACCGGCTAACAATTGCCTTTCAAATTCAGCATTCTCACCCACATAACTACTCATCATTTTTTTTATCTGGCGGGTTTGCAGCAACAGTCCCAGGCCAAAATCGTCTACACCTGCATTATTAGAGATACAGGTGAGGTTATTTACCTTTTTGCGAACCAGGGCAGCGATGGAATTTTCGGGTATACCATTTAAACCGAATCCCCCCAGCATAATGGTTGCCCCGTTTTCAATATCATGTATAGCCGAATCGGCATTGGAAAAAATCTTATTCATACGAAAGCGTTAGCAATTCAAAAATACATTCTTATTTACGTGACTGGCCAAACTTGTCAGTACTTGACAACCTAACCCTTTCCCTGTTGGCAAAGAGTTCAACAGAATCCAATAACAATTTAAACACCGGGGGCCTGGATTCATAAAATTGAAAACTTTTATAGAATTTTTCTTTTGTGATTCCATGAATAGCGAATACCTGTTCATACAACCGGATATTTTCTTTTTGGGTTTTCAGGGTAGAGTCTTTAAGGAACTGCCGGATATACCATTCGTCGGCCTTCATCATATCCCACATGATCATTTTCATGTCATTGAAAGGAATCACTTTGTCCTTACCGGATGAATTGGCACAACCGAACCCGAGGATAATGATCCATGCAGCCAGGCAGGTAGTTTTCCTCATCTCAATTCCGCTTTATACCTGGTGGAATTGATAATGTCCAGTTCACTCAACAAGGCAGAAGCCTTCGCCTGCTGGTCGGGGGGAGCTTTTTTAAAAATGCCTATAAATTCCTTTGACTTACCCTGCATAAAAAACTGAAGGATCATGGTATTGGGATTCTCCTTGTTGAAAGCGCTTAACTGGGTTAGCACCTGTAATATATTGGATCTTGCTTCTGATTCTGCATCATTGAGTTTATCCAGACCGGAGCGATAATAAGAATACAATATATCATGGATAATATTGTACCGGTTATTGATGAGGTTCTCATTAAGCCAGTAACGGTTTCTTACGCCGTCAAATACCCGCCAGCCACTGATGGTACCGCCTTCGGGAGCATTGTTGACAATATTCTGGGCCTTCCGGAAATAAGCCTCTCCGCCTTTGGGCGAAAAGGAGTCATAGTCCAGGCCAATAATCATGTAGGCATAATAGGCGAATACTGCTGTAAGGTTAGCCGCCAGGGCGTCAGTGCCCTGTACCCTTGCTTCATTAAATTCTACAGGCTGGAATTCGGCATATTTGAATACCACATCCGGGTCAATAAAATTAACCATTGCCGTTTGGTAAGCGGCATTGTATACCGGCCTTGCTGCCTGTATGGTTAAGGAGGCTTTGTATACATTGGCGTCTGTTACACTTTCAATATTC
Organism: uncultured Bacteroidota bacterium; assembly: GCA_963750825.1. GTDB lineage: Bacteria > Bacteroidota > Bacteroidia > Chitinophagales > Chitinophagaceae > Sediminibacterium. Next base: position 7,613 of record CAVVSL010000011.1, on the reverse strand, counting down.
AGCAGAAAGCTGCATTCAATTTTTTCATTCTGCTGGAATACATCACTGGTCCATTTGCGGTTATTCAGCAGGTTATTCAACTGGGTTTGCAGGGTGGTGAATATTCTTTTGTCTATCGTTGAATTCACACGGGTAGCGAGTACGTTCACCCTTGCCTGTAATTCCTGGGCAGCACTGTTTCCTGAAAAAAGGAGGACCAGCAAAACCGGTAAAATAAATTTTCTATGCATGGAGCTGTTGTACTATGTATGAAACGATTTCCCTTGCTATGGATTGTTTGTGCTGTAAAGCCAGTTGTATTTCATTGCCCTCTTTTCCAAGGATGGTAACCTGGTTGGTATCCGTTCCAAAACCGGCACCCTTATCCCTTAATGAATTCAGAACAATACAATCAGCATTTTTCGATTCCAGTTTCTTGCGTGCGTTGGCTTTTTCATCCTGTGTTTCCAGTGCAAAGCCCACTACAAACTGCCCTTCTTTTTTTTGCGAACCAACATGCTGTAAGATATCCTTTGTTTTTACCAATGACAAATCAAGTCCGCCTGTACCTTTCTTTATTTTTTCTGACATTACTGAATCCGGTGTATAATCAGCTACTGCAGCAGACATAACAGCAATGTCAACACCGGGAAACGCCTTTTCACTGGCCAGAAACATCTCATGGGCAGAAACCACATGGGTAATTTTTATGCCGTTATACGCAGTGCTTTGGTGGGTAGGACCTGTAATCAGTTCCACCTCTGCTCCGCGCAGGTACAATGCCTCTGCAATAGCAAAGCCCATTTTACCGGAGGAATGGTTGCCGATAAAACGAACAGGATCAATCGCTTCATAGGTTGGACCAGCCGTAACCATGGCTTTTTTTCCTGACAGTTCTGCTGACCGCAAAAACAAACTGGTAATGGATGCCAGTATCTCCTCAGGTTCCGCCATTCTTCCTTCCCCGAATAAGCCACTGGCTAATTCTCCTTTATTGACCGTTAATACCGTATTGCCGTATTCCTGTATTTGCCTGATATTTTTTTGCGTGGCCGGGTGGTGCCACATGTCTTCGTCCATAGCGGGTGCAACAGCTACCGGACAGGTGGCAGAAAGATAAACTGCCAGCAAAAGATTGTCGCAAATACCATTGGCCATTTTAGCCAGCGTGTTACAACTGAGCGGGGCAATAATACATACATCTGCCCACCGGCCCAGCATCACATGGTTAGCCCATTCATTGCCTTCAGCTAATTCGATTATAACCGGGTTTTTTGACAGCGTAGCCAGGACCAGGGGTGAGACAAAATCCCTTGCGGCAGGTGTCATTACCACCTTCACTTCCGCACCTGCTTTCACCAGTAACCTTACCAGTAAAATGGATTTATAGGCAGCAATACTACCTGTAATACCCAATAATATTTTTTTGCCTTCCAGCATAGCTGATCATCTTTTTTTTAGCAATGTCGGGTGTACCCGGTTACGCACTATAGCTTTTACTGACTCAAAATAACAAAAAACGACAGTTATTCACTGTCGTAGGGTAATCATTTGAGAAAGATTTAGCTTATCTGAAAAGATCGCTTTCGTTGTTCCTTCTGTGGTAAATTTTGTCTTCCATGAATTCCTGTGTGGCCAGGATGGCAGGATTGGGCATTTTTTCATAAGCCCTGGATATTTCTATCTGCTCTTTATTCTCATGAATTTCTTCCAAACTATCGGTATGGCTGGCAAATTCTTCCAGTTTGTTATGCAGTTCTTCCCGGATGGATATATTGATCTGGTTAGCCCTCCTGGCAATGATAGCAATAGACTCATACAGGTTACCTGTCTTGTTTTTGATGTCAATCAGGCTTTTGGTTTCTACCACACTGGCGGTATTAGCGCTCATTTGCCTTCTTAATTTGCTCATTTTTTCAGGGTTTTTAATAAATTATTAGTTTGTGTCTTGTACTTATTTACTTCATCGAGGTGTTCGCTTTCGTTAAAACGATCCCCGAACTCATTACACTCTGCAATCACTTTCTCATATCTTTCCCGCTGCTTTTCTTCATAACTCATTTCAGCGTATTTGATATACGATTTGATGGTCTGAAATTTATACTCATCCGCTTTTTTAGAATCCGGAAAGTTGTCAGACACGTTTGAAAAAGCAATAGCAGCAGCTTTATAAAAACCGAGGTTATAATACAGCTCAGCATTTTTATATTCTTTCAGCTCCAGTTTTTCCCGGCAAAGGTCAATGATATCCGATGCATCCTTTACCCGGGTTGAATTGGGATGGGTATTAATAAAAACCTGCATCAGCTGCATGGTTTTATTGGTGTTGGTCTGGTCCAGCTCTACTTTGGGCGATTGCTTGTAATAGCAAAGGGCCCGCATATAATCGCATTCCTCCCCCTTAATACTGGTTGGAAAATTCTCCACAAAACTTTTGAACAGGTTTTCAGCGTTCAGATAGTCTTTCTGGTAATAATAGGAATAGGCGAACTTATAATACATATCCTCATACCGTGTGGATCCTTTTACATAGGGAAAAATGTCTTCAAAGAGCTGCTGGGCGTAATTGTAATTCTTATTAGCATAATACTGCTCCGCCATCTTGTACTTGTACTCATAATCCTTATTCTTCATAATCTTTCCAAACTTATTGGAGCAGGAAGACGTGACAAGTACCAGAGACAATAAAATAAGGGCGATCCTATTCATACAAGTTGGCAAAATTAGTTAATTACCGGCAATTTATAAACTCGGTTTCGGGTTTAAGGGAACCGGTAGTTAAGAATTATACAAAAAGGCTTTCCGAATCAATTCCCCCATTCTGAAGCGGGGTGAACCGGATAACGGCTTTTCACCTAAAAAGGCCGCCTCATTGGATGAGGCAGCCTTTTGGGTTATTTTAACGGGAAAGTGAATTATTGCTCAGCTTCTTTTTCTGCATCACCCTCTCCCTCTTTTAATTTGGCCTTGATTTCGGCTAAAGCACCCAAATCACCCAGGGTTGCTTTTTCTACCTTAGCCTGGATGGTTTTCACCGCCTTCTTGGTATTTTCATTATCAACCCTGGCTTCTTTCTTGGCAGCTTCTTTCACATCTGCTTCCTGCTGCTCCCATATACGGGCATGGCTTAAAACGATGCGTTTTTCATTGCGGTCGAATTCAATAACCATGAACTGGGCAGTCTCATCAGCCTGTACCTGCTTGCCATCTTCCTTGTTCAGGTGACGGTTAGGGGTAAAGCCTTCCAGACCATAAGGTAATTGTACCAAAGCTCCTTTGTCATCCTTACGGGTAACAGTTCCTTCGTGCAGTGTTCCGATAGCAAATGTATCTTCCAGTGCATTCCAGGGATCTTCTTCCAGTTGCTTATGTCCTAACTGCAGTTTGCGGTTTTCTTTGTCGATGCTCAGGATGATGATATCAATCTGCTCAGCTACTTTGGTATAATCCGTTGGATGGTTGAATCGCTTTAACCAGCTCAGGTCGCTGATATGGATCATGCCACCAATGCCCGGCTCCAGTTCAACGAATACGCCATACGGAGTGATGTTCTTAACCAGACCCTTGTGTTTGCTTCCTTCAGGAAATTTGGTTTCGATGGTATTCCAGGGATCCTGGCTCATTTGTTTGATGCTCAGGCTCATTTTGCGGGAATCCTTATCCAGGGTTACCACTTTTGCCTCATACTCATCGTTCAGTTTGAAGAACTCTTTGGCATTGATGGGGGTATTGGCCCAGGTAATTTCAGATACGTGTACCAGTCCTTCTACACCCGGCTGGATTTCAAGGAATGCACCATAATCTTCGATATTCACCACCTTACCTTTCACAACAGAACCTTCTGCCAAACCTTCAGGCAGCACATCCCACGGGTGTGGGGTCAGTTGCTTCAAACCTAAGCTGATACGCTTCTTGTCGTCGTCGAAATCCAGTACAACCACCTGTAATTTCTGGTCCATCTTCACCACTTCGCTTGGGTGAGAGATACGGCCCCATGAAATATCGGTGATATACAATAGTCCGTCCAGACCACCCAGATCCATAAAGGCTCCGAAATCGGTGATATTTTTCACCACACCTTCCAGTACCTGTCCTTTCTCAAGTTTGCTCATGATCTCGGCACGTTGTGCTTCGATATCGCTTTCGATAAGGGCTTTATGCGATACAACGGCATTCTTAATGGCTTCGTTGATCTTAACTACTTTGAACTCCATGGTCTTACCCACAAACTGGTCGTAATCCGTTACAGGCTTCACGTCAATCTGTGAACCCGGTAAGAAGGTTTCCATACCAAATACGTCAACAATCAGACCACCCTTGGTCTTGCTGGTAACGGTACCGGTAATTACTTCACCTGTTTTATGAACCTCAACAATACGCTCCCATGCACGGTAAATACGGGCAGATTTGCGGCTCAGGTTCAGGTTACCCTGGCGGTCTTCTTTTTCAACCACCATTACTTCCACTTCATCACCAATCTTTAATCCCTGGATATCGCGGAATTCATTCAATGATACCAGACCATCACTCTTAAATCCGATGTTAACTACCACATCCGTTTTGGTGAGGGCAACTACTGAGCCATTGATGATTTCACCATCATTGATCTGCACAAAAGTGTCATCATACACTTTGTCATACTTCATCCTTTCGGTTTCAGCGTAATGGCTAACGTTGCGTTTGTCGATACTCCAGTCGAAGTCATCGTGGGCGGTTTCAATAACCGGTTCAGCAACTGCAGGAGCCACTTCTACTGCTGCTTCTACTTCAGGTGCATTTGTTGTCGCAGTAGTAACTTCCGGGGCTTCTGAAGCGGCGGCGTTCTCCTGTGCATCTGCGTTTAGTTGTTTATTAATGAATTTCATCACATAACCCGATGGTTTTATTTCGGGGCTGCAAAGTTAAGGATTTGAAGGTTATTTACGAGGGATTTGGGGCCTTTTTTGGCGCTACCGGGTATTTGTCTTTGGGAACAGATTAATTACTATTTATTTGCTATATAATAACCACCTAATCAAATAGATAGTAACATGAAAAGGATAGTCACCTTATACGTGTAAAACGGAAAGCCTGGAATCTCTGTCTGTTTTGTCCGCTTTCTTCCATTCGGAGAGCCATTATCAGGTTAGTGTATTCCATTCCTTTTCTATTCCCAATTCCAACCCCCTTAGTTCCGCCAGCCCTTTTAACCGGCCGATGGCACTATAACCCGGATAGGTGGTTTTAGCAAGGTCATCCAGCATCTGGTGTCCATGATCGGGACGCATGGGCAGGGAAACGCCTCTTCTCTTTTGTAATTGAACAATTTCTTTTACCACCGCATACATATCCACGTTCCCGGTCAGGTGATCTGCTTCAAAAAAATTTCCTTCTCCCAATGCCCGGGTACTTCTTAAATGGATAAAATGGATGGAGTCACCCAATCGCCTTACCATTCCCGGAAGGTCATTGTCGTTTCTAACGCCCAATGATCCGGTACAAAAACAAAGTCCATTGGCAGGAGAATGGGCAGCCGCTAAAATGGCCAATGCGTCTGCTTCTGTACACATAATCCGTGGCAATCCTAAAACGGGAAAGGGCGGATCATCCGGGTGAATGGCCATTTGCAATCCGCAGGCTTCTGCCACAGGTACCACTTCCCTTAAAAAATAAAATAGGTGTTGCTGCAATTTTTGTCTGTCAATTCCTGAATAAGTATCTAAGGCATTTAAAATCTGGTCCGGGGTGAATGCTTCCTTACTGCCCGGAAGCCCCAGTAAAGCATTTTTGAACAACTGGTTTTTTTGGCTTTCAGACATAGTTGCAAAATACCTTGTTGCCTTTTCTATTTCTGTCGGGGTATAATCCTGCTTAGCACCCGGCCTTTTCAACTGAAACAAATCGAAGGCGATGAAAGCTGACTTTTCATAATAAAGGGCTCTACTTCCATCAGGCATTTCGAAACTGGTATCGGTCCTTACCCAGTCCAGAATTGGCATAAAATTATAGGTAACCACTTTGAGTCCGCAATCCGCCACATTGCACAGGCTCTGCTGGTAATTGGCAATATAGGTAAGGTAATCACCCGATTGTCTTTTGATGTCTTCATGTACAGGAAGACTTTCAATTACGGTCCATTCCATACCGGCATCTTCAATTTGTTTTTTGCGTTGCAGGATTTCAGCAACAGGCCATACGGCCCCTACCGGGATATGGTGCAGTGCCGTAACCACTCCTGTACAACCTGATTGCCTGATGGCAGATAATGGAACCGGATCATCGGGTCCGAACCATCGCATGTTGTGTTCCATTTATTTTTTTTATGCCTGTTACCTCCTTCTTACCAGAAGAAAGTATATAATGCGGTTAATATCCCTGCAACCAGCAATGCCCCAACCGTAAAACCGGGACTTAGCCTGAACATACTGCGGTCAATTTCCAGCCCTTTTGCTTCCACTCCCCGCTTATGGTCAATACGACTAATAAAAAACATACCTACCACACAAAGTAGAAATACAAATCCCATCCTGTCGATAAAGGGAATCTCATAAACACCCGAAGTATTCATTGCCGCAAAACCAAAAGGCTGCAGAAAAGATAGGTCCATGATATTGGGGAGAAATTTAAGTATCACTGAAAAAATGAATCCGCCCACTGTTGCAAAGAGGGCTCCATTGGAAGTTGTTTTTTTCCAGAAGAAACCAAGGATGAACATGGCAAAAATTCCGGGAGATACGAATCCGGTGTATTCCTGTATGAACTCAAATCCCCCTTTTTTATCGATACCCATGAAGGGTGCGATAATTACACCAATAATCAGTGCACAAACCACTGCTATCTTTCCCACCCAAACCATCTTCTGCTCACTTGCACCCGTGTTAATTTTTTTCTTGTAAATATCCAGTGTGAATATTGTAGCGATGCTATTGGCTTTTCCCGCCAGGGAAGCCACCACCGCTGCGGTTAGCGCTGCAAAGGCAAGCCCCTTTAATCCGGGCCCCAGCAGGTTTAGCATAGTGGGATAGGCATTATCCGGAACGATGGTACCATTGAGCATCATTTCCTGCTGGAAACTGCCATCCTGGTACAATACATAAGCCGCGATACCCGGAACTACTACTATTAAGGGCATCAGTAGTTTCAGAAAAGAGGCAAACAACAATCCGTTCCTTGCCGTTTTTAAATCAGCGCCCAATGCCCGCTGGGTAATGTACTGGTTGCAGCCCCAATAGTTGAGGTTAACAATCCACATGCCTCCAATCAATACTGATAACCCCGGCAAACTCATGTAATTGGGGTTGTCCTGTTTGAATATCATGTGAAAATGATCTCCGGCTTTTTCAGTCAGTAATTTCATCCCATTAAACACACCGGTGGTGCCAAATTTTTCAGATACCAGGGTGAGGGCCAGATAGGTGGTAGCCAGTCCACCCACTATGAGGAAGAAAACCTGGATAACATCTGTATAGCCAATTACTTTCATGCCCCCCAAAGTGATGACAATAGCAAATCCCGCAAGAAATACCATGCATAAAAAAATGGGTAATCCTGAAATCGCATGTATGGCCAGTGCTCCCAGGTAAAGGATGGAAGTGAGGTTCACCACCACGTACAGCAACAACCAGAATACCGCCATAATCATGGCCACAGTACTG
>CAVVSL010000010.1:0-21389 GCA_963750825.1 uncultured Bacteroidota bacterium | reverse complement strand
AGGGCAACACGATTGGAAACGCTGTCTTTTCTCGGGCTGCCTGAAATAATCTCAATATTCATAATCTGTGTATTTTTGGGTATTCCGCTTATTTTAATGGTTTACCGGTACTTCTATAACAACAAACCGGCTTTCCTGTTCGGTTTGGATGGAAATGCTGTCTGTATCCCATATTCCTATGGCATCTCTGGGACCGATTGGGTTACCGGTGATGGTTATTTGTCCGTCGAGTACAAAAACGAAGACGCATTTGTTCAGCATGCCTGGTGAATAGCTGAGGGTTTTACCTTTTTCGTAAAAACCCAGACTGATACGGGCATTTTGGTTGATCCAGCAATGTTCCTGGCCCTCTTCGTTACTTACTACTGTTTGCAGATGGTTTTTGCGATTTTCTTCCGGAAAAAAACGCTTTTGGTACCGGGGTGTTATGTTCTGCAATTTGGGTTCAATCCATATTTGCAAAAAACGAACGTCCTCTTCGCCAATATTGTGTTCTTCATGCCGAAGTCCGGAACCGGCACTCATAATCTGTACCCAGTCTTTGGTAACTTCCTCTACATAACCCATGGAGTCTTTGTGGTTCAACTTACCCTGCAGCATAATGCTGATGATTTCCATATTGGTGTGCGGGTGTATGCCGAAACCACCACCGGGTTTTACCAGGTCGTCGTTGAAAGTATGCAAAAGCCCAAAGCTTTTCCGGGCAGGATGGCGATAAGATGAAAAACTGAAACCAAACCTGCTCTGCAACCAGCCAATGTCTTTGGTACCTCTTTCAGCTTCGGGATATAGTATATAGGGCATACATATTTATTTGTGTCAGGCAATCTTACTGTCTATTCTTATAGTGCCTGACAGTGTTTTGGAAACAGGACAGGCTTTGGCTATTTGTAACAACCGCTCCCGCTGGCTATCATCAAGGGTTCCGTTGAGGACAATGTTTCTGTTAAACAGGGTTTCATTGTCTTTTCTTTCGAGTGTAACGGTTACCGCCACTTCTGCCAGTGGCCAGTTTTTCCGGTCGGCATACATGCGGAGGGTGATGGCAGTACAACTGGCCAGCGAGGCCTCCAGCAATTCATCCGGCGCGGGCCCTGTGTCGCCACCACCCAGTTCTCTGGGCTCATCTGAAACAAATTCGTGACGACCGTTTTGTAACCTAACAGCGTATTTTTCAGAGGCAATGATGGCTGTTGTCATAGGACTTATTTTAAATGAATGATGGGCAGTTTGTCAGCTGTGGGCTGCAACAAGGTAAAGCTTTTCGCCGCTTATGCCTGCTTCACCATTTGAACGGAGAGTAATAGTTTTACTTCATCACTCACTACTATACTGCCCGCTTCTGTCACGGCTGACCAGCTCAGTCCAAAATCCTTTCGGTTGATTTTTCCGCTGAGTTCGAAACCTGCTTTTACCTGTCCGTAAGGATCGGTAATGGTGCCACCAAATTCCACCACCATTTCAATGGGATGTGTAACATTTTTAATGGTCAGGTTGCCGGTAAGGGTATAATCAGTTTCGCTTTTTTTGGTAAAGCCGGTCGACTGAAAGCTGAGTTTGGGATATTTTTCCGCCGCAAAAAAGTCTTCACTCTTCAGGTGGGTGTCGCGCTGTTCATTCTGGGTGTTGATACTGGCAGTTGCTGCTTCAAAACTGATGGTTGCATCACTGAAGTCGGAGGAACTGCTTTCCATACTTGCTGTAAATTCCCTGAAATTTCCTGTCACGCTGGTGATCATCAGGTGTTTTACTTTGAAGTTGATCTCACTGTGAGATGGGTCGATTTGATAAGTTGCCATTTGTTGGTTTTTTTTATTTAGTTAAATAATTAATTAGTCTTCTATGAGCACCCCCATTTTCCCCTGCTGGTAATCGCGGAAGGCTTCCATGAGTTCGGTCTGGTTATTCATTACGAAGGGTCCGTGTGAGGCAACGGGTTCGTTCAGTGGCTCGCCGGTGCCGATAAATAGTTGGGTGTCTTCCAAAGCTTCCAGGGTAAAACCCGAGCCATCGTTGTTAAATACGGCTACGTATTTTGCCTCCACTTCACCTTCTCCCGTTACCATTACTTTTCCTTCCATAACATAAATGAATGCATTATGGCTTGCGGGTATGTCAAAGAAAAAGCTGCCCCCTTTTTTCATCTCTGCCGTGAAAGTGTTCACGGGTGAGAGGGGTTTGATGGGGCCAGGGGTGCCATTCAATTCGCCTGCTATGATGTTAACCCGCGTTAATCCGTCATCGGAAGTCAGTACGGGTGTATCGGCAGCGGTAAGTGGGTAATAAGCCGGTACGTCCATTTTGTGTTTGGCAGGCGTATTTACCCAAAGCTGGATGAGCTCTTGTCGCCCGCCCAGTTCATGGATATCAGCAGGTGGTCTTTCACTGTGAATCACCCCCATACCGGCATTCATCCACTGCGTGCCCCCTGCATATACAATATTGTCATTGCCTCTGCTGTCGCGGTGGTGAACACCACCTTTGAAAATGAAACTTACGGGTGAGAAACCGCGGTGTGGATGCGGACCAACGCCTGCGTGACGGGTTTCAACATGCGTCGGCACTTTCAGGTCTGCATGGTGCAATAACAGAAAGGGATCTATCTGTGGCGCCTTTTGTGAAGGAAAGGGTTGCCTGATGGGCATGCCACCCATATCCATGGGCTGGGCATATAAAATGCTTTTGAGGGTTCTGTTTTTTTTCATGGTCACGCTTTTTGTATTTGCATGGGTACTTCAATCAATAAGATTTCTGAGGCTTCGTTGGCTTTGATTTGCAAAGCAGTTGTTTCCCAAATTCCCAGGCCATCCCGGCTGTTCATTTCCTGCCCGTTAACGGTTAGGTTACCACTGAGCAGAAACACATACACGCCATTTACTTTGTTGCGAAGGAGATACTCAGCGGTAAAGCCTTCACTGAAATCTGCCATCGACAGCCAGGCGTTCTGGTTAATCCATACTGCCGACTCATCATCGGGTGCCACAACGGTTACTATCCTGTCTATTCTGTCGGTTGCTACGAAAGATTTTTGCTCATACCTTGGCGGGATGTTTTTTTTGCCGGTCATGATCCATAGCTGCAGGAATTTTACTTCCCTGTCTTTGTTGGCATTCATTTCACTGTGTGCGATACCACTGCCTGCACTCATGATCTGTACATCGCCCTGCCGGATGATTTCATTTCGGCCGGTACTGTCGCGGTGGTGCAGGTCGCCGGATAGGGGAATGGAAACTATCTCCATATTATCGTGCGGGTGTTCCCCAAAACCCATTCCGGCACTAACGGTGTCGTCATTCAGTACCCGCAGAGCACCGAAATGCATCCTTTCAGGATTGTAGTAATTGCCGAAGCTGAAACTGTGGTAACTATTGAGCCAGCCGAAACTGGCATGGCCTCTTGTTGTTGCTTTGTGTAATAGGGTTTTCATGTTCTCTCTTAATTATATGTATATACATCTATATAGGTAAAAAAAATTTACACTTCCCGGGTCCTTATCTTTTCCAACAGTACATTCAGGGACCCTGCATCTTTTTCATTCAGTTCCAGTATTCCGTCCAGGGTCTGGTTCACTGATTTTGTGCTGGCTTCCAGTATGGCAATGCCACTCTGGGTAAGGGTTATTACCGTCTCTCTTTTGTCGTTTGATGAGTTAGCCCTTTTTACCAGTTTCTTAATTTCCAGCCGGTCAATGATACGGGGTACATTAGAGTTTTTTTCTATCATCCTGCAGGCAATATCCCTTACGCACATCTGCTCTGGGTATTTCCCCTTCAGTATCCGTAAAACATTGTACTGCTCGTGGGTAAGACCAAACTCTTTCAATCCTTTACTCATGGCTGTTTTCAGCCACCAGGCTGTATACAGAATATTCAATCCCGCTTTATGCACTTCGTTCCTGAACTTATTACTTTTTAAAGCTTGTTCGATTTTCACAATACAAATGTATGTACATACATTCAATTTTCCAAATTTTCCTTAAAAAACCCCGCTGCTTGGCGGGGTTTTAATAATGTGTTGGGATATCCTCTGGTTAGTTTCTTTCTTTTTTGGCCAGATCGGCAGCACTGCGCCACTCATCCAGCCCTTTGCAATTGGCAAAATCATTGTCAATAGAAATGTAATAGGTAGGGATATGTTCGCGGAACCATTTTTCAAGGGCTGAGTTTTTCTTTACTTCCAGTGCACGTTGTGCCACGCGGTTATAATCGTCTCTCAGGTTTTCGCGGTGTGGTTCTGTCCTGTTTTTCAGGTAAATAAGTCTAACCAGTTTTCTGCCACGCTCATCAGTGAACACCTGGGGTTGGGAATATTCGCCCGCCTGTAAAGTACTCAGGGGTTTGATCATGTCTTTGTCCAGCTGGTCGATGGTTACATACGTGGATCCGTCGCGGTTTGACGCTACAGCACCCGCATTGAATTTGCTGTTCTCATCATCGCTGTATTTGTTCACTGCCGCGCCAAAATTGAGGGTTCCGGCCATCAGTTGCTGCCGAAGGGTGTCGAGACTTTTTTGGGCAATAGTTATTTCCTCATCTGTGATGGGGGGTATGCGCAGGATATGCTTTACCACAGCTTCATCACCCGAGCGGCTAACCATCATAATGATGTGAAGACCAAATTTGGATTTGATTACCGAAGAAATCTGTCCTTCCTTTAAACGGAACGCTCCGGAAAGAAAGGCGGGGTCCCAGGTTTTTTCATTTCGGTTCAGCGTATACTGTCCGCCATTTTCTTTTACAGCAGGGTCTTCACTATACGTCTTGGCCAATTGGTCAAACTTGCTACTGCCTCCTGCTTCTGCCTGCTTTTTATAGTCGTACAATTGTTTGGAAACATAGTCTTCCACATCTTTATTGGCCTTGGGGTGCACCACTATCTGGCTCACTTCAATTTCCGTTTCGTAATAAGGGAGACTATCCTTGGGTATCTTATTGAAGTAAGCTTTTACTTCTGTAGGGGTGATTTTAACTGCGTCTACTATTTTGGCCTGCATTTCATCGGCCAGTTTCTTATCGCGGAAAACCTCTTTGAAGTCTTCCTTAATCTGGTAAACTGTTTTGCCGGCAACTTCTTCCAGAATCTCTTTCGATCCATAGGAAGCGATGAACTGCCTTACCTGGTTGTCCAGGGAAGCGTCGATGTCTTCTTCACTAACTTTGAGGGAGTCTTTCTGCGCCTGTAATACAAGGGCTTTCCGGATCAGTTGTGCTTCCAGTATCTGACACTCTGTGGGTAATACTACATTGTCCTGACCCGCAGCCTGTCTCTTCATATCCGTTAAGGCATTAACGATATCGGAGCGGAGGATGATTTTATCACCTACCTGCCCTACAATCTTATCCGCCACTACCTTCATACTTTGGGCTGCTACCTGCATACCCCCGGCAAGACCCGTAACCATTACCAACAACAAAATTCTTTTCATACGATTCAATATCCCTCAAAAATAGGTAAACCCCCGGGTTTATCCGTTTAGGAAGCGTTAAAAGGGGTAAAACGGATCAGCAGGCTATTTATTTGCCTCCCGTCACCATTTTACCCCTTGCTTAATTTTTTTTATAATGTGCGTTTCACTTCTTCTTCTTCGAATGCCTCAACGATATCGCCTACTTTGATGTCGTTATAGTTCTTAATGGTCAGTCCGCACTCCATGTTGGAAGCCACTTCCTTCGCATCATCCTTGAATCGTTTCAGGCTGCCCAACTCGGCACTTTGTCCTTCACCCTTTGGATATTCCACGATACCATCCCGGATGATACGGATTTTGCTGTTACGCGCAATCTTACCTTCCAGTACAAAACAACCGGCAACAGTGGCTTTGTCGAATTTGTACACTTCGCGTACTTCCACATTGGCCGTGATTTTTTCCTGGTATTTCGGTTCCAGCATTCCCTCCATGGCGCTCTTGATCTCGTCAATGGCGTTGTAGATGATAGAGTAGAGTTTGATTTCCACTCCTTCTGTTTCAGAAAGTTTATTTGCCTGCATGGAAGGACGTACGTTAAAGCCGATAATGATGGCATCGGAGGCGGTTGCCAGCAATACATCACTTTCGGAAATCTGTCCCACACCTTTGTGCACCACACGTATGGCAATCTCTTCGGTAGATAATTTCTGTAATGAGTCACTGAGGGCTTCTACTGAACCGTCCACATCACCCTTGATAATGATATTGAGTTCCTTAAAGTTACCCAGTGCCAAACGTCGGCCGATCTCATCCAGGGTGATGTGTTTCCTGGCACGCAGTCCCTGCTCACGCAGTAACTGGGCACGTTTGGTAGCCATTTCTTTGGCTTCCGCTTCATCATCATAAACCCTGAACTTTTCACCAGCCTGCGGGGCACCGTTTAATCCCAGTATTACCACAGGTGTGGATGGCGGGGCTTCTTCGATGCGCAGGTTACGTTCGTTGAACATGGCTTTTACACGGCCATAATACTGACCCGATACAATCAGGTCGCCCTGGCGTAATGTTCCGTTCTGAACAAGAATAGTAGCCACATAGCCTCTTCCCTTATCGAGAGATGCTTCAATAATGGTACCATTCCCTTCTTTTTCGGGGTTGGCCTTGAGGTCCAGTACTTCTGCTTCGAGCAATACTTTCTCCAGCAGCAGGTCTACATTCAAACCCTGTTTGGCAGAAAGCTCCTGGTTCTGGTATTTACCGCCCCATGCTTCCACCAGGATATTCATCTGGGAAAGCTGTTCGTATATTTTCTGCGGGTTGGCCCCGTCTTTATCAATTTTGTTAACCGCAAAGATCATCGGTACTGTGGCCGCCTGGGCGTGACTGATGGCTTCTTTGGTTTGGGGCATCACTGCGTCGTCAGCTGCCACCACAATAATGGCGATATCGGTAACCTTGGCACCCCTGGCACGCATGGCTGTGAAGGCCTCGTGACCCGGTGTATCCAGGAAAGTGATGGCTTTGCCATTGGGCAGGGTTACTTCATAGGCACCGATGTGCTGTGTAATACCTCCGGCCTCACCGGCTACCACATTGGCGCTTCTGATATAATCGAGCAGAGAGGTCTTACCGTGGTCAACGTGTCCCATGATGGTAACAATTGGCGGACGGGTAACCTGTGCATCGGCATCATCTTCTTCTTCCTCATCATCCATATCATCAGCGTCTTCAATACCGATGAATTCCACTTCCAGTCCAAATTCGCTGGCAACCAGTTCAATCACTTCAGCGTCGAGACGCTGGTTGATGGAAACCATGATACCCAGGTTCATACATTTACCAATTACGTCGGCAAAACTTACGTCCATCAGGTTGGCCAGTTCACTTACGGTTACAAATTCTGTAACCTGTAAGGTGTTGTCAACAGACTCTTCACCACCCATGGCTTCTGCAGCCTCATCACGCTTGGCGCGGCGGTATTTGGCTTTAAGGCTTTTGCCCCTTCCGCCGGTACCAGCCAGTTTGGCCTGTGTTTCCCGTATTTTTTCCTGAATGGCTTTTTGGTCAATTTCTTTGTCCTCCTGGCGGGTCGGGGCATTTCTGTTCCCACGGCCACCGGCTGCTCCCCGATTGAATCCGCCACCGCCTCCACGGTTATCCCTTCCGCCGCTGTTATTATTAGCTGGTACGATGGGACGGTTAGGTCCGGTGGGTTTACCACTGGCATCTGTTTTTGGTCCGGGTGCTCCTGCTTTGTCAACAGGAATACGTTTGCGTTTGCGTTTCTCGTCCCTGCCAACCGGCTTGGGACGCGTATCGCTATTCACCGGTAATTCGATCTTCCCAAGAATTTTGGGTCCTTCCAGTTTTTCGGCTTTGATATTGGTGATCTCGGGTTTGCTATCTTCTTCAGTTACCGGAATAACAGGTTTGGCAGGTACATCAGCAACGGGTGCTTCCTCAGCCGGTGTATCTTTCTTGCGGGCTTTGGGTGCTGCTTTTTCCTCCTCAACAGGGGGGGCATCTTTCTTTTTAGCTGTTTTTTTAGGCTTGGTAGAAGAATCTATAGCCGAAAGGTCAATTTTGTCTATGATGGTCATGCCTGCCAGTCCTGGCGCTTCAATTTTCACTACTTCAGGTTCTGCCGGTTTATCTTTTTTCTCGGGTACCACTACTTCAGGCACTGGTTCCGGCACTGGCACTACTACTGGGGGCGCTTCTACAACAGGCACTTCAACAGGTTTTGGCGCTTCTTTGGGAGCCGCTTTCTTGTCTTCTTTCCTGAAGGTGATTTCTTCCTCGTCCCTTTTCTTTTTCACTTCTGCCTGAGCCACTTTGGGTATTTCCACCATATCGGCTTTGTTCTTCGCAACCTTATCGCTCTGGAACTCTGCCTGCAATGCATAGTACTGGTCTTCCTGGAGCTTAGCGGTCGGCTTCAGGTCGTCGCGGTTAAATCCTTTCTTCACCAGGAATTCGACCAGGGTATCCTGACCAATGTTGAATTCTTTGGCGGCTGCTAACAGTCTTGGTAATTTCAGTTCTGACATTCAGTTTTTTTTAGTCCATATTTCATTTATATGCCCCGTACGCTATGGACAATCGCGCATGGACTGGTTTTTGCTTCACACTATCCGTCAATCCGGTTCTTACCTAAGATTCGACAAAGATAGTGGCTTAGTTGCTGCTTATTCTTCCCTGTCGAATTCTTCCTGTAATATCCTTCTTACTTCTTCAATCGTCTCTTTTTCCAGGTCTGTCCTTCTCTCAAGTTCTTCGGCTGTCAGTTTCAGGATGCTATTGGCGGTATCACAACCAATGCGTTTCAGTTCTTCAATCACCCATGGCTCAATCTCATCGCTAAATTCATCCAGGTCAATATCATACTCATCCACCACTTCCTCGTCTTCCCTGTACACATCAATTTCATAACCGGTAAGTTCACAGGCCAGTTTGATATTGACACCCCTTCGGCCGATGGCCAGAGAAACCTGGTCGGCTTTCAGGTAAACTTCTGCGTGCTTTTTTTCGTTGTCCAGTTCCATGTAACTGATCTTGGACGGCGTAAGTGAACGCTGGATCAGCAACTGTATGTTGGTGGTGAAATTGATTACGTCGATATTTTCATTCTTCAGTTCACGCACGATGCCATGGATACGGCTTCCTTTCATACCCACACAGGCACCCACCGGATCAATCCTGTCGTCATAGGATTCCACCGCCACTTTGGCCCTTTCTCCCGGATCGCGTACGATTTTTTTGATGGCAATCAGTCCGTCGAATATTTCAGGCACTTCTATTTCGAGCAGTTTGGCCAGGAACAGGGGACTGGTTCTGGAAAGTATGATAACGGGAGAGTTGTTTTTCAGGTCAACCCTTGCCACAACGGCGCGGATATTTTCTCCTTTTTTGAAATAATCCTGTGGAATCTGTTCCGATTTGGGGAGGATCAGTTCATTGCCTTCCTCATCCAGTAACAATACTTCTTTTTTCCAAACCTGGTACACTTCTGCACTGATGATATCGCCAATACGGTCGCCGTATTTTTTGATCAATACGTTTTTCTTCAGGTCGTTGATGCGGCTGGCCAGGGTTTGCTTCGCGGCCAGGATGGCGCGGCGGCCAAAGTCGAGTATGTCCACTTCCTGGTAGAGTTCTTCCCCTACTTCAAAGTCGGGTTCTATTTTGACGGCATCGGTATAAGCCACTTCAGCAAGGGGATCCAGCACTTCTCCGTCTTCTACAATCATCCGGCGGCGGATAATTTCCAGGTCACCCTTTTCTGCGTTTACAATAACGTCAAAGTTTTCGTCGCTTCCGAATTTTTTACGGAGCAGTGTTTTGAAAACGTCTTCCACCACTTTCATCATCGTAGGACGATCGATATTTTCTGCGTCTTTGAAATCCTGGAAGGCTTCAATTAGGTTGATACTTGCCATATCTTAATGTTTAGATTGCCTGTTCCGGGTTCCGCCCGGAACGATCAAAATTTAATTTGAACGGTTGTTGATTTTATATTGATAAATGGTATTAGAATTTGTTGTGTGATGGCTTTTTTGCCTTTTCCTTCGGTGTTCTCTAGCAGGATGTCATTTTCGGTTACCGTAAGCAGTTTGCCTTCTTTTATAGAATCGTCCAGAAAAGTAACGGTTACATACCTGTCTATATTTTTTTGGTACTGGCGGTGCAGTTTCAAAGGCTCTTCGAGGCCGGGGGAGGAAAGTTCAAGTGAAAATTCTCCTTCGGGGTACCTGCCGGTTTCTTCAATGAGCTTATACAATTTGCGGTTGAAGCGAACGCATTTTTCGATGGCCAGGCCGTTGTCGCCGTCAATAAACACTTTAATGTTATTGGTGGGCTTGATGCGGATGGATACGCAAAAATACTCAGGCTCTTCTGCCAGTATCTGTTTTACCAGGGTTTCAATATGTGCTACTGCTTCTTCGTTTGCCATACCTAAAAAGGAGAAGGGAACGGCTACCGTTCCCTTCTGTTGATTCTTTGCTTTGGCAAATGTACGGAATGCGGGCAGTATCCTCCAAATTTTTCCCAAAGGGCAGTTAAAGCATTGGTCTGCTCCATTGGCTCTTCCCTGCAAGGATGCAAGAAACCTTTACCTTTGCCTACTATGTTTAAGTTGCTTATATATGGCTTTCTGCTCTACCTGCTCTATAAAATTGTATTTGAGCTGGTAATACCTGTGGGCAAAGCCACTTCGCAGGTAAAAGACAAAATCAGGGAAATGCAGGAGCAGCAAAGGGCGCAGCAAGCAAATCCTCCGCCGCCCCCTGTTAAAGAAACCCGTGCGGATACACCCAGGTCCGGCGACTATATTGAGTACGAAGAGATAAAATAATCCTTATAAAGGCAGGTCGAGCAGGGATTGGGGTGCTACGAGGTGAATGGTTTGCATGCCCAGGTTCCGGGCAGTTTCAATATTTTTCAGTGTATCATCAATAAACAGGGTTTCTTCCGGCACCAAGCCTTGCTCAGTAAGGATTTGGGTGAAAGATTCGGGATAGGGTTTGCGCAGTCCCAGTTCGTGGGAGTAATAGGCTTTGCGGAAAAGGCTGTTAAAGTCGTCTTTGCCGGCAGCCTGTAGGTAAATCTCCATAAAAGCCTGGTAATGAATGATGTTGGTGTTCGAAAACAGGTAAACCGCATATTGTTGGCGAATACGGTTAAGCCATTCCAGCCGCTCAGGCGGAAAGTCCAGTAAGAGGGCATTCCATGCGGTACGGATTTGTTTATCGGTAAGGTTGGTCCCGCTTTGTTTGCGAAAATTTTCATAAAATTCTGTTTCACTAAGCTTTCCGGTTTCGAGTTGTTCAAACAGGGGATTGGAATGGTGCTGGGTGAACATTTCGGAGAATTGGGTGACTCCCAGGTTCCGGAAGGCTATTTCGGTAAGGCTGAAATCCAAGTTTATGAAGATGCCGCCGAGGTCGAAGAGGATGTTTTTGATGGGAACCATGGGTTTGTTTGGGGTTTGGGGTTGGTTTGTGGTCTGTGGTCTGTGGTTGGTTTGGTGTTTGGTGTTTGGGGTTTGGGGTTTGGGGTTGGATGGAGCAAATTTAGGGTGGTGGGGGGTGAAATAGAATAGTGGCTGTGCAACGACTTATTATTTGCAGCAAAATAGGCGAATCTGCAGCCAATCAATATGTTTTGTTTTGTGGTGTGCCTAATTTTTCTATTTTTGCCGCCTTGCAGAACAGTCTATCGTTCGTGAGACCATTTGTTTAGTTGGTTAGCACATCCCTTTGTATATCGGGAAAGTTCTTTTGTATATTTTTTTGAAAACAACCCGTTTGTTTTCGGGAGGGTACCAATAATTGGCAATAAGTTCTTTTTGTATATTTTTTGAAAGCAACCCAGTTGTTTTCGGGCCTATAGCTCAGTGGTTAGTGCATCCCGACGTATGTCGGGAGGGTTTTAGGAATCGGCAGTTAGTTCTTATTATATGTTTTTTGAAAGCAACTTTGTTGTTTTCGGGCCTATAGCTCAGTTGGTTAGGGCATCCCGACGCATGTCGGGAGGGTTTTAGGAATTGGCAGTAAGTTCTTTTGTATATTTTTTTGAAAGCAACCTAGTTGTTTTCGGGCCTATGGCTCAGTTGGTTAGGGCATCCCGACGTATGTCGGGAGGGTTTTAGTAATTGGCAGTAAGTTCTTTTGTATATTTTTTGAAAACAACCCGTTTGTTTTCGGGCCTATAGCTCAGTTGGTTTAGGCATCCCTACGTATGTCGGGAGGGTTTTAGTAATCGGCAGTAAGTTCTTTTGTATATTTTTTTGAAAACAACCCGTTTGTTTTCGGGCCTATAGCTCAGTTGGTTAGAGCACCTGACTCATAATCAGGGGGTCCCAGGATCATGCCCTGGTGGGCCCACGCAGAGTATCAACCACTTATGATTTGTTTCATAGGTGGTTTTTTATTACACGCCAAGTTTATGCCAAGTTTTATTGTTGTTTGACCTAATCTAGGTATTACTGGTAGATGGAAGGGTAGATAGTCCGGATGGCTTCATCAAAGCCCTTGAGGTTATCAATAGAGGCTATCGGGATAACTTCCACTCCCCGCTGCTTCAGATCAGTAATGACCCCAAGCCAAAAGTTAGCCCCCTCACTTTGTGATACATACATGCCCAGTGATTAAACTCTAAAAGAGACTGTCTGTTTTTTAGGGGCACTTACACTTAGAAAATCCGGTGATATTGTCCACCTATTTCCGTTTTCAACTGACCAGGAAGCATATTGATTATCAATACTTTTCCTGGTTAATACTTTTCGGATTTGGTCTGTCAACATCACCAGATTTGTTGTATATCCTATTTCCGGTAAATAGCATTCGTCAGCATTTCTAATCCTTACTTGTCAGTACCCATTTATTAACCGTATTGTATTTACCTTCTATAGCCACTTTGTAAAAATCAGAGGGATACTGGCTGATAGCAATGGTGGCCCTGTTTTGCTTAATCGGGACTTCTGTCAACAATACATAGTTATCCTTACCCCCGGTTTTGTATTCGTTTTGGGTACTTAGCCAGATTTTTACCGTACCGCTGCTATCATAATTTCGCCAACTGATATCCAGTTTATTCCCGATGACATTCAGCATAGGTTGCGCAACGGATATTTTTCCCATCAGGGGAATGCCATCAATTTCTCTGGCAACTTCAGTCGGAATTTGCACATCCAGGAAATTGGCCAGGGTGGGCATGATATCTACGATGGCAGGATAATCCCGGTTGGCATACTCATTCATTTTTTGGTTGGCCACTATCCAGGTGGTACGCTGCCGGGCCGTTTGCCCGCCATGGTTACGGCCACTCTTCTCATCCCGCCCATGGTCTGTGGTGATGATGAATAACCATTTTTCCTGAAAGCTTTTTTCCCGGTACTGTACCGCATCGTATAGTTTCCCGATCTGCTTGTCCAACTTTTCCACTGCATCCCTGAGCTCGGGGCTATCTCCATACTTGTGGCCCATATCATCAGTATATTCCAGGTACACCCAGCTAAGGTCGGGAGCGTTTTGCCTGATCCCATTGGCAGCGGCTTCCGTAACTTTTTCATCAATTTGGTGCATGTATTTAGATTCCCTGTCGTGGGGAAATTGAATCGTATCCAGTTCAAAACCATCCGCATGGTAATCCACTTTCAGGAATTGGGTTTGTGGCAAACCGTCACCCACCAGTTTTGTCCGGTTATCGAGCCAACTGCTGTATACGGCAATTTTTTTAGCAGGGTATTGGTTCTTTAGCAATCGGAAAATTCCGGGATAGTGGTAATTGGGGGATTGAATATCGTTATCCCAAACATTGTGTTTGTTTACCCAGGTGCCGGTTAATAAACTGTTGTAACCTACAGCAGAAATGGTGGGTGTTTGGCTATAGGTATCCTTATCACCGCCCACATGTGCCCGCACATAACCCCCCTTGTTTATAATACGGCTGATATGGGGCGTGTTGACTGATTCCAGTACATCTGCCGGTATTCCGTCTGCAATAACAAATATGGCTTTCTGGCCATAACCGTTTAGCAGAAAAAGCAAACTGATAGTAAAAGATAAATATTTTTTCATTCAATTCACGTATGGTTAAATGGGATATTTACAGAAAAGATTTATAGGCTGATTAGCCGCTACCTACTCTATAAAAGTAAGTATTTTGGTGTTGGGCAGTAAATGAAATAATGTTTAACGTGGGTTACACCTGGCAGGTGCCCTCATATACTTTAAAGTATAGCCCTAATCCCTTGGGCTGCTTATAATAAACTAGCACAAAAGGAAAGAATCGATAGGGAAACTATGTAGGAAAAACAGGACAGGGTTAGGTATGTTTTTAATTATGCTATTTTGGGATTTTATTATCGCATAATTCTTCCGGTACCATTGCCCTGCATCAGGGATTGTATTTCAGGTAAAGTAATAAAACTGATATCGCCCTGGATAGAAGATTTGAGAGCCGAAGCGGCCACCGCAAATTCGAGTGCCTCCTGGGGCTTGTCAGGATAGGTATTCAGTCCGTAGATGATTCCCGCCATCAGTGCATCCCCGCCACCAAGTCTTTCCACCATATCCTGCATTTGGTATATTTTAGAACATAGTCTTTGTTGGTTACCGTAATAGAATGCCCCAATACTGTTGTTCGAGGCTGATTGTGTATTGCGGAAAGAGAAAAAAATATGTTGTAGCTGAGTAAAGCGTTTTTGCAATTTTTGCATCACATCAAAATAAGATTCTTCTTCTTTACAATCTGAACGAATACCGAAGTAAATATCTGCCGCACTCTTATCTCCCAGCACTACATGGCAATTCTCCAAAATTTCAGGCATTACTTCCTGAGGCTGTTTCCCATATTGCCAGAGCTTGCTTCGGTAATTTAGGTCAATACTAATGGTTAGCCCCATCTGGTTGGCTGTTTTTACCGCCAACAGGGTTTCCCTGGCTGCGGCTTCGGAAAGAGCCGGCGTGATGCCGGTGCAGTGAAACCAATTCGCCCCTTTGCAAACTGTTTTCCAATCAATCATTCCGGGCTCTATCTCAGCAATGGAAGAGTGTTCCCTGTCATAGATTACTTTTGCACCGCGGAGTACAGCACCCTTTTCGAGATAATATATGCCAATCCTTTTTCCCCCAAAACAAATATGATTGGTCTCTACACTATACCTTTTAAGGTTTTGTATGGCAGCAATGCTTAATTCATTATCCGGCAGCCTTGTAACAAAACTGGTATTCATTCCCAGAATAGACAGAGAAACTGCAGTGTTGTATTCGGCACCCGCGTAATAAATGCTAAATGTGGTACCCTGACCAAACCGAGTAAAATCGGGAGGTGACAGGCGTATCAGCATTTCTCCAAAGGAAAGTACTTTCATTATTGAATCGGAAATTTTTAGTTAGGCTTTGATAAACGTAATATGAACCATGATAAGGGCACAAGCACTGTAGCCAGCACAAAGAACCATATATAGCCCGATTGAGTAATGGCCGGAACCGCCCAGGTAGTGATGATTACCCCGATAACGGCTGCAGTACCACCCATTCCGGCAACAGTTCCAACATTTTTACCACTGAATAAATCGGAAGGAAGTGTTTGTATATTACCAATGCTGAATTGGAAACCAAATAAAACCACTCCTATAAGTGCAATAGCAATGGAGGGGTCATTTTTAAGTGTATCCAGTAAAAGGCAGATGGCAGCTAATCCAATTACCATAAGGATAAATCCAACCCCAATCGCTTTTTTCCTGGAATCAATGGCATTGACTCCTTTTTTGATTTGCCTGGAGGAATAATATCCCCCAACCAGTCCGCCTATGGCAGCGAAAAGATATGGGGCCCAGGCAAAAGCACCCACCTGTTTTATGTCGAACATAAATTGTTCTTTCAGGAAAGTGGGTAACCAGGTTACAAAAAGCCACCAAACAGGGTCAATAAAAAACCTCGATCCAATAATGCTCCAGGTTGCCCGCAAACCCAGTAGTTTTTTCCAACCGGTTGTTTCGATAACGGTTACCGGTTTTATTTGATCCGGAGATTGGTCCAGAATATGTTTTTGTTCTTCTGCTGTGATCCATGGATGCTTGTCTGCAGTAGATTTATTGATTAGCAACCAGGGAATTATCCACAGAAATCCCAATACCCCTATGCCGATAAAAGTGCCCTTCCATCCAATGGATAAGTATAAAAGTGCAATAACCGGGGCGCTGATTACCGATCCTAAGGAGGCACCTGCCCCGAAAATACCCTGGGCTATTGCACGCTCTTTTGCCGGAAACCATTCCGCATTGCTTTTCGTGGCGCCCGGCCAGTTACCTGCTTCGCTAAAGCCCAGAAAAAAGCGAAATATATTAAATGTAAACAAGCTTTTTGCTAATCCATGCAGGGCGATGGAGATACTCCAAAAGGCAATGGATAATGTCATCCCGATACGGGTTCCAATTGCATCCATGATCTTTCCCGTTACAGTTTGGCCAATGGCATAGGCAATCATAAAAAAAGTAGTAATCAGTGCAAGTGCATTTTTATTGTCTGCATCTGCAATACCAAAATCTTTATAGATATAAGGCCACATAATGTTGATGGCACTCCTGTCTATGTAATTGATAATGGTAGCCAAACCAATCAGGGTGATGATCCACCAGCGTAACCCTTTAATTTTCATAGGAGCGATTGAAAAATAAAAATAGCAGACCTGCTCTTTACAGGAACAATATACGATATATCCAATCCGTATTCAAATCCCTGTATAGAGGTCTTTTAATCATTAGTATCCCGGATTTTGTGGTATTACCAATTGTGTGTTGGTATCAATTTCATGTTGTGGTATGGGCAATAATAATTTATCGGCGGTTACAAAGGATTGAAGTGTTGCCAGTGGAATCACAGGACTATATTGGGAATAATGTGAAGCAAATTCCTTTGCCAAATGATTTTTGATAACCTGTTCAGCAGAAAAGGTTGTCATGGTTTTATTAAACCTTACCATGTCAAAAAACCGCTGGTTTTCAAATGCAAATTCGATTCTCCTTTCATTTGCCAGGGCCTGCTCAAAAGAGGCAACCGTATTTACGGTAGACGGGAGCTGTGCAACACCCGCTCTAACCCTTATCTGGTTGATCAAAGTAATACTTGAAGCCGAATATCCCTGTGCTTCTGCCATCATTAGCAGAATATCAGCATAACGCAAAATTGGCCAGTCACTCTCGCCATCCCTTGAGGTAACTACCGGTGTCAGGTATTTTTTTACATACAACAATTTGGCAGCACTATAGGATGCCATAGCTGTCGCTTTTCTGGGGTCGGGAGTAGAAATACCCATTGTTGTATCAATATCATTGGTTGGATAGTTATACCCAAGTCCCGAACCATTGATAACGGCTGAACCGCTACCCAATGGTGCAAAATCATTTCCAAATGTTGAACCAAGGCCAATATTCCCCGACTTATAACGTACAGCAAACATAATTTCACTGTTCATTTCATTGGTTATTGAAAATATGTTTGCATAGGACGACTGCAAAGAATACCCGCTATTGCTGATAACATCCTGTAAAAGCGAAATGGCATTGGACTTTTGATTCAGGGTAAGGTATACTTTGGCCAACAGTCCTTTTGCAGTCCAGGCATTCACCCTTCCCACCGAAGCAGCCGGTGTTTGGCTGAATTTTAAGGCACTTAAATAAGTTGCTGCAGTGGTGAGGTCAGATTTGATGAGCTTATAGATATCATCAGCAGTAACCCTGTTTAGTTTTTTAGCATCATCTGCAGAAACAGGTGTATGTATTAAAAACACACCCCCGTATAAGCGAACCAGGTTAAAATAGGCATTGGCACGAAGTACCATCGCTTCCCCAGCGTATTGTTTGCGTAAAGAATCGGGGATAGGTATGGTGATAGGAGCGAAGCCGGAGGTGCCTGTAGCGGGGTCATATACAAGCCCTAAATTCTGTAAAATAACATTGGCATTTCTGATTAGGTTATAAGTGTTTAACCAATAGGCATAAACCCCGGCATGGCCGGTGGAAGGTATGAATTGATCCAGGTCACTCAGGTCCCTGTTTGTTGTGTTATTAGAGGTGGGTACTCCCATTTTAGTATTGTCTGTTCTTAGTTCAGTCACCTGCCATTCAAAAGACATAGGCGCCTGAAGGCTATTATACACCCCATTAAGTCCGGTCTGTATTTCCTGAGCGGATGTATAATAACTGGCTGAGTTCAGATTAGACTCAGGATACAAATCAATCACTTTTTTACATGAGATAGATCCGATGCAAATGAGCAGGATAGAATATTTGATGTGTCGCATATAGTAAGGTTATGTAATTAGAATTTTAATTCTACGCCAATTAAAAGGGTTCTGTTGGTGGGGAATGCGCCTCTTTGGTAGCCATCCAGCAGGGGCGAGCTGTAGGCTCCTGAAGTGTTTCTGCCTTCAATATTCAAACCTGTGTAATCTTTGTTGGCATGAAAAAACAGGTTTTGGGCAGAGAAGTATATCCTAAAAGAGGTTAATTTGATTTTGCTGGCAAATCTGGCCGGCATGGTATAACCTATCAATACCTCCCTTAATGCATAATAGGAAGCATCCTTAATGATGTAATCACTCTGGGTCCAGGCATTGGTATATCCATTGGTAAAGTAAGGAGTCAAACCATCACCTGGATTAGCGGGGCTTATCCACCTGTTTTCATTAAAGGTTTTGTTGTACTTTCTGGCTTCATTATAAAAGGCATCACCATTCAGCACTTTGCCTCCCTGAACACCCTGAAAAGTAAAACTCAGGTCAAAACTTTTATAATTAAAGCTATTGGTAATTCCCCAGGTAAAATCCGGATAGGGGTTTCCGATTGTTGTACGATCATTTAAATCTATGGTCCCGTCACCGTTAATATCTACAAACTTTAATGCACCCGGGGTAAAATACCCTGCCAGGGAGCTTTTAGCTCCTTTGGCTAAGGCGCTGTTAATTTGTGATTGAGATAGCCATACTCCGTCAGTTTTAAATCCATAAAATTCTATTAAGGGTCTACCTACCTGGTTGATATATCCATCCTGTCTTTCGCCGATATTCAAGAGATAAGCCTCATTACCCAGTTGCAGTAATTTGTTTTGTGTGTGGGCAAAATTTAATGCGGTAGTCCATGTAAAATTCTTTTCCCTGATGTTATTAGAACTGAGTTCAAGCTCTATACCATTGTTCTGAAGTCTGCCTATATTGTTCCAGGTTTGTGGTACTCCGGTAATACCCAGGGCGGCCTGGTTTAGAAGCAGTTTATCTGTTTTAGACTGGTATACATCCAGTGAGAGGGAAATGCGATTCCTGAATAATGCAATATCAACTCCTCCATTAAACTGGAAAGTACGCTCCCAGGTAATATTGGGATTGGATAAAATACTTGCCGAGGCATTTAAGCCCTGTGTAGAGGTACCTGTGCCGGGGCCAAATGGATAATTGGCAGCATATAATAAGTTCACAAAAGCAAAGTCAATAATTCGGTTGTTTCCGGTGGTGCCATAACTCCCCCTGAATTTTAAATTATTAATCCAGCTTATATTCTGCATGAATTTTTCCTTGCTTGCTACCCAGCCCAATGATACAGCCGGAAATGTACCCCACTTGTTACCTGGTCCGAAATAAGAGCTTCCATCAGCCCTAAAGCTGGCAGATAAAAGGTATTTATCTTTATAGCCATAGTTGATTCTGGTCAAGTAAGATATAAGGCCAATTTTATTTGAATTGGTATAGGTGTTGGGCTGATCAATAGACAGTGCAGTATTCAGACTGGTGATATTGTCGCTTTGGAAATTGAGTCCCGTTGATTTGGAACTGTCTAATTTTACTTTCTGCGCTGTAAACCCAACAACCACATTGAAAGAATGGTCTTTGAATCTTTTGGTGTAGGTAAGCGTATTCTCATTAAGAAGATCAATATACAAACGATTAATATAAACACCTTTGCTTACGGCACCTGCTGCACTTGAATTGCTTTTGGCAAAGTCGAGACTGGTTGAATAATTAATGTAGGCGCTTAGCATGGTTTTAAAAGTGAGTTCCGGAAGGATTTGATAGCTAATATCTGATGAGGTAAATAACCGGTAATCCTGGGCGGTTATTTTTTGGGTCTCTAAAATGGCATAGGGAGAGTTGTTGGCACTGGTACTAAGGGAAAGGGTATTTCCCAAAGCATTGGTAAAAGTTGACCCATCGGGTAATGTGCCATTATAATTAAGGTCATTAAACATACGGGGTTGTGCAAAGTCACCTGGCTGAACATTGGCATATGTGGGGTTCTGGCTGATAAAAGCCGCAGTTGAAGCATCCAGCACCAATGGCAAATAGGAGGCTACCCTTGTGAAATCTGTAAAACTGGTTGAAGGTCTTTCCCGCTTAAAAAAAGAGGGGCTGAAATTAAAAGATAGTTTGAGTTTCTTACTCAGATTAGCATCCAACTTACTGGAAATTGAAAACCTTTCATACTCACTGTGATTTATCATTCCCTGGTCGTTCTGGTAGGCGCCGGAAATATAGTATTTCACATCATTGGTACCTCCTGAAACACTTAAAGATGCATTTTTCACGTTTCCAGTCCGTAATGCTGCTCGTTGCCAATCTGTTGAATTCCCTGCCAGCACATTTTTCTCAAGTACATAAGCAGCTTTCTCTGCTGTTGATGCGAAGTTACCTTTTGCGGTTAACTGGGCTGCAGATGCATAATTACTCCAGCCTGTATCAGCAAACCTTAATGCAGCTTCACTATACAGTAATTCTGCATATTCAGTAGTGGTCATGATCGGATAAAGTTTATATGGATCCTTCGAACCCCATGATGCTTTAAATGAGTATTTGGGTTTCTGCGACTTTCCTGATTTTGTGGTGATCAGGATTACCCCGCTGGATCCCCGTGAACCATAAATAGCCGCCGATGCAGCATCCTTTAACACTTCTACAGATTCTACATCGGTCATATTCACAAAGGCAAGGCCATCTGGTACCGGATGTCCATCCACCACAACCAGGGGACTTTGCCCGGCATTAATAGAGCTCACACCCCTAACCTGAACCCTTGGATCGGACCCTGCTTCACTTGAAATATTTTGTATCTGTACACCTGCAATTTTCCCCTGTAATGCCTGATCCAGACGGGAGACAGGCGCCTGGTCAAGTTTTTCATTTTTGTATTTTGAAACTGCGCCTGTAATGCTCGACTTTTTCTGGGTTCCATAACCTATTACCACTACTTCACTTTCTGCATCGCTTGCGGGAACCATTGCAACAGTTATAAAACTCACTCCCGTAAGGCTTACAAGCTGATTAGAATAGCCAATTGAGCTTATTAGTAGGGAATTTGAAGAGGTCTCCAGCGAAAGGGTAAACAGGCCCTCTTTGCTAGTTTCCGTTCCAACTTTATTTTTTGTGTCAATTACAGAAACGCCCATTAAAGGCTCTCCGGTTTGTTTGTCTGTTATTTTACCGGTAA
>CAVVSL010000009.1:0-10758 GCA_963750825.1 uncultured Bacteroidota bacterium | reverse complement strand
GTAAAGGGACCATAAGCATCTGCCGTATCCCAGAAAGTGACTCCCAGTTCAACAGAACGGTCGAGTACTTTCAGGTTCTCTATTTCATCAGCGGCCCCGTAAAATTCACTCATGCCCATACAACCCAACCCCAGTTGTGAAGCAACAATACCCTGTTTTCCCAATGGCCTTATTTTCATACTTTCAGATTTTAATAAAGTTCCACAAAACCGGGGGAACCGTAAAAGAAAAATACCGTATTACGTAAAGTATTATCAGCAATTTTCTTCTTCCCTCAACCAATTGACACGAAATTTGTTCTCAAAATAAAACACATATTATGTCAGCAACCAAAGCATATGCAGCACAAAGTGCTGTTTCGCCATTGGCTCCCTTCGCATTCAACAGACGGGAACCCGGACCAGATGATGTAAAAATTGACATCCTGTATTGTGGCGTATGCCACTCAGATATTCACCAGGTAAGGGATGAATGGGGTGGATCTATATTTCCCATGGTACCCGGTCATGAGATTGTTGGAAAAATTATTGAGGTAGGCGCCAATGTAAAGAATTTTGCTGTCGGCGACCTTGCAGGTGTGGGTTGTTTTGTGGATTCCTGCCGTACCTGTCCCAATTGCCAGCAAGGGTTGGAGCAATACTGCGACAATGGCATGGTAGCCACTTACAACGGAAGGGAAAAAGTGACCAATTTGCCTACTTATGGCGGATATTCCACCCAAATTGTGGTGGATGAAAAATATACACTGAAAGTATCTCCCAAATTGCCATTGGAAGGAGTGGCCCCGCTGTTATGTGCAGGAATCACTACTTATTCGCCCCTCAGGCATGTGGGTGTTGGAAAGGGACATAAAGTAGCTGTTTTAGGATTAGGTGGTCTGGGGCATATGGCAGTAAAATTTGCCGCTTCATTTGGGGCTGAAGTTACCATGTTAAGTACTTCCCCTTCCAAAGCCGCGGATGCCAAAAAACTGGGTGCATATCATTTTGCCCTCACTACAGATGAAGCAACCATGAATGGTTTGCAGAACCACTTCGACTTTATCCTCAATACCGTTTCTGCCCAGCATGAATATGCTACTTACCTGAACCTGTTAAAGACCAATGGCACCATGATTGTGGTAGGCGTACCCCCTTCTCCTTCAGAAGTTCCGGCTTTTAACCTCATTTTCAAAAGAAGAAGTATTATAGGTTCATTAATCGGCGGCATCAAGGAAACCCAGGAGATGCTTGACTACTGTGCAGAACACAATATTGTTTCCGATGTGGAAGTAATCAATATTGATTCCATCAATGAAGCCTATGAAAGAATGATTAAGGGAGATGTACGTTACCGGTTTGTGATAGAAATTGCTTCCCTGAAATAAAAATAAAGTGTACCCGGAATACCATCGGTAAAATCCCCAGGATGACTACCGGTGGTATTTTTTATTCGTTTACTTTGAAATGATTCGGAACGGTTAACGTAAAACGGGTACCTTTTCCATAGTCAGAATGGACACTTATATCGCCACCAATTCTTGTCAGGGCTTCTTTCACAATGTATAAACCGATACCCAGACCATTTCTGAAATCCGTACTCCTGAAAAAAATCTGGAATATTTTATTCAGGTGCTGGTCAATGATGCCCACACCATTATCTTCAATAACCACAATGGCTTCTTTTTCAGATACCGAAACATTGATTTCAACCTTTGGATTTACTTCATCTTCCCGCTGGTATTTAACCGCATTGGATATTAGGTTATTCAGAATCAGAGAAAGCCGGAATCCGTCACTCCGGAACTCTACATCCTGCTTAACATCTACAAGAAATTTAATTTGAGGGTTCTGCATATTGCAGAGTGAAATACTATCTCCCAGAAGCGTATCAAAATCAATAATTTCCTGCACATTATCTACCCGAATCCCCTTGTAATACTCAATGATTTTATGGATGAATACATCCATTTTGTTTACACAGCCTTCTATCATTCCATAATAGTTATGGGGATCGTCAAGTGGCTGTTGCAATCTGGCAAGGTTAATGATACCCAATATATTGGCGAGGGGTGACCTTAAATCGTGAGAAGTACTGTATACAAAACGGTTGAGTTCATCATTGGCCCGTTCCAGTTCATAAACTTTATTTTTCAGCTCTTTTTTGGTTATATAAACCTCATAGGCATTTTGAATAGCATTTTTTAGTTCCGGTTCATCCCAGGGTTTCTTGATATACCGGAAAATCTCACCTGTATTTACCGCACCCACTATGGCCTCGATGTCGGTATAACCCGTCAGTAATATTCGAATGGGATCGGGATGTACTTTCCTTACAATACCAAAAAATTCAACCCCTGTAGTTTTGGGCATGCGTTGATCGGCAAGGATTACATGGATGTCGTTGTCATTTAAAATACCCAGGCCCTCAGCAACATTATTTGCCGTATAAATCTCATAGTAACGCCTAAAACCTGCCTGGAAAGCCAACAGGTTATTGGTTTCATCATCTACATAGAGCACTTTAATTTTTGTTTCAGGCTTTCTAGCCATAAGCGTTTAGTTAGGTAATGACAGTTTCGGGCAATGCATGAAATAAAGTTATAATAAATTCGGCACCCTGTCCTTTTGACGATATTACGTCAATTTTTCCTTCGTGCCGCTGAATTATCTTAAAAACAATTGACAAACCCAAACCGGTCCCCTCTCCTACATCTTTTGTAGTGAAAAAAGGATCAAATATTTTTTGCTTTACTTCCTCCGTCATACCAATACCGGTATCCTTTATATGAATCTCTATTTTATCGCCAATATCCCTGGTACTGATTTGTATGGACTCTTCCTCCGCTTGCTCAGGCTTTTCTTTGATAGCCTGGATACCATTATTCAGGATATTCATGAATACCTGATTGAGTTTACCAGGCAAACATTCAATATTTCCCACTGCCTGGAAATCTTTTTTTATTTTGATATTTTCCGGTAAGGAATTTTTGAGAATGATCAGGGTTGAGTCAATGCCTTCATGGATATTTACGATTTTGATTTCACTTTCATCCAGGCGACTGAAATTGCGCAACCCCAGCACTATTTCGGCAGTACGTTCTGCCCCATCTTTAATACCCTTAACCAGGTTCTCAATTTCAGATTTTACATAGTCCAGGTCAATTTGCTTTTTAAGTTTTTGGATGACGGCTAACTGGTCCTGAATTCCGCCGGTATCAGTTGTATGCAGTTTGTCGTATTCATCTATCACTTCCAGCAGGTCATTGATATCCAGTTGAAGCGGCTTAATGTTTGACTTAACAAAATTAATCGGATTATTGATTTCGTGGGCAATACCTGCCGTTAACTGACCCAGAGAAGCCATTTTTTCGGCTTCTACCAATTGTATCTGGGTATCTTTCAAATCCTGGAGTGCTGTGCTCAAATTCGTATTGGATGACTGGAGTTCTTCGGTTCTTTCAGCCACTTTTTTCTCCAGCATCACATTTTGGTCCCTGACCAGTTTTTCATTTTCGAGAGAAGCTTTAAGCGCCTCAGCCTGAGACTGTTCTTTTTCTTTCCTAAGTGCATTAATTTTATCTGCCAGGGCAATGGATAAAAGTGCTACTTCAACAGCCGAACCGAAATAAATAAAATAAGTGGTTAATTTATTATAGGGTAGAATAGAGAGATTTCTTAAAATAAGTATACTAAAAGATACTAATAAAGCAAGCCAGGCAATTACATAAAAGTAGGCCGGCCGAAATCCTTTTTTAGCTATAATGATACTGGTGCTTAAAACGAATAAGACACTAAGCAATCCATTATAGTTTAAAATATTATAGCTGATATTCAATCCGCCAAAAAAGCAGGCCATCAATCCAATGAAGTAGATACACAGCAATACATACATCATTTTATGTAACCTGGGCGTATAATGTGCTGTATGCAGGAAATGCATACTAAAAACCAACCCGCTCATCGCTGATAGAGAAGAGGTAAGGACGACAGCATATTTGTTGAAGGAGGGAAATTCGGGCCAGAGATACAGGTAATTATAACCGGCAACGGTAGTTTGGGCTATAGCCAGAAAAAAGATATAAACAATATAGTACAGGTAACTTTTATCCCTGGTTCCGAATAAAAGAAAAAGGTTATAAAAGAACATTACTCCCAGTACCCCCAAGTAAAGTCCGGTTACTGAAATTTGAAAATTCACTTCTTTGTGAATAGCATCATAGGTATGTATCTCACCCGGAACAATAATAGGTTGCCGGCTGTTTATATGTAACAGGTAATGCTGGGTTAAATTGGGGGGCAATCCCATATCAAATAGCAGATTGGGTGAACCGGCTATGATTTTATTGGGGGGAAGTTCGTTTCCTGCCTCTCCTATCAGAAAAGGCTTTTGGGTAAGTGAATCCATTTTATAGAGGCTTACCTTCGAGAGATTGGGATAGGCTATGTTAAGAAAAAGTTTTTGCGATGCTGAATTATTCTGAACAAAAAATGTAAACCAAACACTTTTAATTCCATTGGGGAAAACCGGAATCCTGCCAGCTATTTTTTCAAAGTTAGCCGATTGAAGTGCTTCTTCTGGTGTGGAAATTTTGCCATTATCCACCATTTGCTGAAGTGAACTGGAAATAAGAACCGATGGATGCTGGTTTGAAATAGTAATGACCTGAGAAAAAAGCGGGGATACAGCAAGCAAACAAAACATCAACAGGCTACTCCATACACGCACCCCGGATTTACTGGATACAATGTTTAGCCGCCCTAATAAAAAGGATAAAGGATTTTTTTGCTTACCAAACATAAGGGATTATCATTTTTGTCCGTTGCTTATACGCCCTGTAATCATCACCAAAACGCAGGGTCAGTTCTTTTTCCTCTATCCCAATTCTGACATAATAGGCAACAATCATCGCTGTACAAGATATAATAAATCCAATCAAACTTTCTAATACCACACCACCTGCAATGATGGCCAGAAAAGCACCTGTATAACTGGGGTGCCTGACAATCTGATAGGGCCCGGTAGTAATCAGGTTGTGGTCGTCTTTTATCTGCACGGTGGGTGTGAAATATTTCCCTAAAAACCGAACTGCCATCGCCCGAAAACCGATTCCTGTAATAATCATTATTATGCCCAATAAGGTAAACACGCTAAAGCTATCCTGCTTGGTTGTGAAATAGGCCCAGTCAATAATGGGTGCTACCACACTTACCAGTGACATGATCAGAATTAAAAGAACAGAAAAACGGTCACTGCTTTTTTTGTCACTGGTTTCCTTCATGGTAAAAGCCGGCTGCGTAAGCCACATACAAATACTCCCTGCGATAATAACCAGTATTTTGTAATGAAACATCAGAACCGGCCTTCCCAACAGGGGCAGTATGACCATCAAAATATTACTGACCGATGCCAACACTAACTTTCTCATACAATTTATTTTCCCGGTAGATTTAAGTAAGGTTCATAATTAATCTTGAATTCATCAGGATCAGCATTGGACAAGGTAAGTTTATACTGAATATCAATAAAATGGTTTTTAAAAGGTGATTTTTCCCTGGCCAGGTGTTCGGGATTTTCCCGGAGGTAAAATATTTTTTCTCTTTCACGGGGATGCGCACTAGAAAGGTTTGTCAGGTCATCAGAATAAAGGGCAGTAGCAATCAGGTCAATTTTGGGATAATAAAATGTGCCCTTATCCCCAATA
Source organism: uncultured Bacteroidota bacterium (assembly GCA_963750825.1). GTDB lineage: Bacteria > Bacteroidota > Bacteroidia > Chitinophagales > Chitinophagaceae > Sediminibacterium. The sequence goes on along the minus strand of CAVVSL010000009.1, from coordinate 5,075 downwards.
TCTACCATTAATTTTCCGCCAATCCAGTCCTTAAAACGAACCGTTGTGGGAGAACAGAGTGAGTACATTATATCAATACCAATTTGGCTGGCAAGGGCTACTGCTACCCTTGAAGGAAAAAGGCTTCCAATTCCGAATCCCGCCACTTCTCTCGAATTCCATAAACCGGACAATTCTCCGGCGCCATTCCGGGCATGTTTCCGGACTATCTCATAAATACCGGGGTCCATTTTACCCGTTGCTTCTTCAATGGGAAGCGGATGAATGCCATCAGCTACCTGAATCCGGGCACCACCATATAGTTTTGTGCCATCCAGTGTTTCTACTACAATTACAAAAATGGCGGGATTAAACATCCAGTCATTGGTATTGGTGGTAATGTTTTCAATACCATAAATGGAAAGCACTTTTTTATGGCCCTCAATAAACTTCTTACAGGTATCAGGGTCATCTATAGCCCTGAATGCCCGTATTTGTATTTCTGAAACGAGTTTAACCTCCTTATCCATGAATCCCGATTACTTGATATATAAAATAACGAATATTCTTTGGTTTCCCTTCAAATAATATGCAATAATCTTAAATTTTGTGTAATTTAGACTGCTAGATACATCAAACAATACCCTGATTAAATGGCGGATACAGATATCAAAGTACTCTATATTGATGATGAACCCAATAACATCACCTCCTTTAAAGCCGCCTTTAGAAGAACTTTTACCATTTTTACTGCTGAATCGGCTGCCGAAGGCAGGGAAATTCTGGAAAAAGAGCCCATTGACGTCATTTTGAGTGACCAGCGCATGCCCAAAATGACAGGTATTGAATTCTTCCAATCTATCTTGGAAGTACACCCGGATCCTATCAGGATTCTGATTACAGGCTATACCGATATCAATGCCGTAATAGACGCCATCAATGTTGGCCAGGTATATAAGTACCTAACCAAACCCTGGAACGAATCCGATATTAAAAACAGCGTTGAAAAAGCCTTCGAAGTGGTTGAACTCAGGCGGAAAAATAAAGAGCTTACCGAAAAATTGATTGAAGCCAATAAGAAACTGGAATTTTTAGCCCGGCAGAATCTCCTGTCCTGATCAAAAAAATTATGGGATTCCGCTTCCCTGGCTATTTTTAATGTACTGTTTTAAGATAACTAACTACTTAGGTTTCCTCTGTAGTTCAAAGTATGCAGTAGTAACTGTTCGGGAATTCCGAACAGTTACTACTGTTAAGGTATTAAGCAGAAAGCAATGTGCAAAATCTGCACATTTCAAAATAGTAAAGTCTTTTACAAATGCATAGGGCAGTAACTTGGAATAGGTTGTGGTCTTAGGAATTATCTTTATTAAATACTTCGAAGTATTTGTTTTCTATTGTTTTGATTTCATCTTCTGTCAAAGCCTGAAACTCTTTACTTTTCACTCTTTCTGATAATACCGCATCTCCCTGTTCTAAAAATCTGATTAGCAAAGACACCATTTTGTCCGGCATATCGAAATGATCATCCAAGAAGGATTTCATCAAATCGAATTTTTTCAGGTATGCTACTTCCTTGGGAATGGTATCGAGTACCGTTTGTTCTACACAGCTATATAAAAATTCTGCTTGCTTTGTTGCATCAAAGTATCTGTATAAGTCAATCGTTTCATTCAAAATTTCAACATTGTTATCCTTTGTTGTTTTCCATTCTATTAATTCCAGGCGTGGCATAGTAAATGATTCAAGAACCTGTCGGTATTCATGCAATCTTTCTAAGATGACAGCAGATACAGGAAAATAATTCCTTTGGGTACATAGTTTTTCCTAAGCAATACATGATGGATCAGGTACCTGTGGATCCTGCCATTGCCATCTTCGAATGGATGTATAAAAACAAAACCAAATGTAATGGTAGCCGCTGTCAACACTGCATCGTAAGGTGTGTCTTCGAGTTTTTCATTAGTATCAATCAATCCTTTTATACGTAAATCAATATCCTTCCATTTTGTTGAAATATGGTCTGGAATGGGGGTTCCTTCTTTTCGGTCGTACTCCCCTACAAAACCTTCCTGCTTCCTAAAACCCATTTTCAGAAATCTCGGATTGTCAATTACTATTTGCTGCAAACGGATTAATTCCTCTTTTGTAATCGCCTTTTGCCCCGCCTGGCCTATAGCCCTACCCCAGCGCTGCGCCCGGTTTTGAGGTGGTTTTTCTCCCTCGATTGCGTAAGATGCCCTGGAATCTTTCAACAAAAGAAATGCAGCGGTTCTTGCCATTACATCGCCGTGAATACCACCCAAAGCTTTCTCTATTTTTTCAGGAAAATTCTGGTTAATGAAATCTTGTAGTTTTATGGTTTTACGGATCATCGGACAAAAGCCCGGTACACCAGGTAAGTTATTGCGTACGTGGTGCCTTTTTGATATTTCTGTAGATTCCGTTCATGTTGACCCCCTATTCCGGGATGTTGCCCCCCCTGCGAAGCAGGCAATAAGTGTAAGAGCTTTATAAGGAATTAAAAATACAAAGGGTTATTGATTTGGGTTCATTTTTTTCTTTCTTAAAGATTCCCCTTTTAGTTCAATCCGATGCGCATTGGCTGTCAATCTGTCAAGTATGGCATCGGCAAGTGTGGGGTCATTAATATACTCATACCATTTTGCTATCGGTAGTTGTGAGGTTATAATGATGCTTTTCTTACCATACCGATCTTCCAGTAATTGTAATAGGGTAAGCCTTACTTCCTGCCCCAGGTTCTGCAAGCCAAAGTCATCGAGGATAATGAGGGTTTGTCTTTCCAGGTGGTTTAGTAGCTTAATGTAAGAGCCATCCAGTTTTGACAGGGTTACCTTTTCAATGAGGCGGTTCATATTGAGGTAGGTGGTTTTGTATCCCTGCATACAGGCCTGGTGCCCGAGCGCACAGGCGAGATAACTTTTACCACAACCGGTGGCACCAGTGATCAGTACATTTTCTCCCTGCTGTATATACCTTCCTTCTGCAAGGGTTGCCAGTTGCTGTTTGGTAAGATTACGTGCTGGGTTACATTCTATATTTTCAATGCTTGCCGGCAGGCGCAGTTTAGCCAGTTTAAGGTAATAGGCGGTTTTTTCATTCATGCGGCTGAGTTGTTCGGATTGAACTAACTGGGCTACCAGGTCATGACCGTCTAGTTGCTGGTCCATGGGTAGTTCCATCTGCGTTTTGTAAGACTGGTACATCCCTTGTAATCTCAAGTGCTGCATTTGCTCGAGTGTTTGTGTTGTATTCATTGCTTTGGATTTAGTGACATTTATTGGTAATGGTCTTTTCCCCGTATGTTATCATGATCGGGTATGGTATTGTTCCTGTCTGGTAAGACTATCATCTTATCGAGGCCTCTTTCCAGGATGTTTTTAATCATGGTATAGTTTACCCTTGTTCCCTGTAATGCCCTCCCACAAGCAGCCTCAAGGCGATTAGTACCATATTTTTTCGTGAGCATCAGCATCCCAAAGCAAGCTTTATAGTTTTGCTCGATATAAATACTGTTCTCCAGCATCAGCTCAGCAGCCTGTCTGGTGGCAATACCAATGAGAGCCGCTTTTGCAAGCAGGTCATCTTTGTTCCAACCATTTATTTCCTGCATCCGCTGGTGGTGCGGGGGCATGTGGTTATTGAGGGTGGTGTAGGCTTTTTGGTGTGGTTTGCGCAAGTGCAGGGCGATGCGCTCGTGATCATAGTATACCTCCACCACCCGGTTATCGTAGAGGACTTTTACTTTTTTACCCACGTATTGGTAGGGGACGCTGTAGTAATGATGGTTTTCTGATAGCTGAACGTGGTAGTTGCGCTGTACGGTAAGTATGACCACCTTTTTGGGTGCAAAGGGTTCGGTAGGTAGTGTCCGCAGTGTGGCTTTCTCTTGTAGATCGTAAAAATACCAACGGCTATGGGTGGTGTTCTTATAGGGTTTATCGTTGAGTAAGAGGAGCTGATCATACATGGCTGTATTGAGCATCTTCAGGCTGGTGAAGGTTCTGTTTCTTAAAGGAGCATAAATATGAGTATAAACAATGTTCACAGCGCGTTCCACCATTGCTTTGTCGCGCGGACTATAGGGTCTGGTGGCACTGAAGGTGGTAGCATAGTGTTCACCAAGTTGATGACACATCTCTGTAAAGATGGGCTCATACCTGTTAGGGCGGATTACCGCTGTCTTCAGATTGTCACATAAAATGGTAGCGGGGCTGCCTGCATAAAATTGCAGCATCGAGTTAAGGCAGGTGGTAAGATCTGCCGTTTGCTGGGTGTGTACTGCATAGCAAAAAATAAGGCCGCTGTAGGGTAGTATTGCAACAAATACTTCACAGTCTATGCGCTCACCCGTTTGTTCATCTACATAATATCGTTTCTTGCCAGCAAAATCCACCATAATCATGTCACCGGGTTTATACTCCAGGTGCATGGATAAATCGCTATTCTTACGATGCGATTTTAAGTGGTAGCAGAACTGGCTGTACCCATAACCATCCGGATAGAGTTGTAGATATTCATACCAAAGTAATTGACGGGTTACTCCAGTCTTTGTAAGCTCTATTAAGGCATATTTTAAAAACTGCACCAGGTTTTGCAAACGCAAAGTGTCTTGCTCTATTTGCGCATTGTTATAAGCCGTATCAGCAAGTTCCTTGTTAGAGGGTTGATCAGTTTCGATATCAAATTTGGCCAGATACTTACGCACACTGTTGCGGCTGATACCTGTACGGCGTACAATCTCCTTTATCGCTATACCGTCTCTTTTAAGTTGTAATACCTGTTTTAAATGATCCATTGTAATTGGCTTTTGTGACATAGCTCCCTTGGTTTAGGGTGCAAAAGACATCATAAAAGCACTTAACAACAAATTGCCAGGAGGGGTCAACATGCCGGAATGACAGCATAGGATAATCCCAAAAATAGTAATCGCAGAGGGGTCAACATCCCGCAATAAAAATTGAACATTCCTAAAAGAGAACAAAATTCAATAAACTTAGGGTGGGGTCAACATCCCGGAATGAGGGGTCAACATGAAACGGAATGGGGGGTCAACATGCTCCGGAATCTACACT
>CAVVSL010000008.1:0-144685 GCA_963750825.1 uncultured Bacteroidota bacterium | reverse complement strand
ACTTTGCAAATTTTGAGCATATTGGTGCCGCCCGGTGCGCCCATGGGTTCGCCACAGGTGATCGCGTAGATATCGCCCTTTTGCACGATGCCGCGCTTCTTGAGGTGGTTCTCTGCGTCCATCAGGGCCGTGTCGCGGTCGCCGCTGGTGTCCATCAACAGCGGACGCACATTGCGGTACATCGTCATCTTGCGTTGGGTCGCCACGCGGGGCGTCAGCGCGTAGATGGGCACATGAACCAAATGGCGACTCATCCACAGCGCGGTGCTGCCACTGTCGGTCATGGCCACGATGGCCTTGGCTCCCAGGTGGTGGGCCGTGAACAGCGCGCCCATCGCAATCGACTGGTCGATGCGCGTGAAGGTCTTGCCGGTGAAGTCAGCGTCCAGCTTGACGTACTCGCCGCCTTCGGCCGCCAGGCAAATCTTGGCCATCTCCGTGACGGTTTCCAGCGGATATTTACCGGCGGCCGTTTCAGCCGACAGCATCACCGCGTCGGTGCCATCCAACACGGCGTTGGCCACATCGCTCACCTCGGCGCGGGTGGGCACCGGGTTGGTGATCATGGACTCCATCATCTGCGTGGCGGTGATGACGAATTTGTCGTGCTCGCGGGCCAGCTTGATCATGCGTTTTTGCAGCGCGGGCACGACGGCGTTGCCCACCTCGACGGCCAAGTCACCGCGGGCGACCATGATGCCGTCGGAGGCCAGCAAAATTTCTTCCAGGCGGGGAATGGCCTCAGCGCGCTCGATCTTGGCGATCAGACCAGGCTTGTGGTTGTATTCGGCCGCGGCCACATTGCACAGCTGGCGCGCCATTTCCATATCGGTCGCGTTCTTGGGGAAGCTCACCGCCACGTAGTCGGCCTGAAAGCTCATTGCCGTGCGAATGTCCTCCATGTCTTTGCCAGTGAGCGCAGGCGCAGTCAGTCCGCCGCCTTGCTTGTTGATGCCCTTGTTGTTAGACAGCTCACCGCCGAGCTTGACGGTGGTGTGCACGGCATCGCCCTTCACGGCGTCCACAATGATGACGATCAGACCATCGTTCAACAGCAGTACATCACCCGCCTTGACCTCGCTGGGCAATGATTTGTAGTCCAGGCCCACGGCATCGATGTCGCCCAGTTCGGTGCGCCCGGCATCGAGCACAAATTTTTGGCCGGGCTCCAGAAACACCTTGCCCTCAGCAAACTTACCGACACGGATTTTGGGGCCTTGCAGGTCGGCCATGATGGCCACTTCGCGGCCTGCGCGCTGCGCCGCCTCACGCACCATACGGGCCCGATCGATATGGTCTTGCGCCTTGCCATGGCTGAAGTTCAGACGCACCACATTGACACCGGCGCGGATCAGTTGCTCCAGGATAGCGGGATCGCTGGACGCGGGGCCAAGGGTGGCAACGATTTTGGTAGCGCGACGGGGCATGGGGCAGTCTCCTATTGTTAGACGCCCATTCTCACACGTTAGACCCCACCGCAGTTACAGCGCAGGTTCAAGCTGACTGCAGACCTTGCGCTCCACCCACTGATCTGCCAGTCAGTCACTTTTAAAGCCTTTTGGGCCTGTAGCCCACGTTCTTATTGCCTGAGTAGCTATCGTAAAGATAGCGCACTGAGGCGACTCAACCGACTGCGCGCTGGGTCAAAATTTCAAACGCGGGCAATGTCTTGCCCTCCAGCACCTCCAGGAACGCGCCACCGCCGGTGCTGATGTAACCCACCTGTTTCTCGATGCCGTACTTGGCAATTGCAGCCAGCGTGTCGCCACCGCCAGCGATGCTGAAGGCGCTGCTGTCGGCAATCGCCTGCGCAATCACCTTGGTGCCGTTCTCGAACGCAGCAAACTCAAACACGCCCACCGGACCGTTCCAGACGATGGTGCCAGCCTTCTTGAGTTGCTCGGCCAGCAGCTTGTGCGGTTTGCGGGCCAATGTCCAGAATCAGGTCATCGTCTGCCACGTCGGTGGCAGCTTTCACTGTCGCGACCGCGTCCGCCGCAAACGTCTTGGCGGTCACGACATCGGTGGGGATGGGCACGGCCGCGCCGCGCGCCTTCATGGCTTCGATCACGGCAGTGGCCTCGGCCAACAGGTCCTTTTCGGCCAGGCTCTTGCCAATGTTCAGACCGGCGGCCAGCATGAAGGTGTTGGCAATGCCGCCGCCCACGATGAGCTGGTCCACGTTCTCGGCCAGGCTCTTCAGAATGGTGAGCTTGGTGGACACTTTGGACCCGGCCACGATAGCCACCAGCGGGCGTTTGGGGGCCAGCAGGGCTTTGCTGATAGCGTCCATCTCTGCCGCCAACAGCGGGCCCGCGCAGGCAATAGGTGCGAACTGCGCGATGCCATAGGTGGAAGCTTCGGCGCGGTGGGCGGTGCCAAAGGCGTCGTGCACAAAGATGTCGCACAGCGCGGCCATTTTCTTGGCCAGCGCTTCGTCGTTCTTCTTCTCGCCCTTATTGACGCGGCAGTTTTCCAGCATCACCAACTGGCCGGGCTTGACATCGACGCCGTCAGTCCAGTTGGCCAGCACCGCAATCTCGCGGCCCATCAGCTCGCCCATGCGCTTGGCCACCGGGGCCAGCGAGTCGGCGGGCTTGAACTCACCTTCCGTGGGGCGGCCCAGGTGGCTGGTCACCATGACCGCCGCACCCGCGTCCAACGCCATCTGGATACACGGCACGCTGGCGCGCACGCGGGTGTCTTCGGTGATGTTGCCGGCATCGTCTTGCGGCACGTTCAGGTCGGCACGGATGAAGACACGTTTGCCGGCCACTTGGCCCTTGGGCGCACAGATCGGAGAAACGAATGACATTCATGGAGCAGCCTTGTTTAAGAGATTGCCCAAATTGTAGGTGGGTGAGAAGCGGCTTATTACGTACCCGTGCCAGCGAGGGGGTAGGCCTTTTGCTCCGTGTCCCCCGCCCTTCGGGCTCCTCCTTTACCTCCGCAAAAGACCTACCCCCTCGCTGCCACTGGAGAACTGGGTAGACGAAGCCGCAAAGGAAGTCCAATGCGAGCGCGCCCGACACTTCGCACAAGAGCAGTCGGGCTATGCGTTTTGCGTAGGTAAAAGGAGGAGCCCGCAAAGCGGGCGGGGGACACGGAGCAAAACGCATAGCCCGACTGCTCCGCACCAGACCACAACAACCAACCGCAGCCTACCAGCCCAACCCGATATGCAAAGGCAAGTACACCAACATCCCCACCACGATGGTGCCCAACACCGCCTGGCCTTTACCAGCAGTAGCGAAGTAGTACGCGGCCCCGGCCGCTGCTGAAAACAAGCGCGCGTCCTGCCACGTAGTGACCAGATGCCCTTGTGTCATCACCACCTCGGGCAGCACCACAGCCGACAGCGCGGCGATGGGCGCGTATTGCAGACCGCGTTGTGCCCAGTTCGGCAAGTGCCAGGGCTTGCTGCTGATAAAGAAAAAACAGCGCGTGACCACCGTGACCACCGACAAGCCCACGATCACGCCCAGCGTCCAGATGTCGGTCTGGTTCATGGCTGGGCTCCGGCTGCGCAGCGGGTGGGGCCTTCAGTTGCTCCAACACCAGACACAGGGCCACGGCTGCCGCAATGGCCGTCACGATATTGAGCTTGTAGGGCAGCGCAAACGCCGCCACCGCGGCCATAGCGGCGACACCCGCCGATACGCGCCGCAGCGGGCTGGTGGCCAGCGAACAGCCCACCCCCACCAAGCGCCAGAATGCCCGCAAAACCCAGCCCCCAGCTCGAGCGGGATGGAGTGCGCCAAGGCGATGCCCAGCAAACTCATCGTCTGCCAGCTCACCCAGTTAAAAAGACTGCCGCCGTTCAGATAGGCCAGCTCAGCGGTGCGGCCCTGCTTCATCGGTCGCGGGCTGCGGGAAACGCTGGGTGAACATCACATAGCTCATGTCCGCCGTGAGATAGCCGTTGAACAGACGCCAGCGCAGCGGCAAGTGCATCAAATAGCCACGCAGATGGGCGCTGAACACCACAAAGCGCAAGTTCACGCAAAAGGCCGTCGCCAGAATCACCCAGACCGGTGCACCGGCGGCAATCAGCGGCATGGAGGCCAACTGCGAGCTGCCAGCAAACACCAGCAGGCTCATCGCGACCGCCTCCAGAGCGCTCATGCCCGAGTTGACCATGGCGACGCCGGTCATCATCCCCCAGGCGGCCAAGCCGGGGGACACCGCCGCCATCTCGCGCATGCCGCGCAGCAACCCGTGCGCGCTCGGGACCAGTGCCGCAGAGTACGAGCCACAATCTCGCCGACGTGCGGATACATTCGTTGCGCAGCGGCTTCCGACGACTTAGCGCCCTAAATTCACCCGGAAGGGCAACAACAACGCCGGTAACCGTCAATGAATGCGGCTATGGCGCAAGCGTTGATAACGCGACAGCGCCCAGAGCGGGAAGTACTTGTTGTAGCCATGGTACTTGAGGTAGAAAACCCGCGGAAAACCTGGCGCCGTAAACTGATCGCTATCCCAGAGCCCGTCGGCATACTGGGTCCTTTGCAGATACTTGATGCCACTGTCCACTGCCGCCGAGTCGACCTCGCCCGCCGCCATCAGCCCGAGCAATGCCCATGCAGTCTGAAACGCGGTGCTTCGCGGGGCCGATCCCATGAGGTCACGGTCGGCATAGCTGTCATTGCTTTCACCCCACCCTCCATCCGTGCGCTGGGTACTCTTGAGCCAGCGCACGGCGCGCCGGACATAGGGAGCATTAACGGGCTCTCCGAGCACCTCGAGCGCGGCCAGCACCGACCACGTTCCATAGATGTAGTTAGTGCCCCAGCGGCCGAACCAACAGCCTTCGTCTTCCTGCTCCCTGTGCAAAAACTGCAGACCCCGGTTTATTGCATCAGCATAGGCTACTGGGTCAACGAGCTTCAAAAACAATATACAACGCGCGGTGACATCGCTGGTGGGAGGATCCAAAAGGGCGCCATGGTCAGCGAAAGGTATTTCATTGAGATAGTAGTGAGTATTATCGGCGTCAAAGGACGCAAATCCGCCATTACTTGACTGCATTCCGCAAATCCATGCTGCCGCTCGCGCGATGCCCCTGCGATACGCTGGCTCACCAGAGCGTATCATGGCCCACCCCACCGCCGCCGTGTCGTCAAGGTCGGGATAGTGGCCGTTCCCAAACTGGAAAGGCCACCCGCCTCCCTTAAGATCGGGTCGACGCTGTTGCCAATCTCCCGGTTCCTCGAGCAGCTGCCGACTCGCGAGCCAGTCCAAGCCGGCTCGGTCGGCATCAGAGAATGCTGCGGATTCCTGCACCGCACAGCACGCCAGCGCTGTATCCCAAACGGGTGAGACACATGGCTGACAATAGGCACGGTCCGATTCTATGATGAGGAGTCGACGCAGGGCCTCACCCGTCATCATTCGGCAGGTGTGATTGGCCGGATACCCCAGGAGCGCCAGGGCCTCATGGGCATTAACCATGGCGGGAAAGAATCGCCCCAAGACCGTCCACCCCGTTGATTCGAGCTACAATCCACTGCTCCGCGTGCCGGATAGCACGCCGGCGCATCCAGCCCGGGATAAATCGTTCGAGCGCACGTGCCGTTCGCTCTAGCATGAGGAACACTCGATTTAGTGAGGAACGAATGGGAAAGTACTCGCGCTCCTCATCAGCTGGGGTCGTAAACAGCTCGGGTATGTGCACGTTGCGAGGATTACAGGCCTTCGCCTTAAGGCTGCACAAAATCAGCAATGGAACCATTACCGTTCGCGACCAATATGAGACCTTGCTCAAGTGGAAAAAAAACCACTGCGGCAACAACATGATTTCCACTGGAATGAACGGCACACCACGCCAAGGAATTTGCCGGAAGAGCGCCAGGGCGATACGTGTAAAAACATTGGCCCGCGCCGCACCTCCGTGAGCGAGTATGGCATTACGAGCACGTGTCATGTGAGGCGCCTCGACGCCATCGCCCGCAAGCTTCAGGGCATAATAAGCCTTAACAGAACAACTTATGTCGAGTGCGCCACCGTGGTAGAGCGGCCAACCGCCGTGCTCGGCCTGATGGTGGCGTATATACACCGCCAGCTTCTGCTCAAGTTCTTCATCAATTTCGTCCATGAAATGCATCATGAGGATGTACTCGGACGGGATGGTGCAGTCAGCTTCTAGTTCATAGCACCAATAACCATCTGGATGTTGGTGGGCAAGCAGAGCATTCAATGCTCGACTAACAGTTTCTCCTAACCCAAACCCTTGTTCCTCGGTGAGTAAAGCATCCGGTGATTCCTGTTCATCCAAAAGCACCGCGGCTTGTGAGGCTCGTCTGATCATGTGATTGCTTGGTCCCTTGAAGTCGGCACAATTGACCTACGTTATAAGAATATTCTACTGACGCTTGACTTGGCGTAGCGCATTAGACAGGGTTTGGCGCAACAAGATACAGGGAGACAACCTCGAACGGCGGCACAGCGCCCGCAAGGAGAAAATCCCGGGCACAAGGCTCACCATGATTTTCAGGGCACTCATATACATCCCAACCGATTGGCCACCTGGGCCTTACCCTACTCGCGCTCACAAAATTATCGAAAACAGCTTCGTCGCATCACCCAAGAGCAAGCACTCCGTCAAGGCTGGTCGGGCCCGGGAGCCCTCTGGTGTACAGTTCGAAAATGCGCCGTAAAACAAAATCATTCGAAACGGCAAGACTTGTTATCAACACCGTGCCTTTCACTGCCTTTCTAGATATCTTTACTTGCTGACCGCTCCTAAAATCCAGGTGCCTAGTGATCTTACGCAGGGTCAAAACGGCCATTCCTATCGCCCAAAGGCAAAAACGCCGAATACCCTTCTCGGTGGAAGGAAAGAGCAATGTGTAGGTCAGCGCATTCAGCAAATGAACTCGCGCGATTCCTATGAGCTCGCACAATCCGACTCCAAATTCCTGGCTGTAATGACTGGACGAAAGATCTCCCAGGTCAAAACCCGCTCTGTGAAAAATATCTCGCGGCAGCCAGCATGCCCCTCTACGCTGATCCTCCCAGATATCTTTGAGGATGTTGGTCATCTGCAACCCTTGCCCAAAAGATACGGCAAGCTTCAACAACTGCGCTCGGTGCGCTTTCATCTCCTGACAGTAATCGCAAAACAACTCTGTCAGCATCTCGCCTACAACGCCAGCAACGTAGTAACAATACCGATCCAGCTGCCCGAGGTCCGCCAAGCCCGCTAGCGTCTTGTTCTGCTGGAAGTCAGCCATTCCGGTGGACATTATACGCAAGCAACGTTCCAGCGCCGCTCTCTGCGTCTCATTAAACCCATAAGTAATGCCAACCACGCGTTGCGTGTTGTAGACAAGATTCCGTTCTGCTGGTAATGTGGTACTAGAGAGGTGGTAATAAAGCTGCGCGGCAAACTGCGAAGCCGGGGCCTGGGCAGCGACAACTTGCGCGAATTCCTGTGCAAACTCGCGTTTCTTGTCAGCATCGAGCGTCGGCTCGTCCTCGATGGTATCCGCGATCCGACAAAGTAGGTAGGCATTGCCAACGACGTGCGCGAGTGGCGATGGGAGCTGAGGGATAGTCAGTGCAAAAGTCCGAGAAACCCGCGGCAGTATATAGTCCTGATAGGCTTCATTGGTTGCGAAGTATTCCCGGCCTAAGCGTTCATCCATGCAGGTTTTCCTTTGCTAGTTGGTTTGAGACGATGCTTTAAAGCTACTGCGCTTGGCAGCGCTGCGTTGTGCGCCGGCTCACAATCCTCAAGTACGCCCATGCACACTCCGATCTACTCGCCCTGTCCCCGGGGCTCATCCCTTCGGGGCCAGCTTGCCGCTGTTCAAAGTCGTTCCGGGCGATTTTCTCTCGCCACCGTGCGACTCGCGACTCCGGACGCTCGCCGGCGTTTGAAACGCCCTCTGAGCGCCACCATGCTTGCCACGAACGGTAGCGACACAGTTGAATCCACCGCGAACCGGCCACGGCCCAGCCTTCCTAATCCGCTGGCTTAGATTTCCGATGGCGCCGCACCTATCATGGCCAGCAACGGCTTTGAACAGCCATAAACTCGCCTTGCAAGCGCGATCATCCGGCATAGAGCGACTGCTTCCTCATGCCGGACACGCCGTTGCGCTTTGTTCGACCACGGCCCGGGAGTTACTCCCTTGGCTCCTGCTTGGCTGCCACCAGCATTCCTAGCAATGCGGTCTGGCTGGTGGCCGCCCCGCATGCCAAGGTTCACAATAGTATCAAATCCGCATCTAGGCTCTATGAAAGTGCATACAAATACAACAAACTACCCTTTGGTCCTTATTTTCGCATTGCTGAGCCAATTAGCCAAGGGACGTGTTGCAATCCGGGCAGCACGTGGCGTTGAAGCTACCTGAGCAAATCGCTGCGCTTGGCCAAGCGGGGCGCCCATGAGCCCTGCGGAGCGAGCGGAGTTCTCGAGACGCCCAAAGACCAAACCACGCAACACCTGTGCTGCTAGGTCCGGCGCTAAAACGGCTGATACACTAATCCATTGGAGACAATCGAAGGACGGGCTATGAGTTATCAACACATTAGCGTACCCGTGGGCGGGGAACAACTCACTGTACAGTCAAACACACTCGCAGTCCCTGACAATCCTATATTGGGATATATCGAGGGTGATGGCATCGGGACAGACATCATGCGCGCTTGCTTGCGCGTCTGGGACGCTGCTGTGGAACGCGCCTACGCGAAACGCCGCAAAGTCCATTGGGCCCAGCTCTATCTCGGCGAGCAAGCAGCAGAGCGATATGCCGGCGATTACTTCCCACAAGAGACCCTCGACGCGCTGAAACACCTGCTCGTCGCAATCAAAGGTCCGCTGACGACTCCGATTGGGGAAGGCTTTCGTTCATTGAACGTTTCCCTACGCCAAGCGCTTGATTTGTATGCATGCGTTCGGCCGGTACGTTACTACACCGGGGTTCCATCGCCGCTGAAAAAGCCGGAGCAGATCGACGTGGTGATCTTCCGCGAGAATACTGAGGATGTGTATGCGGGCATCGAGTACGCCTCTGGCTCGGATGAGATGCGCAAGCTGGAGCGCTTCTTAAAGCAAGATATGGGGGCACGTTTTTTTGATGACGCTGGACTCGGGATTAAGCCCATTAGCCCTTTCGCTACTAAGCGCCTAGTACGCAAGGCGATCCAGTATGCGATCGCCAACCAACGTGAAAGCGTCACCCTCGTGCACAAGGGAAACATCATGAAATTTACCGAGGGGGCATTCCGCAACTGGGGGTATGAACTCGCACGCCAGGAATTTGCCGATGTCACCATCACTGAGGACGAACTCTATCAAAATTATGACGGCAAACGTCCTCTTGATAAAGTGGTCATAAAGGACCGCATTGCCGACATAATGTTTCAGCTGATGCTCCTGCGACCCACCGAGTTTGACGTGATTGCGACTCCAAACCTCAATGGCGACTATCTCTCCGACGCAATCGCCGCAGAAGTGGGTGGCATCGGAATCGCCCCTGGTGCGAACATCGGAGATCATATTGCTGTGTTCGAGGCAACCCATGGAACCGCACCCAAGTATGCGAACCTGGACAAGGTTAACCCAGGCTCGTTGTTATTCAGCGGTGTTCTGATGTTTGAGTATATCGGCTGGAAAGAAGTTGCCGATCTCATTCGATGCGCCTACCCAGAGGTCATCAAGCGCAAAATCGTGACTTATGATTTCGCCCGGCAAATGGAGGGGGCGACCGAGGTTTCCACTAGCGGCTTCGCTGATGCGCTGATTGAGCAAGTGAAACAAGTCGATTGACTAGCGTGGCGCTTCGTCCGGCGCTACTGACACCATTCAGAACGGCCGCCGGGGGCAGCTTGTTGCTGCTAAAACGCATTCCGGATGATTTTGTCGCCATCGTGCACCTTGCTTTGGCGACACTCGTGACTTTACCTCGCCGTTTCCGGGTGGCTCAAACTGCACGTCGGCGCTCCGACTCAGTTCCACTATCGTAAACTCGCGCTGAATCGGCTAGATAGACGCCCCGAAGCGGCTAGCCGTCTAATCGGGTCGCGAGTGACCATGGTCAAATAGACGCCCGAACAAGCTTATGGCCCTCCTACTTTCCGTTGGGCCTCATCATTGCCGTCACCATTCTTGTCGGCTCGCGGTGACAGTCTCACCCCTCGTGAAAAGTCAGGAGACTCTTGCTGATAAAGCCATAAGCTCACCGACTGCTCAGCCCAACGGAAAGCAGCAGCCCCACACAAGTAAGCTTGAAGTGAATCAGTGGTTCGAGACCAACAGAACGGCCGTCAATCTCGGTCCCCACGTGACTCAGTTTACCTTATAGGACAGCGTCTTTTAGTGCTTTCAAAACAGTCGCTCTCACCGCCGTCTTAGCCGGAACTCGAACGGCCTCGCCGGTCATAGGATTTCGGGCCATTCTCGCCTTGCGTTGTATTCGGCGAACTTTCACCCTAGCTCAGGAATAGAAAACTCCCCAGAGCCTCGCTTCATCACATGGCGTTTCGCTAAGGTGGCCAGTGTCGCCATGACCTTAGCTACATCCCTGCGTGCTAGGCCGGTTTCTTCCGTTATCGATTGCATGATCTGAGTCTTCGTCTGCTTTATGCGGATAGCCTTCAAGCGAACCGCAGCCTGACCGTTGCCCTTCACGTTTTGGGTTGTCTTGTCGGCTGGTTTCGTAACCGCTCTCTGAGCATTCTTTTTATTCTGTTTCATCGCTGCCTTGGCGGGGCTCACCTTCACTGGCGGCGCTTTGGCAGCAGCCCCAGCTTTCGCGGGGATCTTGCGCACGCGTGTCTTGGTGGCGCGCACAGTATCTTTAGGTTTTTTGGAAGCTATGCTCTTAGCCATTCTATATCTCCCTTAATTGTGCTTTGGTACACGACGCGCTAATACGTCGAAAGATACCAAATGTATCGGCATTTCTCAGTCAGAACCAAAATCCAGCAGGTAACCGCATCCATTTAGCTTGCGAGCAAAGCGAGTCGCTCAACACATATCTTAATTCAAGCCGCACTGATAGTGCACGCCCAATTTCGCATAGCCTTTCCATTCTTGCAAACAGCATTCGGACAAGCACCCCCTGAGCCAGGGGCGATGAGTTCAAGCGACACTATGGCGATACGTGAATCCAAGAACCGAAATTAAACGCTGAACTTGCCTGTCCATGCCGACGAATGGACACAGCTAGGTGATATCGCCCCTTGCGGGGCGATATGAAAACGTCGCATCCCTTTCGGGGGATGGTTAATCTTACATAGTCAGCTCTTTCCTGTCTTTCGTGTCTAAGAGCGTGTCTTTAAAACCCCAGCGAGCGCAGACGAAGCAAGGCGCACGGTGGCGAGATAAAATCGTCCGGAACGATTTTGAACAGCTGCAAGCTGGCCCCGAAGGGGTGCGCCCCAGGGACAGGGCGAGTAAACCGGAATTTACATGAGCGTGAGGATTTCGAGCCAGCGCGCAACGCAGCTGTGGCAAGCGCAGCAGGTTTTGAAACACGCTCTAGGTAGGGCTACGACCAGCAGAGGATAACGTTCAGCGACAATGCAGCGGTGACTTGCCAAATTCAGCTGACGCCAATGTCCAGCTCTGACGCATGCAAATTGCCGCTGGTGATCGACCGCTCGAGTCAGCCTGCAACCAGTCACTGGGTTTGGTGGTTATTTTGTGTAGTGTTGCGACGCAACGCTGCTATGCTATGCGAGGTGCTTGTGGATTGCTAAGCGCTGTCCCATCCTTACTGAATGCATACTTTAACCTTTTGCCCCGATACACATTTGCTGGGGCGCACGGCGCGCATAGCGGGCTCACAAGTCTCATCGGCTCTCATTCATCTTGAAATCGATCGATTGATTCCCTTCAGCTTCCCCAGTGGCTAGTATTTGAAGTTAACCTTCGATTGGCGGAGGCACAAGTTCACCTGTGGACACGGGCTCACGCTCGGTTGACGTGCTCATTATTGGGGGTGGCATTAACGGGGTTGGTATTGCCCGCGATGCCGCAGGTCGTGGGCTTTCAGTCGCTCTTTGTGAAAAGGGCGACCTTGGAGGAGCCACATCATCAGCGAGCAGCAAGCTTGTCCACGGTGGCTTGAGATACCTGGAGAAGCTCCAGTTTCGTCTCGTGCGTGAAGCGCTTGCCGAGCGTGAGATTCTCATGCACACAGCAGCGCATCTGGTCACGCCATTGAGGTTTCTTCTTCCGCACGCTCCTTGGGGGCGTGCGCCATGGAAGATAAGGGCCGGCCTATTCCTTTATGACCATCTCAGTACGCGAAGCACTCTGCCGAAGTCAGAAGCTTTTCACTTTCAGCGAGACTTGCTTGGCGATGAACTAAAATCAGAGTATCGGAAAGGTTTTGCTTATTTTGATTGCGTCGTGGATGACGCAAGACTGGTGCTTGTGAATGCTAGGGCCGCTGCACTTCAGGGGGCCCAGATAATGGTACGCGTTGGGTGTCTCAAAGCAGCGGTCGCGGATGGCGCATGGCGGGTTACGCTCAGGGATCAAGTCACCAGACAGCAGTCCCCGTTACACGCTCGCGTTCTGATCAACGCTGCCGGACCGTGGACGCAGCAGGTTGCAGAGTCAATTGAGGGCTGGCGATCGAGAAAGCATATCCGGCTAGTCAAAGGCAGTCATATTGTTGTCCCAAGGCTCCACCGTGGCGAGCACGCATACCTGTTGCAGAACGAGGATAAGCGCGTGCTATTCGTAATCCCGTACGAGAAGTCGTTCTCCCTTATCGGCACAACGGATATCGCCTACGTAAGCAAGCCAGGACCGGTCGCTGTTTCCACCGAGGAGGTTGCATACCTGTGCAACGTCGTAAGCCGCTTCTTCACTCAAGCCATTTCGCCGCGGGATATCGTTTGGCAGTATGCTGGGCTTAGACCGCTCTATGATGACGGTAACAGCAACCCGTCGGCAGTTACGCGAGACTATGCCATTGACCTGCAATGGGCAAATGGCGTAGCACCCATAATAACGGTTTACGGGGGAAAGCTGACGACCTACCGAAACTTGGCCGAGCGCGTGCTGGAAAAGCTCACCGGGATTTTGCCCGGCTTAGGGCACGCATGGACTGGGTCAGCCCCCCTCCCCGGGGGTGACTTAAAGCGGGACGGCATTAACGCGCTTGTGCGAGAACTGGCTTGTGGCCACTCTAAGCTACCCCCAGCGTTGCTCGAAGTAATTGCCCGGCGCCACGGCACCTTAGCATGGGAGGTGCTTGAGGGAGCTGAAGACATTGAGTCTCTAGGTGAGCATTTCGGGGCGCACTTGTATGCTCACGAAGTCGACCACATGATCCGAAAGGAGTGGGTGCGAACAGGTGAGGATGTGCTGTGGCGCCGGACCAAGTCAGGACTACAAATGCAAGCCGCACAACGCAAGACGGTCAGCGATTATGTCGTCAGCCGGGTGGCCTCATACCGCACCCAGGGAAACGCTATCCAGTCCTCAAACAACGAGACATAGGAACCGCCACAAAGACTCAGCACGTTCATTGGTGGAGTCGCCCTGACTGGCGTGCGCCTCGCCCGGCCTATGCTTGTCGGGGTTTTGAACACCTCTGAGGCCGATGCTTGCTGAGACTATCTCTTGCGTACGTCTTCACTTCGATTTGCTGGGTGCACGACATATCGGAGTTTGCTTATTGTCGGACAATCGATAACATGTTCCAGCTCTTAGCGCCCGCTATGTTGGTCGAAGTTAACTCTAACAACAGGCATTCCTTGAGGAGGCATTATGGAATATCGCGTCGAACGAGACACCATGGGGGAAATACGGGTGCCCGCGAACCAGTTGTGGGGGGCTCAAACGCAACGCAGCTTCCAGAATTTCAAGATAGGCTCGGAAAAGATGCCTTTGAAACTCATTCATGCCTTTGCACGACTCAAGAAAGCCTGTGCCAATGTCAACCATGCACTCGGCAAGTTGGATAAGGACAAGGCCACAGCCATCGTGCAGGCATGCGAAGAAATTGTAGACGGCCAGCATGATCAAGAATTCCCATTGTCTGTTTGGCAGACTGGCAGCGGTACGCAGAGCAACATGAACTGCAATGAAGTGATCGCCAACCGGGCCACCCAGATCTTGGGAGGTGATTTCACTAAGGAGAAACTCATCCACCCCAACGATCACGTAAACATGTCGCAGAGCTCGAATGACACGTTTCCAACGGCTATGCATATCGCGGCCGTCATCGCGGTTGAGGACGAGCTAATTCCCTCGCTAGAGGCACTCCGACAGACACTTCACAGCAAAGCTGAGCAATTCAGAGACATTGTGAAAATTGGCCGCACTCACCTCCAAGATGCCACACCACTCACACTTGGGCAGGAAATCTCGGGCTGGGTTGCAATGCTAGACACCAACCGAACTCAGCTGCTTGAGTCCTTAACACACGTGCGGGAGTTAGCGATCGGAGGAACAGCAGTCGGAACAGGACTCAACGCGCACCCGGAACTCAGTGAACGGGTCGCGGCGGCAGTAACCAGCGATACTGGTAAGCACTTCAAGTCCGCATCAAACAAATTTCAGGCGCTGACATCACACGATGCACTGGCTTTCGCAAGCGGTGCCGCAAAGGCCCTAGCAGCAAATCTAATGAAGATCGCAAACGACGTCCGCTGGCTTGGCAGCGGCCCGCGCTGCGGCATTGGTGAGATCGCAATTCCAGCCAACGAGCCAGGTAGCTCAATCATGCCCGGCAAGGTCAACCCGACCCAATCGGAAGCTTTGACCATGGTCGCCTGCCAGGTATTTGGCAACGACGCAACCATCGGGTTCGCCGCGAGCCAGGGAAACTTTGAGCTCAATGTCTTCAAGCCGGTTATCGCTTACAACTTCTTGCAGTCGACGCAACTCCTAGCGGAAGCCATGCAATCTTTCAACGATAATTGCGCAGTAGGGATTGAGCCAGTCATGGAGAAAATCCACCACAATCTCCACAATTCACTCATGCTCGTTACCGCCTTGAATCCACACATCGGCTATGAAAACGCCGCAAAGATAGCGAAGACCGCTTTCGCAGATAACAGCACGCTCAAAGAATCCGCTATTAAGCTAGGACTACTAACGAGCGAGCAATTCGATGAGTACGTCGTTCCAGAGGACATGGTAGGCCCGAAATCATAGCTTTGGACCATCGGATAGGCCCAGTAGATTGATGCCTGTTGCTTAGCCCGCTGTTCTCGTTAGCCTGAGATTCGTTCTGACATCTGTCACAAGGTTCTCGCCTGATGCCCTATGAGGGCATCAGGCCGGTTAACGCCCAAGAGGATGGCTAAAACGGCCTATCAAACCAGGTCTAATGAAAGTGACTCAGCCGGCCTTTAATGACACAAGAAGGTCCATCACGTTGGTTCCTGTCGGCCCGGTGGTGATGAGATCATGACTCGCATCCAAGAAACGACCCGCGTCCGCAGCCGCTAAGCGCTCCGCGACATCCCACTGCGCGAGCCGCCCGCGCCGCACTGTATCACCGTCCACTAGGGCACCGGCAACCATGCTCGGCCCGTCTGACCCATCAGTACCAGCCGCGAGAAAATAAACATGCTTCTGGCCCGCCAAGGTGATTGCTGCGGCCAGCGCCAAACTTTGGCAGCGCCCGCCACGACCGGGATCTGGAGGCAATGTAACCGTCACCTCACTGCTCCAGATCTGCACGCCCGGTGCATCAGTCAACACTTGCCGGGCAATTCGCTGACCCACTTCGATTGCATCACCCTCGATGAGATGATCATGAACCGCGACTTGGTACCCGCGTTTCAATGCCAATGCAGCGGCCGCGGTTCGAGCAAATTCTGGCCGAGCGATAACTTCTGTACGTATAGCTGCAAACGCTGACGCTTTCGGAAGCTTGGGAGCATTTGCCAGGAGCGGCATCATCCAGCTTGGGAGTTGGAGATCGCTGACATCAATTTCAGCCTCACTATGCTCTGTTAACAAACCTGACCCGATGACCCGAGGATCGTCGTCAGGCACGTCGGAAATGAGCAAATTGATAGTGTCACGACCTTTAAGGTGTGCTGCTAATCGCCCCGCTTTGAGACGCGAGATCCGCTTCCGAACCCGGTTCATCATCTCGATCGGCACGCCGGCGCCCAATAGCCATCGGTAAATCCGGGCGACGTGGTGGACGCTAAGACCAAGTGGTGGTAACTCTACGAGACTCGAAGCGCCCCCTGAAATGAGAAACACAAACCGCGCTTCGGCAGGCGCAGCGTCAAGAAAGCTGATGAGTAGGGCACCTGCCCGAGAGCTCGTGGCGTTAGGCACTGGATGCGAACTCTCAATGCAGCGCACAGGCGTGATGTCGGTGAACAAGGGCTCGCAGTGCCGAGGCTTGGTAATGATCAAGGCCGACACTATCTTTTCGCCGAACACATCGAACACACCTGCCGCCATCCTGGCTGCCGCCTTGCCGATGCCGACGACATACACTGGGTGCACTTTCCACTCACTATCGCGTTGTAGCTCGTCTTGCACGAAACGCGCGACGCGCGATCTTCCGTCGACCGCCTCAACCCCGGCCGCATAGATGTCTAGCAAGACTCGCCGCTCAGGAAGCTGAGCGTCAATCGCGCCGAAATTCAGAACCTTGGTCCTCGTTAACCGCAGTCGAGATTACAGGTGATGTCCCTCCCTGCACAAGGTAACGGGCAGAATAGTTTAGCCGTCCAGCGTTACGATATCGCATCCAGGCCCCCCTGCAAGTCCCGCTTGATGTCTTCTAGCCCCTCAAGTCCAACTGCCAATCTAATCAGTCCCTCACCGATACCGGCCTCGGCCCGTTGTTCGGGGGTTAGACGCCCGTGCGTGGTGGTCGCGGGATGTGTAATCGTGCTCTTTACGTCTCCGAAGTTGGCCGTCACTGAAATGAGTCGAACTGCATCGATAACCGCCCAAGCAGCTTTCCGGCCTCCCTTCACCTCGAAGGCAAGGATGCCACCGAATCCCGATTGCTGTTGCGCCGCGATCCCGTGATGTGGGTGGGATTCCAGACCTGGATAGTGTACGCGGTTGATCTGAGGCTTCGTCTCCAGCCAACGAGCAAGCTCGAGCGCACCCGCGCAATGTGCCTGCATTCGGAGCCGTAGGGTCTCCAACCCTTTCAAGATTATCCACGCATTAAAAGGGCTCATGCACGGTCCCGCGGTGCGCAGTACGCTGTAAACCTCATCTGCTATCGCCGGATCGCGAGTCACCACAGCACCACCAAGGCAACGCCCTTGCCCGTCCAAGTACTTGGTGCCTGAGTGAACGACAATGTCGGCTCCGAGGGCAAGCGGCTGCTGCAGTGCCGGGGTACATAGACAATTGTCTACGACAAGCAGACTACCGTGCGCGTGGGCAAGCGTTGCTAGGCTGGGAATATCCGCGATCTCCGTGAGTGGATTAGCTGGGCTTTCCAGGAATAACATGCGGGTATTGTTGCGTATCACGCGTCGCCAAGCCTCGGCATCCGTGCTCGAATCCACAAGAGAGACAAAGGTCGTCTCAATACCAAACCGGGCAAGTATGTTGGTTAGTAGATTCACGGTAGCGCCAAACAGATTGCGCGACGCGACAACGTGATCTCCCAACTTAAGCAGCGCGAGGCACGTGGTAAGGATGGCAGCCATGCCGGAGGCTGTCGCGATGCATCGCTCGCCACTTTCAAGGGAGGCCAAACGGTCTTCCAAGGTGCGGACCGTCGGATTGGTAAAGCGGGAGTAGACGTTGCCCGGTTCCTCATACGCAAACCGCGCCGCCGCCTGATGCGCATTCTCAAACACGTAGCTTGAGGTCATAAAGATTGGGTCATTATGCTCCCCCTCGGGCGTTCGAATCTGACCTGCCCGTACCGCACGCGTCTCAAACGCGCAGTTCTGAAAACTCACGTCCGCCATATGCAGCTCTCCTCGGCATTACTGGTTCGTGCTCCAGCTCCTACGTTCTTAACAACACCGCGACTAATGCCACCTGGTCGGAAGTGAACTTATCGGTACCATGTTACGCCAGGGTAACGGCACTCCAAGTTACGGGACCGTATCACGATGCGTCTCGAAAAAGCCACCCACGGTCCGGCCCCGTACGATGGGACGCTACGAATGTAAGGTGTGCGTATCCTAAAGGCACAAAAAAACCCGCTTGCGCTAAAGCGGGCTCGATTTCGCTTTAGCGGAATTTTTAGAGCGCCCGCAAGCTGAACGTCAAATCGGCGCTGGGACTAGGTTAAGAAATCGGCTTCGCGGTGTCAATAATGGCCACCGGTGGAGTGGCAAACGTGCCATCCTCACAGACGTGAGCTACGGAACTACTGCTGTAACTTGTTCCATAAGCAAAGCCAGTGGGGTGTGTTCCTTTACTTATAAGCGCCGCCTCACCAGAGCGCAGACAACGATGAGCGCGGCGTCCCACAGTCCGTCCAAACTAGCCCGCGGGACATGCAAGATCTCAGGTTGAATCCGTAACAGCGTGACAGGCAAACCCGCTGACACTGCATCTTATCTCGCATTGTATAACTCAAGCACCTCATCATCGGCGCGAAACTCGCGGGATTTTCCTTCATCACAACGTTTTTGCTCAAGCTCGGCAAGATACGCGGCGGTCACGTGGCCAGTCACGTACTCTCCAGTAAAGCACGATGCATCAAATTGCCGGATATCTGGATTGCCCTTCCGTGCCGCCTCAACGAGATCAACAAGATCCTGATAAAAAAGTCGATCTGCTCCAAGCGTCGCAGCAACTTCTGCCTCGGTGCGGTTGTGAGCAACGAGCTCTCCTGCAGACGGCATATCGATCCCGTAGACGTTCTGATACCGTACAGGGGGAGCCGCCGACGCAAAATAGACGTGGCGTGCCCCGGCCTCGCGCGCCATCTGGATGATTTCCTTTGAGGTGGTGCCACGAACAATGGAGTCATCCACCAAGAGCACATTCTTGCGTTCAAACTCAAGCCCGATGGCATTCAGCTTCTGCTTAATCGATCTGCGGCGCTGGGACTGCCATGGCATGATAAACGTTCGCCCGATGTAGCGATTCTTGATGAAACCTTCTCGGTACTTGACCCCCAGCTTATAAGCAAGCGGGAGCGCTGCAGTGCGACTGGTATCGGGGATAGGGATCACCACGTCGATATCGTGGTCTGGCCATTCGCGCAATATCTTGTCGGCTAGCCGCTCCCCCATACGCAACCGCGCCTTGTAGACTGATACCTGGTCGAGAATGGAGTCGGGCCGGGCTAAATAAACGAATTCAAAGATGCATGGGGAGAGGGCACGGTGGAGGGCACACTGACGCGAAAAGAAGCGGCCTGCGGTATCAATGAAAATCGCTTCTCCTGGTTCCAGGTCACGGACCAAGTCAAAGTCCAAGGCATCGAGGGCAACACTCTCAGAGGCTACCATATGCTCGACACCCTTCGGCGTCTCGCGTCTACCAAAGGCGAGCGGGCGAATACCGCACGGATCCCGGAAGGCGACAATTCCGTATCCAATGAGCATAACGACCGCAGCATAAGCGCCCAAACAGCGCCGGTGAACCTGCGACACAGCTGCGAAAATATCATTCTCGTCAATAGTCAGCTTACCCAGCTTCAGCAGCTCGTGCGCAAAAACATTCAGAAGTACCTCGGAATCCGACTCAGTATTGATGTGCCGCAAGTCGGCACGGAACAATTCACGCTTGAGCTGTTCGGCATTGATGAGGTTTCCATTGTGGGCGAGGGTAATACCGTAGGGGGAATTCACATAAAATGGCTGGGCCTCGGCGGAGGAGGAGCAACCGGCCGTCGGATAACGAACGTGCCCGATTCCAATGTTCCCCACTAGACCGCGCATGTGGTGTGCCTGGAAAACATCCCGAACTAGGCCGTTATCTTTGCGCAGATGCAGCAGCCCACCGTCACAGGTCACGATTCCCGCCGCATCCTGCCCCCGATGCTGCAACACCGTCATAGCATCGTACAGCGACTGATTGACGTGGTCCCGAGCTACAATTCCGACAATTCCGCACATGACTCATGGTACCTAACGCACCTACCTCGTTGGCGTGCGGCCGAGGACTTCAGGTGGCGCACACCGCCTCAGTAGTCAAAAAAGCTCCCAATATCGGGAGGCAGAAGCTTTCGAAACGCAATGGCCATCACCTCAAAGTGGTCAATCAGTAACGACTGTTGCCACCATGGAGCCTTCGGAAATGGCGTCAAACCGGCCAAGAGTACTAACACAGACACTATAATAACTCCACGCGCAACACCGAACACGACACCGAGCATTCGATCGGTCGCCGTTATTCCCGTCTTGTCAATAAACTGGCCAATCAAAAAGTTGACCAAAGTGACAACTAACAGGGTAGCAAGGAGCAGCGCGAGGAATGCTACGCCGAGGCGCAACGACTGGATGGTGAGCAGTCGGGAGAAGTGCGAAGCAAGCGGCGGAGTATAAGTAAGAGCAACCCAAAAAGCCAGTATCCATCCCAGCAAGGAAAGGGCTTCGCGGAAAAATCCCCGCACGGTACTGATCGCCGCAGAGATACCGATGAGCCCAAGAACAACATAATCCGCCCAATTCACGGGCAACGCCCGACCCAGAAATATGATCTGAAGGGGTTCGCACTTGTAACCAACAACTTCGCCGCGCACACTTGGCGAGGTTGCCTTTGCCTTCGATGCGGCTCGCTAGTGACTCTAAAACAACGATCGCTCATGGCGCTTAGACTATGGGTAGGGCACCACGAGACCGCTAAGTTGGGTCTCCTTGGTGAGCGCCCCGGAAAGGTGGCGCGCCCCCTCTTTTGAGAACTCGGGACCGACATAGACTCTTGTGAGCCTGCCGTCACTCATAGCCGTCGGCCTTACGAACGCCGCAAAGCCCTCTTCTTGCAAGCGATCACGCAGCGCAACCGCGTTGCTTCTCTTCGAAAAACTGCCAAGCTGAACAGCCCAAGCTTTTATTCTACGCCCGACAGCCCCGATCGAGGAAACAGATTCGTCCCTGAACTCGGTGACCTTCATTCCATCCCATCTCGGCTGGCTGCTCCCATTCATCTGCGATACTCGCCCGTTGGGCCTTGCGTTGACGCCACTCTTGGCAGCAACCGGGCCGCTCTCTTTGTGATGCGTGGGTAATCCGCCGCCCTTTTCGACTGCCGGCCGCCGGACTGGCTGCGCAGTTCGGGCGAGGGCAAGCTCACCCCGCTGGCCGGGTTGCGTGACTGGGGGTACCGCGTTATCAACGTCGATACGTTCTTGCGCCTCAAGTGTAACATTCGGCGCTGAGCGGGGCGTACCTGCGTCCAATGGCGGCTTCAGCACCATAGGAATCACGATGACCACAAAGCTTACCAGCACCACGGCTCCCACTATCCGATGCTTTAGCTGCTCGTTCACGAACTCACAACTGTCCTGGCCGATTCACTTTGCTCTAGCTGGAGAACTTCGCCCACGGCATAAAAGGAACCAAAAACCAAAATGCGATCCTCAATCGCGGCGTCCACCAGCGCTGCCAGGTAAGCTTCAGATATTGCCTTGAATAGACGCACGGCGACTGAAGCCTGCGTCTGCCGAAGTACCTCAGCCAAAACGTCCGCCGATGCACCCCTGCTAACGTTCAGACCTGCCACATACCACGCGTCGGAGACGCCCTTCATGACGCCCATGACAGCAGAGATGTCCTTATCGGCAAGCATGGCGAGAACGATCAGAGTTTTGCCGCGGCAGGCTCTATGGCGTAGCATTTCGGCAAGTGCTCTTGTGGCTTGTGGATTGTGTGCCACATCGAGAATGCGCTCGGGAGGTCCTGTGACTACCTGAAACCGGCCGGGGAGCCGGACTGTTTCGAGGCCTTGACGAACCGCGCTCGGTGGAACTCTCAACCCGGATCGACGCTTGGCCAGTAACGTCAACGCCATTACCGCAGCGGATGCATTAACCACCTGAAAGGAGCCGGCGAGAGCTGGTCGGGGAAGGTCCCGAAAGGTCTCGCCCTGTGCGTGCCAATCCCAGTTCTCACCATGGATCGCGTAACAGAACTCTCGGCCGAAACGGAACAAAGGGGTCCCGAGCTCCTTCGCATACTCTTCTACGCTGCCGAGAGGACGCGGATCGCCATATACCGCTGGGCGGCCCGGCCGAAAAATGCCCGCTTTCTCGCGCCCGATAGATTCCCTATCGTTGCCAAGCCAGCGCACATGGTCAATGTCAACAGTGGTGATCAGCGCGACATCCGCGTCGAACACGTTCACTGCATCGAGCCGACCGCCAAGACCGACTTCAAGAATCGCCACATCAACGCCCATTCTCTTAAAGATATCCATGCCAGCCAGCGTGCCAAACTCGAAATAAGTCAGAGAGGTTGATCCGCGAGCTCGATCAACCTGCTCAAAAGAGGCCATGATCGTCGCATCGTTAACCTCCATGCCATTAACGCATATTCGCTCGTTATAGCGCAGCAGATGGGGGGAAGTGTAGGCGCCCGTTCGATATCCTGCCGCCCGGAGAATCGCCTCCAACATAGCGACCACAGATCCTTTTCCGTTTGTGCCAGCCACAGTCAAGATGGGAAAGTCCGCTTGCCTGAGCCCCATTCGCTCTACCACGGGCATGCACCGATCCAAACCAAGATCGATGGCGCTCCGATGCACCGTTTCCTGCCAAGACAGCCACTTGGAGAGACTTCTGAAGCGCATAAGATTCAGACCTGATACCAGCCGGCGCCCGCGACGTTATTATTACGACGGTTTATTGGGCTAGCCTACCTAAGATCCGGCGCTAGTGGCTTCCGATGGCGCGCTGAGCAGCGACAGCGAGCGATGAGTCAACATGGCCAGAAGTGAGGCAATGCAGTGGCGCATTTGCCGCCGGTCAACCACTAAATCGATGGTTCCATGCTCCAAGAGAAACTCACTGCGTTGGAATCCGTCCGGCAGCCTCTGCCTCACCGTCTGTTCAATGACTCGAGGACCAGCAAACCCAATCAACGCTTTCGGTTCCGCGATATTAATATCACCAAGCATGGCCAGGCTTGCAGATACGCCTCCCATAGTGGGGTCTGTTAGCACTGAGATAAAGGGCAGGCCCTCACCATTCATGCGGGCTAGCGCGGCGCTTGTTTTCGCCATTTGCATTAGAGAGTAAAGTCCCTCTTGCATGCGTGCTCCCCCACTTGCCGAGAAACAGACCAGTGGAATGCGGTGCTCCAAGCAGACATTGACGCCGCGTGTAAACCGCTCTCCGACCACCGAGCCCATCGAACCGCCCAAGAACGCGAAATCAAAGGCGGCAGCAACGACCGGGATGCCAGAAATGTGTCCCATAATAACGACGAGGCTGTCTTTTTCCGCCGTTGTCTTTTGACTCTGCACCAAGCGATCGCGATACTTCTTGCTGTCTTTGAACTTGAGTGGATCCACTGAGCGCAGATCGGCACCAATTTCCACACGCGGTTCAAGATCGAGGAACTGGCTTAGCCGTTGGCGTGCCCGCAGACGGCCGTGATGGCCGCATTTCGGGCAGACTTCGAGGTTGCGCTCAAGCTCAGCACGGTACAAGACCCCACCACAAGCCGGGCACTTAGTCCACAGTCCCTCGGGAACGTTGCGCTTGCCTCTGGCATCCGTTCGGATCCGCGATGGGAGGAGCTTCTCGAACCAACTCATTCTGGAGCTACTCATCGCTGCCTGCGGGCCGGCTCCATGGCACGCCTCATCTCTGAAATGAGCATGGCGACTTCCGTGGGAATTGCCTCCCATCGATGCGCCAACGTTTCCACCCGCCGCACGAGTACACTTCCCACAACCACCGCATCGCTAAAGACGCCGATATTCGCAGCCGAGTCCGGATCCCGAATTCCAAACCCGACGCCCACCGGAAGATCAGTTATCCCCCTGATTTCATTTACTTTATTTTCCGCATGAGCGACATCCAGGTGAGCAGCACCCGTAACGCCCTTCAAGGAGACGTAGTACACAAAGCCGCTTGCTAACGCGCAGATTTGCGCGATGCGGGCCCTATCGCTTGTTGGCGCGAGCAGAAAAATAGGATCGATACCTCTAGTTTGCAGCATTTGAGCAAAAAGAGTGGCTTCCTCGGGCGGTAGATCGACGGTAATCACACCATCTACCCCCACTCCGGCAGCCGCTTCCGCAAAAGCATCGTAGCCCATGACTTCAATCGGGTTTAGGTACCCCATCAACACGACAGGGGTCTCAACATCGCGGCCGCGAAAGGTTCCCACCAAGTCCAAAACCTTCCGCAGACTCACTGTTCTCGCGAGCGCCCGCTCATTGGCACGCTGAATAATGGGTCCGTCAGCCATGGGATCGGAGAATGGCACCCCGAGTTCAATGATGTCGGCGCCGGCAGCTACGAGCGAATGCATCAGGGGTAACGTGATGGACAGATCAGGATCCCCAGCGGTCACGAATGGAATCAGGGCGCAACGACTCTCAAGCCGTAGACGTTGAAAGCATCCCGCTATCCGACTCATACGGCAATGCCTTCTTGAGACGCCACGGTGTGAATATCCTTATCGCCGCGCCCAGACAGGTTGACGATGATCACTTGATCGCGAGACATGCGCCTGGCTAATGACCCCGCGAAAGCTAAAGCGTGGCTCGACTCCAGCGCAGGCATGATGCCCTCGATGTGTGTCAGATCATGAAAGGCTTGGAGCGCCTCGCTATCCGTGACCGAAGTGTACGTTGCTCTTCCGGTATCCTTTAGCCATGCATGTTCAGGACCGACTCCCGGATAGTCGAGCCCCGCAGATATGGAGTGGGTAGCTAGAATCTGGCCGTCCTCATCAGTCATCAGGTAAGTTCGATTGCCGTGTAACACTCCCGGTCTGCCTGCGCACAAAGGGGCAGCGTGGCGACCCGTCCCAATACCCTCCCCAGCTGCCTCTACGCCGAAAAGCGCTACCTCTGAATCCCCGAGGAATGGGTGAAAGAGCCCCATCGCATTGGATCCACCACCAACGCACGCGACCAATGCATCGGGCAATCGACCTGCCTGTTCGAGGATCTGCGAACGAGCTTCTTTGCCGATTACTGATTGGAAGTCTCGCACCATTTTCGGATAGGGATGGGGACCCGCGACCGATCCAATGATGTAGAAGGTTTCGTCCACGTTGGTTACCCAATCCCTAAGGGCTTCGTTGAGGGCATCCTTTAGCGTCCTGGAGCCGGAGGCGACTGGAACGACTGCGGCGCCGAGCAGCTTCATCCGGTACACGTTAATGGATTGGCGTTCGATATCCTTCTCACCCATATACACCGCACATTCCAAACCCAGTCGCGCCGCCACCGTTGCTGTCGCTACTCCATGCTGCCCTGCGCCCGTCTCGGCAATAATCCGACCCTTGCCCATCCTTGTCGCGAGTAAGGCCTGTCCAACAGTGTTGTTAATTTTGTGCGCGCCCGTATGGATGAGATCTTCTCTCTTGAGGTAAACGCGCGCGCCGCCGAGCTGAGTGGACCATCTTTTCGCGAAATATAGTGGCGATGGGCGTCCTACATATTGCTTAAGATCCTCCTCAAACTCGGTCAGGAATGATAGATCGTGGCGACACTGCTCATAGGCATCGCACAATTCCTGGAGGGGTTTCATTAGCGTCTCGGCAACAAACTGACCTCCGTATACGCCAAAATGGCCATGCTGATCGGGGAATCGCCCGGCCAAAGCATTGTCACCCAGTTGATTACGAGTAATCTGCACGATGAACGCTCCGAAAAAACTCCACTAACTTACAACGATCTTTCTTGCCCTTTGATGACTCAACGCCGCTGCTCACATCCACGGCAAAGGGCCGCAGCTGCAATATCGCCTGCATCACGTTTGCCGGCGTCAAGCCCCCCGCAAGGATCATCCGGTGGCCGATCGGCGCCGGCACTAACGACCAGTCGAATGCCTTCCCACTGCCGCCAGCCTTGCCGACCTCGAAGGTGTCTAGAAGCAGCGCTCGAGCACTCACAAAGTGCTCCGCATAGGCAGCCACATCAATACCCTTGGCCATGGGTACCGCCTTAATGTAAGGCAAGCCAAAGCTTGCGCACATAGCAGGATTCTCCTCGCCGTGGAACTGTAGGACATCAATGCGCACCGCGT
This sequence comes from uncultured Bacteroidota bacterium, assembly GCA_963750825.1. Lineage (GTDB taxonomy): Bacteria > Bacteroidota > Bacteroidia > Chitinophagales > Chitinophagaceae > Sediminibacterium. The sequence continues at coordinate 118,601 of CAVVSL010000008.1, read as the reverse complement.
CCAAGACACCACGAATAAAGTCCTGTCTCGCATCCACGAACAGCCCCACAACCGTAACGAAGGCTGGTAAGGACGCCACTATGATTCGAGCTTGATACGGGCTGATCGAACGGGGGCTCGGTGGATGAAAGACCAGACCAATCGCGTCTCCGCCTAGTGCACCAACAAGCTGGGCATCCTCCGGACGCGTTATTCCGCAGATTTTAATGCGGGTTCGCCTTGAGCCTGGCAACACTTCATCGCCCGCTGACTGACCATTACCAATCACGCTCGCGCTATGCCGCTAACGGAAAACAATCGGCTTACTATTCCTCGAACCCACCACTGGCTACCAAAGCCCGCCGGCCAGCATCACCCGAGGGATACCGAAATGTGCTGGATAGTCTACACCCAAAAGGTACAGGCCGTCTGGAGGCGCAGTGATCGCAGCCCGAGTTCTATCGCGCGATTCCATGACCTCCAGCGCCCAGGCCGGGCGGTTCTTGCCCTTACCGACGGCCATCAACATGCCAACGATATTGCGCACCATGTGGTGCAAGAATCCGTTGGCAACGACGTCAATGAGCAGCACTTCACCGTGGCGACGTACATCCAATCGGTATATCGTTCGAACTGGATTTCTTGCCTGGCACGCACGCGCTCGATACGCGGAAAAATCGTGCTCGCCCAAGAGATAATCGGCAGCAGCTTGCATCGTCGATTCGTCTAGCCGCTGGCACTCCCAGGTTACTCGGCCGCGAAGCAGCGCGGTGCGAATCGGTCGATTCAGAATAACGTACTGATAATGGCGGCTCTTTGCTGAAAAACGCGCATGGAAAGCACTCTCAACGGATCCAGCCCATGTTACCGTAATGTCTCGCGGCAGGTTTGCATTCGCTCCGAATACCCATGATCGCGCGGTACGGTTGCTCCTAGAGTCAAAGTGCGCAACCTGGCCGTGGGCATGAACTCCCGCATCCGTGCGGCCCGCGCAAGTCGTGCTAATTGCGTGGGCCGCAACCCGACCAAGTGCCTCGTCTAACTCTGCTTGAACCGTTCTCGCTTTTGGCTGCCTTTCCCAGCCCGCGAAATTTTGCCCGTCGTACTCGACTCGCAGCGCAACCCTCATCCGGGGTTTGAGGTCGCATTAATCATGTCGAGGGCACCGACGGCGCGAGGACCACAGCGGTAAAAGGACCCGCAAACAAGACCGTGAAGATGACCCGCCCCATCCATCGTCATTGCTCAGCGGTAGTAGCTTACCGCTGGTCAAAAGTCTTCCAACCATTTTAAGGCTGGTCGCCGAGCAGAACCGCTACCGCAAACCCAATTTAGGCCTGACACAGCATCTGCACTGGAAAAAGTCGGCTAGATTATCGGTCTTTCGGGAAGGGCTATCAAGCAACAACGCCTTCTGTGGGGCTCTAGTGGTGCGATGCCCCTCAGAAGGCGATACCGAAGCATTCTAGTAAAAAGATAAAGCTAACCCGCTTTGGGCGTTTCAACCTACGCCATCTTGTCAATCAGCTCCCGAGCGGCTTGTTTTTGATCCGCGTCCCCCTCAGATATGACCTCATCGAGGATGCTCCTAGCGCCCTCGGTGTCGCCCATGTCAATATAAGCCTGCGCTAGCTCCAACTTGGTTTGAATTTCATCAAGGTCTTGCGAGAAGTCGCGGCCCAGCACTAGCGTCCGATCCGCTTCATCGCCAGACTCTCCCTCAAGCTCGGCCCACTCGTCTAACAACTTATCTTCAGGCAGTGATTCTATCGCCATTGACTTCGAGGTATTGCTGGCTGCGTCATCATCCCCGACCATGTCATCACTTTGCACCACCGAGGTCGCCTCATCGGGCTCAATCTCTAAATCGAGGCCATCTATGGCATTTGCATCCTCGCGCCAGCCAACCGGCATGTCCGCGCCCTCATGCTCGGAAGACAAGGCTTGATCACCGAGAGCATCTTGCGTAACCAGGGCGCTATCGTCATCACTATCCGGAGTGGCCTTACTGAACAGGCCATCATCCGCCATACCGGGTTCGACACTTTCTTCGCCCCTTTCGTCGGTTAACTGGGCGTCCCAACTCATCGCTGGTTCAACCGATTCGACCGCCTTCATCGGGTCAGTTTCGCTGGCATCTGCAAGCCCGAGATCGAAGTCAACCGTACCCTCTTCCGGAATCTTGTTGCGATCCAAGGCCTTGGGTCCATCGGCCGGCTCCTCGTCCTTGTTCTCGCCAAATGAGTAATCGAGATCGACGGTCTCATCTGGGGCCAATTGCTCGGCACTGTCGTCGACCGATAATGATGCCGATCCCGCCAACTCAAAACCACCGAGATCGAAATCGATCGTTTCCTCAGCAGCACCCTTCGAACCAACCATTTCGTCATCTAGGTCAAAGTCCAGCGCTGTACCGGTCGTTTCTTTATGTCCGGTACCTCGGTCGTCTGGAGCATATTCAGATAGCGCCAAATCCAATTCATCTTGTTGTCGCCGGTCATCATCGGTCGACATTCCCTCCAATCCCAGATCGAAGTCGACCGTACCTTCAGTCCGCTCCGAAGTATTTTCACCACCTGCCAGTCCAGTCCCCAAATCAAAATCGAGTTCCATTTCTGATGCCAATTGCCGGTCTGGAGCGGTTCGTTCTCCTGGCTTCAGGTGAACCGTGTCGCTTCCGACAGATTCATCTACGCCATCATGGAAATCTACCAACGCGCCACCGCTGACATCGACTTCGTCATCGTTGTCCTGACCTGCAAATACTTCTTGTTCGCTTAACTCCTCCGCGAACAGGTCTTGGTCAGGGCAAAGGTCGCGCCACCACTCGAGTGCTTTCTCTGTTAGCGGGTTGTCATCGCCCACTGCATCACGCAGCGCGCGCGCATGAGTCTTGAAAGCGCCAGCATCCTTTGACGAAGCAAAAATCTCGAGCAATTTCAGCTTATACTCCTGCCGACTCGGATACTTCTCAATCGCTTCCTTGACCAGTTGCTCTGCCTGTTCGAACCGTTCGTACGCTAGGTAGACATTCACCTCGGCTAACGGATCATCATCCAAAACCTCCGTGTCGTGGGGCAGCATCGTCTCGCCTTGGTCCGCATCAACTTCCGCCGGATCGGCGCTGCTCTCCACCGTGCCAACGTCAGTTAACGCGGGCTTCTCGGCATCTGACGCGACTGGATCTGAGAGATCGGCTGCGGCAGCATCCCCCTCGAGCAGTGGCTCATCGGTGTCCATCAACTCAGCCGCTTTTACACGTCGTCTCCGCCACATGGCGAATCCGCTTCCAGCAACCAGAAGACCGCCGAAAAGCCCGACCCCGATGGCTGCGCCAGCATGAGTTGGCGCCATTTGCTGCACCTGCTCTTCGGATACTGAACTACCGTCCGTCGCCAGACCTTTATCGCCCGTCACCTTCGGCGGTGCTGACAGTTGTGGCTCCACAGCGCCAACCGCTTCAGGCGCAGCGCCCTCGGCCGTTTGCTCTTGGTAGAGCTGCTCTTGGTAGAGCGTATTTGGACCGACTTCAGCCTCCGCCCGCGCTTCTGGCACCGGAGCGCCGTCGATTGGCGCCGTCGTTTCGGCATCGCTTACGTTACTTGACAGCACTTTCACATCATCAACAGATTCCACACCCGATGCTTCGAAATCAGTGTTGGCTGCCGCAAGCTGCTGCTGAAGTGAAGAAATCGTGTCGTCCTTCAGGTCAATAAGGCGACGGAGATCTTTAATGATGTTCTCGGCGTCACCTAGACGCTCGCTCAGGTCTTGGTTCTCGCGCTTCGCTGCTTCAGCGTCTTCAGATGCTAGTGCAAGCTCATTGCGCAACTCCTCTGCGACGCTGTCCGTATCCGCGCTATTTCCTACCCCCGCATTCGCTGAGCCCGCGCTGACTAGTTTCACCCGTGCACCGGTGACTGTTCGCTCGTTCTCTCCCTGCGAAATTGAGGTCATCTCGGTCCCCGGTACCTCACCAGTTGGCATTCCATCCGATCTGGCTGCGACCGTCTGTCGATACTCTTCCCAGAGAACATGGTGGCGCCGCAATTCAGCCAAAGCCTCACTGCTCCGAATCGCAGCGGTGGCCGCCTGATCGGGAATTTGTAACACGACGCCTTTCTTGAGAAGGTTCATGTTTTGTTCCAGGAAGGCATCAGGGTTTTTGCGAAAGAGCGCTAGCATCAACCTATTCAAGTCTTCCGAGGAATCACCAACGATTTCACTCGCCACCTGCCACAACGTATCGCCGGTCGTTGTCGGCCCGTATGTCAGCGCTCTGGTGACCTCTGTTGCCGGCGCAGCACCCGCTGACGCTGAAGCTTGCTCATTATCCTGACGCACCTTGTCCTGACGCCCACTGGGCAAATCATTGGAGGCCGCACTATCGGTCACGCCTGATGGCTCACTTATTAGCTTGGGCGATGTCTTGGCAACGGCTTCCACGCTTCGTTCAACCGTGCTCATAGCCAACGGCCGGGTAAGCGACTCTGCCACGGCTGCTGCGTACAGCGGCGGGTCCACAAGTAGCGTATACTCGCGAAGAACCCGACCTTGAGGCCAACTCACCTCGATCAGAAAATCGAGAAAAGGCTCCTTGAAGTCGGATTTGGTGGATACCTCAATGTAGGCGGATTCCTCTGAAGCTTCCACGACTTGAAACTTCAAGTCAGAAAGACCAGCTATTCGCTCCATGCCAGCACGGTCGAAGTGCTCTCGGCCCGCAAGATTGACTTTCAAGTCCTCCAACTCGCCGGGCCGCCACGATTTGAGAGCTATCCGCGCATCCAGGGGTTGGTTCAGTGAGGAACGCAACTCGATATCCCCGAGACCAAGCGCAGAGACGCTCGGCGGAACTGAGTATAGAGATAAGGCCAGCAGGAGGGCCGGTTTCCGCTTCATCGTTGGTACCTTAGACAGCTATCGCCCCAATAAATGGCAGCACTCAACCGAGCGCCGCGTAGATCAACTTTGGAAGGCCGCCCTCCCCCAAAAAGGTATAAATGGCCGTTGTTGTTCGGAGTTACTGTTGTATCGGTACGTGCTTGGCTTATTTTATAGGTAGTCTCTAATCAACACCTCTGCGATCTGTACACTGTTTAGTGCAGCTCCTTTCCTGACGTTGTCAGAGACTACCCACATGTTCAGTCCGCGGGGATGGGAGACGTCATTGCGGATTCTCCCAACGTAGACCGCATCGGTTCCGGCCGCATCTGTGGCAGCTGTTGGGTATCCCCCTGCGTCTCGTTCGTCAAGAACCACTACGCCAGGCGCAGAGCGGAGGATTTCGCGGGCATCACTAGCATCAATGAATTCGCGCGTCTCGATATGCAGAGCCTCTGAGTGACCATAGAACACTGGCACCCGCACAGCAGTGGCATTCACTTGAATGTCACCATCCGCCATTATTTTTCTGGTTTCCCACACCATTTTCATTTCTTCTTTTGTGTAGCCGTTCTCCAAAAACACGTCGATATGAGGAAGCACGTTGAATGCGATTTGTTTTGGGTACACTTCACTGCTTATCGGTCTGGCGTTAAGAAGAGCAGCGCTCTGGCCCTCCAACTCTAAGATTGCCTTCTTTCCTGTTCCCGATACAGCCTGATAGGTACTGACGTTTATTCGCTCAATACCGACCGCGTCGTATATTGGCTTTAACGCCACTACCATTTGGATAGTCGAACAGTTTGGATTAGCAATAATGCCGCGAGCGTTGTACTGATTGATCGCCTCAGCATTAACCTCTGGCACCACCAACGGTATATCGGCGCTGTATCTGAATGCTGAAGTATTGTCTATGACGACGCATCCAGCGGCGGCTGCTTGAGGGGCATACCGTGCTGAAACATCTGCACCAGCGGAAAACAGACCGACATCTACTTTCGAAAAGTCGAAGTCACTGGTCGCCCGCACAACCAGTTCTTGTCCTCTAAAGTCAAGCCGAGTTCCTTCCGAACGTTCACTTGCGAGCGCGTAAACATCGCCGACTGGGAAATCCCTCTCGGCTAGAATTGAGAGCATCGCCTCCCCAACTGCGCCGGTGGCCCCTAGCACCGCAACGTTATACCGTCCACTCATGCAACTATCCTCTTTTCCACTGGCGCACCGGCCGCAACCGACCAAGCGCTTATGTCAACACCCTGCGAAACTAGCTTCCGGTGACATTATCCAGCCCCGGTCCGGAGGCCCCGCTTCTTGGGGCCCAACGCTGGTGCTATTGCCCCCTCAGAATCCGTTCCTAGTTGCCGCGGCGGCAAGGCAGCTCGATACAGAATCGCTTGGAGCCATTTTGATAAGCTGTAAGCGTACCCCGTAGCAGCAAATCCAGAGTTGACGCGGACAACCCTGATGCGCTCCTCGATAGACCTCAATCGCTTTCCATTGTGCACCGCGCGCTGCCAACGCGCGCGGCAGCTTGAGCGAAACTGCCCTACAGCGCCTTTAGGACGGCATCACCGATTTCCGACGTTGCCACATGTTGGGTACCGAGCAGAGCGATGTCGGAAGTGCGCAAACCCGAATCGAGCACACGGCCAACTGCCATCTCAACGCGATTGGCAAGCTCAGGAGCGCCCAGCGAGTATCGCAACATCATGGCGGCCGACAATATCGTGGCTAGCGGGTTAGCGACCTGTTTACCTGCGATGTCCGGAGCTGAGCCGTGCGCTGGCTCGTATATGCCCTTGCTAGCCCCATCCAGTGAAGCTGACGGCAACATTCCGATAGACCCCGTTAGCATGGCTGCCTCGTCGGACAGAATGTCCCCAAATAAATTGCTAGTGACGATATAGGGTATGAGGGTATTTTCGCAACTGAATCCTTCCCCCATCATTCGGCTAAATCCTCCATTGGGCCTGAAAAGGGGTTTAAAACGATAGAGGTAATCCCACCGCATCTGGTCAATCACTATGCCGACCACCAGTTTGGGACGTGAAACAGTTCCTGATTCACCAGTCTGACTATTTTTCTGGGAGAAGGCAGAAATGGCTATAAATCCGGCTAAAAACGGTAAAATCAGTCTTTTCATATTCATTTAAGGGGTTTTACAGTGCTTTTTCGAAGAGAGATACTAATTTACAATGGTGAAGGTAAGCTTTGGTGAATAATATCGCTTGTCCCTTACATAGTAAAAGTTTACTTTTGCAGCGATTTTGACAAAAGTTATAATAAAATAATATGGCAGACATTTTTGAGAAACTGATTAAGAATTATGGTCCATTGGGACAGCACAGGGAAAGGGCACATGGTTATTTTGCATTTCCCAAACTGGAAGGAGAAATCAGCAGCAGGATGTTATTCAGGGGAAAAGAGATGGTAGTATGGAGCCTGAACAATTACCTGGGGCTGGCCAATCACCCCGAAATCAGGAAAACTGATGCAGAAGCTGCTCAAAAATATGGCCTTGCTTTACCGATGGGTGCTAGGATGATGAGTGGCAACACTGACCAGCATGAAAAGCTGGAAAAAGAACTGGCACAATTTGAAGGAAAGGAAGACGCCATCTTAATGAATTTTGGTTACCAGGGCATCATGAGTGCCATTGACGCGATATGCGGAAGGCATGATGTGATTGTGTATGATGCAGAAAGCCATGCCTGTATCATTGACGGACTGCGTTTACATACGGGGCACCGATATGTATTCAAGCATAATGACCTGGAAGATTTTGAAAAGCAAATGGAAAGAGCCACGGCGCTGATAACAAAGCAGCAAACCGGCGGTATCCTGGTGATTACCGAAGGCGTGTTTGGAATGGCCGGTGACCAGGGTAAACTCAAAGAAATAGTAGCCCTGAAAGAAAAATATGAATTCCGTTTACTGGTGGATGATGCACATGGTTTTGGTACCTTGGGTAAAACCGGTGCCGGTGCGGGAGAGGAACAGGATTGCCAGGATGGTATCGACCTCTACTTTTCTACTTTCGCCAAGTCAATGGCTTCTATCGGTGCGTTTATGGCCGGTGATAAATCCATCATTGATTATATCAGGTACAACATCCGTTCCCAGATATTTGCCAAAAGCCTGCCCATGCCCATTGTAATGGGTAACCTCAAAAGGCTCGAATTGCTGCAAACACAGCCTGAGCTGAAAGAAAAATTGTGGAGTAATGCACTCAAACTGCAAAAGGGATTGAAGGAAAGGGGATTTGACATCGGCAACACCAATACCATGGTTACACCTGTATATATGAAGGGTGGGGTAGAAGAAGCCACTGCCATGGTAATGGACCTGCGGGAAAACTACCATATTTTCTGCTCTATTGTGGTTTACCCTGTTATTCCCAAAGGACATATTATTTACCGGTTGATTCCAACCTCATCACATACTGACCAGGACATTGAAGAGACTCTGAAAGCCTTCAGTGAAACAAAGGCCAAGCTGGATGCAGGTGTTTACAAGGCGGAAATGATTCCGGACATGGCAGAAGCCAGTTAGTAATCAATAAAAACAGCATTTTGAAAAAACCTTCTTGATGGAAGGTTTTTTTTTGGTGTATACCGGAAATACTTTTGCGGATAATAAAAATACCCAAATGTATATAACACACATAGCTATCTGGTGTAAAGACCTGGAGGGGATGAAGGAATTTTATGTAAAGTATTTCGGTGCAGTTCCTAATAAAAGGTATGAAAATACCCGTAACCAGTTTCGTTCTTATTTTCTGGAACTGGACAAAGGACCTAGGCTTGAATTAATGCAGATGCCTGGTATAACGGATCGTTTACATGATCCATTACTGCCATTTTCCGGGTTGGTACATTTTGCTATGGCAACAGGTTCAAGTGAACAGGTAAATGCACTAACAGAAATTTTCAGAAAAGACGGAATACGTATTGTGGGAGAACCCAGACTTACAGGAGATGGATATTATGAAAGTGTGATACTGGATCCGGAAGGGAACCGGATAGAAATAACGATTTAAAAAAAGGGGAACATGGGTGGGCATTTACGCCATGTTCCCCCGGATAATTTATAATTTTTTGATCAGGTCATTTGCCTGTTTCACATAGTCGTCGTTCTTTGCTTCTGTAGCCACGGTAATACAATTCAATGCGCTGGCTTTGGCGCCGACTTTGTCTCCCATTTCCATTTGGATTTTAGCCTGCTGTAACATCATCCAGAAAGCTTTGGGATTGGCCTGTACCGCTTTGGTAATATTGGTTAAAGCTTTGTTCATGTCCTTGTCCCATTCAGAATAAAATGTGGCGGCAGCGCTATACACATTGGGATTAACCGTTTCTGTGCCCAGGGCTTTTTCCACCTGTGCACGGATTTTATCTTTCACATTCACACTCATGGGTACCGTAACCACTGTATTCCCCCACATAATTTGCAGGTCACAACTTTCAGGTTTGATATTTCCAAATTGCATGGTAAGGGTTTCAAAGGCAATATTGCTTTTGTCGGACTTCACTTTGAAACGATTGACGTCTTCACTTTCCTTGTAACCATCGGTTCCCCAGTTGGTAAGTCCTTTGTTGATGACAATTTCCCAACTATCTTTTCCCGGAACGGTATACATTACATAAGCGCCTGTATCCAGTAATTTTCCACCCATCATGGTTGGCTGGTTAAATACGATCCTGGTGGCTGCATTGGCGCCCAGTCTCCATAGTTTTCCCAAAGGGGCCAGGTCACTGTTATCTTTCAGGAGTGATCTGCCTTTAATACCCGGACGGGAATAAGTCAGTTCAATACTACCCAGTCCAAAGTCCTGTGTTATTTTTTGTACGGGACTCGGTGCTGGCATTTTAATTTGGGCAAACCCGCTCATCGTGAACAGGGTTGCGGCAATCATCATTATTTTTTTCATTTTTTCAACAATTTTGAGTGACGAATTTACGGATTTTAAAATGGAATCAGGTCTAAACAGCCCTTGAATACCTAAACATAACAGAAAGCGTTAAGTTCAAAACCATATCCTTTTAAAAAAATAGATGGTAAAGGCTGGTTCTGAAAGGAATCGCAGGTCTAACCTTTCCCATTGGATTGCTTACTGAAAGGCCGGATGAAACCTTTGCAAGGTATCACGAAGATAATCCCTGTCCAGATGGGTATAAATTTCAGTAGTGGTAATACTTTCATGTCCCAGCATTTCCTGCACTGCCCTTAAGTCTGCGCCGCCTTCTACCAGGTGAGTGGCAAAACTGTGCCGGAAAGTATGCGGTGAAATGTTTTTGGTAATACCCGCCTTTAAGGCCAGGGCTTTGATGATGTAAAAAATCATCACCCTGCTGAGGCCCGTTCCTCTTTTATTGAGGAAGAGAATGTCTTCATATCCGGACTGTATGGTTTGCAGTGACCGGATATTTTCTTTGTATATTTTGATAAATTTTATGGCATCACTGCCAATGGGCACCAATCTTTCCTTGTCACCTTTTCCGATTACCCTTATAAAGCCAATGTCAAGGTACAGGCAGGAAAGTTTCAGTTCGATGAGCTCCGTTACCCGTAATCCGCAACTGTAAAGGGTTTCCAGGATGGCTTTGTTACGGGTGCCTTCCGGAGTGCTTTGGTCTGATTGTGCAATCAGCATTTCAATTTCCTCAAAACTCAGGGTATCCGGAAGTTTCCGCCTTGTTTTGGGGGCTTCCAATAGGGTAGAGGGGTCCTGGCTGGAGAGTTGTTCTATCAGGCAGAATTTGTAAAAGCTTCTGATACCGGATATAATCCTTGCCTGGGAAGTGGCAGTCATGCCCAGTTCACCAATCCATTTTACAAACTGTTGCAGGTGTTTCAGGTTTATTTCATTGGGTGAAATAAGTTGGTTGCTTGCCTGCAGGTAGTCGGTAAGTTTTTCAACATCGTGCAGATAGGCTTCCACAGAATGGTCGCTCAGTGATTTCTCCAGCCGCAGATAGGCTTTGAACCCTTTTTTATGACTATCCCACATGCAAGTTTTTGAATTAGGGTAAAAGAAAAGGCTAGTTTTGGTAATAAAGATAAGCTAAGCGATATTGCGAAGCTAAAAGCTAACCCCATCCATGCAAGTCAATCTCAGGTCCTTCAAACAGAAAGTCAGATACCACCAGAAAGCGTTCAAAAAATACCTGGGAAAAATAGGCCGGAAGCCCCCCAGGGGTCTCGATACCCTTGCAGCGGCAATTGATAAAGAAGTTTGGCAGGAAGTAGATTGCCTGAGTTGTGCCAATTGCTGCAAAACCATGACACCTACTTTTACCCAAAAGGACATCAAACGAATTGCAGCACATTTTACCATGACACCCATCGAATTCAGGGACAAATGGCTTCGTTTTGAAAAATCTGATGGTGACTGGGTCAACAAAAAACAGCCCTGTCAGTTTCTGGACCTAAGCTCCAATATGTGCAGTATTTATGAAGTGAGGCCTTCCGATTGTTCAGGGTTTCCCTACCTCACCAAGAAAAAAATGGTTGATTACATCCATGTGCACCAGCAAAATGTTGATTATTGTCCCGCTACTTATAAAATGGTGGAAAAAATGATGGAACGGATAGTATAGTTTTCCTGTTTACAATTGTTTGGAAAAGTGGTGTGAGCTGATGGTGAATCCTTTGTTCAGGTACAATCTGTGGGCATCAAAGCGCTGGTGGCCTGAATCAAGGGTGACAACTGCATATCCTTTTTGTTTAGCCAAATCACACACATGGTCGATCAGCATTCCTCCGTACCCTTTGCCCCTGACCTCTGGTAGGGTTGAGAGGTCATCGATGTACAAATGCTTACCGTTATATGTAAACCACAGGTAACGAAATCCAATCACGGCTGCCGCCTGGCCGGTTTCATCTTCTATAAAAGCCAGTTGGTAACCTTCCTGCATCATACCCTGGATGGTGGTTACGAAACTATGCTCGGGCATGTGGGGCCGGAGCGCCAGTAAAGCTTTCTTACATTTTTTGATGTCCGACACGGTCAGGACTGTTTGTATATTCACGAGGGGTGTTTGTAGGGTGATTTACTATCCTAAAAATACACATCCTCAATCATAAAAATTTCTTTGCAGGTATTATTTACAAGGGTAATGGCCAGCACATCAAATTGAATGTATTTCCATTCAGGGTGCCGGTACTGGTATTCCTCTGCAATATTTTTGAGGTGGTTCATTTTCTCGCGGGTAATACTTTCTTCGGGATGGCCATACCGGAGTGACCTTCTGGTTTTTACTTCTATGAAATGCAATAGCTTCTTTTGGGAAGCGATGATATCGGCTTCCCAGTGCCTGAAACGCCAGTTTCTTTCGAGAATGGTAAAGCCTTTTTGGACCAGGAATGTAACTGCCAGTTCCTCTCCCAAATCCCCGGTTTCACGGTTATTAAGCCGTTCATTTACTTTCATGCCTAAATTTACAGCCCGGGGCAAGATATTTGCCTTGCTTTCGTTATAGAATTGTACCTGTCATTTATACTTAATGGAACTAACACAAAACATATACCGGCTGGAAGGGAAATTGATGCATTATGCATGGGGGGGATATGATTTTATCCCGGGTTTATTGGGTAAGCCCAATCCGGAGCACCTGCCTTTTGCCGAATACTGGCTGGGTGCGCATCCCATGGCTTCTTCTATGGTAGAAACTCCCGAAGGGCCCGTTTCTTTGTTTGCACTGATCAAGGCAAATCCCGGTAAATTATTGTCTGAAAAAGTAAATACCCGTTTTGGGGAACTCCCTTTTTTGCTGAAAGTACAGGATGTGCGGGAAATCCTTTCCATCCAGGTTCATCCCAGCAAAGTTGAAGCGGAAAAAGGGTTTGAGAGGGAAACGGCTGCCGGTATACCCATAGATGCACCCTTCAGAAATTATAAAGACAGGAACCATAAGCCCGAAATGCTGGTGGCCCTGAGTGAGTTCTGGTTATTACACGGATTTAAACCACTGGCTGAAATTGAAAAAGTGTTGAATGAGGTTCCTGAATTCCGGGTGTTTCTTACCCTTTACAGAAAAGAAGGACTAAAATCATTGTACCAGTTGATCATGGAAAGAGATCAGCCGGAAAGTAATTCCATTCTGACGAACCTGATCAAACGCGAAATAAGGAGGAAAAAGGAAGGTGAACTGGATAAAACCATGCCGGGTTGGTGGGTGGCAAAAATGTATAAAGGAAAGTCCGAGATAGGCAACGTGGACAAAGCCCTTTTTTCCATTTATTTTTTCAATATTGTAAAGGTAATGCCTGGGGAAGGTGTTTTTCAGGGAGCGGGTGTGCCCCATGCTTACCTGGAAGGGCAGACCATGGAATTAATGGCCAATAGTGATAATGTTTTACGGGCTGGTCTTACACCCAAACACATAGATATTCCGGAATTGATGAAGCATACTATGTTTGAAAGCATAGAACCCGTTATTATGAAAGGGGAGATGCTCAGGTCGGGTGAAACAATCTATCCCTGTCCTGTAGCGGATTTCGGTATGTCACGTATTATGCTGACGCCCTCACTTCCTTATTCCGCAAGATCCGGCTCGATGGAATTGCTCATTGTAACAGAAGGTGGTGTACTCATCAACAATGGCCTGGTGATGAAAACCGGCGAAGCCGCAGTAATATTGCCCGATACGGAATATGAGATTCAGGCTTCGGGGAATAGCACCCTGTATAAAGCATTTGTACCAGAAGTATAATGTGGCTTATACACAATTTGAGGAAAAATGCCATGGCGGTAAAGCAGATAAGGCTTATTTTTGCCATAGAAACAAGACCCCATGAAAATTAACAGGACGCTTATTTTATCGCTTATTTTAATGGTACTGGTAAGTGCTTTGTACCGCATTATGCCCAACAGACCAATGGGTTTTGCCCCCCAGATGGCCATCGGATTATTTAGTGGAGCCTTATTTATTAATAACCGAAAATGGGCATTTGCCTTACCCATTGTATCCATGTTCCTTTCCGATATATTGTACCAATTCCTTTATACACAGGGGTTAACCAATATTCAGGGTTTTTATGATGGACAATGGATCAATTATATATTATTTGCAGGGCTTACCTGTTTTGGCTTTCTCCTTAATAAAGTAAAAGTATCCAGAGTTGTTTTGGCAGCTATATCTGCACCCACTGCTTATTTTTTTGTATCCAATTTCCTGGTTTGGGTTAGTGACCGCGGATTTGGTTTAAACCGTCCCAAAACATTCAGTGGCTTATTGCTTACGTATAATGATGCGCTTCCCTTTTATGGCAACAGTGTATTGGCGACCGTCATTTTCTCTGCTGTTTTGTTTGGCACCTATTACCTGGCCAGAAATTATTTTTCCAGGAAAGCACTGGCTTAATATTTTGCAGAATGGTAAACCGCATATGTTCAGCGCAAAGTGCTGTGGATATACGTTTTTTTTATCAATAGCGAATCAATTGTCTAAAGACAATCCGCAAAACCAATAATCATCGTGTTGTTGGGTGGAGGTAACTGATACCTGGATGGCTGTTTGGAAAAGTGGGCAGTTGCGCACCAGGGTATGGTATTCTCCATTTTCGCCACAGGGGTCAATACCCAGGGAGGCCAGCTCTTCCACCAAATCCCCGGTCAATGGTTTGCCCAGGTAACTTTCTCCCATTTGTAAATTGCAACTTACTATTATGGTTTCGATGCCTGCTTCCAGCATGTCTATTACCAATCGTTTCCTGTTTTGTTGCCAGAGTGGGAGTAAGGCAATCAATCCTGCTTTGGCACATACTTTTTCTTCCCAATCCCTATGGGCCTGCAAGTCAATGTCTCCGAATACCGCATGGGTTAACTGGTATTTTTCCTTCAGTTCTTTGAGCGCGTGAATAAATTTTGGCTCATAATCCTTCCAGCTGCTCTCCATCATTTGAATGGGTAACCCAGCCGCATCAGCCTGGGCCCGGAGTATAGCGGAGGGTATTCCATGACTTCTGGAAATTTTTCCTTCTTCGTTCAATACATTGAGTAAGACTGATGGATGGTAGCCCATTGCAATGGCTTTCATTAATGCAAAACAACTGTCTTTTCCGCCGCTCCAACTGGTTACCAGGTTATGCTCCTTCATAATAGTTATCAATACTGGTTATTTTCCCGCTTCCTGTTCATACCATTCATCCACCAGTAAATGATGGCTGTCTGCCGCCTGGGTAGCCAGTTCATCACATCGGTTGTTTAGCGCATTTTCTGCATGGCCTTTTACCCAAACAAAACGTATACACAAATGTTTGGCCAGGGTATGGTAACGGGTCCAGAGGTCTTTATTTTTTTTGCCTCCTTTGAAGTCTGTTTTTATCCAGGTATCCAGCCACTTTTTCTCAACACTGTCCACTATGTATTTGCTGTCGGTATATACCGTAATGGGGATGTCCTTTTTTGTCAGTGATTCAAGGGCAACGATTACCGCCAGTAATTCCATACGGTTATTGGTGGTAAGGCGGTAGCCGGCTGAAATTTCTTTTCGGGCTGTACCCCAAAGTAATACAATGCCATATCCACCCGGCCCCGGGTTCCCCCTGGCTGCACCATCCGTATATATCTTCAATTGTTTGTTTTCTTTTTGCATAAAATGAACTGTGTAATCAAAATAATTTAGCAGCAAGGGATACAAAGGTTGCCTTTTCAGAGATAATATTCGCCCTTCATGTACAAAACTGCTTTACCGGCAATGGTCACTCTGTCTTCTATAACACTGCACCAGAGATGTCCCTTTCTTTTCGAAAGTTGAATGGAAGTCAGGTCCTGCTTATCCAGTTCTTTTGCCCAAAAGGGTATCAGTGTGGCATGTGCAGAACCGGTTACCGGATCTTCCCCTATAGCGGAATTGGGTACAAAAAAACGGCATACAAAATCCGATTCCTTTCCTTTGGAGGTTACAATAATCCCCAGCGTATCCAGCTGGTTAAGCCATTGAAAATCGGGAACCAGGTTTTCGATATCCTCCTGTTTGTCATATACCAGAAAATAGTCGCGTGACTTCCAGACGGAGGCTGGCTTTTGGGAAAAACCCTTTAGCAGGGCATCCGGGGCGGTAACGGGCACCGGCATTCGGGCAGGGAAATTCATGACCAACAGGTCAGCTTTTTTTTCTACGGTAAGTATACCGGACTTTGTATGGAATTGGATAATATTGGTTTCATGTCCCAATACGTTGAAAATTAAATAGGCTGATGCAAGGGTTGGATGTCCGGCCAGGTCCATTTCCACTTCAGGTGTAAACCACCTGAGTTGATAAGTGTTATCCGGATTCTTTACAAAAAAAGCCGTTTCTGATAAATTGTTTTCATTGGCCAGTTGTTGCATGGTTTCTGTGGGGAGAAACGCTTGCAATGGGCAGCAGGCAGCAGGGTTGCCTCCGAAAAGGGTATCTGTAAAAGCATCAATGGTATAAATAGGGTAGGGCATATTGGTTTCCTTTTTAGTATAATTAACTTGAGATATACATGCAAAATAAAACTATTCAGCATATATATGTCAGCAACTGCTATTTGCTTTAGCCGGTAATTCGAAAATTTTGCAGCAGAGGTGAGGGTTAAAGGAAATACAATTAAAAATGTGAGTTGTTTTATTAAGCGTACCTTACCTTAAATCAAAACTGGTGTGTGAAGCTCTTTATAAAATACATGGTCAGCCTGCGTTGTAAAATGCTGGTTAAGGAAGAGCTCAAAAAACTGGGTCTGCATTTTATTGTGGTGGACCTTGGTGAAATTGAGTTAATGGAGACAATCTCTCCTGAGATAAGGGAACTACTGAAATCTGCGTTATTAACATCCGGTCTTGAACTGATGGAGGATAAGCGGGCCATACTAATTGAGCGAATCAAGAATGTTATTACAGAAATGATTCATTTTGCAGATGAGTTACCTATAATCAATTATTCTGATTTTATCAGTGAGAAACTGCAGTACGATTATACCTATTTATCTAATATATTTTCTGAGGTTAAAGGAATTACCATTCAGCAGTATATTATTATTCATAAGATAGAACGGGTAAAAGAACTGATCCTTTATGATGAACTCAATCTGACAGAAATATCTTACAAACTTAATTACAGTAGTGTTGCTCATTTATCCAATCAATTTAAAAAAGTAACCGGTCTCTCCCCTTCTCATTTTAAACAATTGAAAGACAAAAGAAGAATACCGATAGAGGATATCGGTGAATTGAAAATACCCCACTAATTATGGAATCTACCAAAAGGCAGGAGTCACAATATGCCCGAAGTTTAATTGAAGCCAGCCTTGATCCCCTCATAACTATAAGTACAACGGGTAAGATTACAGACATGAATGAAGCGCTGGCCAATATTACCGGAATATCAAGGGCTGATATAACCGGCACTGATTTTTTTAATTATTTCACTGATCCCGAGAAAGCCAGAAAAGTTTACGAGGATGTTTTTGCCAATGCTTCCGTTACTGATTCCCCCCTTACGCTGCGCCATAAAAATGGAAAACTGACTAATGTTTTGTTCAATGGCTCAGTATACAATGATTATAAAGGCAATGTATTGGGAGTGGTTATTGTAGCTAGAGATGTAACGGAACAGAATCGGATAGCCACCGAACTCAATGAAGCCAAAACCTTTGCTGAATTGGCTACCGGAATTGCTGAAGTAGCCAAAATAAAAGCAGAAACCGCTACCAGAATTGCTGAAGATGCCGTTAGGGCAAAACAACAGTTTCTCTCAAATATGAGTCATGAGATCCGAACACCCATGAATGCCATCATCGGGTTTACCAAGGTTTTGCTCAAATCAGAGATTACTATTAAACAAAGTGAGTACCTGCAGGCAATCAAATTAAGTGGGGATGCCATGATTGTGCTGATTAACGATATCCTGGATCTGGCCAAAGTAGATTCAGGTAAAATGAACTTCGAAAACATTCCTTTTAAGATGTCGGTTTCTATAGCGGCAATGATGCATTTATTTGAAATTAAAGCCCAGGAAAAAAATATTCGGTTTGTCAAAGAAATTGATCCGAATATTAATGAGGTATTATCAGGGGATCCGGTCCGTCTTCACCAGATAATACTGAATTTGCTCAGTAACGCCATAAAATTTACTACAACAGGCAGTATTATGGTTCGGGTGAAACTTCTCAATGAAACCGACGACAAACAAACCATAGAATTTTCGGTAATAGATACGGGCATTGGGATCAAAAATGAAAAGCTTGAGACTGTATTCGAAAAATTTCACCAGGCTACCAGTGGAACTTCCCGGATATACGGAGGTACCGGACTGGGACTGGCCATTGTTAAACAACTCGTGGAACAGCAGGGAGGGGCTGTAACTGTAAAGAGTGAGCCTGAAAAGGGTTCTACTTTTAGTTTTCAATTAACATTTGAGAAAACAAATGCAATGGCCGAGCCATTGGAGGAAATGGAAGAGTTGTCCAGTGAGTTGAAAAATATAAAAGTACTGGTTGTAGAAGATATTGCCCTGAATCAATTATTAATGAAAACCTTATTGGATGATTTTGGTTTTGAAAGAGATGTGGCTGAAAATGGACGGATTGCCATTGAAAAATTGAAAGTAAATAATTATGACCTTATATTGATGGACCTGCAGATGCCGGAAATGAATGGATTTGAAGCTGCCACCTATATTCGTAATGAAATGCATTCACAGATTCCCATCATTGCCTTAACAGCGGATGTAACCACTGCCGATCTGGCTAAATGCAGACTGGTGGGTATGAACGATTACATTTCTAAGCCGGTTGATGAAAGAATACTTTATAAGAAGATACTTAGTTGGGTTAAAGCAAGAGATAAAGATTTTATTCAATCGCCCGAGAGTAGTTATCAAATTAACCAAAACCGGTACACAGACCTGGTATACCTGAACAAGCGGACAAAGTCTAATCCGGCATTGATGATTGAAATGATAACCCTTTATCTCGACCAGACGCCGGGATTAATCAAAGAAATGAAAGAAAGTTTCATCAATAAAAACTGGACTTTACTGAACGCATCCTTACATAAAATGATCCCTTCTTTTTCCATCATGGGTATCCATACCGAATTTGAAAAGATGGCTATTAAAGTTATGGCCTATGCAAATACGCAGGAAGAAACACCGAGTGTAGAAGAACTTGTGCTTATATTGGAGAAAGTGTGTTTAAGGGCCTGCGAGGAGCTTTCCAATGAAATCATAACTATTAAAAAGAAGATGAATGGAAAATAAAACTAATTCCTTAATATTTTTGGTGGACGATGATGCCCTGTTTCTAAAAGCATTGGAAATAGATTTTTTGCGGGAAACGCAATACCAGGTAAAGACTTTTCCTAACGGCCACGCCTGCATTGAAGCATTAACTGCTAATCCTGATATCATCATTCTGGACTATCACCTGGATGGTGTGGACAAAAACGCTATTAATGGTATTCAGACTTTAGACCTGATCAAAGCAACTCAACCGGATGTGCCAGTCATCATTTTATCTGCCCAGGATAAAATTGAAGTAGCTGTTGAATGCATGCTCCACAATGCTATCAATTATTTGGTTAAAAGTGAAACTTCCTTTGTTCGTTTGCAAAAACTAATCACTATTATTTTAGAGAATAAGGATATGAAAAATAAACTCGGTTGGTATATGGACAGGATGTAGTGTTGTAGTTTATTGACGACAATATTTTATATTCTTTTGTTTTGTTTAGTAAAAGTGTGAAATATGCAACAATCACTTCCTTTTGTGAAAGGATATTAGTAAAGATTGATTGAACCTTTGGATAATTCTATTTATCTAAATTCCTCAATCATGAAATGTAGTATCCTCTTACCTTATCGCAAAAATTATTATTCCGGCACGCAGGGGCGTTTGACCGGAATTTTTAATAAAAACTGGCTCCTTGTCTTTCTTTTATTTTTCGCATTTTCAGGCTGCAAAAAAGTAGTGGAAGAAGTTGGTACCATTGGTATCTGCCCAACAATTGTGTCAACTGATCCGGCACCAGGGGCAATTAATGTGCTGACTACCAAAATTATTACAGCCACTTTCAATGAACCCATGGACCCGGCTACCATTAATACCGGTACTTTTCAATTAAAACAGGGAAACAATTTTGTTTTGGGAACGGTTACCTATTCAGGTATTACCGCTACTTTCACGCCTTCCGGCCCGCTGTCTGCGAATACCGTGTATACCGCTACCATTACGAAAGGGGTAAGGGATCCTGCTAAAAATGCCATGATTGCCGACTTTGTCTGGAATTTCAACACTGGCAGTACACCCATGGTTGTTTCAACCGATCCTGCAAATGGTGCCACAGATGTTCCTCTGAAAAAATTGATTCGTGCCACTTTCAGTACTAACATGGATCCGTCGTCAATTAATGCAACAACCTTTATCGTAAAGATGGGTTCTGTAGTTATTCCGGGTGCTGTATCTTATGCAGGACTGGTGGCTACTTTTACCCCGGCTGCTCCTCTAACTGTCAATAGTGTTTATTCGGCTACCATTTCCAATGGAGCAAAAGATGTTGCGGGAAATGCGATGTCTGCTAATTATAACTGGAGTTTTGCTACCGGTGCCTTACCAATTGTAGTTTCAACTGATCCTGAAAATGGAGCCACCAATGTGCTAATTAATAAAGTCATAAGTGCCACTTTCAGTAAACAAATGAATAGTGCTACTATTAATAAAGTAACCTTCACTCTGCAACAGGGTAATACCGCGATACCCGGAACGGTTACTTACTCAGGTAAAAAAGCTTTTTTTACGCCTGATAACATTTTAACCAATAATACGCTCTATACAGCTACCATTTTTACAGGCGTAACAGATTCATCAGGTAACAATATGGCCGCCAATTATGTTTGGAGTTTTACCACGGGAAATGCTCCCGTAGTGATTTCAACTGATCCGGCTAATGGAGAACAGAATGTTGCATTGTCAAAAATCATTTCAGCCAGTTTCAGTACGGCCATGGATCCTACTACCATAAATGCAACTTCGTTCCTGGTTAAACAGGGAAGTACTGCTGTAGCTGGAACAGTTACTTATGCCGGTACAACGGCTAAATTTGCCCCATCCAGTCCACTGATAACCAATAAATCCTACACAGCTACCATTACCACTGCGGTAAAAGACGCGCTGGGAAATAACATGGTTGCCAAATATGTCTGGACCTTTCAAACAGGAACTGCCCCATTGGTAACATCAACAGATCCGGCTGACAATGAACAGAATGTTTCATTATCAAAAATCATTTCTGCCAATTTTAATACGGCAATGGATCCAACCACTATCAATACAACGTCCTTCCAAATTAAACAGGGAAGTACACCCGTAACGGGAACGGTTAGCTATTCCGGAACAACGGCTAAGTTTACACCAACTGCACCCTTGTCGAATAACCTCACATACACGGCTACCATAACCACGGCTGCAAAAGATGTACTGGGTAATCCTATGGCGGCTGATTATGTTTGGGATTTTAGTACACTGAAACCACCCCCTCCTCCCAGTATTTTAGGAAGTGCAGCTAATTTCGGTGCTTTCGGAGGAAGCGCAGGCGTAACCAACCAGGGATTGAATACCATTATTAATAATGGAGGCATTGGTACCACGGCAGCTTCAACGCTGATAACCGGTTTCCATGATGGTAAAACGGGTGATGTGTACACTGAGACGCCTTTGAATGTAGGTAATTCAACGGGTGGCATTTTTACCGCCCCACCAGCTCCCGGCACGGCTGCTTCGGCCAAAATTGCCAATGATGGATTAGCAGATGCCAATATCGCATACCTGGCTATTTCACCTGCTTCTAAACCCGGTGGTACTGATCCGGGCGCAGGAGAGTTGGGGGGATTAACCCTGGCTCCGGGCATTTACAAATCTGCCAGTGGAACCTTTAAAATAACCAATGGCGACCTTGTATTGGATGCAAAAGGAGATGCCAATGCTGTTTGGATATTCCAGACAGCTTCGGGCTTAACCGTTGGTTCAGCAGGACCGGCCGGTGCCAGAACCGTAACCATGATCAATGGGGGATTGCCTAAAAATGTGTACTGGTATGTGGGAAGCGCTGCTACCATTAATGCTGCAGGTGGCGGAACAATGGTAGGAACCATCATTGCCTCAGCCGGTGTTACTTTTTCCACTGCAGGTGTTGCCGTACAAACTGTATTAAACGGCAGGGCTCTTTCACTGGTTGCTTCTGTAACCATGGTAAATACTACTATCAATAACCAATAAAGTTAATTACGGATTCCGCACAGGCGGAATCCATTTTTTATAAATCACTCTTCACTTTTTAAAAGAATTATATGTTACAATACCTCATTTTTAAGCAAAAAAAAGCATTCCTGCTGGTCTTACTCATTCTGGCGGGTTTTTCCCTGAATGCGCAAACAGAAAAAAGAGTGCAACCTGTGTGGTGGTTTGGCCTGTCGGGTGCTGCCAATTTCAATACTTATCGGGGAACCACCCAAATGCTGAACAGCAACCTGTCCGTTCCCACTGCTTTTCATAAAGGGAAGGGTGTTAGACCCTACGGTTCGCTGCTGATGGAATACCGACCCAATAAAACCTGGGGTTGGATGCTGAACCTGGCCTATGATAACCGGGGTGGCAAATTTGACGAGGTAATGGCACCTTGTAATTGTCCGGCGAATCTTTCCACTAATCTGAGTTATATCTCAGTTGAACCCAGTCTACGGATTGCACCCTTTTCGAATGCATTTTACATTTTCGCTGGTCCAACGATTAACATCAATTTAGATAAGCGATTTGACTATACCCAGGAAAAACAGCCGGATACCCGTGCTGACTGGAGTGATATCCGTAAAACGATGTTTGGTGCCCAGGCTGGTTTGGGAATTGATATTCCACTGTCTCAATTAAACAGTGAAACACAAATGACTTTGTCACCATTCGCTTCCTTTCAAACAGATTTGTTCCAGGCTCCGAGAAAGGTTGAATCATGGTCTGTCTATACCGTTCGGGCTGGTATTGCCTTGAAATTTGGTACAGGTAGAAAAGCTGCTGCTGTAAAACCGGCACCAGAAGTAACGACTTTACCCGGTAGAACAGACACAATTACGATTACAGAAAAAAGTGTTCAGTTTACGGTAAGGGCGCCTAAAGTAGTGCCGCTGATCCGTAAAGTGAAAGAAACCTTCCCTTTGCGTAATTATGTTTATTTCAACTTAGGCTCCACAGAAATTCCTTCCCGTTATGTAGCACTTTCACCCACCCAGGCGGCTTCATTCAAAGAGGAGCAACTGCAGGAGGGTCAGCCCAATAACCTGAACAGCGGCCGTTCTGACCGTCAATTACTGGTTTACCATAACATCCTCAATATTACCGGCGACCGTATGCGGGCTAACCCCGGCAGTTCCGTTACCCTGATAGGCGCATCAGATAAGGATCCGAATGAAGGACGTGTTTTGGCAGAAAATGTGAAACAATACCTGGTGAATAATTTTGGTATAGCTGCTGAAAGAATTACCACGGAGGGAAGGGATAAACCACTCATTCCTGGTGAACAACCAGGTGCTACCAAAGAACTGGACTTCTTGAGGGAAGGAGACAGAAGGGTAGATATCGTAAGCAATTCTCCTGAGCTTTTATTACAGGTAGGCGGTGCTAATTCTAATTTTCTGAGACCCGTCCAGATAACAGCCTTCCAGGACGATCCATTGGATAGTCATGTAATCTTTAGGGTACAGGATGATAGCCAAACCCTGCGTTCATGGTCAGTGAATATTACGCCCGAAAAAGGGATGGTTCAGCATTACGGACCCTTCTATGGTAACCAGGCATCAGTTGCCGGTAAAACCATTTTGGGCAATGATGTTCAGGGCAATTACCAAATTGAGATGGTTGGAGATGCAAAAGACGGTACAAAGGTTACCAAAAAAAGTTCTGTTAGTCTGATGAAAATGGAAGATGCCCAACAGGAAGGTTTGCGGTATAGTATTTTGTTCGATTTCGATAAATCAAAAACGATTACTGAATATGAGAACTTTTTGCAGGAAATGGTTGCGCCACTGATACCTGAAAATGGAACCGTTATTATTCATGGGCATACCGACATCGTAGGCGAAGACGCTTATAACCTGTCACTGTCAAAACAACGTGCTTCTGATGCCCAGCGAATTCTGGAGAAGGCGTTGGCCAAATCCGGTAAGACTGGAGTTAAATTTGAATCATATGGATTTGGAGAAGACATTAGTATGGCTCCATTCGAGAATGGTTTACCGGAAGGACGCGCGTATAATCGTTCCGTAATCATTGACATCATTAAAAAATAAGTAATTCCTTGAATACCTATAGCCCTCTATTCTATAAAGAATAGGGGGCTTTTTGTAAGGCATAAGTGAATTATGTAAAATTCAATCTTCTCTTTGTAATAGAATATTGGGTTAAGAGAGGAACTTTACTTTGCAATCAGATACTGATCACCACATTTTTTAATTTCTAATTATTAAAATTTTATAAAATGAGTAATTTATTATACGTTGTAGCTGTTGTCCTTTTAATTCTTTGGGCAACCGGTTTCTATGCTTACAATATGGGTGGCATCATCCATATATTACTGGTAATAGCGATTGTTGCCATTTTATTACGTGTTATCCAGGGGAGGAATCCTTTTTAATTTTTAAACAAGATTTATGGAAAATTCAAATGACACAGGAAAGGTTTTAGTATCCCTCCTGGTAGGTGCCCTGGCAGGAGCTGCAATGGGTGTATTACTTGCTCCTTCCAAAGGCAGTAAAACCAGAAAGAGACTGATGGGCAGTGCCCAGGGGCTTGCTGAAGATGTAAAACAAAGGGTTAAGGATGAAGTCAGTGCTTTACGTGCCAAAGCCAGTGAACTGGAACTGAAGGCCGAAAACAAAGTACAGAGTGTAGTGAATGGCATTCATAAAAAAGTGGATGAAATAAAACATTCTGCCTGATCGTAATGGCCGGATTGTAAAAATCCGGCCATTATTCCTATTGTATCGTAATCAGTCAAAACCATGGAAAATAAAGAATTTACCGTTTTAACTGAAAGTTTTGAAAGGTATGCAAATACCAGTTTCGAATTAGTCAAAATGGAGTCGGCTAATAAGGTTTCATTGCTAGGGTCAGCATTGGCAGGTATTGTATTACTGGGCTTTTTTGCTGGTACAATGATACTGTTTCTCAGTTTTGCTTTTGGAATGTACCTGTCATCCCGGCTGGGAAATAGCTATGCCGGTTTTTTTATCGTTGCTGCATTTTATATGATGGCAGGAATAGTAATGTATATATTTCGAAATAAATATGTGATCAAACCGATTCGGGATTTTATCGTCCGTAAAATATACCAGGCTGAATAGCCATTGTAAATGCACGTGTATGCAATCTAATAATCCGCTCAATTATACTGATTTAATAGCTCAGATTAAACTTATCAAATTCCGTAGAAAAATTCAGGAACAGGATTTGTCGAATAGTTTGACAGATTTTGTCTCCACACTAAACCCTGTCTCATTAATCAAAGACTCCATTCATAATCTGGTTAAGGATCATGAAGTTAGGTTTGATCTGGCTAATGCAGGTGTTCAGCTGGGTTCTGATATTGTAATCGACATGGTATTGGGAAGGTATAGAAGTATAAAAGGATTTGTAGGCTCTGTATTAGTAGAGAAAATTGTGCAGCCCTATATAGCTCCGCTAGTTTTAAAATTATTTGACAAACAAAAGCGAATTGAACAATAGATAGGTAGCTGTTACCCAAAAGGTAAGTGAGGGTGATTAATACTAAATAGGCATTCATTACTGTATTTGCTGGGTATGCTGTAACTTTTTTGATCGAAGCAAAATGGATAATGCCCGGAAATACTCAGTGAATTTGATAAAATATGTGAATCCTGTAAGGCTTAAACTGAAAGGTGTAAATAAATAAAAGAGTATTTTCTGAAATTTGTAACTCAAAACATTTCAGCCGGCGAATATAAGCTGAACAATTATTCCAATCAAAGCAAAAACATTTTATGAAGCTATTGAAATTTATGGTTACCATTTTTATCGGGTTAATCCTGTTTTCCCAAACAGCAGCTGCCCAGAGTTATCATACCGGATTGGGCCTAAGGTTCGGGGGACTGACGAGTGGCATTACGTTAAAACATTTTGTCAGCCAAAAATCAGCATTGGAAGGTATTCTCAGTCTGGGTAATAAAAGTTTTATATTAACTGGTTTATATGAGATACATGCACCTGTAGATCAATCGAAGCAGTTCCAGGTATATTACGGAATCGGTGGTCATCTTGGTTTTTTTCAGGAAGGGGGCAGTTATTATTACAACAATAAGCGATTATACACCCAGACAACAGTGGTTGGTATTGATGGCATTTTAGGGTTAGATTATAAATTTAAAAATGCGCCCATCAACATAAGTATGGACGTTAAGCCATTTGTTGATTTTTTCAATGGTAACTATGTTTATTTTGATGGTGGATTGAGTTTACGGTATACTTTTTAGAAATAATTAACCGGCAGCATTTTTCTGAATGCCGGATAACCAATGATAAAAAACCACTTTTGTAAATACAAATATTTGACCTTACAACTATTTGCTTCTGAAAGGAAATATTTAAGTTCCTGATTTTCATTAAATCATCAACTCCTTAAGAGTGGTACAGAATAAAAGTTACCTGCAGACCTGATCTGCATGCTTTTATTCGCTGGCATTCATCCCAAAAGGGTGAATGCTTTTTTATGCTTAAGTACAAAGGGGGGAGTTATTTCCAGAAATTGTAAAAAAGTGTGAATCATGTAAGATTTTGGTAAAAGCGTGTATTAATCAGGAGGATGGTATTTCGGAACTTTGTAGTAAGCATCAAAACCCAATACCGGGCTTGATCTAAATCACTCTTATGAAAGCGATATTTACTAAAATTTTCCTGGTACTTACCATTACCTGCATGTGTATGTCTGCCAGTTTTGCACAAGACAGCATGAGGCAAGCAGCCGTGCAGGTGGCACCACCTTTGTTTACGGGTAACCAGGGATTCAGAACCTGGTCAATTGGTGTTCATGCCGGTGCTATGGCGCCTTTTTCTGCTTTTGGTGGCAGAAATGATTTTTCGAATTGGAATACCTCGCTGGGGTACGGGTTATACGTAAAAAAACAAATCTCACATACATTTGGTATCCAGGCAGATTTTATGCGCGGAACATTAAAAGCCGATAATAATAAATTATGGGTCGGCCTTCCGCCTCCCGGACCCTATGCTTCCTTTAAAACGGATATACACTGGACAGCTGCAATGAGTGCAGTAGTTACTTTGGGTAATATCAACTGGTCACAATTGCATACTTCTGTGCAGCCCTATATTTCTTTAGGCGGCGGGCTGGTAAGTTTTAATCCCAAATTAATTACCAAAACAGGTATTGCGGTAGACTTCCATCCGGGTGGTACTTTATATGATTTTTTTGTACCACTGGGTATGGGTATAAAAGCCAATTTATCACCCAATGTAAACCTTGATCTGGGCTATACAATTGGTTTTGTTGATGGTGATAACCTGGATGGATATTTTAAAGAGCCTATTATTAGTGATAAATTTTCTTATGCACACTTAGGCCTGGAGTTTGCTTTGGGTAAATCCGGTAAAGCACAATTGGCCCGACACAATCCTCCTGCCCAATTGCAGCAAAATATGAACGATGCAGACAATGCTATGCGGGCTTCACTGGCAGCCAGTGAAGAAAGGTATAACAGTCGGCTGGCAGAATTAAATGGTTTGAAAGACCAAATGAATAAGATGAAGGCTGATTCTGATGGTGATGGCGTTAGTGATTATTTTGATAAGTGTCCCGGAACACCTACCGGTACAAAAGTAGATGGTGCCGGTTGTCCATTGCCTGTTGCTCCGCCTGCTTCAAGAGATACGGTTGTAAAGGTTCAAACTACGTATATCATTACAGCAGAAGACAGAAAAATTGTTGACGAAGCCATCCGTAACCTGGAATTTGATTTTGGTAAATCAACCATTCGTGCCAGGTCATTCCCTTACCTGAACAAAGTAGCTGAATTACTGACTTCAAAAGGGATTAGCCTCAAATTAGGTGGCCATACCGATTATGTAGGTTCCAATGCTGCAAACATGGAATTGTCTAAAGACAGGGCTGAATCTGTAAAGAATTACCTCACTGGACAGGGAGCCAATGGATCACGTATAGAAGCGGTAGGGTATGGTGAAACACAACCTATAGCCACCAACAAAACTGCAGCGGGTCGCCAGAAGAACAGAAGGGTAGAATTTACTATCTATTAACCTATACAATGAAAGTAGCCATTCAGGCAGTAAGGGTAAAGTGAATTCCTTATAACATACCTGCAGGACGTTTCCTGCAGGTATTTGTTAATAAGGCAGTTAATGCAACCGTTCCCTGACAAATAATGGCTTATTAGGTTTGTGTAATCTCTATAAAAAAGTGAGTGATTTTTGTAAACGAATGAAGAATTAGGAAGCTGAAATTTTAAAGATGAACCGTCTCACTTGTGAGCTTGATTATAAAAGGGCAGACAATTTGGCGATTTGACGGGTCGATGAAAGTATACTCTTAAGCAACTAAATAGTATGTAAAAGATGAAAGCGTTTTTTCTTTTAAAAACCAGAAATGTATTGGAAGATATTGGGGATACGGCCGTTTTCTTCATGGCCTTTGTCAGAAATATTTTCAGCAATGGTTTCGAGTGGAATGAATTTTTCAGGCAATGTTATCTCATCGGTGTACAAACTTTATACATCGTACTAATTACGGGTTTTATACTGGGTTTTGTATTAACGCTTCAATCACAACCAACCCTCAAAGCGTTTGGTGCAGAAGGGTATGTACCTAATATGGTATCTATTTCAATTATCCGGGAAATCGGACCGGTAATCATTTCCCTTATCTGTGCGGGCAAAATTGCTTCCGGCATTGGTGCCGAACTGGGGAGTATGAAAGTAACCGAACAGATTGCCGCCATGGAAGTTTCAGGCGCCAATCCCATGCAGTATTTGGTGGTAACCCGTATTCTGGCCTGTACCTTAATGGTTCCATTGCTGGTATTGTTTGCAGATGCTGTGTCTTTATTAGGTGGTTTTTTCGGGACCAATATTTCAGGCAGCATGACGGGCGTCCTTTATTTCAATAAATCTTTTGCTTCATTAATATTTTCTGATTTTTTCCCTGCCCTGATCAAGACTTTTTTGTTTGGTTTTATTATTGGATTTGTAGGATGTTATAAAGGTTTTCATGCAGACAGGGGTACAGAAAGTGTAGGCATGGCAGCTAATTCGGCAGTAGTAGCCGCATCAGTCTGGATTATTCTCATTGATGCATTGGCTGTGCAGTTAACCAGCCTGCTGGTATATAATCAATAAGTATGGAAAACGTAATAGCCGTTACTGATCTGAAGAAATCTTTTAATGGGAAGGAAGTTTTAAAGGGGGTCAGTTTTACGGTGACCAAAGGCGAAAATCTGGTCATTATTGGCAGAAGTGGAGAAGGGAAAAGTGTTACGATTCAGTGTTTGGTGGGGATGTTACCCCTTGATTCCGGTAGTTGTCAGGTACTGGGTAAAGAGATCAGTGAACTCGATGAACATGCGCTAAAGGAAATCAGGAAAAAAATCGGGTTTCTGTTTCAACAATCGGCTTTATATGATTCAATGACAGTCAGGGAAAATCTGGCTTTCCCGCTTAGAAGGGTATTGGATATTAAAGATCCCGCTAAAATTGAGCAATTATCGATAGAAGCATTGGATGCAGTTGGCCTATCAGATGCCATTGACAAAATGCCTTCGGACCTCTCTGGCGGACAAAGGAAAAGAATGGGTCTTGCCAGAACATTGATCGTGAAACCCGAAATTATTTTATATGATGAACCAACTACCGGACTGGATACGATTACCTCCAAGGAAATCAGCCAGCTGATTATGGACATCAGAGAAAAGTACAAAGCTACCTCCATTATTATAACACATGATATGTCCTGTGCCAGCATTACTTCTGATAGGGTATTGATTCTGCAAGACGGGAGGAATATAGCAGAAGATAGTTACCAGGCATTAGCAAACTCATCAGATTCATTTATCAGTTCTTTTTTTAAATAATTGTTTATGCAAACGCAAACGGCACAAAAAATAAAAACAGGTATATTTTTTCTGGCAGGTATAGGGGTATTAATAACCCTGATCGTATTTATCGGTAACCAAAAAAATCTTTTTCGCAGCACGGTTTTATTGCACATCAAATACCTGACGGTAGCCGGATTACAGGAAGGTAGTTTTGTGCGGTTTGCCGGGATTAATGTAGGGTCGGTGGATTTGATCCAGATAATAAATGATACTACTGTATTGGTTGACGTAACGGTACAGAAAAAAATCATCCGCTTTATAAAAACGGATAGCAGGGCCAGTATTGGCAATGATGGCCTGATGGGTGATAAACTGATTCAGATTTCACCCGGTTCCGATTCGGCCGTCCTGGTTAAACAAAATGACACACTTATAGCTGTGAATCCCTTTGATATGGACAAAGTAATGGCCAGGGCAGAAAAAGTGGGTATTAAGGTGGAAAGTGTAGTAAATAATCTCGATACACTATCGGGTTTCCTCGCTGCAATATTCAGCAAAATCAATAGTGGAAAGGGTACCCTGGGAAAGCTGATTAACAATGAAAATTTAGCCAATGATTTACAGCAAACAGTAGCCTCAGCTAAAAAAACAGTTACAACCGTTAATAAAGCAGCAGGCAATCTCAATGAAGATCTGGAGGCTGCCAAACACAATTTTCTTCTGAGAGGGTATTTTCGGAAAAAAGAAAAGAAAAGGATAGCAGATTCGGTTGCTGCTGCAAAAAAATTGCAAATGAGTTCAGGTAAAAAAGGTAACTAACATTTATCGTTGTGATGAGCCAAATATTTCATGCAAAGAGCGATTATGCCACTAACCGGAAAGTATTTATTTTCTTGCGGAAGGCAGCGCTGTTAATTTATTTGTGCTTTATTACTTTAGGATTCCCTACCAACCTTTATTCGCAATACCCGGTTCAGCATTTAGACACTTCCAGGCAGAAAGACCTAATTGATTTTTTTGTTAAAGAATTTAATATTCATGGAAAAAAAATGCCTGTTAGGGGCACGAAAAAAGTGTATTATTCTTTTCTTCCCTTTGCCACCAAAGTACCGGGTGGTGGAAATGCCCTGGTAAGTTCCACCACGGCAGGATTTTACCTGGGTTCCCGGAAAACCACTTCTTTGTCTTCTGCTTCCTTTTACCCTTACCTCACTTTTGTAGGCAGGTTTGGTTATTCTTTGCAAACCAGTTTGTGGTTACGGGATAATAAGTGGAATGTGTTAGGAGATACACGATTTCTGTATTATCCGCAATATACCTGGGGCCTGGGCGGAAAGATGCCCGAAACACAAAAAATGCTGGTTCAATATTCTTACCTCCGATTCTACCAAACTTTTCTCCGTAAAATAAAACCTTACCTGATGGCTGGTTTCGGATACCATATTGATAACCACCACAATATCCAGACACCGGAAGATACTTTGGGATTAGCCGCTTTTACCGGCTATTCGATTGGAACTCAATCAGGAAGTAATTCCTTATCTACCGGACTTTCTTTCAATATTTTGTATGACGGCAGAATCAATTCCTTTAATCCCTTGCCCGGCTATTATACCAATCTTGTTTACCGGTTTAGTCCGCAGTTTCTGGGAAGTAATACCAATCAAAGTTCCCTGTATCTCGACGTCCGGAGATACCTGTTGTATAGCAAGGTGAAACAGAATATGCTGGCATTCTGGGCATTTTGGTGGACGGGCCTTAACCATAATACTCCCTATCTGGATTTGCCCAGTATTGGCTGGGACCCTTACCAGCAAAGATCCGGCAGAGGGTTTGATCAGAACCGTTACAAAGGAAAGGGCTTGTTATATGCAGAAGCCGAATACAGAAAAGACATAACGCAAAACGGCATGTTTGGGTATGTGGTATTTGCCAACATAAATAGTGTTACCGAATTTAACAGTAATCGCTATGCATATATTCACCTGGCAGGTGGGGGAGGATTGCGAATCAAGTTTAATAAATCTTCTTCTACCAATATAGGAATTGATTTTGGCTTTAGTAAATCCTATTCGGGGTTATACATTAATCTGGGAGAAACATTTTAATTAATACCATAAAACCAATTTAAATCGAATGCCAACTTTACGACTTCCTTTTTATGCAAGAACAGCCCTGGTTTTTATTGCCGGCTATGCTTTTGTGTATGCATTGTTTTTGGGACAGAATATTATCGTTCCTATTGTGTATGCAACCCTGATTGCTATTTTGCTGAACCCCATGGTGAACTGGCTGGTACGCAAGCATTTCCCCAAAATTCTGGCCATTTCCCTGTCTGTTTTATTGGTATTCGTCATTATGGGGGTACTGGTCTATTTTATATTCAGGCAGGTTACCATGTTTACAGATACCTATCCCCAATTAAAAGTAAAATTTGCCGCTACATCTGAACAAGCTATCCATTGGGTTTCTGTTAATTTCAATATACATATCCGTAAGATCAATGCCTGGATACTGGAAACAGAAAATTCAGCTTATACTGATTCCGGGTTGGTGCTGGGCCGTACACTTCTGGGCTTGGGTAGTACTTTCGTGATTCTCTTATTGCTGCCGGTATACCTCTTTATGATTCTATTTTATAAATCGCTATTACTGGAATTTGTTAATCGGCTTTTCCGGACTGAATTTCATAATACGGTAGCGGAAGTATTACAGAATGTAAAAAAAATCATTCATTCCTATCTTATGGGGCTATTGCTGGAGGCTTTGGTAATTGCTATTTTGAATTCCCTGGCTTTGGTTTTACTGGGGATTGATTATGCGATTATCCTGGGTATTACAGGGGCCTTATTAAATGTAATCCCCTATATAGGGGGAGCCATTGCCATTGCACTTCCCATGTTGATTGCTTTTGTAACCAAAGACTCACTTTCCTATCCTGTTATGGTTTTGGGTTGCTATTTGGTTATCCAGTTTATAGACAATCATTATATCGTTCCAATGATAGTAGCCTCCAAAGTAAAGATTAATGCCCTGGTATCTGTGATCGTAGTGCTCACAGGAGGGGCTATTTGGGGTATACCGGGTATGTTTTTATCCATACCACTCACAGCCATCCTGAAAGTGATTTTTGACAATGTCGATTCCTTAAAACCATGGGGTTTTCTTTTGGGAAACACGGTACCTACCAACAAAAAATTCTCACTGCCAAAACTTCGCAGATCAGTTAAACAGGAAAAATAAGACTGACCCAACCGAGTACCTGGCCGGATGTACGGTTAGGTAATCGATTGGTACATTCAGAAAATGGGAATTATATAAATCTGACTACCTGGTTTGTAAATGGATTGCCTTAGAAACAACAACCTTTATATAGCCTATATCCCATTCCTATAAAAGAATGCGGCAGGTATCTATTCACCCAAATAATAAAAAATCTTATGAAAATCAATTTTCAAAAGCAGCTTGCCAGTTTCAGTTTGGCCATTTTTTCCCTATTTTGTTTTCAGGTAGTTTTATTCGCCCAGGAAACCAAAGTTGAAATAAATGGAAATGACGTTGGCAACTGGTTTTCTCAAAACTGGGGTTGGGTTACAGCTATCATTGTATTGTTAATCCTGTTCCTTTTAATCAGCGGTAACAGCCGCCGCAGCAGCAGGCATCAGACAACAATTTTTCGTAACCACGACGGAGAAGTAACCAAAACGGAGATCAGCAAAACAGAAGAGGATTAAGATATCTATATAATCAAACCTGAAAAACACCCAGCGAAAACTGGGGTTTTTCGGGATTCTGATTCGCTGCACGTATACCTTCTGCTATATATTGTCTGGTTGCTGCCGGATCGATGATGCCATCCACCCATAAACGGGCCGCCGCATAATAAGGGGAGGTCTGCTTTTCGTAACTGTCCTGGATACGATCCAACAATTCTTTTTCCACTTCGGGACTAACTTCTTTACCCTTATTTTTCAGGTTGGCTACCTGAATCTGCAATAAGGTTTTGGCTGCCTGTTCCCCACCCATAACGGCAATTTTTGCGGAAGGCCAGGCATAGATAAACCTGGGATCATAAGCTTTACCGCACATAGCATAATTACCCGCACCGTAACTATTGCCAATGACAATAGTAATTTTGGGAACTACTGAATTGGCAACTGCATTGACCATTTTCGCTCCATCTTTGATAATACCGCTGTGTTCGCTGCGACTGCCTACCATAAATCCGGTCACGTCCTGTAAAAATACCAGCGGAATATTTTTTTGGTTACAGTTCATGATAAATCTTGCAGCCTTATCAGCACTATCGTTATAAATCACCCCGCCAATCTGCATTTCCCCTTTTTTATTTTTGCTCACCATTCGCTGGTTGGCTACAATGCCCACTGCCCAGCCTTCAATCCTGGCATAGCCGCATAGAATGGTTTTGCCATAATCAGGTTTAAACTGGTCAAAACTATTTGCATCCGTAATACAGGCAATTATTTCCGCCATATCATAGGGCTTTGCATTCCCTGCATGCATGATGGAATAAATGGCTTCTTTTTTGGGGGCCGGGGGAGTCGCTTCTATTCTATTAAACCCTGCATTGGCAGGCGCTCCCAACTTGTTCATGATTTTCCGGATATGGTCCAGGCAGGCTTCTTCCGTTTTGAATTTGTAATCAGCGATACCACTGATTTCTGTATGGGTGGTAGCGCCTCCAAGGGTTTCATTATCGATTTCTTCCCCAATGGCGGCTTTGACCAAATAGGGACCTGCCAGAAAAATGCTGCCATTGCCTTCTACCATTAGCGTTTCATCGCTCATGATGGGCAGGTAAGCACCACCAGCCACACAAGCACCCATTACGGCTGCTATCTGGGTGATGCCCATGGCACTCATGCGGGCATTGTTGCGGAATATCCGGCCAAAATGTTCCTTATCCGGAAAAATTTCATCCTGCATGGGTAGAAAAACACCTGCACTATCCACTAAATAAATGATGGGTAAACGGTTTTCCATGGCGATCTCCTGCATCCGGAGATTTTTCTTGCCTGTTATCGGAAACCAGGCACCCGCTTTAACCGTCTGGTCATTGGCTACTACGATACACTGCCTTCCACTAACATAGGCCATTCCGGCTACGGTTCCTCCACTGGGACATCCCCCTTCCTCTTCGTACATGCCCATTCCGGCAAATGCACCAATTTCAATAAAGGGTGTATCCTTATCACACAAATAAGCTATCCTTTCTCTGGCGGTGAGTTTATTTCTTTGTTTTTGTTTTTCTATGGATTTTTTGCCCCCTCCCAATTTGATTGCCGACAAATAGTTGTTGGTTTGGCTTACCAATAATTTCATCCAGTCTTCGTTGCGGTTATTTTCCAGGCTCATATACGAACAATTGTTAGTCTAGCAAATGTAGTCAGCTTAACCCTAAATCTTTTTAAAAATAATAGAAGAAAAGCAGAAACAAACCTTTTGGTAGTCCTCACTTTTTTCTAATTACTGATTAATGGGTAAATATTTTAATCATTGCTTAATTATGGTGCATGGCTGTACAATTTTATATTTCCTTATATTTATTGGATGTCATACGATTACATCATCATTGGCGCGGGGTCGGCGGGATGTGTGCTGGCCAACCGGCTGTCTGAAAATCCTGCCTGCAAGGTATTGTTACTGGAAGCAGGGGGCAAGGATAACAAACCAGAAATACACATACCCGGAGCCTATACAAAACTAAACAGGTCGGCGGTAGACTGGTCATTCTGGACGGAACCGCAAAGCCAACTGGACAACCGCAAACTGTATGTTCCACGGGGCAAGACATTGGGTGGTAGCAGTTCTACCAATGCCATGGCCTATGTTAGGGGTAACCGGGCTGACTTTGATGAATGGAAAACTTTGGGTAATGAAGGTTGGGGTTATGAAGAGGTATTGCCTTATTTTATCAAATCAGAAAACCATGAGCAATTTGGGGCACCCTTTCACGGAGAGGGCGGACCCATGAATGTCACTTTATCTAAACAACCGGGTATACTCGCTTCCATCTTTATTGAAGCCTGTGAGGCGGCTGGTATACCCAGAAACAACGATTATAACGGAGAGGAGCAACTGGGTGCCAGTATGTTACAGTTTACCATCAAGAAAAACAGAAGGCAGAGTACCGCTAATGCTTTTTTACGACCCATAAAAAGACGATCCAACCTGACTGTCAGAACCCAAACAAAAGTGCAGCGTATACTGATAGAGCATGGGCGTGCAGTAGGGGTAGAAGTAATGTCATCTCATGCCACTTCGGAAAGAATTAATTGTAAAAAAGAAGTGCTGTTATCTGCCGGAGCCATACATTCCCCGCAAATACTGATGCTATCAGGCATTGGCGAAACAACAGAGTTGAACAAACAGGGGATTAATACCATACTTTCCCTGCCGGGAGTGGGCAAAAATTTGCAGGACCATGTGTGGACAGGCGTTAGTTGCCGTTCGATAGTGCCCACCGCTAATTCATTGCTAAAGCCACTCAATATGCTTAGGGCATTAGCAAACCAACTGCTTTTTCGGAAAGGGCCACTGAGCAATAGCCCCATTGAAGCCAACGCATTTTTAAAATCCCAACCTGAACTCAAAAGGCCCGATATCCAATTTCATTTTGTTCCGTTAGGCATTAGTCCTGATTACTCAACAGATATCTATGACATGAAAACATTTAGCAGGGTAGATGGATTTAGCATCATGGCTATTTTAATCCGACCTGAAAGCAGGGGATATGTAGGGTTGAAAAGTTCCAAACCCAGTGATGCGCCGATTATTCAGCCTAATTTACTTTCCATAACCCATGACCGGAAAGTGCTGCTCGCAGCATTAAAAAAATCCATTGAAGTCATCAAAGCTGACCCGCTAAAGGCATATGCTGTGGAGGGTATTGACATTCCGCAAATTCCTTTTACGGATGAGTCGTTGATGGAACATATTAAAAAGAGTGCCGAAACACTCTACCATCCGGTTGGTACCTGTAAAATGGGAAAAGACGCAATGGCTGTTGTAGACCCTGCCTTAAAAGTACATGGTGCGAAAGGTTTGCGGGTGATTGATGCTTCTGTTATGCCCACTATAGTTTCCGGAAATACCAATGCAGCAACGATTATGATTGCGGAAAAAGGGGCTGATTTAATCCTCAGGGGAGATGAATAGGGGCCTGTTGGGAAGCACCCATAATTAGTTTTATTAAATGTGTTATAATTACACATTGTTTCATTACTTTAGCAAGTAAAAACTGATCTGCTTTGGCCTTTGAGAATTCACATCGCACTGATACTATTGCCCCTACTGAAACTGATAAAAAGGGTAAACCTGTTGCCGGTAATACTCCCCAAACAGATAAGGAGAGCCGGGTAAAAAATGCAAAAACGGCTGTTAAAAATGCCGGACAAGCTAAAGAAACAAAGAAGCCGAAACAAACCATAAAAAAAGATGCACCAAAAAGTGCCACCAAAACTCCCGTAAAAAAAGCCGCGGTTACCCCAAAAGCCACGAAGGCTAAGCCAACTGTGAAGAAGTCGTCTGTAAAAGTTGCCAAAGCAGGTGTACAAAAACTGATTTTTCAGATCCGTTACCATACCCATTATGGACAGGACCTTTTTATTATGGGAGACCATCCCCTGTTGGGAAATAACCAACCCGAAAAGGCCATTCCCATGCAATATTTTAATGAGGAATATTGGTACCTGGTTATTGACGTCAGCAAAGAAGCATTGATCAACAGGGATATCACCTATCATTATGTTTTAAGAAATACAGATGGGCATTATAGTTTTGACTGGGGAAATGACAAAAAAATAAACCTCTCCAAAAGTAAAGCAAAGGAACTCCTGCTCCTTGATGCGTGGAACTTTGCCGGGTATTTTGAAAATGCATTTTATACGGAAGCCCTTTACTGAAGTATTACTGAAAGACCGGCGATTATCTACTCCTGTACCTTCCGAAAAAAATGCAACCCATACCCTAAAGGTGAAAACGCCTTTATTGTTAAAAGGAGAAACGCTTTGCTTGCTGGGCAGTTGCGAAAAACTGGGTAACTGGAATACCGGGCAACCTGTTTTACTGGGTAGGCCTGAGGAGGAAGATTTTTATAGTTGTTCACTTGATTTATCGGATGAGTCATTTCCGATTGCCTATAAATATGGTATTTATAATACTTTGTCGAAACAGTTTATCAGGTATGAAGACGGTAATAACCGGGTAATGCACGATACCGGGAATAAAAACCGTATGACCATCCTGAACGATGGTTTTGCCGTCCTTCCCGGTAATACCTGGAAAGCAGCGGGAATGGCCATTCCTGTATTCAGTTTGCGGACTGAAAAAAGTTTTGGTATTGGCGAATTTTCGGATTTGATGATGGCAGTAGACTGGGCAAAAGCATTGGGATTGAAAATGATCCAGGTTCTACCCATCAATGATACCACGGCTACACATACCTGGACGGATTCTTATCCCTATGCGGCTATCTCGGCTTTTGCCCTTCATCCGGTATACCTGAATCTGGAAAAAATAACCATACCGGCTACCCGTAAAAAATTGCAAAAACTGGAAGCGGAGAGGCTGCGACTTAACAGTCTTTCGGTGGTGGATTATGTTGCCGTTGCCAAACTGAAATGGGACTACGCTTCCG
This sequence comes from uncultured Bacteroidota bacterium, assembly GCA_963750825.1. GTDB lineage: Bacteria > Bacteroidota > Bacteroidia > Chitinophagales > Chitinophagaceae > Sediminibacterium. The sequence goes on along the minus strand of CAVVSL010000008.1, from coordinate 79,991 downwards.
CTGTTTATCAATCGGGTAACAAAGAATTCCTTACAACTAAAACTTATAAAGATTATTTCGAAAATAACCGCCATTGGCTGGTTTCCTATGCGGCTTTCTGTTATTTACGCGACCAATATGGTACCGTAGATTTCAGTAAATGGCCTGCCTACAAATATTATTCAGAGAAAGATATTGTGAAACTCACTGCCGAGGATTCGCCGGCTTATGAAGATATATGCCTGCATTATTTTGTCCAGTACCAACTGCACCTGCAATTAAAGGAAGCGACAGCTTATGCACATGGCAATGGGGTTATTGTAAAGGGCGATATAGCCATTGGTGTTTACCGCCATGGAGCTGATGCCTGGCAGCATCCTGAATTATTCCACATTGCATTTCAAGCAGGTGCGCCTCCTGATGATTTTGCCATAAAGGGGCAGAACTGGGGATTCCCTACCTATAACTGGCAGCGAATGATGGAAGACGGCTTCGCCTGGTGGAAGCAGCGCTTTGAGCAAATGAGTTATTATTTCGATGCATTCCGTATTGACCATATACTTGGTTTTTTCCGTATCTGGAGTATTCCCATGGATGCGGTGGAAGGCATTATGGGGCATTTCGTGCCTTCCATACCCGTTTACCTGAATGAATTTGCCGAAAGAGGTATCTGGTTTGACTATGACAGGTACACACGGCCTTTTATAACTGAAAATGTATTGTGGCAGATTTTTGGTTACGATAATGAACTGGTCAAAAGCCTTTTTCTGCAAAAAGAGGAAAACGGAAATTATAGCCTGTTACCCGAATTTGCCACCCAAAGACTGGTAGAAGCGCATTTCAACACCTTAGAGAAGGATACGCATCACCAAAGAATACAACAGGGGTTGTATGACCTGTTAAGCAATGTATTGCTTTTTGTAGCTGAAAATGAGGAGGGCAAACAGTTCCACTTCCGGTTTGGTATGGCGAATACAACCTCTTTCCAGCATTTATCTGCTGATACCCAGGAACAATTGAAAAACCTGTATAATAATTATTTTTTTGAAAGGCAGGATGATTTCTGGATGAAGGAAGCTTTGAAAAAATTACCTGCATTAAAACGGGAAACCAATATGCTGGTTTGTGGCGAGGACTTGGGTATGGTACCTTCCTGTGTGCCGGAAGTGATGCGGCAATTAGGGTTGCTTAGTCTTGAGATACAGCGAATGCCCAAACAACAGAACACCGATTTCTTTCATCCCAATGATGCACCTTATTTGAGTGTGGTAACACCCTCCACACATGATATGAGTACCATCAGAGGCTGGTGGGAAGAGGACAGAGAAAGAATCCAGCGCTTTTACAATCACCAATTGGGGCAGGCAGGTGCCGCTCCCATGTATTGTGAGGCATGGATAAACAGGATTATTGTTATGCAGCATCTCTATTCACCTGCCATGTGGAGTATTTTCCAGGTGCAGGACCTGCTGGGATCTGATGAGCCATTGAGACGGGAAAATCCGGCCGATGAGCGAATCAATATTCCGGCCGACCCTAAACATTACTGGCAGTACCGGATGCACCTCACACTTGAGTCTTTACTGCAAAGCAACGAGTTTAACGAATCCCTACGGGAAAGTATCCTGGCCAGTGGAAGGTAAATGCAGATAGTGTTTTCTCATACATCGCTGTTCTTTACCTTTGCTTGCATAAATATGTATCCTTGAAACTCAGTTACCGGCAAACCAACCTTCCTTTCGAATATCCGTTTACCATTTCAAATGGCCGAACCAAAACACACCAGCCCGCTTTGGTGGTTGCCCTGGAATTGGGGCCATTCATGGGTTTTGGAGAAGCCCCGGCCATTGCCTATTACCAGATTACGGTTGATAAAATGATAGCGGACCTTTCGCTAAAGCGGCAACTGGTTGAAAAATTCGCCTTTACTGAACCCGACCGGTATTGGCATTACCTGCACCATTTATTTCCGGATAATCCTTTTTTGGTTTGTGCCCTTGATATGGCAGCATGGGATTTATTTGGTAAGATGAAAGGGAAACCCCTTTACCAACTATGGGAAACTAAATGGGATACCCTGCCGCTTACTGATTATACCATCGGAATCGATTCTGTCGAAAAAATGCTGGATAAACTAAAAGCCAAACCCTGGCCCATTTATAAAATAAAACTGGGAACCCCGGATGATATCGCTATTGTAACGGCTATAAGGAATCATACAACAGCCGACCTTCGCATAGATGCCAATGCAGGCTGGACAACGGAAGAGGCACTGGAAAAAATTCCTGCATTGGCAGCGTTGGGTGTTTCCCTGATAGAACAACCTTTGGCAAAGGATAACTGGGATGGAATGAAACAACTATTTGCACAATCCACCATACCCCTTTTTGCGGATGAAAGTTGCGTCACCGAAAATGATGTGAAAAAATGTGCAGGTCATTTTCATGGAATCAATATTAAGCTAACCAAATGCAGTGGCATTACCCCTGCACTGAGAATGATCAAAGAGGCCAGGTTGCTGGGGATGCAGGTAATGATGGGGAGTATGAATGAGTCAACCCTGGGTTCTGCAGCCATTGCCCATTTTCTTCCCCAGTTAGACCATGTTGATATGGATGGGCCATTATTGCTTTCCGAAGACATCGCATCCGGTCTTCAGTATACAGCGGGGCTTGTTCAAATTTCGGGTACACCCGGACTGGGGATATCCCTGCTTTAACAGAAATGAGCACCCTTACACACCGCATTCACATTTCCATAACAGTGTTTTTTATTTCTGGCACCCCATTTGAAATGGTACCGGTATAAAATTATCAGTTATGAAAAAGCTACTACTCTCCATGACTTTTCTCACCGCACTGGTATTTCAGCAGCCAGCTGAAGCCCAGGTAAGGGTGAATCTTAACCTGAATATTGGCCCAAGACCCGATTGGGGAATCCAGGGTAATTATGCAGGAGATTATTATTACCTGCCGGAAATTGATTGTTTCTATGATATCCCCCGGCGACAATTTGTTTATTATGATGGATACGGATGGGTAAATGCCTATGAACTACCCAATCGTTACAGGGGGTATGATTTGTACAGAGGTTACAAAGTTATCGTGAACGAACCAAGACCCTTTGTAAGGGCACAATTCTACCGGAACAGGTATCCTCAATATTACAATACCTACAGGCCACAGGTGGAGGTATACAACAGGTATCCGGAATATCGCCAAAATACCGATCCATATAACCAGTACCGTGATAACCAGCATTTCAACAATAAAAGAGTGGAAGATAACCGAAACAGGTTTGATGGAAGGGATGATGACAGAAGAAGGGACTGGGATGATGATAATGACAGAGGCAGGGGCAGGGGACGTGGCCGCGGTCATGGTAAAGGATAATACAGGTATACAGGTTTGAAAATCGCATGATGGTGGCAGAAACCTTCATGCGATTTTCTATTAAAAATAAAATCGCCCTTATTGATTTATTAAAGGAAATCAGTTTTGTTTACCTGCTGCCGCATGGCGAAATTTGGTGATATTCGCATTTGAAATGACTCCGGAAAGAAAGCATAAGTTGTTGGGTGTTTTGGCAAAGCGTCAGGTAAATCTGGCTGTTGTTATGGAAAATGTGAATGATCCCCATAACGTAGCAGCGGTAATGCGAACCTGTGATGCAGTGGGTATACAGGATATATATATACTGAATACCTATATTCCCAAGCAAAAAAAATTCGGCCCCAGAAGCAGCAGCAGTGCGGCTAAATGGATGACTGTGCATCAGTTCGACAATGCAGTAACCTGTTTCAATGCCCTGAGGGAGCGATACGACCGAATCCTAACCACGCATTTGGGCACTGATTCGGTTAATTTGTATGCGATTGATTTTACAAAAAGTACCGCCCTGGTGTTTGGTAATGAGCACGATGGCGTGAGTGAAGGGATCAGGTCACTGGCAGACGGTAATTTCCTCATTCCCCAAATGGGTATCATCCAGAGTCTTAACATTTCTGTTGCCTGTGCTGTGAGTATTTATGAAGCCTTACGGCAGAAATCGGCTGCCGGTCAGTATGACAATCCCTCTTTAACAGGTGAAAGGTTAATAGACCTGCAAAAAGAATGGGGCATTCCCGAAAATGAATGATAAAACCTCTTTATGAAAAAAATTATGTACATCCTGGCATTTTTGGGAATATCCTTTTGGGCAAAATCCCAAACAAAGGAAATACCCAAACTTACTATCGGGGAATTAGTCAACCTCATTGAAACCAGTAAAACACCTCTGGTCATCAATTTCTGGGCTAGCTGGTGCGGACCCTGTGTTAGGGAAATTCCCTGGTTTGAAAAAAATGTGGCGAATTTTAGTAAGGACAAAGTGAAGTTAATCCTTGTCAGCATTGATTTCCCCGACGATTATCCGGCTGCCATCAAAAAATTTGCCCAAAAAAACGGCTACAAATCCGAAATAGTCTGGTTAAATGAAACCAATGCGGATGACTTCTGTCCCAAAATTGATAAATCATGGGATGGAGCCATACCCGTTACCCTGATGGTCAATAACCCAAAAAAATATCGCCGCTTTTTTGACCAGCAATTGCCTGAAAACAAACTCATACAGGAACTACAAAAGTTGGTAGAATAAAATAGCGGGTTAATTACCTATCGTGAATCATATTCTTTTGATCCCACAACCCAGTGACCTGCTTTCCTGAATAGTGATGGGTTTACCGGAAGTCATTTCAGTAATGGCTTCTTTTGCATGCGATCTTTTTACCCCGGCTTCGTTGGTTGGATTATCATCGATGGCTCCTTTGTACATGAGCCTCCCTTTGGCATCAAAAAGATACACTTCCGGTGTACGGGTAGCACCAAAAGCATTGGCCAGTTGTGCGTTTTTATCAACTGCGTAATAAAAATCATACCCCTGTTCTTTGGCGTATTCCTGCATGGCCTGGTAGGAGTCTCCTCCCTCACGGTCGCCTTCATTCGGATTCAGCAGTAGTATCCCCACCTGGTTGGCTTTGGCAAATTTCACCAGTGCCTTTGTTCGTGATTGGTTTTTAATAACATAGGGACAGGTATTGCAGGAAAACATAACCAGAACACCATTGGCAAGTCCGGCGTCTTTAATGGAAACCTGGCTGCCGGAAATATCCAATAGCTTTTCATTGGCCATAGGTATCGGTTCCCCGAGTGGCATGGAATGAAACCGCTGGGCCCTGAGACCGGTAATTAAACAGATGCCGGCCAGTAATACAATTGTCTTTTTCATAACAGTCATATTTGATTGACGGGAAAATATATGCGCTAAAGCAAAGTGAGTAACCATTATTAAGTTGGTTTTACCAGTGATTCTTTTCGTTTTCTTTCCTCAGCTTCATGGGTAAGGTAGGTAATACTTACATTTAATTCAAACCCTATCAGCAGAATTAACGAATTGAAATATATCAGCACCATAATAATCAGCATGGTGCCTATAGAGCCGTATACTTTGTTATAAGAGGCAAAATTATTCACCCAATAAGAGAAAAGAAGGGTGGTAATAAGGGTTAAGGTGGTAGCCAGCAGGGAACCCGGAGAAACCAATTTCCATCTTTTTTTTACCGATGGTGCAAACTTATAAATTAAAGCTATTCCATAAAAAAGCAATCCCAGGATAACAATCCACCTCACGCCGTTCCACCAGGTAATACGGGCCTTCTGCTTTACATGAAAAATATTTTTCAAAATAAAAACCAGTTGTTCCCTGCCGAGCAGGAGGGCCAGTGTTGAAATCAGAACCAGAACAATGAGCAGAAAAGTTAAACGGATAGCTCGCCATCTTTTGTGAAAAAAAACTGCACGATTCTCCTGTATAGACTTGTCAAAAGTCCGAATAATACCAATCATGGCATTGGATGCATAAAAAATAAGCAACAAAAAACCAAAGGAAAAAATACCTACGTGCTGTGTATCAAGCAGGTCATCAATGATGTTTTTGATAAAAGAATAGGTTCCTGAATTGGGGGTAATGTCTTTGAATAGGTTGAGAATTTCTTTTCTTAAACTATCAGATTTGGGCAGGTAAGGGATTAAGGAAAAAAGAAATAACATTCCGGCCGGGAGGGCCATAATCAGGTTAAATGAAATGGCAGATGCCCGTTCTGATAATCCGATTTTTTTTACCTGCCTGAAAAAAAACATTACCACATCATATACCGGCAGTCCTTTGAAACCCGGTATGATCCATAGTTTACTTTTCTTTCTCAGAAAAGAAACAGGGGGGGAGGTTAATAGTATGTGTTCCAGTTTGGTCAAAGTAATCGGGTTATTTTTTTCGGGCCATATAAGCGTCCAGTGCTTTTTGGTATGCTTTCGCATATTGGTTATGTTCCGCATAATTAGCACTGAAATGGTGATAGCCACTAAAATCACTTTTGGCTACAAAATACAGGTAGTTGGTTTTAGGGGCATCCAGAATAAGGTCAATGGTTGTTGGCGATGGCGTACAAATGGGGCCGGGGGGTAAACCCTTTCTCCGGTATGTATTATAGGGAGATGGATTCGAAAGGTATTTCTCATAAATGCGGGTGAGGGTAAAATCTTTCATCGCATATTTGATGGTTGGACAGGCCTGTAATGGCATCCCGATGTTAAGGCGATTGAGGTAAACACTGGCTATTTTTAATTTATCACTGTCGTAATTCGTTTCTTCTTCTACAATTGACGCAAGTGTATAAACTTCTTCAGGATCCATGTTAAGCGCAGCTGCTTTCTGCAGTCTGTTATTTTTCTTCCAGAACTGTTTTCGGGTTTCGCTGAGTTTTCGGATAATTTTTGACAAGGGTGTATTCCAGTAAAAAGAATAGGTGTCGGGTATGATCAAAGTAAATAATTGGCTTGTGTCAGTATCAAAAGCCTTCAGGGAATCGTTAGACCTGATGAAACGCATGATTCCCGCAGAATCTATTAGAAAATTTTTACTGATTAGTTTAGCCAGTTCCCCGGGTGTCCGGACTTTATTAATGACCAGTTTTACCTCAGCCTGTCGGCCATTTTTCAGCATACGGGCAATTTCCACCATATTCTGGCCTTTTTTCACTTCATATTTGCCCGGTTTTATTTTTCCCCATACCCCTAATGGGCCTGCAATGAGGGAGAAAGCGGCTGGACTTTTGATGATTCCCTGCTTGTCCATTTCCTGTAGAATTGCAGATTGGGAAAGGGTGCTGTCAGTAATATAAAATGACTGGGTTTTCCCGGAAAAACTGGTGGCAGAGGAGAAAAACAGCCAGTAGCCGGCCATTATAACCAGCAATAAGAGTAGTAAGAACCTGGCCAGTATCCTTTTCATATCGTTAATGTAAACAAAAACCCTGTCAGTATGAACGGACAGGGCTGAAAGTCAGATAAATTAGTTTTATTTCTTGCCTGAATCCGGTTTAAGGTTAATGGTATTGGCAGGAGCAGGGGTTGCAGCTGGTGCCGGCGCAGTCTGGTTGGTATTCACTTTTTGCAAAATTGAGTTGTCAGTAGCGCCCGTATTGCCGCCTTTCAGGAATAAAGTAGAAAAAATAGCCAATAAAGCAATAATTCCTGAAAATAGCCAGGTGCCTTTTTCCAGCACATCCGTTGTTTGCTTAACACCCATTAATTGGTTACTGAAACCACCTACATTTCCTGATAAGCCACCTCCTTTGGGATTTTGCACCAAAACGATGAATCCCAGCGCCGTTGAGGCAATCACAATCAGAATTAAAAACACAATAATCATATTATATACCTTTTAGTTGTTCGATTTTGGCAGCAAAATAACTGGATTTTTCAGGATTTAAGAAACTTAATTTGATATAGAGCTGTATGGCCTTGTCTACCTGCCCCTGTTTTTCCAAAACTTCTGCCATGGCTTCCGTCAATACTTCTCTGGGTTTATTCGAATGTCTGGCATTTTCGACCACTGCATTTTCCCTGTCAGGATTACTGTCCAGGTGTTCAGATCCGCTGCTATCCATGTGTTTCATCTGCTTCAGCCAATCGGTGAATTTTAGCAAATGGTTGGTTAGTTTGTCCTGTGGCATGGCCGAGAGATCCACTTTGATGCCCTGTGAGGCGAAATAATCGATGGTATGTAATTTCTCCTCCAGGCTGTCAAATTCCAGTTGTGTATCCGGGTGTAAGGGTTTTTTAAATTCCGCAAACTGCTCCGATAACATACCTGCAATTTTATTCTCCATTGCAACAGGAGCAGGATGGGATTCTTCCATCTCCTGTTCAGGGTCAATTTCTGCAGGGCTAGGTGTAGCTGTATTTTCGGCTCGTATGTCTGCGGCGGCCCCTAAATGCCATTGCAGCCAGAGCGGTTTGGTAAAGAAATAGTTGGTTTTGGATAAATCCCTTTTACCCTCCTGTTGTAAGCGGGCTGCCAGAAAAAATTGTGCCACTCCAAAATAGGGGTAATCTTCCACCCATTTCTCTAAAGTGGGGGTAGGGATATCCTGGAAGCTGGCTTCGCCGGCCATTAGTTTCCAGGTATTTTCCTGTATACCGATCATAATTTGTTGTTTTCCTGTTTACCAGTCTGAAAAGATACGGTTAAAAATTTCATCAGTAAGCGTCCTTACCACTTCATCCAGTAACTGTCCCTCAGCCTGCTGAAGGGAAAGATTGGCAGAATAATCAAAACTACGGGTGACATCAAACTCATCCGTTTTATTTTCCAGGCTCTTTCTTACAGACAGGTGCAACGTTACCGTTAAGCGGTTGGTGGTAGCCTGTTGTGAATTAATACCTACTGTTTGATTCGCATCATAAGTGGTAATGGTTCCTGTTATGATATAATCCGCATTGTCATTATTGGTCCTGGTTAGTTTGGTGCCATTGATAATTTTCTGTTGAATTTTATCGGTGAATTTAGGGCCCAATTGGGGGTTAACATACCTGGCCCTGTTTTCCACATTCAATACTTTTACAGTTTTGGCATTGCCCTGTACCACTGCATCATTAAACTTATAGATTTTGCAGGCGGGCAGGAAGAACCCTATTATTCCCAGTAATAAAATCCCTGGTATGCTGCTGCTTTTATTTATTGTCATGTTATGGATCCATTAAGTTCATTCATCAATATCATATTCCTTAAGTTTCCGGTAAAGGGTTCTTTCGCTGATACCCAGGTCCAGAGAAGCATCCCTTCGCTTTCCCTTGTGTTTTTTCAGGGCTTTTACGATCAGTTCTTTTTCCTTGTCCATGATGTTCAGTGATTCCTCCACTTCTTCATGTTGCTGGATGTCGTCATCATTCATCAATACTGGCTGTGCAGAGCCACTTCCCGGGGACAGATAATTGTGCTGTACTCCGCTTGTTTGGGGCTTGGAAGTTTGTGTTAGTGGGGAAGCTATTTCACCATTATTGTGAAAGTCTTTCAGCAGTGAATCTCTAGTATGACTGGCTGCTGGCCCTGATAGTGATGGATTCTGCAGGATATCCAGGAACATCTTTTTCAACTCTGTTACATCCTTCTTCATGTCAAAGAAAAGTTTGTACAGAATTTCCCGTTCATTAGCAAACTCAGGACTTGCACCGGCATAAGCTGCGAGAACCGGTAAACGATTATTGAGTTTTTCCGGCAGGAACCGTTGCATTTCTGCACCGCTTACCTGGTTCTGCTTGCTGAGCACGGAAATCTGTTCTGCAATATTCTTTAACTCCCGCACATTTCCCTGCCAGCCATGATTGATTAACAGGTTTTTGGCTTCCTCATCCAGTTGTACGGGACTGGTATTGTAACGCTCTGCAAAGTCGACCACAAACTTTCTGAATAATAAGAGTATGTCTTCTTTCCGGTCTCTTAGGGGCGGTACCCGAATGGGCACTGTGCTCAAACGGTAATATAAGTCTTCCCGGAACCTGCCTTTTTGGGTAAACTCCAGTAATTCACGGTTGGTAGCGGCAATCACCCTTACATCGGTTTTGATTACTTTGGAGGAACCCACCCTGATGAATTCACCGGTTTCCAAAACACGTAATAAGCGGGCCTGGGTACCCAGTGGCATTTCGCCAATCTCATCCATGAAAATGGTACCCCCACTAACCGTTTCAAAATATCCTTTCCTGCTATCTACCGCACCCGTAAAAGCGCCTTTTTCATGACCAAACAATTCAGAGTCGATAGTGCCTTCCGGGATGGCGCCACAGTTAACTGCAATAAATGGATTGTGTTTGCGGGAGGACAGGGCATGAATGATTTGGGAGAAAACCTCTTTACCAACGCCGCTTTCCCCAACTATTAATACCGTGAGGTCAGTAGCTGCTACCTGAACTGCTGTATTTAAAGCGTAGTTCAGTGCCGGCGAATTGCCAATGATACCAAACCTGTTTTTTATACTTTGTAAATCCATTGCTAATTATTTGCTGTATTAATTCTCACGTAATCCCGCTTTAAGCCTATGCCAGCAGGAGTGTGGAGTCTGTTTTTTTTTCAATTGCTGCTTTTGTTACCTCACCCAAAAGTGTGCCTGCCGTGCATCGGTTTATTTTTACCCAAACATAATCCCCTTTAGAAAGTTGGTGCCCGGCCTTGGGAAATATCACCACTTTGTTATGATCAGTGCGTCCGTGCCAGTCAGCATCACTTTTTTTGGAGTCTGCTTCAATCAATACTTTAAAATTTTTGCCCACATCACGTTGCATACTTTTTAAAGAGTGTTCCCGGTGTATGGCAATAATTTCCTGTAACCTTCTTTTTTTAACCTCTTCCGGAATATCATCGGGGTACCTTCTTTCGGCCAGGGTGCCGGGCCTTTCACTGTAATAGTACATGTAGGCCAGGTCATATTCGCAGTAAAGCATCAATGAACAGGAGGCCTGGTGGTCTTCCTCCGTTTCGGTACAAAATCCGGAAATCATATCCGTACTCAATCCACAGCCGGGAATGATTTCCCTTATCCGTTTTATTTTTCCGATATACCATTCGCGGGTGTAAGTCCTGTTCATGAGTTGCAAAATCCGGTTGCTGCCACTCTGAACGGGTAAATGGATATAATTACAGATGTTTTCGTATTTAGCGATGGTGAAGAGTACCTCATCAGTGATGTCTTTTGGGTGAGACGTACTGAAACGAACCCTGAGCAGGGGAGAGACCAGCGCCACCATCTCCAATAGTTTGGCAAAAGTGATGGTGGTATCATTTTGTTCATCAATCCAGTAATAGCTGTCAACGTTTTGTCCCAACAGGGTAACTTCCCGGTACCCATTGGCCACCAGTTCCCTGATTTCTGTGAGTATGGAATGGGCATCGCGGCTACGTTCCCTGCCTCTTGTAAATGGCACCACGCAGAAACTGCACATATTATTGCAGCCACGCATGATGGAAACGAAGGCACATACACCATTACTGTCCAGCCGAATGGGGGCAATATCCCCGTAGGTTTCATCCCTGCTCAGCAATACATTTACTGCTTTTTGTCCCGTTTCTGCTTCTGCAATTAATCCTGGAAGACTTCTGTAAGCATCAGGGCCCACCACCAAATCAACCAGTTTTTCTTCTTCCAGTAATTTGGCTTTCAGCCTTTCTGCCATACAGCCCAGCATCCCGATCAGCATTCCCGGTTTTTGTTTTTTCAGTAGCCGGAATTCAGTCAGTCTTTTCCTGACCGTCATTTCTGCTTTTTCGCGGATGGAACAGGTATTCAGTAAAATCAGGTCTGCCTCAGCCAGGTTGCGGGTAGACCCAAAACCTTCTTTTTGCAGAATAGAAGCCACCACTTCACTGTCTGCGAAATTCATAGCACATCCATAACTCTCTATATAAAAGAATTTTTTATACGAATCGGCTGAAACCTGCAGACCGGCAAATACTTCCCCCTGTCTGCTTTCATCATGCAATTTTTCTGTAAAGCCTGTCATGGTCATCCTTACCCAAATTTTGGTTGCAAAAATACTAAAATGAATCGGTATATGTCAGATTGGCAGCATTACTTTGTTGAAAGTTGGCAATAAAAACTAATTTAGCCGCAAAATTCAGGAAGGCATGCATAAATGGGTTTTGGCATTTTTAATAATGGGAATTTGCATAGAAAGTTCTGCTCAGGATATTGTAGTAAACAGGTTGCGGAATGAGACTTCCCGTACCATTAAAAAGGAGGCGGATACCAGTAAATGGAAATGGAAACGGGGTGGTTTGATGAGTTTTAACCTGGCACAGGGTTCTTTGAGCAATTGGGCTGCAGGAGGGGATAATTTTTCGCTGACAGTCAACGGCTATTTTAATTATTTTTTCTACTTCAAAAAAGACAGACATAGTTGGGACAATAACCTGGACGTAAACCTCGGATATATCCAATCCACCAGCCAGGGGAGCCGAAAAAATGACGACAGACTGGACTATTTGAGTAAATATGGCTATAAAGTGGACACTTTGGGAAAATGGTATTTATCGGCACTTTTCAATTTCAGGTCACAGTTTTTTGATGGGTATACTTTTTCTAACAATATTGGTACGCTTTCTTCTTCTTTTCTATCCCCTGCTTATGTGATTTTATCAGTAGGGTTTGATTATAAGCCCTCTGATAAGCTATCTATGTTCGTGTCTCCGCTAACCTCCCGGTCTACCCTGGTAACGAATAATGCCATTTCCAAGCGGGGGGGATACGGTATTCTGCCCGGTCAGCACAGTATCACGCAGATTGGTGCTTTTATTACCGTCAACTATAACAATACCATCGCTACCAATATCAATTACAAAGGCAGGGTTGACCTTTTCTCTAATTACCAGAGTAATCCGAGTAATGTGGATTTGTTCATGACCAATTTGTTTTCTTTTAAGATCAATAAAAATTTCTCAGCCACCTATAGCCTTGATATGATTTATGATGATGATATCCGTTTATTTGGTGACAATAAAATATCTCCCGCTTTGCAGGTGAAAAGCCTTATCGGAATTGGGTTTCTGATGCCACTAAATATGAAGCGGACCCGTTATAGTTAAGCAATCACTTTCAATGTATTTTTAATTTTGTGGGCTTTATAGGTTAGGTCCTGGTAATCGTTGCTGATAATGGTTACATGCCCCATTTTTCTGCCCGGCCGGGTTTCTTTTTTTCCGTAAAGGTGAACGAATACATTGTCCATCTTCAAAACTTCCTCCAGTCCCTCGTAAATGGCTTCACCGGAATAGCCTTCCTTACCAATAATATTCACCAGTGAAGCGGGTAGGATGGGTTTAGGGTTGCCCATCGGATAGCCCAGCATAATGCGCCAGAGCATATCGAACTGACTGGAATAATTGGCTTCTATAGTGTGGTGACCGCTATTGTGCACCCTGGGGGCAGTTTCATTTACCCAAACCTCACCATTGGTATCAATATAGAGTTCCACCGCAAATAATCCCGGACTTTGTAATGACTTAACCACTTTTATCGCAAATGCTTCGATTTTCCACCTTAGTTTTTCGGGTAAAGTAGCCGGGCTTAGCTGGTAATCCAATAAGTTCAATACCGGATCAAAGATCATTTCCACAGGTGGATATAAAACGGTCTCGCCGGTATTACCCATGGCTACAAGGATGGCTATTTCTTTTTGAATAGGTACTTTCTTTTCCAGTACAGCCGGTGCATCAAATCCCAGTGTGATATCTTCGGGTTGATCGAGAACCTGTACACCCTTGCCATCATATCCACCCTGACCTATTTTATGAACTGCCGGTAGAAATTCAGTATGCTGTTGCAAGGCTTCCCGGTTTTCGGTTATGATAAAAGCGGGACTTGGGATTTCATGGGTTTTGTAAAATTCCTTCTGGGTTATTTTATTTTTAATAATCCGGATAGCGGAAGGACTGGGATAAACCTTTACACCCTCAGCGGCCAGTTTTTCAAGTGCCTCAACATTTACGGATTCAATTTCAATGGTTAAAACATCCAGTCCTTTTCCAAAGCGGTAAACAGTTTCAAAATCGGTGATATCTCCTTTGGTAAATTGATTACAGAATGCTGCCGCCGGGCAATGCGGGTCATTTTCAAGTACATGGGTTTCCACTACATAATTTGCTGATGCCTGTAACAACATCCTGCCCAATTGTCCGCCACCTAAAATACCTGCTTTCATAGTAAATAAATTTGCTTGCGATTACGAAGATAATCAGGACAAGGATTACCTAACCAGTAATCACCATATTTTATGAACAGTGAAGCATACTCGAATAGTGGGTTTCCCGCTTTCAGGTTAATTGTTTATTTTTGTAAAGATGTTACCTGACTATCCCCATAAAATATTCAATGATGAGCGTTGCTGCTATTGCTCATTAATGGAAGCCCTGGCCATGGGTTCCTGAGGATACTATTCATTTGAAGCGGCAAACCCCTGCTGTTGTTTTAGTATACTCTCATTTTAAATCTATTTTATGGAAACGGTTGCCAAAAGCAAATCTCCTGTTGTTGCCAATACAGATTTTCTCCCCTTACAAGGAACGGATTATATCGAATTTTATGTGGGTAATGCCAAGCAGGCTGCCCATTTTTACAAAACGGCCTTTGGTTTTCAAAGTCTTGCCTACGCCGGACCTGAAACGGGTGTTAAAGAGAAAGCCAGCTATGTTGTTAGGCAAAATAAGCTCACATTCATGTTCACCACTCCGCTCAGAAGCCATAATGAAATGGCAGACCATATTTATAAGCATGGGGATGGGGTTAAAATGATTGCACTAAAAGTAAAGGATGCCAAAGAGGCTTGGGAACAAACTACTATTCGGGGAGCCAAAAGTTACCTGGCACCCACCACCCTCAAAGATGGATCAGGGAATATAGTAATGAGTGGTATACATATCTACGGAGATACTGTTCACCTGTTTATTGAAAGAGAAAATTATAAAGGTGTATTTATGCCCGGCTACCGTAAATGGGAAACGCCTTATAACCCGCCATCAACAGGATTGTTATATGTAGACCATTGTGTGGGAAATGTGGGCTGGAACCAGATGGATCATTGGGTGAAGTTTTACCAGGAGGTAATGGGTTTTCGCAATATCCTGAGTTTCGATGATTCGGATATATCTACGGAATATTCAGCATTGATGAGTAAAGTGATGAGTAACGGGAACGGGTTTGTTAAATTTCCCATTAATGAACCCGCTGAAGGCAAAAAGAAGTCGCAAATCGAAGAATACTTAGAATTTTACGACGGTGAGGGCTGCCAGCATGTGGCATTGGCTACCGAGGACATTGTGCAAACGGTTATCGAACTCAAAAACAGGGGAGTGGAATTCCTGCAGGTTCCCACCAGTTATTATGATGAATTACTCGAGAGGGTAGGGACCATTGATGAAGACCTGGAACCCCTGAAAGAATTGGGCATTCTTGTAGACAGGGATGACGAGGGGTATCTCCTGCAAATATTCACCCGTCCGGTAGAAGACCGGCCAACCGTATTTTTTGAAATCATCCAGCGCAAAGGAGCCAAAAGCTTTGGGAAGGGCAATTTTAAAGCACTTTTTGAAGCCATCGAAAGGGAGCAGTCGCTACGTGGAAACCTTTAAAACAGGTTATTAACCAACAGGAGGCAATTTAATTAGGTGATCTGCCGTTAATTTAACGGTTGGGAAACTCCTTTTTAATAGATGATGGTTATTTTTGACTGCATGAAACGCGTTTGCTTATTTTTTATATTGATAGTTGGCTTTACCAGGCTGGAAGCACAGTCCGATGGTCCTGTTAGCCAAAGGCTCAATCCAAGATTGGGTAATGCTTTCAGGCAAATGACGGATACGATTAAAAAACAATTTGCAGCACAACACCTTAGCTGGCCATTCCGGCAGATGTATATACGCAGTTTTAAATACGACAGCCAGTTGGAAGTCTGGGTTAGGGAATCAGGGCATGAACCCTTTAAACTGTTTAAAACCTATAATATTTGTGCATTATCAGGTGCACTGGGTCCCAAGCGGATTGAAGGGGATTACCAGGTTCCGGAAGGATTCTATTATATCAACGAATTCAAGCCCAATAGTAACTATCACCTGGCACTGGGGCTGAATTATCCCAATGCCTCTGACCTTTTGCTGAGCGATTCATTGAAACCGGGTAATGATATTTATATTCATGGCAGTTGCGTAACGGTTGGTTGCATTCCTATCCGTGATGCCCAGATTGAAGAATTGTATTTTCTGGCGGCTACCGCCAATGAACAGGGACAGGATTTCATACCTGTTCATATTTTTCCGGTACGCTATAATGTAGAAAATAGTAAGGCATTTCTCGCCAAAGAATGTAAAGGAGATCCGGCATACGAGCAATTCACCGAAAGGCTCAAAGAAGTGTTTGATGCTTTTGAAAAGACCAAAAAACTACCCCTAATTTCCATTAATAAAAAAGGGGAATACGTGGCTTTATAGTTTTTACTTCCCTCAGGATAGCAGTGTTTGCACCGTTTCCGGAGTCCGTTGGGTAAGCACCCGGTTCCTCCCCGTTGTGAGCTTCTCAAAAATGTCCACACTATAGTGTCTTATCGTTAATAATTCCAGGTCTTTTTCAACAGACACGTCGAACAGGCTGCTGGCTTCAAAGGCAAACTGCTCTATCTTATCTGTTCTGTTGTCCAGGCAGACCTGTACATTAATGGCTCCCGTTTGGATAAGGTTGGGACTTATTTTGATTTTCTGAAAAATGGCATATAACCGGCTCATCAGTTCTTCCCCCACGAAAGAAAAATCCTTACTCTTCAGGTGCACCAGTGCCTGATTTTTTTTCACTACTATGATGGGTGGAAGGTTTTTGAGATTTGCCTTATGGATAATCGTTCCCGGAAGGGCAGGATCCAGAAAACATTTCACATAAAGGGTTATTTTTTTGTTCTGAAGGGGCTTGATGGTTTTAGGGTGAATAACCTGCGCGCCATAAAAAGCCATTTCAATGATTTCTGTAAAATTCAATTCGGAAATCAGTTCCGCCTCCGGGAACTCCTTAGGGTCTGCATTCATTACCCCTTCCACATCTTTCCATATTACCAGGCTTTCCGCATCCAGGATATTGGCAAAGATGGCAGCAGTATAATCACTGCCTTCTCTTCCCAGGGTGGTACTTTCATTATCAGAAGTAGAACCGATGAACCCCTGGGTAATAGTAATGCCAGCCAAGGATTCGGGACCAGTACTGACTTCGTTTAGTATTCTGGTGCCGGTTTCCGCCCAGTCAATACCCGCATTCCTGAAAGTATTATCTGTTCTGATGAGATCCCTGACATCCAGCCATTGATTGGCGATTCCTACTTCGTCTAAATAGTGGCTGATGATGGATGTGCTGAGTAATTCTCCCACACAAACTACCTGGTCATAATAATAATCGTATTCCCGTACAGGTTTATCATGGAGTAACCATTCTACCTCGGTAAAAAAATCGGTTAACTGTTTAAGGCAATTATTGAAGCGGGTTACCAGCAGGTATTTGGCAATATTGGTATGGTATTGTTTCACTGTGTCAAAAAGCTGCAGGGCTTCTGCTGCATTTCCCGCAAAAAAAGTATCCACTACTTTCTCCAGCCCGTTAGTGGTCTTACCCATAGCAGAAATGATTATAACCAATGGGCCTTTCTTTTCAGTGGCTACTATCTTAGCCAGGTTCTGGATTCTTTCTACATTATTAACACTCGCCCCACCAAATTTGAATACTTTCATCCTGTTACTGATTAAACGTTCCTAAAAAGGCAAAACTATGGGAAAACGTTAAAAGGAACAGGTTACTGCTGTAATTTACCCACCGGCGTTAGTAGAAAAAGTTGCCTGTTCCTTATACAGGAAGCCCTTATTGGTGTAGACATTTATTACTTTTGATGATAAGTGGAAATTGTGCAGCGTAATGCCACAGATGCTAAAAATTATCAAGCAGATTACTTCCCAGTTCCTAACTTTATCTAAACGAATTGCTCATGACAGTGAACAGGAATATCCTCACTTTAGATGAATTTACCCTTACCCAGTTACGCCAGTTTCCATCAGCCACAGGAGAATTAAGCAGGTTGCTGAGGGATGTAGCCCTGGCGGCCAAAAGGGTGAATGTAGAAGTGAATAAGGCCGGACTGTTTGACCTTTTGGGAGATGCCGGTACCATTAATGTACAGGGAGAGGACGTTAAGAAACTCGACATATTTGCGAACAACCAGTTCATGGGCGTATTGAAGCATGGCATCAGTTGTGCCGGTATCGGAAGTGAGGAAATGGACGATTTTGTGGTGTTTGATGATGAGATCAGCAACCAAAGTAAATACGTGGTACTATTCGATCCTTTGGATGGGAGTGGTAATATTGATGTGAATGTTTCTATCGGTACCATCTTCAGTGTGTACAAAAGGGTAAGTGAGTTGGGAAAGCCCTGCAGTAAGGAAGATTTTTTACAACCAGGTAACCAGCAGGTAGCTGCGGGCTATATTATCTATGGTTCCAGTACCATGTTTGTTTATGCTACCCGCCGCGGCGTTAATGGTTTTACCCTGGATCCGTCTATAGGGGAGTTTTCACTCAGCCATCCGAATATCAAATGCCCCGAAAACGGAAAATTTTATTCTGTGAACCATGGTAATTTTTTCCAGTATGATGAACGGGTAAGAAAATACATTGATAACTGCCAACGCAAAACCAGAGAAACCGGCGGACCCTATACACAAAGATATATTGGCAGTATGGTTGCCGATGTCCATCGAAACCTGATAAAAGGGGGTATTTTTATGTATCCAGCCACGCATGACAAACCAGAAGGTAAACTCAGGTTATTGTATGAAGCCAATCCATTCGCTTTTATTGTGGAAGTAGCCGGAGGTATGGCCACCAATGGCAAGGAAAGGATACTGGATGTACAACCAACAGAACTGCACCAACGCACGCCTTTGTTTATTGGCAGTAACTTAATGATGCAGGAATTAGAATCATTCACAGGGATTAAAACAAGGTAAATGAAAGGAATCATCGTTTGGGTAGGTATATTATGTTTTTTCAGCACCAGCACCAACGCACAACAAAGAATTGAACCGGGTAAGATGAATTATGTGATTTCCGGAAAACCCAATCATATTTTTTACCACGATACGCTTTACCAGGGTAGTAAACAATTTAAGTATTTGTTTTACAAAACCCGGAATGATGAAATAATTGATTTGTACCGGAAACACCAAAGTAATAAGGTTACAGGTCAGGTTATTGGCATCATCGGAACCGTGGCCACTATTGTAGGGTTACGCATAGTTACCGGCTCTGACAGAACTGATAAAGGAACAGGATGGTTGTTGTTTGGGACCGGTTTTGCAGCCAGTATTACGGGAGGATACCTTACACTTATGGGACAAAAAAACCTGAATATGGCAGTCAGTTTATTTAACCAGCAAACCAGCAGGGCTGCATTGGGTATTGGGGTTGCACCCGGTAAAGCAGGGTTGGTTTATCAATTTTAAATTATGGGAAAAACCATTATTTCAGTAAAAGACCTCCATAAAAAATATGGTAATTTTCATGCGGTGAAGGGAATTAGTTTTGACGTGACGGAAGGAGAAATCTTTGGGCTACTGGGTCCTAATGGAGCAGGTAAGTCAACCACGCTTGAAATTATGGAAACCCTCCGTACCAAAACCAGTGGTGAAATATGGGTGGATGGGTATAACCTGGATGAATCGCCCAATGACATTAAAAAAGTAATTGGTGTTCAGCTACAGACCTCAGGGTATTATCCCAGCCTTAACCTGGTGGAACTGATTACTTTATTTGCCGGGCTGTACAATGAGGAGGTTGACCCGCTTGCCTTGCTGGACAAGGTAAACCTCCGTGATAAAGCCGCTGCCAAATTCAAGGAGCTCAGCGGTGGCCAGAAACAACGATTCTCGATTGCTACTACGCTGATCAACCATCCAAGGGTTATTTTTTTGGATGAGCCTACCACCGGGCTGGACCCGCAGGCAAGAAGAAATTTATGGGAACTGATCCGGCAAATCAGGAACCAGGGCACAACGGTTATCATTACCACACATTATATGGATGAGGCCGAAGTACTTTGTGAAAGGGTGGCTATTATCGACAGCGGAAAAATTATTGCACTCAATTCACCCGATAAACTCATTGATGACCTGGTAGCCACCGGTTTCGAAAAACCCAAAGAGGTAAAGCAAGCCAACCTCGAAGATGTATTCATTAACCTAACCGGTCATGCATTGAGAGAAGGGTAGAAAAAACGTATAGTATAATGGCACCCCAAACTCCAAACCCCAAACCCCAAACTCCAAACTCCAAACCCCAAACCAACCCTAATGACCACCGATCCCCGTTATCCCATAGGCAAATATTTGCCGCAGCCCTTTTCAGAAGCACAAAAAGCAAAATGGTTACTGGATATACAATTTCTGCCTGAAGAGCTGGAGCGCTCCCTGCTAAACCTGGATACTGCTCAATTAAATACGCCATACAGAGAAGGTGGCTGGACTGTTCAGCAACTCGTACACCATGTTGCAGACAGCCACATGAATGCCTATACCAGGATGAAACTGGCATTGACTGAAGAAAACCCGGTTATCAAACCTTATGATGAAAATGCATGGGCAAAACTTAATGATATTGAATCGGTACCAGTAAATGTGTCCATTACCTTGTTACATGCTTTGCATATTCGTTGGTGGCATTCCATTAAGGAATTAACTGAGACAGACTGGACAACCAAAATGGTGGTGCATCCGGAGCATGGAAGACAAATGAGCCTTTGGTTTTTACTGGGTCTCTATGCCTGGCATGGCAAGCACCATACGGCTCATATCACAGTACTGCGGGAAAGTAAAAACTGGTAATGGAAGATAAAAAACAAGGGGAGTCCCTAAGAGATATGCGGTGGAAAATGCTTTCCTCCCGCTATGTTTATGAGGACCGCTGGTTTCATGCAAGGGCCGATAGTTGCGAGTTTCCGGATGGCCGGATCATTGAACCTTATTATGTGGTGGAATTGCCCGACTGGAGCAATACAGTGGTGGTAACCAGTGAGGAGCGTATTGTTTTGGTAAGACAATACCGGTATCCGGTAGACCAGACTACTTATGAACTGCCAGGGGGAATTATTGAGCAGGGAGAGGACCCATTGGTTGCTGCCCGTCGTGAAATGGAAGAAGAAACAGGGTATACTTCTGACGACATTAGTTTTTTGATGAAAGTGGCCCCGAATCCTGCCATCAATAACAATACGGCTTATTTCTATCTTGCCCGGAATGCAGTAGCTACACAAAGCCAAAATCAGGACGCCCTCGAAGATATCGACAGGGTTTCTTTTTCCCGCAATGAAATATGGCAATTGTTGCGTGAAAACCGCATGCAGCATGGTGTTCAGATAGGTCCCCTGTACCATGCCCTGGTAACCCTGGGCTGGTTGGAATTTGTTGAGGGGAAATAAAGATTTATAAGGTTACTTCACCCACAAGAAATACACTCCCACATACGAGAATCAGGTCATTCGTGTGTGCCATTGCCAAAGCCTGCTGAAGTGCCTCGTTTACATTTGCATAGCATTTACCCTCCAGACCCTCCTTAACTGCCAATTGCTGAAGTTCCGCTGCCTCCATAGCCCTGGGTATCGCTGCTTGTGTAAAATAATACGTAGCCAGTTGGGGAAACAGGGGTAAGATATTTCCCAGGTCTTTGTCTTTCACAAATCCCAAAATGATGTGGAGGTGATGGTAATCGGTTACCTCAAGTTGTTGGCGAATTTGCCGGATGCCATCTGCATTATGCCCTACATCCAGGATAACAGAGGGCTGTTCCCGGATGACTTCCCACCTTCCCTGTAAACCCGTAAGTTTTTTTACCTGGGGAAGGGCTTTCATGGCCACTTCCTTATCTGTGCGCCATCCCATCTGGTGCAGTTGGTGACAGACTTCCAAAACGGTTAGGAGGTTCCTGGTTTGGTATAGTCCCGTAAGGTCAAGCTGGTATGTGTTGTGTATATCCAATGCTTTATCGGTTACGGTAACTTCCAGTGCATGGTGCTGGTACTTCCAATCTGATATATAACTTCTCACAGCAGCATAAAAAATTTCGGATTCGCCGGCTGCCTTTTCAAACACAGGTCTTGTTTCCGGAATCACTTCGCCTATTACAACAGGAATTCCTTTTTTAATGATGCCTGCTTTTTCAAATGCAATTTTATCCAGACTATCTCCCAGCATATTCATATGGTCCCAGCCGATATTGGTAATCACACTCATTATGGGAGTAATGATATTGGTACTATCAAACCTACCGCCCAATCCCACTTCAATTACGGCAATGTCCACCTCCTGTGAAGCAAAATAGTCAAAAGCCATCGCCACGGTGATTTCAAAAAAAGAGGGTTCGATTGTATCAATCAGGGGTTGTATTTTTTGAATAAAACCAGTAACAAAGGATTCATCACACCATGCTCCGTTTATCTTGATTCTTTCCCGGAAGTCTTTTAAGTGTGGGGATGTATACAGTCCCGTTTTATAGCCGGCAGTTTGCAGTATAGCCGCCAGCATATGGCTGGTAGAACCCTTTCCATTGGTGCCGGCTATATGAATGGATGTAAATCTTTGTTGGGGATTGCCCAGAAATTCGCAGAGGGCGAGCGTATTGGTCAGGTCTTTCTTAAAAGCGGCAGGTCCGATGCGGCTGAACATCGGTAGCTTTTCAAAAAGATAGTCAACGGTTTGCTGGTAATTCATAAACTGCTGCAAATATGCAACAATAATTTATCCGCGCAGTTTGAAATTGAAAACAAGTGTGCCGGTCTGTTCCTCTGCATTACCATTATTGAATTTGAGACTCTTTGCTTTCCGTATGGCGATGGAACGGATATTGGTATTGGCAGTAGTCGTACCCTTCTGGTTAACCGTTGCTGCGGTTACATTTCCAGACCTGTCTACGGTAATGTCAACAGCTATTTTGGCGTTTTCATTAAAATCATCTTCGAAGGAAGGTAATTTGGTAATTCTCCTGCCATCCAGTCCGCTCCGTATACTAACCCCTCCGTTTCCGCCATTCCCCCCATTGCCACTGGCAGCATTGCCTTTATAACTGTCTGAAAGCGGGTTTCCATTTGGATTACCCTGGTCTCCTTTACCGCCCGCTATTCCCTGGTCTTTTATACCGTTATAACTATCTGCTTTATTCCCGCTGGAAGTGGTACTGGTTCCGCCTTTGAAAACCGCTTTTGGTTTGGGTGGGGCAGGTAAGGGATTGGTTATGGTTGCGGTAGTTTTCTTAACAATATTGGAAGGATTCGTAATGGGTTTGGTTGCGGGCTTGTTTTTTGTATTATTAACCGCCGGTGCATCCCCATCTGCATATTCATCAGCCTGTATCCTGGGTTGAGCAACCGCCTGCTGAACCGTTTTGGGCGGGGCAGTCCTGGAATCCTCTGTTGCCGAAGGATCGCCGGGAATCAGGGGTGCCACCTCTCCCAACCCCGTTTCACTATTGCCGAGATTCACTTCAATACCTTCCCCAAAATCGGGTGGTGGTATAACCGGCAAAGTCCATTGCAGGTAAAAGAAAAGCAGGAATAATAACCCGCAGATAATACCCGTATAGCCCAGTGCCTTTATATTTTTTTCCTTTTCAAAGGAAGCGGTCATGATTTGCTGATTGGTCATATCAAATATACCTCTATTAGCAGGGTTGAAGTCTTATGTTGAAAATTACCTGATTATGCCAAGGGTAATCCACTATTCGGGTATAAAGAAAGGTTAAGATTAAGCGGGGATGGATAGAGAAGTATAGTTTGGGTGTTGTTTATAGAAAAATACCTTCCGGCATTTATCTGAAAAATACATCATAACCGAACCGGATGAGGGTGCCTGTTATGACCAATAAAAAGAATATCCTGATAAATTGGTTACCCTTAACAATGGCCAGTCTGGCGCCCAGTATTCCCCCGAAGCCATTACAAATCGCCATGGGTAGCGCTATACTCCAAAGTATACTCCCTTTCAGGGCAAACAGCAATATGGAGCCCAAATTAGTAGAAAGATTTACCAATTTGGCATGGGCACTGGCATGCAGAAAATCAAATCCCAAAAAACTGATAAAAGCCAAAACCAGGAAACTCCCGGCTCCCGGCCCGATAAAACCATCATAAAAACCGATGGTCAAACTAATCAGTAACGTATAACCCAGACGCCTCCTTTTCGAATGGTCTTTCACCAGCACCTGCCCGAAATTTTTTCTTGTATAGGTGAATAGGGCAACCAAAACCAGCACACCAAAAATAACCGGCTTCATAAAACGGTTACTGACCAGGGTCAGCAGTTCTGATCCTGCGAAAGCTGCCACAAAGGCAACCAGGCACATTAGCAATGCCTCTTTCCACCGAATGATTACTTTTTTCAGGTATTGAATTGTAGCCAATGAAGTTCCCGTAAAAGCCGGTATTTTAAGGGATCCTATAACAGCGGCTACCGGATATCCGGGTAATAATATTAGGGATGCCGGTGTTTGAATCAGACCACCCCCGCCTGCGATGGCATCTACAAAACCTGCTGAGAAAGCAAAAAGGCAAAGGTAAAACAGGGTCAGGTTATCCATTATTCAGGTAAACGTTATTGGGTTGCTTGGGTATTGTTTAGGTGCGTACTTTTTCTTCGTCTGACATTGGCTATTATCAACCCCGCAATTACCAAACCACCACTGAGGAACTGGATAGGGGTTATTTTTTCATCCAGTAGCAACACGGCTTCAATGGTACTGAAAACTGGAATCAGGTTGCCATACAAAACAGTACGGGCTGCACCTAATGAATGCAATGCAACATTCCATAAACGGAAAGCAATTACAGATGTGCCTGCTCCCAGGTAAATAATAATGCCTGCCAGCGACCAGCTCCATGCTATGGGGTTGTAGAAAATGCTTTCAATGATGAAAGCAGGTAATAGGAGTAAAGTACCTAATCCAAAAATCACAAACAGGAAATTGACCGGTGAAAGTAACCCGGGCTTCTTCTTTACCAGTATATTATACAAAGCAAAAAACAAAGCACCTGCTAAAATAAAAAGGTCTCCGCGGGAAAAATGGAAACCCCTGAGCATTTCCCAACTTCCCCTGGAAATCAGTAGAATGATCCCTGCCATACAAATCAGCATGCCCAATATCCGGAATACCGTAATTCTTTCTTTCAAAATAAATACGGCCATCAGGGTAGCAAATACGGGCGAAGAAGTGGTGCCTATGAGTGCCAGGTTGATAGCAGTTGTATAATGTCCTGCAAGGTAAACCAGGGTGTTAAACACTGCAATACCGGTAAGGGATACCCAAAAAAGGTAGCGCCGGTTTTCCCAAATTTGCGGTTTTTCTTCCTGAAATTTTTTCCAGGCAAAGGGGGCAATAAGTAAGGTAGCACTTAGCCAGCGAAAAAAAGCCAGACTCACGGGGCCAATCAGGGTATTAACCCCTCTTGCTACAATGAAATTGCCCGACCAAACAATGGTTGCCAGAATGGCTAAAGCAGTTCCTGTATAAATTTTTCTCCTCTCGGGTGTAATATTCATTCGGTAAGGCTGGGGGTATTATCAGAACGTCCATTGTTTACATCATTGTGAAACTTGTCCACCTGCAAAATAGTGGTCGTAGTCCCCCTTCATGCGCTCCATACTGGGGTTAAAATAACCAAACCGTAAACGGGGAAACTCATCCTGTATCAGTTCCATCATTTGTTTTACACCCAGCATCTCACCGGTTTCATGTACGCCGATTTTGCCCATATACCAGTCAGGATCAATATTGAAATTACGCCACTGAATCATACTCAGATCCGTATCTGTTATCAGTTTACGGAGGGCCTCATATTCCTCCACACTATCCGTCATTCCCGGAAAAACAAAGTAGTTGATACTGGCCCAGCCCCCGAAACTCCTCATCACTTTCAGGCTTTCTACGATGTCTTCAAACTGGTAATTATTGGGCCGGTAATACGGTTCATATATATGCTTGCGCGCTGAATTGGTGCTTACCCGAATACTGTTAAGCCCTGCTTCGCACAATGCTCTCACGGCATCTGGTTTGGAGCCATTTGTATTGATATTGATACTTCCTTTGGGGGTATGCTTCCTGATGGCTATGATGGATTCCCTGATGGTTTCCCACATCAACAATGGTTCTCCCTCACAGCCCTGTCCAAAACTAATAATGGGGAATGGGGCTTCCAGCAAATGCGGCACCGTAAACTCCACAATCTCTTCTGCAGTGGGTTTAAAAGTCAGCCTGTCCTGGGTGGATACAATGGTTTCTTCTTCCGGCTGGAAGGAAATACAACCGATACAGTTGGCATTACAGGCAGGTGAAGTAGGCACGGGACATTCCCATCTTCCCAAAGAAAAATTACGGGCTGCCGGACAATTGTATGTCATGCAACAATTTTCCATCAGGTGCTTCACCAATCGGTTATTGGGATACGCCTGTAACAGTTGTTGGGTACCCGATTGTATTTTATCCGTATTATATCCGGCATTTTCCTGGCGTATGTCTTTTTCAATCCGAACAGCCGGCACATATGTTTTCTCATGTAGCCAGCCAGCAGCTGTATAACAAAACAGGGGAAGGGTAGGCGCATCCGGTAAGGTTTCGTAAGCAGCCAGGTACAATCCTGTATGGGCGGGCGGAATGAAAGCGGCTACTGCCCATCCCTTTTCACATAAACGCATTTCACCGGTTACTGTATCCATACCGATACCCCTTCTGCCGGGTAACTCATACAAATTACCACCATCCGGTAGTTCTATCCATTCTTCTTCCGGAATGGGAAAGGCATCCCATCCTGCTCTTCCTACCGCAAAAAGACTGGTATCTTCAAAAATATTTCCCTTACCATCTGAGTAGAGTAAAAAGGGTGACTGGTTAACGATCATTCCTGGATTTTTTAACTTCTAACTTAACAACATTCATCAATCAATAACGGCTGGTTGCTGTGTAAGCCTGTATGCACAAAAGCGATTAAATTCTGCTTCCAGACTTTCGGTTGCAGGGGTCTCTATTTCTTTTTGGATTAGCCGGTTATTTCTGAAATCAACTGTTAGGATGCCATCTTTTAAAACCACGTTGGCAATGGCTGACCATTGGTAATGTTTTTTAGGGAAGGAATTGATAACTATCTCTTCCTCATCAAATGCGATTTCCTGCGGAAATTTTGCCTGTTTCTCCAAAATGGCTGCCAGTAAATAAACCAGGAAAATATATTTTCCACCCGGCTGGATGTACCAGCCATATGCGGCTAAGACTATTGCCAGCCGATAATAGGGGATTTTTCCTTTTTTGATTTGGAAACGACAATAAATCCACCAACCTATAATACCTGCAACAATTGCTGTCCGGATAACTACCCATATTTCCCAATTTAGTCCGGATACACTGAGCGTTTTGGTGATGGCTATCACAGCCAGCAATAACATTAATTGCGAAATGGTATCCACAAGGATATAAGCTGGTCTTTTCAACTCAATGATAAAATCGTATACTTTTTCTTTCGCCATGATTTAACTATGGTTAAGGATCATCAGGTTACACAAACGCCATAATATCCGGGCACCCACATTGCTATCCCAGTCAGTTTGACCAACCCCAACTTCTACCAGGTCAAAACCAATCAGTTTCCGGCCGCTGGTACATATTTGTTTAACCAGGTAAAGCACTTCTTCTGCTTCAAATCCACCTATAACGGGAGTACCCGTGTTGGGGCAGAGTTTTCTGTCTAATCCGTCAATATCAAAACTGAGGTAAACATTTTCCGGTAAATGACTGATAATTTCGTCAGCTATAGTTTTCCAGGTTTCCCCTTCAAATTTTCTTTGCCTGATATCCTTATCCAGGTAGGCAATCAGTTTAAAATCACTGTTGCAGATCAGGTCCCATTCGCCTTCAGAAAAATCACGTAACCCTGCCTGCACCAGTTTGGTTAGTTGCGGTATTTCCTGTAAGGCATTGTACATGATAGAGGCATGTGAATAGGTGAACTGCTCATAGCCCTTTCGCAGGTCACAATGCGCATCAATCTGGAGGACCCCGAAATCTCCATACTTTTCACCAAGGGCCTTCATAAAACCCAGGGGTGTGCTATGGTCACCACCCAATATGGCTACCAGTTTGCCATTATCCAATAAAGCTTTGCTTTGTTCGTATACCCATTTATTGAGCATGGCTCCACCCTCATTAATTTCTTTCAGGCTCTTGCTCATGAATTTATTGTCCTCTGCTGCTTCCCCTTTTGAAATATAATCGATAAAGAGTTCAGCTTCCTTGCGCAGGTAATCGCTTTTCATCAGGATGCGCTTGTCGGGGGGTTTCATGTAAAATCCCTGCTTCCAGCCAAAACTGCCATCTACATCAAACAAATCCACCTGTTTACTGCATTTGTTTATATGGTCTGCTGCACGGGAAGTGCCGGCTCCATAGCTAACAGTTACTTCCCATGGAACGGGTAGTATTACCAGTTTTGCATCCTCTTCGGTAAAGGGGAGTCCGAAAATATTGTTATCAGGGTTGCCCGCAGCATTGGGGTCAAATTGCGATAAATCAGCCATTTCAAATCCTTATATGGTAAAAACAGGGTGCAAATTACTGTAAAGTTGGGAGTTTGTGATTTTAACATCTTAACACCTTCCGCCAGTCATAAACTTCCCTTAAAATGTTGATTTTGGGTTACTTTTGCAGCGTAAATGACCTAAATGAAAAAAACGCATATCATACTGTTGGTTTTAATTGCAGCGGCCATCGTGGTACTCATCAGTTATACAGGTGACCTGACCACTTATGAAACCATCGCCTCTGCCCGCCAAAAAGAGGGAAAGTTTGTCAACCTTATTGCCAAACTGGATAAACAGCAACCCATGGAATATGATGCGGTAAAAAATCCGAATTACCTCAGTTTTACTGCCATTGACACACTTGGTAACAGCATAAAAGTGGTGTACCATAATAACAAGCCCACTGATATGGAAAAAAGTGACAGGATTGTATTAAAAGGCAGGGTACAGGGCGACCATTTTGAATGCAAAGACATATTGCTCAAATGCCCCTCGAAATACAAGGATGATCCCAATGCCATGAAAGGGCAGATACCAACGGTTTCCAATTGATTTGATACAAATTATTTCGGGGTATAACAACTTCCCGATGCCCGGGATGTTATCATATTAACACAGAACAGCGCGAACGATGAATTATATTGGAGAACATTTGTTTCCCGGACAGCTAGGACATTTTTTTGCCATACTTTCCCTAATGGCTTCTTTGGTAGCCACGGTAGCTTTTTTCAAAGCAAGCCGGTTAGAAGGTGCCCAACGGCAAAGCTGGATCAAATTGGCCAGGACTGCTTTCCTGATTGAAACCATTGCTGTCCTGGTTATTTTTGCTACCCTTTATTACATCATTTCCCATCACCTTTTTGAATACAAATACGCCTATACCCATAGCGACAAAAGCCTGCAAACAGAATACCTGTTTGCCTGTTTCTGGGAAGGGCAGGAAGGCAGTTTCATGTTATGGAGTTTCTGGCATTGTGTATTGGGATGGATACTGATCTGGCGCGCCAAAGATTGGGAAGCAGGGGTGATGATGGTCATCAGTTTTGCCCAGTTTTGTCTGGCTACTATGCTGCTGGGTATACACTTTTTTGGCAATAAAATTGGTAGCAGCCCCTTTGTACTCCTGCGCAATGAAATGGATGCCCCCATTTTCAGCAGACCAGAATATTTAAGTTTTGTGAAGGATGGGAACGGCCTTAATACCCTTCTGCAGAACTACTGGATGGTGATTCATCCTCCGGTTTTATTTCTGGGATTTGCCTCAACCATTGTTCCCTTTGCCTATGCTATTGCGGGATTGTTTTCTAAACAGCACAACTGGACCAAACCTGCATTACCCTGGGCATCTTTTTCTGCAGCGGTTTTGGGAACAGGGGTGATGATGGGTGCAGCCTGGGCTTATGAAAGTCTTTCATTTGGCGGATACTGGGCATGGGATCCTGTTGAGAATGCCTCTCTGGTGCCCTGGCTTACCCTGGTGGCCGGACTGCATACCAACCTGATATATAAGAACAGCGGATATTCGCTTCGGCCTGCCTATTTCTTTTACATTATCACTTTCTCCCTCATTCTGTATTCCACCTTCCTTACCAGGAGTGGTATCCTGGGTGATACCTCCGTACATGCTTTCACTGATCTGGGAATGAATGTGCAGTTATTGTTATTTCTGCTGGTATTCCTGGTTCCGGCGCTGATCCTGTATATCAGGCGATATAAATCCATTCCCACAATTATCAAAGAGGAAAATACCTATAGCCGGGAGTTCTGGATGTTCATTGGGTCTTTGGTATTGTTCCTGGCAGGTATTGTAATCATTGCCAAGACTTCCACACCGGTAATAAACAAGCTTTTTGGAACCAAAATAGCCCCACCCGAAGACCCTGAGTTCGCCTATAACCAGATACAGGTATTTGTGGCAGTGGTAATCGGTCTGTTAACAGCCATTACCCAATACCTGAAATATAAAGACACTCCCAAAGCTTTGTTGGGCAGAAAAATATGGATACCCACGCTTATATCGGTTATCATCAGTCTGTGCATTTCCTTTTTTAGCGGGATTCACTACGATAAAAAAGGCCCGGGCTTTCTCTTTGCTATCCACCTGGCCATTTTTGCAGCTGTTTATGCCGTAGTGGCCAATATGTCCTATATATGGTTGGGGCTGAAAGGCAAGATCAAAGCTGCCGGCGCTTCAGTAGCGCATATTGGTTTTGGGTTGGTATTGTTGGGGATATTAATTTCCTCCGCCAAGAAAACGGTGCTTAGCTGGAATACTACCGGCATAACTCCATTGCAAAAAGAGGCCAAGGGTAGTGCCGCCGGTGACCCCGCTGAAAACATCACCCTGTTCAAAGCATTACCCACCGATATGGGTAAATACATGGTTACCTATGCTTCCGATACCGTTAATGAGAAGGACAGAAAACGGTATTTCGCCATCGATTTCAAGGCCAAGGATGGTAGCGACCATTTCAAGTTATATCCCGATGTAATCAAGCAAAACAAGGGGGGAGAAGGCTTCTCTGCCAATCCCGCCGCCAAACATTACTGGTACAAAGACATTTTTGTATACATCACTTCCTTTCAGGAGAACAACAGTGCCGATACCACCAGTTTCCGCAGCCGGGAAGTAAAAGTGGGAGATACCCTTTTTTATGGTAATGGCCTCATGGTACTCAACAAAGTACTGGTAAATCCCGCAGAGTTGAAGAACAGTTATGCGGCTGATGAAACCGCATTGTTCCTGGATATGACCATCATTTCCAAGGATGGTCGGCGATATCCTGCACAACCGGGCATTGCCCTGAAAGGCCTGGAATTGAGGAGCATCACCGATACTGTGCAGTCCCAAAGCCTGGTCCTGAAATTTAACAAAGTGATTGACCAGGATTCCGGCAAATTAGAAATTGGCGTGAAAGAAAGCTCAGCCATTACAGACCTCATTACACTAAAAGTTTATGAATTTCCCATGATTAATATTCTATGGCTGGGAGTAATGGTAATGGTAGTAGGTTTTTTCATGTCTATTTACCAGCGGGTGAGGCTATCAGCCAGAACCCTTTACAAGGTTTCTTAACAAATCCTATAGGTTACTTTTTGTGGCAGACAGCATAAATAAGCAGAATACTGTCTATTTTTAAAAAGGAAATCACTTGAAGTCGTCTCAAAAACATATTATTCCTGTCCTGTTATGGGTATTAGCCATGGGCAACCTGCAGCCTTTACAGGCGCAGGAGCAGGTACATGGCAGCTTTGATACCATTAAAGTCTATGCTTTTGTGACTCCGGAGGGTGATACAATTCCGGGATCCGTTCTGCCTCCTGTTACCGTATATACCCAGTTAACCCCGCAGCAACGCAGGTATTGGGCCGACTGGACAAGGTTACGCAATGCCGTATATGTAACTTATCCCTATGCCAAAGCTGCCAGTAGGGTGATGAATGAAATCAATGCAAGACTGGTGAATGTATCAGATAGAAAGCAAAGGCGGGAAATCATCCGTTCCCGTGAGAAAGAACTCAAAAGAGACTTTACCAGTAAGCTAACCCAATTGTCGGTTTACCAGGGAAAAGTGTTGATGAAACTCATTAACCGCGAAACGGGCAACAACTGTTACGAAATTATTGATGAGTACAAGGGTTTTATCACTGCTGCTTTCTGGCAAACCGTTGCCGTGGTATTTGGGAGTAATCTTAAACAGAGTTATGATCCTTACCTTAGGGACAGGGACATGGAAAACATTGTAAAGGACGTAGCCCGAATGTATGGGTATAATTAACCTGCCTTAGTCATGCAGTTTTTGGGAAATTGTACAGCTACAAAATAGTGCCTTGTTCATTTTTTGACAGGTACTGCATAAAATCTTTTCTCGGAATCATCACTGCTCCCAGGCTTTCGAGATGAGAAGTAAAAACCTGGCAATCGATAAGTACTACTCCAGTTGATTGAAGTTGCTGCACATACCGGATAAATGCAAACTTGCTGGCATTACTGGTTTTGGCAAACATACTTTCTCCGAAAAATAGGTTTTGCATCCGGATGCCATATAATCCCCCCACCAATTCCCCGTTTTCCCAGGCTTCTGCGCTTTGGGCATAACCCAGGGCATGGAGTTGCAAAAGGGCATCTTCCAGTTCATCGGTGATCCAGGTACCCGATTGGCCCTTGCGTTGTAATTGTTTACAGTTGAGAATTACATCAGAGAAGGCCTTGTTAATAGTAAAATCAAATACTTTTTTGTTGATAATTCCCTGCATGCTTTTACTTATCCTGAGTTGTTCCGGAAACAATACAAATCGGGGATCCGGGCTCCACCAGAGCGGTACTTCACCCTCATACCAGGGAAAGATACCCTGTTGGTAAGCCAGTAAAAGCCTTTCCACACTGGTATCTCCACCCATTGCCAGTAACCCGTCCTCGTTTGCCGCTTCCACCGGGGGAAACCAGAGATGGTTGTCAAGGACGTAGAGGGACATTGGGGTTTGGGGTTTGTGGTTTGGGGTTTGGGGTTGAGGAGAGCAGATAGTTTTTTAGAAAGGAAAATATTGTTCGGGAAAGAACCTTACGATTACATGATTTCAGTTCGCCAATACTTCTATGGTTGCCCCAATGCCTCTGTCAGTAATGGCATCGCACATGGGTTTGAGGAAATCGTAGTCGCCTTTCTTTACAGCATATTTGCCCTGGGTATGAATGAGCATGGCACATTGTTCGGCTTGTTCGGTGGTATGGCTGCAAACCTCTATCAGGGTTTCAATTACCCATTCGAAAGTGTTTACCTCGTCATTCCAGACAACCAGACTGTAGGCATCGGCTACATCAGTTAGCACATCAGTTTCCCGTGCTTCTTTTGTCCCTATTTCCTCTTTTGTAGTAAAAACAGCCATGCCTGCAAAGTTACTGAAACTGGTTTTAGGAGAAAAGCTAAAAAAAGGGGGAGTGTATTGAAAAAAACTAAGTTTTTTTTGGTCATTGTTTTCAAGAGCCTATTTTTGCACTCCCAAACAATAAGGGAGCATAGCTCAGTTGGTTTAGAGCATCTGCCTTACAAGCAGAGGGTCCGCGGTTCGAACCCGTGTGCTCCCACAGATTACCCCCCGGAAAATATCACGGGGGGTATTTTTTTTACTGATGCAGTTGGTTTAGTGCCCTCCGACTGACAGTCGGAGGGGTCCTCGGTTCGAACCCGTGTGCTCCTACAGATTACCCCCCGGAAAATATCACGGGGGGTATTTTTTTTACTGATGCAGTTGGTTTAGTGCCCTCCGACTGACAGTCGGAGGGGTCCTCGGTTCGAACCCGTGTGCTCCTACAGATTACCCCCCGGAAAATATCACGGGGGGTATTTTTTTTACTGATACAGTTGGTTTAGTGCACTCCGACCGACAGTCGGAGGGGTCCTCGGTTCGAACCCGTGTGCTCTCACAGATTACCCCCCGGAAAATATTACGGGGGGTATTTTTTTTACTGATGCAGTTGGTTTAGTGCACTCCGACTGACAGTCGGAGGGGTCCTCGGTTCGAACCCGTGTGCTCCCACAGATTACCCCCCGGAAAATATCACGTGGGGTATTTTTTTTACTGATGCAGTTGGTTTAGTGCACTCCGACTGACAGTCGGAGGGGTCCTCGGTTCGAACCCGTGTGCTCCTACAGATTACCCCCCGGAAAATATCACGGGGGGTATTTTTTTTACTGATGCAGTTGGTTTAGAGCACTCCGACCGACAGTCGGAGGGGTCCTCGGTTCGAACCCGTGTGCTCCTACAGATTACCCCCCGGAAAATATCACGGGGGGTATTTTTTTTACTGATGCAGTTGGTTTAGTGCACTCCGACGGACAGTCGGAGGGGTCCGCGGTTCGAACCCGTGTGCTCCCACAGATTACCCCCCGGAAAATATTACGGGGGGTATTTTTTTTACTGATGCAGTTGGTTTAGTGCACTCCGACCGACAGTCGGAGGGGTCCTCGGTTCGAACCCGTGTGCTCCCACAGATTACCCCCCGGAAAATATCACGGGGGGTATTTTTTTTACTGATGCAGTTGGTTTAGTGCACTCCGACTGACAGTCGGAGGGGTCCTCGGTTCGAACCCGTGTGCTCCTACAGAATACAGAAATACAAAATGCTTATTTTTTAGTGGGTTGATTTTGCCATCCGCTAAATTTTCCACAATAAATTTATCCCTTGCTAATTTCAGAAATTCGACCTTTGACAGTAATTATTTTTTTTGTTTTCATATTTACTGATTCAATACAGATGCGCAATAAATTTAAAGCTAATAATTAAGGACTGATTACCTTGTTTTATCCATTACTATGTTCCATCCCCTAAATAATCCACTTTACAATGCACTACGCACCGGTAACCAGTCCCTGGCTTTAGGTCAGCCACCCATTTTATACTTTGATGCCCAGGTTTCTCCCTTCGTTGGTTTGGAAACGCATTCTGAAGCCAATCTTACTTTGCTTAATGACCTGTTTCCGGCAGGACGGAAAATAGTAGTCTTTACCAATGGTTCTGCAATTGAATCTTTACCCGGCTTCGAAATACTGCACAGGATTCCGGGCATACAAATGCACTGCACCGATCCCATACCAGAAATTAACACCCAAGAAAAACTAGTCCCGTTAACCAAAGAGTGGGTACCCCAAATGGTGGAACTGGCAAGGCTGACCAAACCAGGTCCTTTCGATACCAGAACCATTGAATTCGGCCATTATGAGGGAGTAATCCTGGGGGACAGGTTGGTAGCCATGACAGGTCAAAGGCTGCTAGTAGATGAATTTGCAGAAATAAGTGCCGTTTGCACGCATCCGGACTTTCTGGGCAGGGGCTATGCCCGGCAACTCATGTATAGCCAGTTGCAACGCATGAGGATTGCTGGTCATACACCCTTCCTCCATGTACGGTCCGACAATCAAAGAGCCATTGCCCTTTACCGGCAATTGGGCTTTACTACCCGTATGGGAGTTGTTTTTCATTTCGCCATAAAAATGTAGTAGCCTGTTTCCCCAAAAATTTCGGTAAATCAGGTAAAACCAATAGTGGAGTTGGACAACTACAATATCCTATAAATTAAAGGGTTGTTAGACCAAGATGTCCTTTTTTTTAGTATTATTATGGCTTGTTTGTTTCCCGTTTTACCAAAACCAACTTTTATGAGAAAAAAAAGCATTCTCTTATTGCAAATGTTATTTTGTACTGTATTCGCAACATTTGCTCAAAAAGAACTCACCATCAATACTTTGCCTGCTGATGCTGAGATTTATGAGATAACGGCCAATGGAGGCGCCATTAAAAAAGGCATTGGTACAATAACCATAGAATTAGACAAAGACAAAGCGGTAAACTATGAAGTAAGAAAGGCGGGTTTTGTTTCTGTAAAAAGGACCTTCCTGAGGGAAAAAAAGGGAGCACCGGCTGTTACCATTGAATTGGTAGACCGTTCCATACTCATTAATGCATCCCCTTCTGATGCTTCTATCTATCTGAATGGCGCAGATTTAGGGAAGAGTCCTAAATTAATAACTGTACCCAAAGGCGTCAGTGCTACCATTGATATCAAAAAACTGGGATTTGTACCCATTAGCAAAACTGTGTACAACAAGCAGGGAGAAGAAATTCCCGAACCCAGCTATCTTTTCAAACTCGAAGACAGAATTATTTCTATAAAAGCTGATCCCCAGGATGCTTCTATTTTAGTGGATGGCAAGAAAAAGGCTGATGGAAGTACCCAGGTCATCATTCCCAAAGACAAGTGTATTGTGGTAAGGGTCGAAAAGCCCAGTTATATCAGTAGTGAAGTTACTTATTGCAATAAAGAATCAGAAACCGTTCCACCTTTTGTGGATGAAATCAAGTTACGTGACAGAAGTATTCAAATAAATGCCCAACCGGAGGATTCCCGAATTTTTGTAGATGGCAGGGAAGTGGGCCGCGGTACTTATGCTATGAAACTGGTAAACGGAAAATGTGCTGAAGTGCTGGTACTCAAATCAGGTTTTGTGGGAGCCCGCCTCAACCCCTGTAACCAGCCGGATGTTGCAATAGAGGGAACTTATTCCATTAAATTAAAAGAGGATGAAGCCTTTTTGCAATCAGAAGAAAGCAGCATAGCCAATAAAAACTTTAACCTCATTATTGAGAATGCAGATATTACGCCAATCGATGCCTGGAAAAAACTGGTGAGTATTATCCAGTCTTATTTTGATGAAATAGAAACCATTGACGCTTCTACTTCTTATTTGAAAACTAACTGGGTAGGTAAGATTTTCAATGTTGGGTCTGATTTCAAATCTATGATCCGTACCCGGGTTATTATCACTTATGGCGGAGAAAGTAATAAATATAATATTAAAGTACAGTCCGAAATTTCCAAACCCGAATCCAATTGTGTAAGAGCTGCCAATGATTACAACAACTCATCAAGAGGCGGATCCTCTCTGACTGCCACAAATGATGAATGTTTTGAGCCTGTAGACCGGATTTTACGTAAATACAGCGGCCTGATTTCAGAAATACAAAGAAGGTTCAGGTAAATAATGAATTAAATAAAGTTAAAAAAAGCTTCTCTCCGGGAAGCTTTTTTTAATTAATTAAGTTGCCTCGTCCTGAAATAAGTTGACACAAAAGTTGACTTATTATGAGTAACAAGCATTTAAAAAGAACCCAAAGGGACTACAGTTTGGCATTTAAACTTCAGGTAGTAGATGAGGTTGAAAAAGGCCATTTAACCTGGAAACAGAGCCAGCGGAAGTATGGTATCCAAGGTCGAAGTACTGTTTTGGTATGGCTTAGAAAACACGGAACTTTGGATTGGAAAAGCAAAACTCCCATGAAAAAGAAAGCCCCACCCAAAACCTATATTTCTGAGCTAGAGAAAAAAATAAAACGTCTTGAAGCTGAAAAGGAGATATTAAATCGAGCCATTGATATTGCCGATGACCTGTTAAATACTGAGATAAGAAAAAAGTACTTGCCCCTGTCACAAGCAGCTTCCGACAAACAGGGGGAACAAGAAGTAAACACAGCGTCGGAAGAATAGCATTAGCCTTAGGCTATAGCCGTCAAAACGTATACAAGCAGCAAAAAGATAGTATAAGAAAATCTTTAATATTATCTGATGTCAAAAAGTTAGTGGATAGAGAAAGGAAACAATTGCCCAGGATCGGCACCCGTAAAGTATACTACCTGATAAAAGAGGATCTGCGGAAACAAGGACTGAAGTTCGGTCGGGATAAGCTCTTTGATCTGATGCGCATTTATGGGCTGCAAATCAAGCCTCGTAAGCGTTATATACAAACAACAATGAGTAAACATTGGCTGAGAAAATGGCCTAATCGCATAAAAGGAAAAACAACGGATTATCAGGATGAAATATGGGTGAGTGACATAACTTACATAAAGACGGAACAGGGGAATTGTTATTTAAACATGATAACGGATGCCTACAGCAGAAAGATTATGGGCTATGCTGTGGAAGATAACATGGAAACAGAAAGCATGATTAAAGCCCTGAAGATGGCTGTAACTCAACGAAAGAACCCCGATATACCAACAATCCATCATTCAGACAGAGGGTTGCAATATTGCAGTAAAGAATATGCATTAATGACAGCAAAAAATAATATCCAATTAAGTATGACAGAGAACGGCGACCCTTACGAAAATGCATTAGCCGAAAGAATGAACCGTACCATAAAAGAAGAATTTGGAATGGATCGAAAAATGAAAAGCAAAGGACAGGTCCAACAATTAGTTGAGGAAAGCATATTTTTATACAACAGCAAAAGGCCGCATTTGGCACTTCAGATGAAAACACCAGATCAGGTTTACAACAATAAAATCCCGGCTACCTGAGGCAACCGGGACCTATTTAAAAACTGTCAACTTATTTTAGGACTATTCAAAGTTGCAGGGCAGGCAACCGATATTGCTGGCTGTCATACACAAACAATTCTTCTATATGGTAGGTCCAGTATTTATATAGGGGCGATTTGGCAATGTATGCGTCAGCTGCTGCCTTTGTTTCACTACGCAGGGTTATCCAGCAGGTCTGGCTTTCCATGCTTACGGCATAACTGTCTATAATACCTTTATTAATTAAGTAATTGACATACGTGCGATGGGGCGGTACCAGTGTCATAAACTCCTCGTCCATCGTGAACCGGATGATTGCCTGAAATTGCTTCATGGGTAAATTGTTTTACGGATTAGCTATTACAAGTTTCATGCTGTAATCAACATATATGGCAAACTGGCAAAAGTGGGAAACACCAACTGCCGGGTTATGGACAAATGCGTTTTCTTTTAAAGATAAGCATTAACCTTGCCCCTGAAAGAAGCTGTGAGAGAATTTTGCAGGAATTAACCTTTCCATAATCAGGGGGTGATAAAAATAACAAAGGGTAAGCTTATTAAGCCACCCTTTGCGTTAACCCCGCTTACATAAAAACCTATTTTAAAGGCAGAAACGCCTCCTTTTCCTATTGCTGTCTCTTTGGAACAAAGTTTTTGAAAAAGGTTTAACGGGATATAAAATAAATTTTTAAGGAAGTACCCATCTGGCTAACCGGCCATTTTTACCGGCCAGGAATACCGCCTTCCCGGATTTGGCCTTTTGGCATACATGGTAACTTTCCGTTGAGACAAGGTTCCAGTTTTTCCCCCCATCCCGGGAGATGTCTACCCCTGATGTGCCACAGGTTAGTAAGGTTTGCTTATCCAGGTAAATAACACAGGACCGGTAACCATGGGGGGGTGTTTGGGGTCTTTTCATCCTAACACCTTCTTTTTCAAAGCTTACCAGAACGCTGTTGCGTCTGCGGGCCGTGTCAATAGAAAAATTTCCACCCACAACCACGGCATGCTGGTTATCCGGGCTGATAGCCAATGAGTTGGCCCCGGCTGTGGACACCCCAAACCCAAATGGAAGGTGAAACCTCCGTCCCAGGTAATACAAACCCGAGTAGTTGCCACCCGAAACAAAAACAAAGCCCGGCTTTTTGGTAAAATATTGAACATTGGTGCCACTGGATGCAAAAAAGGCCTCGCCTTCCCTTGCCTTCAACAGGTGTGGATTGCCCTCCAGGTTGCTTTTTTGCCAGGTATTTCCCCTGTCACGGGTTACTGCCAAATACGCATATTGGTTGATGGGGTCGCCCACCACCACCCCCTTGTCGCCGGAAAAAGCCATGGCATCGAGAAACATTCCCTTGGTAGTGTCTTCAAATACTTTTTTCCAGGTTTGTCCACCATCGATGGTCTTTAGTATTACCGCCGGCTCTGCAATTCCCATGATGATGGCGGTATGGGCATCGAAGGCTTCAATGTCGCGGAAATCCCTTTTTTCATACCCAGGCACTTGTATCCATTGCCAGTTTCGGCCACCGTCAACGGACCTGGCTACCGATCCATTACTACCGCTGGCCCAGATAGTACTGTCATTTACTACACATAAGCCCCGTATACTTACCTGGTTACCAGAGGTGAGCACTTCAATAACGGGTTTCTGCGCGTTAACAGCTGATACTGCCATACTCCCAAACAAAAGCCAAACGTAAATTTTCATATTTTACCAGGTGTATATTTTCTATTTAAATGATTCGCTCTGAAACACAGCAAATGGAATACGTCCATACCTAACCTAAATTACCACTTTACTCATAAAGCAGGTATGCTTTGATATCGTTTTCCCAGTCAGGGCAGCGGGTGAGTTGGGTGGTTGCTGCCATAAATTGGGTGAAAGCCAGGGTAAACAAGGCTTCACTATTGTTTATACCCAGTAATTTATCCAGATGATTCAGGCCGGAGGGATTTACCAATGTTGGATAAGGCTCCCAGCGAAAAGTGGTAGGGTGCTTTTGTTTCAGCATATACAACAACAGCAAGCCAAAGAATACCGGTTGAAAAAAACAGTAATCTCTGATGCCCATTCGTAAACCTTTGCAGATTTCACCCTTGTATTTGTCCGCATTGGGGGTAAACTCCGTAGGGGTTACTGCTACTTCATCCAGTCCCATTTCATGCAATAGTTTTGCCAGACTTAGGTTGTCCAGCCAGGGTGCTCCTGCCACCCGAAATGCTTCATTAGTGCCTCTTCCTACACTAATATTGGTGGCTTCGAGCAGGCATAGTCCGGGGTAAAATAACATACTTTCAAAACTTTGTATTGCCGGGGAAGTGGGTATGAATGGCAGACCCGAATCAGGCTGGCATTGGGCCCTATCCCATCCCGTACAGGGAATCACCAGTAGTTCACAGCCTATTTTTTTAATTTTATTGAAGTATAATGCCAGTTCACCCAGTGTACAACAATGCCGGATAGGTATCGCCCACCGGCCAATAAAAGAAGCCGTTGTTTCATTCAGCAGCGGCCCTTCCACCAATGCCATATTTCCCGATAGGGGATTGGGCCTGTCTGCTATGACCAGCTTTTTTCCATTGGCTGCACATGCTTCCATCACATGGGTCAATGTCCATAAATAAGTATAAAAACGACAACCTATGTCAGGGATATCAAAAAGAAGCAGGTCAAGGTTTTTGAGATCATCCCGGGAAGGGGCTAATTTATGGCTATACAAACTGATTACCGGTAAACCAGTAAGATCATCCTTTCCGTCACTCACTTCCCGGCCATCTGCTCCGGTTACGGTTAAGCCATGTTCAGGTGAAAATAAGGTCTGCAGGTTAAATCCCCTGTTCAGTAATGCTTTTCTGCTGGGATGCTGGTCGTGTGTGGTGGCTGCATCATTGGTTACCAGTCCTATGCGACTTGTGTGCCAGTCAGGCGGGTTCGCCAGTAGTTGATCAATTCCAAATAAAACTGCCATCCTACAAAGATACTAGGAGATAGATGATGCTGACCTGTTGAACGACATTTCTTCCTTCATCTGTTCAACCACATTGAAAATGATGGGGCATCTTTCATAGTGCATAAAAGTGGTGAAAAGCCTTTTTTTAAAATGGGGGAGATGAAGTGCCGGAAATTCCCTGCAACCCTCAAACCTGTGTTCATATACGGAACAACTTTTCTCCCTAAGAAACGGACAGGGCATCCGGTTCATGATCATCAGGCCATTACTTCCTTTTTCCAGGTATGCTTCATCAAATTCCTCCCTGCTTTGTTGCAGGTGAGTAGAAAGCTTATCTGCTTCCTGTTCAGAAATCAATACCATCAGGCTTTTACAGCAGTTCCCGCATTGTGTGCAATCTATTTGGGGAGAAATTGCTTTATCCAGTCGGCCAACCAACTGGTCAATTTGTGTGTCATCGCTTTCCTTTACAAAATCCCTGAACCGTTCATTTTCCTCCATGGCCAGTGCAGAGAAGGCGGCAATTTTTTCCAGGTTGGTTTCGATATGGGCGGAGGGGGACGGAATCGGGCAAAATTATATCCATTCCACGAAAAATAGGGTGAAATCCACCTTTTATTCAATTTATCCACATTCTTAAGCCATTTGTAGAAAAGAATAATTGGGCTGCGTTCTGAGGTAGTTAGATTTGCGGGTTGTACAGGCAAAGAAAAAAAGGTAAAAAGCAGGTTGTAATAGGGTAGCATGGAGCTGAATAATTAATAATGAATGTGTTATGGCGGAAGACAAGAATTTATTTGAATACAACGAAGATTCTATCAGGTCACTGGACTGGAAGGAACATATACGGCTCAGGCCGGGAATGTATATTGGGAAACTGGGTGATGGATCAGCTCCGGATGATGGTATTTATGTACTTATCAAGGAAGTGATAGATAACTGTATTGACGAATACACCATGGGCTATGGTAAACAGGTTGAACTCACTATTGAAGGGAAAAATGTAACGGTAAGGGATTATGGCCGGGGTATTCCGCTGGGGAAAGTGGTGGATGTAGTCAGTAAGATCAAT
Source organism: uncultured Bacteroidota bacterium (assembly GCA_963750825.1). Lineage (GTDB taxonomy): Bacteria > Bacteroidota > Bacteroidia > Chitinophagales > Chitinophagaceae > Sediminibacterium. The sequence goes on along the minus strand of CAVVSL010000008.1, from coordinate 37,628 downwards.
ACCGGTGCCAAATACGATAGTAAGGCTTTTCAGAAAAGTGTGGGACTGAATGGAGTAGGTACCAAGGCGGTAAATGCATTGAGCCAGCAGTTTAAAGTAACCGCTTTCAGAGAAGGAAAAGAGAAAACAGCAGAATTTGAAAAAGGGGTATTGATCAAAGAGTATAAGGAGGCCAAAACCACTGAAGCCAATGGTACACTGGTAATCTTCACGCCTGATGAATCCGTTTTCAGGAACTTTCATTATATACACGAGTACCTGGATAACCAGTTATGGAACTACTGCTACCTCAATGCAGGATTGGCCATGTACTTCAATGGTAAAAAATACATCAGCCGAAACGGGTTATTGGATTTGTTGCAACGCAAGACCAATCCCGATGAACTTCGTTATCCCATTATACACTTAAAGGGCGAGGATATTGAAGTGGCTTTATCCCATAACAATGATTACGGGGAAGATATTTTTTCCTTTGTTAATGGACAGTTCACCACACAGGGAGGAACCCACCAGCAGGCCTTCCGGGAAGCCTATGTAAAAGTTATCCGGGATTTCTTTAAGAAGGATTATGAAGCATCCGATATCCGCACAAGTATTGTGGCGGCAGTATCCGTAAGGGTGCAGGAACCGGTATTTGAAAGCCAGACGAAGACCAAACTGGGATCGCAGAATGTTTTTGAAGGAGGCCCGAGTATGAAAAATTTCATACTGGATTTCCTGTCCAAGGAATTGGATAATTTTCTTCACAGAAACCCTGCGGTGTCTGATGCCCTTAAAAAAAGAATTGAACAGAACGAAAGGGAAAGAAAGGAACTGGCAGGCATCAAGAAACTGGCTAATGAAAGGGCTAAAAAAGCCAACCTGCATAATAAAAAATTAAGAGACTGCCGTATTCACCTGAATGACGAACCACCTGCTAAAAATAAAGGTGAATTCATTGCCGTTCAGAATAACTCTACCATTTTCATTACCGAGGGAGATAGTGCCAGTGGCAGCATCACCAAGTCGAGAAATGTGGATTCCCAGGCGGTCTTCAGTTTACGGGGTAAGCCACTGAACTGCTTTGGCCTCACTAAAAAAGTGGTTTATGAAAATGAAGAGTTTAACCTATTGCAACATGCGTTGAATATTGAAGATGGACTGGATGGTTTGCGGTATAATAATATTGTTATAGCCACTGATGCCGATGTGGATGGGATGCACATCCGCCTGCTGCTGATGACTTTTTTCCTGCAGTTTTTCCCCGATCTGGTAAAGAGAGGGCATGTCTATATCCTGGAAACGCCTTTATTCAGGGTCAGAAACAAGCAGGAAACCATCTATTGTTATGATGATGTAGAAAGACAGGCGGCCGTAATCAAACTGGGGGGTAAGCCTGAAATAACCCGGTTTAAGGGACTTGGAGAAATCTCACCGGAAGAGTTTGGCAGATTTATTGGGCAGGATATACGCCTGCAACCGGTAATATTGGAACAGGGAGATCATATCCAGCAATTGTTAGAATATTATATGGGCAAGAATACCATGGAAAGGCAGGAATTCATCATCAACAACCTGAAAGTGGAACTGGAACTGATAGCCAATTAAAACATGCATAACTAACTAACCCAACCATAGAATGATTCATATCGTTTTCGAACAGGCCAACGTAGAAGTATTGAAAAATGCCTTAGCACTTGATGAAAGTCTGGCCGGAGAAATTTTGGAGATAAAAGATGATTATGCTGTAGGACCGCTTACAGACATTTATGCACAGGAAGGATACCAGCAAAGGCGGGACTGGTGGAAGACACTATTAACGTTCTCCCCTTATACAGAGCAACTAAATATAGTGGACGATAAACTAACCGTTCACAACCTGTTAAAACAATTGGATGAAGACCCCGAAGCAGTCACCTGGATATGGATGGGGCAGAATGTACATGATGTTTGCGGTTATTACTGGCTTATGAGCCAGTTAAAGGAATACCAGGGCCGTGTGCATGTATTGTACCTGAATAACCTTCCTTTTTTCAATGATAAGGGACAGATATTTTATCCCAACAGTTTATATGAGATACAACCCAGAGAGTTTTTAAAAGCCAAAAAACTGGAAAGGCCTGTCACCTCCAGTGAATTTGAAGTGGATCCCGATGAATGGAAAAAGCTATGCCAGGAAAATGCACCTGTACGTTTTCTGGAAGGCGGTAAAAAAATTATCGGGAAAGAAGTTGTTTTTTATGATAAAGACATCCTGTCCAATATTACCGGAACCGCTCAGAAACTGACAAAAGTCATCAGCAATACCCTTTCTAAAATGAAAGTGAAAACGGGTGATGTTTTTTTGGTTTGGCGAATAAGGGAAATGGCGGGTGCAGGAAAGCTGGACATCACTGGCGATTGGGAAAAAGGTTGGAAAGAAATCATGGTGAAATTAACGGGGGGAGGTAATGAAGAAAACATTGATGCTGAAGATGTATCCTGATGTTACAAATAGACACCATACACCATATAGCCCTCTTGACAAGTAATGATTTGTATCCAGCCTGTAAGCAGTTTTATACGGAGATATTGGGTTTTGCTATCCTGTCGGAAACTTACCGCAAAGAAAGGGAATCTTATAAGTTGGATTTGGCCATCAAGGGAATGTACCAAATAGAACTTTTTTCTTTTCCGGATTTCCGTGAAAGGGCATCATTTCCTGAAGCAAAGGGCCTCAGACACCTTGCATTTGGGGTGAAAAATATTGAAGCGGGATTTACCTGGTTACAAAAAAATGGGGTGAGGGTAGAAGAGACCAGGCTGGATGATTTAACGGGGAAAAAATTTTTGTTTTTTTATGACCCCAATGGGCAACCTTTGGAATTATATGAAACCTGACTTTACCGTAAAAGTAGCAGGGAACCAATTGGTGTTACCGATATGCACGAAATGTAGAATAACAACAGACTGTCTGTTGTAAAAGAAAAAAAATACTATGGTTCAGGAAAATATGGTTGAAATAATACCCATATCCATGATTGGGGAAGATGAACGGGGAACAACGCATTATTTTGATACCGACCGGACTGGCCAGTTCATCATTTCCTATCGGAATGCCGGATCTGCCAGCGGCCGTCATTACCATAAGGGACGTGCCGTTTATAAAAATCCTGAGAAAATCATCCTGATGCATGGGCAGGCAACCCTCAACTGGTTCAATGTGAAAGGGTCAGAAAAAGGGAGTGAACAAATAAAAGCCCCGGCAATGGTGTTGGTGTATCCATGGATTTGGCATGAAGTAATTGCCAATACGGATATTGTGATTTTTGAACTCAATGCCCTGGAAGACGGGAAAGATGATACCTTTCGGATCTGAGCTATGGAAAGGTAAGCGCTTGACCTCGGCTTGATAAGTCAGGTGAAAACAGCAGTCGGTACATTGGCTTTAGCTTATTTTTTGAATGAATAACCAATCAGCATAAATGGCGAAACAGAAACAGGAAAACAGGGTATTTGAGAATGAAACAGGCGTGCAGGGACAATATAAAAACTGGTTCCTGGATTATGCCTCCTATGTAATTCTGGAACGTGCTGTTCCTGCCATCGAAGACGGGCTGAAACCCGTTCAGCGCAGGATATTGCACGCGATGAAAGAAATGGATGATGGCCGTTTCAACAAAGTGGCCAATATTATCGGGCAAAGTATGCAATACCATCCCCATGGTGATGCCAGTATTGGAGATGCTTTGGTTAACCTGGGACAAAAAGACCTGTTGATTGAAACCCAGGGAAACTGGGGCGATGTAAGAACGGGTGATGAGGCTGCTGCATCCCGTTACATCGAAGCCAGACTTTCCAAATTTGCACTGGAAGTGGCTTTTAATGCCAAGACTACACACTGGCAGCTCAGCTATGATGGCCGGAAAAATGAGCCCGTCACACTTCCCATGAAATTTCCCTTGCTGCTGGCACAGGGAGCAGATGGCATTGCGGTGGGACTGTCCACCAAAATACTCCCCCATAATTTCTGCGAATTGCTGGAAGCTTCTATCAAATGCCTTAGGGGGAAGAAGTTTGTATTGTATCCCGATTTTCAAACGGGTGGTATCATCGACGTATCAAATTATAATGACGGTAAGAGAGGCGGCAAAGTAAGGGTAAGGGCACATGTGGAAGAACTGGATAAGAAAACCCTGGTTATTCGAGACGTACCTTATGGGGTAACCACTACCCAGTTAATGGAAAGTATTACCAAGGCCAACGACCAGGGTAAAATCAAGATTAAGAAAGTAATCGATGTTACTGCAGCTGATATTGAAATCCAGATTGACCTGGCTCCCGGTATCTCGCCTGATATTACCATTGATGCCTTATATGCTTTTACCGATTGTGAAGTAAGCATTTCCCCCAACGCCTGTGTTATCACCGACAACAAACCACAATTCCTGACGGCAAGTGATTTGCTGACGGTTTCTACGGAACACACCAAGGGACTGTTACAAAAAGAATTAGAGATACGACTGGCTGAACTGGAAGACAAATGGCATTATACATCCCTGGAAAAAATATTTTTCGAAGAAAAAATTTACAAGGAATTAGAAGAAAAACACAAAGACTGGGAAGCGGTAATAGCGGCTATTGATAAGGCTTTTACACCGTTTAAGAAAAAATTGAAAAGGGCCATTGAACGGGAAGATATATTGAAACTGACGGAGAAACCTGTAAGGCGTATATACCGTCTGGATATCAACGACCTGATTGAACAAATAAAAAATATTGAGGCTGATATAAAACAAGTTAAATACGACCTTGAAAACCTGACCGATTTTGCTGTTGCATATTTTGAAAACCTCCTTAAAAAGTACGGAAAGGCGAAGGAACGGAAAACGGAAATCAAAGAATTCGATACTATTCAGGTTAAGCACGTTGCCATTGCCAATACCAAATTGTACCTGAACCGTTCAGAAGGTTTTATTGGTACGGGGCTTAAAAAAGACGAATTTCTGTGCGAGTGCTCTGATTACGATGACATCATCGCTTTCACCCGGTCAGGAACCATGAAAGTGGTTAAGGTTTCAGACAAAGTGTTTATCGGTAAAGACATTATTCATGCTTCCGTATTCCTGAAAAGTGATGACCGTACTACCTACAACCTGATTTATGTGGATGGTAAATCCGGCATCAGTTATGCAAAGCGATTCAATGTAACCGGTGTAAACAGAGACAAGGATTATGACCTGACGAAGGGATCAGAAAAAAGCAGGGTACACTATTTTTCAGCCAATCCCAACGGAGAAGCAGAAGTGGTGAAAGTGGTGCTGAGCCCCAACTGCTCCGCGAGGATTAAAGAGCTGGATTTTTATTTTGAAACCCTCGATATCAAAAGCAGGGGTAGTATGGGCAACCAGGTAACCAAATACCCGGTAAAGACGGTGAAATTTAAAGAAGCCGGAAAGAGTACCCTCTCAGGTCGTAAACTATGGTTTGATGATAAATTCGGAAGACTGAATACAGAAGAGAAGGGGCAATACCTGGGCAGTTTTGAAGAGGAAAGAATTATTATTTTTTACCGCGATGGCAGCTATGAATTAACGGATACTGAAATCACCCAACGGTTCGAGCCCGAAAAAATCGCTTTAATCGAAAAATTTGATCCCCAAAAAGTAATCAGTGCCATTTACCTGGACAATGACAAACAGCAATACAATATCAAACGGTTTTTGATTGAAACCACTACCCTGAAATCCCAATTCAGTTTTATCAAGGACGGTGAGGGCAATCGCCTGGAAGCAGTGAGTACCGATCCGGAACCCATACTGGTAGTACAAACAGGAAGGGGGCAACAGGTAAGAAAAGCCAAATTCAAAGTTGCTAAAATGGTGGATGTGATGGGCTGGAAAGCTGTAGGGGCTAAACTTACCGACTATAGTAAAACCATTGAAATGGCATGGGAGCAAAAACCAAAAGACGAAAACCCGCAGCCTGAGCTATTCGAATAATCAAGGATTTATGTTATTTCGTAAATAAATAAAAAGCTATTTATGAAAGCTGAATATGCATTTATTACCCATTGGCAATTTAAGGCACCGGTAGAAAAGGTCTGGGACGCTATTCACGACTCCCTGGACTGGCCCAACTGGTGGAAGGGAGTGGTAAAGGTTACTGAAATAGAGAAAGGCGGTATGGAAGGGTTACAGGGAATAAGGGAATATACCTGGGGAAGTATCCTGCCCTACGAGTTAACTTTTCGGATGCGCCTCACTGAATTGGAAAAATACAAACGGATGAAGGGCCTGGCACTGGGAGACCTGGAAGGAGAAGGAGAATGGTTATTTTCGGAAAAAGAGGGTATTACTTTTGTCACTTACAACTGGACGGTTTTCACCAATAAAGCCTGGATGAACTATTTGTCATTCCTGCTGAAACCCCTATTTTCATTTAACCACAATGTTGTAATGAAATGGGGGGCTAACGGGTTGGCCCGAAAACTGAATGCCCCTCTTATTAAAAGATAAAAACTGTAAGCCGGCTATTCTTTTTTTATGAGTTTCAGCGTGGCACTTTTACTTAGGTCGCTGGAAAGCAATATTTCATACTTTTCTTTTCCGTCATGAACAATCATGGCAGCCGTATTGGGTGGAATCATACCCAGGTTCTCAGCAAACATACTTAGTTCATTAAAAGGCAACGAAGGGTCTAATTCAATTGTCAATCGAATTGCCCGGTGCGTGAGCATGGATTTGGGTAATACCAGTCGGTTATTCAGGAATAATGAAACGGAATCGTAATCAATTTTTCCATTGTCATATATCTCAATCTGCAGGGTAGGGTTTTGGATGACCAGTTCCCGGGTATATTTTTTTTCCCTGCTCACAAAGGCTTTAATAACAGAGCTGTCAGGCAGTTCCTGCTCTATTGGGGATGGCGGCTTTTTCGCTGTAGTAATCATACCCGTGCCAGGCTTATTTTCCTGAGTGAGTAATGTATCTGTTCTTTTTTCAGGTAATTCGGGCAATTCATTTACTACCCAACTGGCTGTATCATCTGAACGGGTAAGGCGATAGTTGATGTCAGGTACGGTATATCGGTGATCAGTATCGGGGAATAATTTTCCGGATAATTGGGAGGAGGTCTTTGACGCAATTAAAACAAAACTACCCGATAACCTGCAGTCAATACTGTTTTTGGCTGATGGGGATAAATAATAGATAACCGGAAAGGGATTAATGGTCAATCGGTTATTGTCGACATCGAAATTTCCCCTGATAGGAACCGTGACAAGGCTGTCCCTGAAATAATAAAGGAATTTTCCGGATACATTTTTCCCTTTTTGCTGCAATATTAATTCCGAGAGGTACCCGTTGTATTCCCCTGATGTTTGTAAAGTACCTATGCCATACCAATGGCCATCGAGCTTTTGAGAAAAAACCTGGGTAGCCAGCATGATTCCTATCCACAACAAACCGTATTTGCCCATTCTCACCATATCCCTGCAAAATATTAAAACCGGACGGGCATATGGGGTGAAAGTTGCTAACATATAAACATCCCTGCTTCAGATGGTGGAGGTTTACCGGACAAATGACATAGTAGGCAGAAAGGAGTACCTTTGCACCCAAAGTAATTTTTAATAAATGGATCCTGTACTGGTCGGACAATACAATACCCTGAAAGTCACCCGCAAAGTTGAGTTTGGTTTTTACCTCGATGATGGTGGAGAAGGTATTCTGCTTCCCAAAAGATTTGCACCCCGTGGCCTGAGAATGGGAGATATGATTACCGTTTTTGTGTACCATGATTCAGATAACCGGCTTATTGCTACCACCCAGGAGCCCAATGCAGTAGTAGGTGATATTGCCAAAATGAAAGCGGTGGCTGTTACCGGCCAGGGAGCTTTTCTGGACTGGGGTTTGATGAAAGACCTGTTTGTCCCCAAAACCAAACAATTGGGGGGTATGCGGGAAGGGGCAGAATACCTGGTAAAACTCTATATTGATGAGATGACAGGCAGGGTAGCAGCGACCGAAAAAATTGACGCATTACTGAGTAATGAAGCATTAACCATCAAAGAACTGGACATTGTAGACCTGGTGGTTTACAGGCAATCGGAACTGGGTTATGTAATGATTATCAATAACCAGCATACCGGGGTATTACACAGCAACGAACTCTTTACCCAGTTGGAAGTGGGCGATAAACTGAAAGGATTTGTGAAGAAAATAAGGCCCGATAATAAAATAGACCTCGTGTTGGGCAAACCCGGTTTTCAGAAAGTGGAAGACGAGTCTGAAAAAATTCTAAGGCTTCTGGAAGAAAATGACGGGTACCTTCCTTATCACGATAAATCAGATCCCAAGGAAATTTATGATTTTTTTGGTATGAGCAAAAAGGCTTTCAAAATGACAACGGGCTCTTTGTACAAGCAAAGAAAAATTGCTTTTACGCAAACAGGTTTCAAATTAGTATCGGAAGAAGCATAGGGTGGCTATTATTCATCCTCTTTAATACGGAGATACACATGCCGGATATTCTTTTTACCTGTTTCCCTTTCATCAATATCAAACATATGCATGCTTTTAATGAGGGTCAATAGTTTGGGATGACCATAATTGCGTGAGTCAAAATCGGGACGCTTTTTCAGGATATTGCTGCCCAGGTTTCCGAGGTAGGCCCAGCCATTTTCATCGGCCAGGTCTTCAATGCTATCACTGATCAGTTTCACAAGCCCGGCATCTATCTTATTCAGGGGGGTAGTCTCTTTTTTTCCTGTTTTGCGCTGCTTGCTTACTTTTTCATTGTTCCCATCGGATTTAGCATTCAGTATTTCCAGGTAAATAAATTTATCACAGGCCGTAATAAAAGGTTTCAGGGTTTTTTTCTCCCCAAATCCGATTACATGCATCCCCGCTTCCCGCAACCGTATCGCCAGTCGGGTGAAATCACTGTCACTGGAAACGATACAGAATCCATCCACTTTACCGGAATAAAGTATGTCCATCGCATCAATAATCATAGCACTGTCGCTGGAATTTTTTCCAACCGTATAACTGTACTGCTGAATAGGTGTGATGGCATTCTCCAGCAATACGGATTTCCAACCCGAAACGGTGGGTTTTGTCCAGTCGGCATAAATCCTTTTGAATGTAGGGGTACCATATTTGGTAACCTCCTCCAGCATTTCCTTTACATTGCGGTAAGGAACATTGTCTGCATCAATCAGTACGGCTAATCTGAGGTCGGTTAAGGTTTCCATGTATTGGTTTGTTAAGTAATCACCCAATATAAGCTAATCCTATTGTTTTATAAGGTAAAAGTGGAATAACCCTTTCCAAAAACATACACCGGGATAGGTTCAAATAATGAATTGCCGCTGTTTGCTCAATGACCTGTATGGGTTAATTTCGGGTGTTTAAATACCTCAATATGAAGTTGCCTTTTTGTTGTTTTTTGTTTTTGATGTTCCCGGTTGTATTGATGGCCAGTAAGGATTCGACCTACCAGCAACAAATGGCTGCATTTTATAAGCTACGAAATGAAGTTCTATTGTCCCGGGAAGGCTGGATTAACCTGTCAGGCTTATTCTGGTTACAGCCGGGTATCAATCATTTTGGTAGCAAAGCAGGTAACGACCTGGTTTTTGATCACCCCGACTTTCCGGAAAGAGCAGGGACTTTTGACTGGAAAGACAGTAAAGTTTTCTGGACATCACAACCCGGGGTTACGATAAACAGCAATGGGCAAAAATTTGAAAAGGGTTTGGTTTTTGACCCTGTTCAACAACCAACACCCCAACTGGCATTTGGCAGTTTTAGGTGGAATATTATCCGAAGGGAGGATAAGATAGGAGTTCGTTTTCGCAATTACCAGTCCGAAAACCTGAAAAGCTTTCAATTAAAGGGGATTGATCATTTCCCCATTGATACGGTATGGAGAATTGAAGCTAAACTTAGCAAAGGGCCGCAAAAAAATCTTTTAATTAATAATGTTTTGGGCCAGACCTTCTCACAGGAATCTCCTGGAAAGCTGACTTTTCTGATTGATGGGGTTAGTTACCAGTTGGATGCCCTTGAAGAAAACGGGGAGTTGTTTATTGTTTTCGGAGACGCTACCAGCGGAAAAGAAACCTATGCGGCGGGAAGATTTTTATATGCCCCGATGCCCGATAAAAACGGCGTTACCCTACTGGATTTTAACCAGGCCATCAATCCGCCCTGTGCTTTCTCACCCTATGCAACCTGTCCGCTTCCTCCCAAACAAAATATATTGCCGGTGGCAATACCTGCTGGCGAGAAGGATTTCAGTTTTGATAAACACTAATTTTCCCTGCCCCATCAACGGTTGTGGCAGGTTCAGGCTGTATGAACGGTTATAAATCGAACCAGGCTTCTTTTGGCAATCGGCAGCAGCGTTTCTTCCATGGGCAATGTAAGGTCAGTCTCTACCGAGTACACAGCCGGATTGGGAAAATCTGACCGGTTTCTGATAAGTTGTGCCTTGATAGAATGGTAAGAATTGGCGATACTTCGCTGCCACACATCAATAAATTCCGTCTTGATACTTCGGTATTTTTCATCGTGTTTTTCAAAAATGCTAAGCCGATACTGGTAAACCCAGGTATTCCTGCAATTGCCTTCGCACAAAAAGAAATAGCCTTCATTATGGTCAAGGGGCATTATGCCAACGGGTTCAATATTCAGTTTTTGCTCTACATATTCATAAATTTCGCTTCCGGTGGTGATGGTTTTCTGCATGGTGGCTGAAGCATAATTGATAATCTCTTCCAGTTCCTGCATCAGCTCATCATCTTCCACCAATGACTCATACAGTAATTGCAGTTTTTCAATCTGGATACCGGTAAGCTTTTTGGGAAACTGCTCCTGCAGGTACCGTTTATTCTCTTTAAAGGCAATAAGGTTATTGTAATGGAAAACAAGATCAGCCAGCGGAGGATACAATTTGTTTTCACAAAAATGTTTGCTGATTTCCTGCAGATACGCCAGCAACGTATATTTCTTCAGTTCAAAATCGATAAACCCGTCTGCAAACCAGGTGTGGGATAAAGTCTTCATAACTGCCTGTTTGTTTACCTAATTTACTAAATAGGATTATTAAAAAAATTATTTGTTTACTAACAGTATGTGAAAAACTCTGGAAAGATTTTTGATGGAAGAAATGAAAACGGCTGTTATAGCCTCTTTAAATGTGCAAAAAAGCGTAATCACTTTTTGAAATTAAAAGTCCGGGATAACTTTTTTTATAGCCGTATTGGAATATTAATCAGCACAGCTACTTACCCATGACAGGTTGAAATGAATGTACCATTCCTGCTAAATGGGAAATAGTTATTCAATAAATATAAGGCTGTAATTGATCAGAGGTATTGAAACCACTGTTTATCCAAATCCCAGTTTTCAAAGGCTTTGGCCACTTCTGAAAGGAAGGATGCACCAAGGCTGCCATCAACAATGCGGTGATCGTAACTCAGTGAGAGATACATCATGTGCCGTATGGCAATAATATCTCCTTCTTCGGTTTCCATCACCATCGGACGTTTCTTGATGGCGCCAACGGCCAGGATAGCCACCTGTGGCTGGTTAATGATCGGAGTACCCATAAGGCTGCCAAAAGTACCTACATTGGTCAGGGTAAATGTGCCGCCTTGTGTGTCTTCAGGTTTTAATTTGTTGTTTCTGGCTGCGTCTGCCAAACCATTCACGGCTTTGCTCAACCCAACAATGTTTAACTGTCCGGCTCCTTTGATCACCGGCACAATCAGGTTGCCACTGGGCAGGGCTGTGGCCATACCTATATTGAGGTCTTTTTTTACTACAATCGTATCTCCTTCAAGGGAACAGTTTATCAGCGGGAAACGCTTCATTACCTCTACCAGACATTCGATAAACATAGGGGTAAAAGTCAACCTGGTACCTTCTCTGTTTTCAAATGTTGTTTTCACTTTTTTACGCCACATCACCATATTGGTAACATCCGCTTCGGCAAAACTGGTAACATGCGGACTGGTCTGTACACTGTTCACCATATGTTTGGCAATCAGTTTACGCATCCTGTCCATTTCAATAATCTCCGTTTCGCCGCTAAGTACCACCTCTGAAGGGTCTGCCAGTTTTCCGGATTCGGAAATGGGAACAAATCGTTTCACAGCTACGGGCGCTTGTGAAAGTTGGAGTGGCAGGGCAGTTTTTGCGGTAGACACAGTTGCTTCGGCAGTCCTGGCAACCGTCTTACCTGATTTCCTGTCTACCACATATTGTAGAATATCTTTTTTGGTTACCCTTCCTTCATTACCTGTACCGGGTATTCTTTCCAGTTCTCCCATGGGAATTCCTTCACTGTTGGCAATGTTCAACACCAGCGGTGAATAAAAACGGTTGGTATTTGTCCCTGCTTTTTCTTCCTGTTCAACAGGTAGGGCTACTTTTTCCGGGGTAGGTGCATAAGGCACTGCCTCTTCATGGAAGGCGTCTGCTATTTCTACGAGAGATGGAATAGCAGCATCAGGGCTAACTTCTTTTTTTGCTGCTACGGGTTCGACGGGTATCTCCGCTACCGGATCGGAAGCTGCAGAATCCGAAGGGGAAGTGGAAGGAGTTTCCGTTATACTTCCATTAACTTCACTGTTTATCCTGGCTATAACAGCACCTATCGGAACTACATCATCTACATTATATAATATTTCGGAAATAATACCTTCAGAAGTAGAGGGTACTTCACTATCAACCTTGTCAGTTGCGATATCCAGTACAGTTTCATCCTGTTTTACTTTGTCGCCAACTTTCTTGTGCCACTTTAAAATAGTGGCTTCCATAATACTCTCGCCCAGTTTGGGCATTACCAGATCAGCAATGGGCATACTCTCTTACTGTTTTTCGGATAAATGGTTATCCTTTATGGTTATCCGTTCCAAAAGTAAAACGGCCGGTTTCTTTTGCTATGGGTAAGTAAAAAGAAAAGCCGTTCTTCAACTAATTGATTATCAGTTAAATACGTACTTATGGCGTACGGGTCAATCGTTATTAATGACAAAGATACGTAAAAGGTTTAGCGCCTGTATCGTTGTCAGCTCAATGTTTCTGTTCCTGTCGAACCGGAAAGTAAACTGTTGGGCAACCACTTTTTCTTTATTGGCGATGGCAATCCAAACCAGCCCTACCGGTTTCTCCGGCGAGCCCCCATCCGGTCCCATAATACCACTTACTGCTATGGCATAATCCGTATTCATTATTTGTAATACACCCCTGGCCATTTCAGTAACGGTAGCTTTACTTACGGCACCTTCCTTCGAAAGGGTTTCCGGTGAAACGCTTAATATTTTTTCTTTAATTGTATTGGAATAGCTCACCACCGTTCCCTGGTAATAAGCGCTGGAACCGGGAAGTGATGTGAGTTTATGCGCTATATATCCACCGGTGCAACTTTCAGCAGTCGCCACTGTTTTTGCTTTTGCTTTCAGCAGGTTACCCACCACTTTTTCCATGGGGATATCCTCATTCGTTACCAGGTATTCTGTAACCAGTGCCTGTAATGCCTCAAATTTACTTTGGATTTCTTCTGTAAGTGCTTCCAGGTCAAAACCAAATCCGGTTAAGCGCAACCTCACCATTCCATAATTTGGCAAGTAGGCAAGTTTGATGTGTGCGGGTAGCGCGGTCTCAAATGAAAGGATCATTTCGGCCAGATAGGATTCTCCAATGCCCGCCGTTAACAAAGTACGGTGTACAATATTTCCCGTGGCAAAAAGCGAAGGTACCAAGGGCATAAATTGTTGTGTGAGGATCCATTTCATTTCATGGGGTACGCCTGGCAGGGATATGAAAATTTTTCCGTCGCGGTTAAATAGCATGCCAGGTGCGGTTCCTTTTTCATTCGTTAATACCGTACACAAATCAGGCACTTCCGCCTGTTTGGCATTTCTTTCAATCATGGGCCGTTTGAGGATGTGCTCAAAAATATGTTGGAGGTGAAGGAGGGTAGGGTGGTGTACCATCATTTTTGCGCCAAAATACTCGCATAACAGGGGCTTGGTAATATCATCTGCTGTTGGCCCAAGTCCACCGGTAATGATAATTAAGGAGGACTTAGCTGCTGCATCATCCAATGCCTGCCAAATGTCATCCCAGGCATCACCCACTGCAACTCTTTGCCTGACCAAAATCCCTGCTTTATTCAATTCCTGGGCTATAAATGCGCTATTGGTATCAATCACCTGTCCAATCAGCAACTCATCTCCAATGGTGATGATGGATGCAAATACTTTTTCCATGGGGTTCTTACCTTATTTTTACTGCAAGGTAAACTGCAATTATGAAAATCACCTCCTGGTTTTTACTAACCCTCTTATTGGCCAATAGTATTTCCGCGCAAACCATGCAAGCCAAACTGGAAATGGCTGTAAAAGTTTTGCAGGATGACAAACAGATGCGGCATGCGCTCCTGGGTTGTATGGTCATCAATGCCGAAACCGGAGAAACGATTTTGGAAGTGAATGCTGAAACAGGCATGGCTCCGGCGAGCTGCCAGAAAATAATAACGAGTGCCAGTATCCTGGAGTTCCTGGGTCCGGAATATCGTTACCATACCCAATTGGGTTATTCCGGTACCCTTCATAATGGGATACTTAAAGGAGACTTATGGCTTAGCGGATCAGGAGACCCCAGTCTGGGTAGCTGGCGGTTTACAGACACCAAAGAAAAAATTGTATTACAAAAATGGATGCTGGCCACCCAAAAAGCAGGCATTGGTAAAGTGGAAGGAAAACTGATGGGACTCACGGGAAAATGGGAGGAAGGTACCCTGCCCGGTGGATGGATATGGGATGATATTGGTAATTATTATGGTGCAGGAACCAGTGCCCTTAACTGGCGGGAAAACCAATACGATGTTATGCTGCAATCAGGTAAACGCCAGGGCACAGGGGTTACAATTGTGAAGACAGAACCTGCCTTATTTGGAATAACCTTACACAGCAAACTTACTGCAGCGCCTGCGGGTACCGGCGATAATGCCTATATCTATCTGGCACCCGGTTCACGGGAAGGGGTAATCAGGGGTACCATACCTGTTTCAGAAAAAGCATTCACCATTTCCGGTTCCTTTCCCGATCCTCCGGTACAACTAATGGCCTCTTTAGCCAATGAACTAAAAAAGGGAAAAATCAAACTACCACCCTTTCAGATAGCTGACTATAAAAATCCATCTACCGGTAAAGTATTGGTGGACCATCTGTCTCCTTCTCTTGACAGCCTTAATTACTGGTTTATGAAAAAAAGCATCAACCTGTATGGAGAAGCTTTTGTCAAAACCATCGCTTATGAAACCAATGGGACCGGATCAACTGAAAAGGGACTGACCCTTATTAAGGATTTCTGGAAGGGGAAAGGCATAGACCCTGCCGCTCTCCATATGGTAGATGGGAGTGGCCTGTCTCCCCAAAACAGGATTACCCCCCGGGCATTGGTATCGGTATTGCAATATGCCCAAAAAAGGCCCTGGTTTCCTTATTATTACCAGGCTTTACCTGAATACAATGGAATGAAATTGAAAAGTGGTACCATTGGCGGTGCTAAAGGATTTGCAGGGTATCATACTTCCCAGGCAGGCATTCCTTATATCGTCGCCATCCTGATTAATAATTATGATGGTTCGGCTGGGGAGATAGTGAAAAAAATGTACCGGGTATTAGATGAATTGAAATAAATTTTCTTACGGGTGGGCTCTGTAAAAATGCAATAAAAGATAGCCGGTTACGCAAAATAAAAGGATGGCCAGTACCGCAATAATCAGCCAGTTCTGCTCTTTAAACTTGCGTTTCAGTTTTCTCCTTTCCTTTTTTTGAATTAATGTTCTTAGTTGCTGGTTTAACTGTTCAGCATAATCTCCGGTAAGTTGTGGATTTTTAAATATTTGTAATCCTTCCAGGGCCTCATTCATGAACGCATCATCTGCCATCAATGCTTCCAAAGCCAAACGGTCCTCCTCCGACAGTTCTCCATTAAGGTACCTTAGCAATTGCTCATTAGGCAGGTGCTCACCCTCTTTTAGTATGTCTCTCAGATCAGTCATGGGAGCGAATTCATTTTCTTTTGAACCAGTATTTTAAGGTTTCTTTTTCCATTTTGGATATTACTTTTTACCTGCAAAAGGCTGTATCCGGTTTTGTCGGCTATTTCCTGGTAACTGTTTTTCTGCAGGTAAAATAAAGTTACACAGGATTTCTGCTCTTCGTTCAATTCTTCCAGCGACAATTCCAGTAATTGTAAGGTAGCTTCTTTTTCAATTTGTCCTTGCCTGTCTGATTCTGCTGTCATTAGCGGCAATGTTTCAAATATGGGCAGGACAATCTGTTTATCCCTTAATTGCATCAGGCAATGATTTCTGGCCACCATGTAAAGCCAGCTTTTAACATATTGCACCCTGTATTTTTGCATTTCTATTAGGGCTTTCAGGAATATTTGCTGAACAGCATCTTTGGCTTCTTCTTCGTTCTTCAGGTACTTCATGCAAACTCCCAGCAGCAGCAGTGTGTAACGTTGTAATACAATACCCAGCCACTGTTTATCTTTGCCGGATTGAAATTTATCCAGCAATTCAGCATCTGTCATATGATTGTATGGGTCCTGGCTCACTGGTTGAAAATAGTGCATTTTACAATTAGATGCTGTTGTCATAGATTTCCATAACTTGATCCAAATTTATCCAATGAATACCCTTGTTTGTATGGTTCCCGTTTGCCCCATGCGTAAAGAACCCGCTCATCGTTCTGAAATGGTGAGCCAGCTATTATTCGGGGAATGGGCCGAAGTACTTGCATTCGAAGGAGCTTTTGTTAAAATCCGTGGAAAGCATGATGGTTATGAGGGCTGGTGCCAACTGGCACAGTTACGCTCTGCGGAACATAAGGAGAATAACGACAGTCTAACTGCAGAATGGATAAACGAAATCCTGCTAAATGGACAACGAATGTATTTGCCAATGGGTTGTTCATTGCCCCCCTTACTAAATGGAACCGGCACACTCGGAAATGTAAGCCTGGCTTATTCGGGTCAATATACTGAGCCGGAGAAAAAGCCTTTTTCAACCAATGACCTGGCATCATTGGCCAGACAATACCTTTCCACACCCTATTTATGGGGCGGCAGAACGGTATTTGGTATTGACTGTAGCGGATATGTACAACAACTGTTTAGGTTTTTCAACAAGACATTGCCCAGAGACGCCTACCAGCAGGCCGGGTTAGGGGAGGTGGTAGGGTTTTTACAGGAAGTGGTATGCGGTGACCTGGCATTTTTCGATAATGCGGAGGGGCATATTACCCATGTTGGACTTTTACTGGATGAGCAAACCATCATACATGCATCAGGCATAGTACGAATAGACAGAATCGACACCATGGGTATCCTCAACAGTGATACTGGAGAACGTACCCATACCCTGCGGATTATTAAGCGATACTGGTAAGGGCAAAAAAAAACAACCGGTCGGGTTGCTTTTTTTAAAATATAGTAGTAAGGGTCTAAAACAATTCCAGCCCCTTGGCAAAGTAAGTAGCAAAACCCGGAATCGCGATCCAGAAAAACTGGCGGTAAAACACAATCAGCAAGACCAATATTACCAGCCATAAAAAACAAAGTGACCAGTATTTTGCGGTTGATTTTTTAGCTTCCATGTAGGTTATTTCGGGCAAAGATAATAGGGCTTTTTGATTTTACCCACATTATCCATGGGATTGTTTATTTTTTGAGACCGAAGCTTCATTTTGCTGCTTCTCAGCAGGTTTACTTTTATCAAAAAAGAGCATTTTTACGGCCAGCATCAGCAGGATTACTGCAAAAATCTTCTTCATTTTAGCATCATCCAGTGACAGCGCCAGTTTGCTGCCCAAAAATCCACCCACCACAAATGCACTGGCTACCACCAGCACATAATTGACATTAAGGTATCCCTGTTTATAATATTGCATTACCGCCAGAATGCCTACAGGCAGCAACAGAATACCCAGTGAGGTACCCTGGGCCAGTTTCTGTGAAAATCCAAGCAGGAATACTAAAGCAGGTACGATAATGATGCCCCCGCCGATACCAATTAGTCCGCTTAAAAAGCCAGCCATTAACCCAATCAGAATCAGTAGTACGAAGGTGGTTGCTGTCATTTCAATTATTATTTCGGATTAAAGACTTAGGTAAGAAAAGTCTCTTTGTAAAAAGCAATTGCCTCTTCAATGATATCCAGGGCTTTCGCTTTGTCTCCAAAGTCTTCCACTACCACGGATTTGTTTTCGAGTTTTTTGTATTCCTGGAAGAAGTGCCTTAATTCATCAAAAAAATGCTTGGGCAGTTCCTCAATATTATTATAGTGGTTCACCCCGGGGTCGGTTGCGGCAACGGCAATGATTTTATCATCGGGGTCGCCTCCGTCAATCATCTGCATAACCCCCACAACTTTGGCCTCCATCAAAGTCAGCGGCACTACCGGTAAGGAAGTAATTACCAGAATATCCAGCGGGTCTTTGTCTCCTCCATAAGTCTGTGGAATAAATCCATAGTTAATGGGGTAATAAAAGGAAGAGAAAATAACCCTGTCCAGTCTTAAAAGCCCCGAAGGCTTGTCAATTTCGTATTTACACCTCGATCCCTGGGGAATTTCAATTACCGCATTAACGATTCTGGGTGCATTTTCACCATAGGGTACTCCATGCCAGGGATGAAGGGTTGTTTGAAGATTCATTGTGTTGTTTATTTAGTAATCCAATATCCGAAAAAAACAGCTGCCAATCCTATCAGTAAAGTAATGCCTGTATATAAAAGGAAACTTCCATATCGTTGTTGTTGTAACAATTGCATATTCTCCCAGGCAAATGCAGAATAAGTGGTAAACCCGCCGCAGATTCCGGTTGCCAGAAATAGCCGCCAATTTCCGAAACCTTCCTCCCGGGAAGCTATCCCCATAACAAGGCCGATAAAAAGGGAGCCCAGTATATTTACCGTGAAGGTAGCATATGGAAAGCTATCATGCCTGATAAAATGAGTGGTAAGGTATCTTCCTACGGTTCCAATCATACCTCCGAATCCTACCAGCAAAATGTTTTTAAAGAGCATTAATTGGTAGGGTTTAAGGTATTGGTCAGGTCCACATGCCATTCTCCGTTTTGTTTAATGACCAGGATGGAATGAGGAAGCGTATCAAATGAATTACTGTACTTAATGAGGGTGATATTAGACGTAATGTCCATTACCTGCTTAATATTAATGGATGCCGTTCTGAACTGCTGCCTGCCTTCCTTATCCTTTTCCCGGTAAGCTTTCTCGGTTTCGGCTAATATTGCTTTATTTTTTGCATCAGGTTGCAGGTAAAAAGCTGCTTTGGAAAAATCACCTTCGAGGCTGGATTGGATAAACGCTCTTCCTGCATCCAGGGCATCATCTGCCTTTCTGTAATCCTCCTTGCCGTTGCAGGAAAACAATACTATCATTCCCAGTAAAATGCCTGCTTTCATAAACATTGATTACCGTAAAAGTACAATACCTGTGGGATGTAGGAAAATATATAGACAGAATATGGGGTACCTGAGTGGTTACTTACTTCCAAACCAATACCAGCATACCTGCAAAAATGAGTCCGCCTCCCATTAAAATTTTCGGACTGGCTGGTTCTTTCAATAAAAAAAAGGCCAGTAACAGGGTTATCACAATACTGGCTTTATCAATAGCCGCCACATAAGATACCGGACCGTCTTTCATGGCTCTGTAATAAAATAGCCAGCTCAGTGTAGTAGTCAGGCCTGAGAAAATGAGTAACCATGCCTGTTTTCCCGTTAGCAGCGACATATCCTTGTATTTACTACCTGCAATATTGAAAACAGTAATCAGCAAAAAAATGGTCATAGTCCTGATGCCCAGTCCCAGGTCCGGATTAATATTTTCCAATCCGTATTTGGCCAGAATAGAAGTAATGCCGGCGAAAATCATTGATAAGATTGCATAGATTATCCAGGTTTCCATAATACATCAATTAAACATTAACAAGCCAATGCGTACTGAAATAAATTGCCAACTTCAACAGCTACTATTTGATGAGGTGTTCGGAAGCACCCAGCATTTGAAGTTGGTTCCTGTTTCACCGGGATTGTGTTATTGATTACTTTCCTTCCGGCAGTAAAACCAGTTTAACCATATTGCTTTCATCAAAATAGCGGTTAGCCAGAATTTTGGAACGGCTGATACTGAAAAGTTGCCTATTTTTCGCTGCATCCATTATCAGTAAAGGGGTGGTCCCTCTGAAAAATAGTTGTTCCAATTGGTATCGCCAATAGCTATTTTCTTTTTTGTCTGTTTCTAATGCCCTTGTCTGTTCAGCAATAACTTTAGCTACATTGTCTCCGGATACACCATTGACTTTGGTGTGGTTAATTTCCTCCTTCACCATCTCTGTAAGTTTGGCAACATTCTCCGGTGCACAACCAAACTGGATTCCAATGCTGTAGGTATTTACCGGCTCCCTGTTTAATCCGCCACTGATGCCCACCCCGTAAACACTTCCGGCATCTTCCCGTAAAAGCTCCCGTAATTTGATACCCATGGCCTTGCATAGTTGCCCTATTTGTATTTCATCAATGGCATCATAAGTTGTTTTACCTGTAAAATAAATCCTGACACTGGCTTTGTTTTCTTTTCCTTTCCGGATTACTTTACTGATTTTCCCTGAGGGGTAGCGCAGGCCTATATCCTGCCAGTGCTCTCTTTTTGGGTTGGATGGGAGGGAGGCTATGTATTTTTCCACCAAAGGTTTCAGGCTATCGGGTACAAAACTTCCCACAAAAGTGAACTGGAACTGTCCTGCATTGGCAAATCTTTCCTGGTAAATGGTAAAAGCCCGGTCGAGGCTCATCTTTTTCAAATCCTCTTTTTCAAATGGTTTTCTTCTGGGATGGTAATTGCCCATGATATAACTAACAGAATCGCTAAATACGCTACCGGGATCATTATCCTTATTGTCCAGTTGCACCTTCATCTGCTGCAGCATTACTGCATACATGGTGGAATCCTTTCTGGGCGCAGCAAATTCTCCATACAATAGCTGGAACGCAGTTTCCAGGTCTTTTTTATTACTACTCCCATTCAATCCCTGCATATAAGTGGCGATTGAAGGAGCCACATAACAGTTTTTACCGCTGAGGGCTTTCTGCAGGCTTTGCATATCCCTGTTGCCGATACCCCCTACAGACGCTATCGCTGCTGCATTGCCGGCATTGAGGTAATCACTGTCAGGATACAGGGAACTTCCGCCCCAACTAATGGCTGAAAATTGAATATCATCATTTTTAAAATCAGTGGGTTTCGCAATCACCCTGGCGCCATTGGACAAAGTCCATTCAGTTACCCCCAATTCTTTCCATTTTTTTTCACTGATGATTTTTCCGGGCACGGGTTCATTGGGAAGGATGGGGCCAGCCACTACTTTGTCAACATATTTATCCATTTTGCCAATAGGTTTTGACAACAGGGCCAGCAGGGCAGTTTTGGTCAAAAGATTATTTTTTTCTTTTTCCGGCGCTGTTATCACCACATCCCTGCCAATGGGCCTTATCCATTGACTAATTAAGCCGTTCACATCCTGTAAGCCAATAGTGGGTAAGGTTTTTTTATAAAAGTCGTATTCAAATGCTATACCCGGAATGCCTTCCCCCTTCAGGTAATGCTGGATAAGTTCCTGTATTAATTCGGCAGATTTAGTCTTATCCATTTCGTTATAAGCATTCTCTATGCGAATCATCACATTTTGAATAGCCCTGTCCAGTTCTGTCTGTACAAACCCAAATCGTTTAACTCTTTCGTTTTCTCTGAGCAAAATGCTTAGGGAAGGCCCAATATCTTTTCCGGTTTTAGCAACGGCAAGCAGGGTATAGGCATCTTTGTCTCCCATAAAATCTCCATAACCACTATTGCCAAACAGAAAAGGAGCTCCCGGTTTTTGGGCTATTTCATCCAGGCGACTGCTCATCATTTGGTTAAAAAGTTCATGGATGATATTTGCCCGTAACTGTGATTCTTTCTGCACGGGTGGCGCTTTGGGTAAGCTGTAATACATCTGCACCACATTGTAGGGTTGTTCCGCATCTGTAAGGATGGCGGTTCTTGTTTCGTTATGGGAGGGTATGGAATATTGTATCCTGGGTTGGGGATGAACAGGAGCGGATAGGGAGGAGAAAAGCGCCTGGATCATTTTTTCAGTGGCTGCTATATCCACATCACCCACAACGATTACAGCTTGCAGGTCGGGCCGGTACCAGTCTGTATAAAATGAGCGCAGAGTGGCATAATGTGCTGTGTCTATATTGGCTTTTGTTCCAATAGGGAGCCTTTTTGCATACCTTGAACCTCTTAATAATACAGGGAAATACTTGTCCCTTAGCCGGGCATCTGCACCCCTTCCCAAACGCCATTCTTCCACAATTACCCCTCTTTCTTTATCAATTTCTGTGTGGTCAAAACTCAGGCCATTTGCCCAGTCTTTCAAAACCAGCATCGCCTGTTGAAAAACCATGGGACTATCAGTGGGAACCTGTAATTCATAAACTGTTTCGTCGAAGCTGGTAAATGCATTGAGGTCAGCCCCAAAATTTACCCCGCTTTTTTCGAGAAAATTAACCAACTCATTCTTTTGAAAATGTTCGGTACCATTGAATGCCATATGCTCCACAAAATGGGCCAATCCAACCTGTTTATCAGTTTCCAGCACCGAGCCTGCGTTTACAACCAGCCTGAGTTCAGCGCGATTTTTAGGTTCCTGGTTTTTACGTATATAATAAGTAAAACCATTGGCGAGTTTGCCAATAGTAATTGCCGGATTAGTGGGGAGAATATTGTCTTTTTCCTGTGCCAGCAAACCTATTGATATCAAACAGGTAAGCTGTAACAGAAAGTAATGCCTTTTCATAATAGGGTTTTATACTGCTAAAGTAAGTTAACCCTTTTGTGTTAGGTAAAATGCAGAATGATTAAATGCCCTTTTTTCCCGTCGAACATAAGTAGGATTCCCTCCGGAAATACCGACGCTTCCCCATTATTTTTTCTGGCCCAGCGAAAACCAGTTGCCTGAATCATCTATCAATAAGGCTTCAAATCCATAAAATTCCTGAGTGGGTGGCTTTTTAAACGTTACACCCCTGGCAGTCAACTCCTCATAGGTGGCCAGGAGGTCATTACATTCAAAAACCCCAAAACCGAAAGTCCCATTTTGGACCAACTCCCTCATTAGGGCAGCGGATCCATTTTTAAACATCATTCCATCCTCAATGGCCATCAGGGAAATTTCCAGTTCAGGCTGTTCGGGAGGGGTTACAGTCAGCCATCTTTTACCGGGCCCCATGGGCGCATCCGTATGCACGTTGAAACCCAGTTTGTTCACATAAAAATCATAAGCGCTGTCCTGGTTCAGGACAAAAATGCTTACATGGTTTAGTTTCGTTATCATTTTGACAGGAATTGTTGAGGAACCAAATATCCGGAAAGGATTATGCTTTCACTTCTTTAAAATTGCTATTCTGGTTCCAGCCTTTCTGCTCTGCAAAACAATTGGGTATAAATTGAAGCGGGGCCTCTTTGATAAGTGCTCTACGAAGCAAATGCACTTTCCGAAAGGAAGAGGGTGACATTCCCGCAAATCTGGTAAATAAGCCTGTAAAAGAACTCAGGCTTTGAAAGCCAACAGACAGGCAGGTTTCAGAAACCGTATAACCCGATTTCAACAATTCTTTGGATGCCTGCATTCTTTTCCTGATTACATACTGGTGGGGAGTGGTTCCGTAAATGGATTTGAAAAGACGGATAAAATGGAATTTAGAGAAACAGGCTTCCCCAGAAATATTAGTAAGGTCAATTTCTTCACAAAAATGGTCGTCAATAAAAAGCCTGGCCATTACCAGTCTTTTGTAAATATATATTTTAGGGTAGGGCGTGTCCACCTTTTAAAATTAGCCTATTTTCCGGGGTAGTATCATGGGATGGAATTAGTTTTTTAGTTTGTATTATTCGGGTATTGATTTCCGTGTCTCACTTTTGCAACAGGTACCCATCAAAATCAGCCTAAAATTGCTTAATTTCCTTTTTCAACTGCTTTCCAAAGCTATTGTTATATACCAACCCAATACAAGCCTGCATATGAAAAAAATAAGTCTTTATTGCCTTTTATTACTGACTGGAAATGTATGGGCACAGTCCTACTCACCCACACCTGAAAACCTGGCTGCCCGGAAAAATTTTCAGGACATGAAATTTGGCATGTTTATCCATTGGGGAGCTTCCAGTGTATTGGGAAATGGAGAATGGGTAATGAACAACAGAAATATTCGCGTAAATGAATACAGTAATTTAATAAGGGTATTCAATCCGGTTGATTTTAATGCCAAAGAATGGGTGGCCACTGCCAAGAATGCAGGTATGCAGTACATAACTTTTATTACCAGGCACCATGATGGCTTCAGCAATTGGGATACCCGTCAATCGGACTGGAAAATCACCAATACCCTCTATGCCAAAGATGCCCTGAAACAACTGGCTGAGGAATGTCATAAACAGGGGATTAAACTGTTCTGTTATTATTCTTTGCTTGACTGGTATCGTTCCGATTACCAGTACGAAACCGGAAAAACGGGTAAAGGAACCGGCCGGACACAAAAAAGTGACTGGAACAGTTATATCCGTTTTATGAAAGCCCAGTTAACGGAATTATTGACCGATTATGGGGAAATAGCAGGTATTTGGTTTGACGGTCACTGGGACCAGTTGGACAATGACCATGATAAAACACTTCAATCAAAAGTCAACTGGCATTATGAGGAGATTTATCAACTCATCCACAGCTTACAACCCCAATGTTTGATTAGTAACAATCACCACCTGACACCCATACCCGGTGAAGATTTTCAGGCATTTGAGAAAGACCTTCCCGGTAAAAATACAACTGGTTTTGGAGGAGCATCTGTTTCCGAACTTCCCCTCGAAACCTGTGAAACCATGAACAATGCCTGGGGGTATAACATGACTGACAGGAAATTTAAATCTGTACCGGATTTGATTCATTATATGGTGAATGCCGCTGGGCGTAATGCCAATTTCTTACTCAATGTAGGCCCCATGCCCAATGGAAAAATACAGGATGAATTTACTGATACACTGGCAGCCATAGGCAAATGGATGCAACAAAACGGAAACAGTATTTATGGCACACGGGGGGCTATCGTGCAACCACAGGAATGGGGTGTAGTAACCGGTAAGGATAAAAACCTGTTTGTGCATATTTTAAAACCTGCTGAAGATCCCTATATATTTATTCCCATGCTTAGCCAGAAAGTGCTGGCGGCTTCATTAATGAAAGATAAAACCTCCATAACTTTTAAGCAGGTTCCTGAGGGTTTGTTTATTTACCTGAAAGAGGTAAAAATGGACGCGATAGACACCATCATTCAACTAACCATAGAATAATAATTAGGTATGAAACTGATTCGATTTGGGGAACAGGGAAAGGAAAAACCAGGCATTCACCTGGAAGGAAAAAATTATGATGTATCCGGATTCATCAATGACTATGATGCCATGTTTTATGCCAATGGAGGTTTACCTCACCTGGCCTGGATGATTGCCCGGCACAAAAGCCAGTTGCGGGTAATACCCGAAGGCACCCGTTTGGGTTGTCCTGTGGCCAATCCCTCTAAAATTGTATGTATTGGCCTTAACTATGCCAAACATGCGCGGGAAACAAATATCCCCATTCCCACAGAACCCATAATATTCCTGAAGTCCACAACTGCAGTATCCGGACCCTTTGACCCGGTTATGATTCCCCGTGATTCAGTAAAAACAGACTGGGAAGTGGAACTGGCTTTTGTGGTGGGTAAAAAAGCAAGTTATGTTCCTGAAAACGAGGCAATGGATTATGTAGCCGGTTATTGCCTGCACAATGATGTAAGTGAAAGGGAATTTCAACTTGAAAGAGGGGGAACCTGGGACAAGGGTAAGGGTTGCGATACATTTGCCCCACTGGGTCCATGGATGGTAACCAGCGATGAAATCCCCGATCCGCATAACCTTCGGCTGTGGCTCACACTTAACGGGAAACCCATGCAGGACGGGAATACCGATGACCTCATTTTCAACATACCCCACCTGTTATCCTATGTTAGCCGTTTTATGACATTGCTTCCGGGAGATATCGTATCAACAGGTACTCCGGCGGGCGTGGGGCTTGGATTTACGCCTCCTGTTTATCTGCAACCCGGCGATGTGGTGGAACTGGGGATTGATGGACTGGGAACATCCCAACAAACTATTATTGCCTATGCCCAGCATTGACGCACACCAGCACTTCTGGCAATACCATCCTGCAACACATGGCTGGATGAATGATGAAATGAAAACCATCCACAGGGATTTTTTACCGGAGGATTTGCATCCACTACTGGTCAACCAGCAAATAACAGGTTGTGTAGCGGTTCAGGCAGAACAGACGGAAACAGAAACCGGTTTCCTGGTAGCTTTGTCAGAAAAAAATCCCTGGATTAAAGCTGTTGTGGGCTGGATAGACCTCTGTGCCCGGGATATTGAAGACAGACTCGCTTATTGGAAGCAGTTCCCCGTAGTCAAAGGATTCAGGCACATTCTTCAGGCTGAACATCCTGATTTTTTAGGACAAAAATCTTTTCTCAATGGGATCAATGCCTTAGAGAAGCATGGGTATGCCTATGATATCCTCATTTATCCCCGGCACCTAACAGCAACCATCGCATTGGTCAAACAATTTCCCCAACAGCGATTTGTTATCGACCACCTGGCTAAACCCGAGATCAAATCCGGTTCCATAAATGAATGGGGCATCGGCATTGATGCCTTGTCTTCCTTTCCCAATGTATTTTGTAAAATAAGTGGCATGGTAACGGAAGCAGACTGGCACAAATTTACGCCAGCCGACTTCCATCCTTACCTTGACCGGGTGACAGAAAGTTTCGGAACCGGCAGACTTTTGTATGGTTCAGACTGGCCGGTATGTTTGTTAGCGGCTACCTATGAAAACCAGTTGGCCATAGTCAGGAATTATTTCAGTGCTTTTTCAACTGAGGAACAGGCCGCGGTATTAGGAGACAATTCCATCCGTTTTTATCAATTACCTGGTTGAAAGGATTATTGGTACCTGCAATTTTCACTTGCCCGTCTTAATAACTTTTCACAGTAATTGCTTCCATAATTCCATCCATAAGTTTTTAGTATGAAAAAGCCATTCTTTATCATCCTGTTGCTGATCCTGGTTATTTCCCTCAAAGCCCAGTGGACCCAAAGAAACCTGCTGGCCGGATTTTCTGCTCAAACAGTTGCTGCGGCAATTGTACCCAAAGAAGAATGGAAGCCTTTTCCCCAAACACCTGCCGGATGGAGAGAAAAATTACCGGACACTATTATACAACAGCTCATTCATTTCGGAGAGAAAGCATTGCCCAAATCATTTGCTTCCATAAACGCGAGTCTGGCATTGGCCTATTTGCGAACTGGCGACAGGGATGCTTACCAGGCAGTTTCCTTTGGTAAAAGAAACCAATTGATGGATTTGGTACTGGCTGAATCAATGGAAGGAAAAGGAAGATTTGTAGAACAGATCATGAACGGGGTTTGGAGTATTTGTGAAGAAAGTTTCTGGGGTGTTGCGGCTCATTTAAGTGCCCAAAAAGCTGGGGTGGGACTTCCGGATGCAGAAGATATTATTGTTGATTTATTCTCAGCCGAAACGGCAACCGTATTGGCACTAACCGATTATTTTGTGGGAAAAGAATTGGATAAATTATCCCCCTTACTCAGGCCCCGTATCTACTACGAGGTTAACAGGCGGCTATTTCTCCCGCTGGAAAATAACAGCAGCCGCTATGGATACCTGGGTGGCGGCAAGCGGGATCGCCCGGTAAATAACTGGAACCCCTGGATCATCAGCAATTGGATGGCCGCCAATCTGTTGCTGGAAAACAATCCGGAGCGGAGGACAAAAACAGTGTATCAACAATTGTCGCTGCTGGACCTGTATGTGAATGGACTGGGTGAGGATGGTGCTACCGATGAAGGGCCTGGTTACTGGTTCGCTGCCGGTGCCTGTATGTTTGATGCACTGGCAATCCTGGATAAGGCTTCCAATGGAAAACTCACGGTTTACCAGGATCCTATCATAAAAAAAATGGGTGCCTATATTTATCAGACGCATATCAAAGGCCCTTATTTTATCAATGTAGCTGATGCAGCACCCCGCATAACCCCCGATGGGATTTTACTTTACCGTTTTGGAAAAGCAACCGGGGATATCCAGATGCAGCAGTTTGGAAGCTGGGCATACCATACTTATGCCATCTCAAAACCTTCACATGAACAGTTTTACCGGAGCCGGAAACTGTTTAACCTGCTGAGCTTACAGGAATGCCATGATTTTCCCGCCAAAGAAATCCTGACACGTGATGTATGGTTGCCTGATATTCAGCTGATGGCTGCGAGATTAAACAATGGTTTATACCTGGCGGCACATGCAGGCCATAACGGTGAGAGCCATAACCACAATGATGTGGGCGATTTTTTGGTGTATGATGAAGGGTATCCTGTAATCATTGATGTGGGTGCAGGTACCTATACTTCCAAAACATTCAGCGGCAAGCGTTACCAGTTATGGTTTAATACTTCGCCTTATCATAACCTGCCCACCATCAACCAACAGGGACAGCAACCCGGAAAAGAATTTTCGGCTGCAAAAGTCAATTATTCCATGAATGACCAAACTGCTCATTTTTCCATGAATATTGCCAATGCATGGGCCAAAGAAGCCGACATCAATACATGGACCAGAACCATTGAGGCAGACAGGGATAAAGGAATTTCCGTTATGGATGCATATGAAATGAAAACAAAGCCCGGGCAACTCACCCAGTCATTTATGACTACCTGTGCCGTAAACATTGACAAACCCGGCAGGATTATTTTTGAAGAACCCAATGGCAGGAAAGTATTGCTGGATTATGATGCCGATCAGTGGAAAGCTTCTGTTGAAAAAATACAGCTAAGCCAGCCTGAGGATAAAAAATTTTCCCTTACCTGGGAAGGAAGGGATATCAGGCGGGTGCTCTTAACCAATACGGCTTTGTTGCAAAAAGGCAGTAGCCGGTATTGGATAACGAAATGAATGACAGTTATCATTGAATAAAGTTTTTATCAGTAAAGTTGTTGGCTTAACCAGAAAAGAATTTATGGGTTATAAGCTGGTCCGGAGAACAGTTGGCTGTTGTAGCAGCAGTAACCTCAATCATCCATTACAAGATTTATATGAAGCAGTATGTATTGTTTTTATTGCTGGCGATCGCAGGTAAGGTGAATGCCCAACCCCTGGTGTATACGGTTTCCCAGGCTCATTCGCATAATGATTATGAGCAGGCAGTTCCTTTCTGGACTGCTTACAGGGAAGGATTTGGCTCCATTGAGGCGGATGTTTTTTTGAAGAATGGGGTTTTGTTGGTGGCACATAAGGATGCGGAACTGGTCAGTAGCCGGTCATTACTTAATTTATACCTTACGCCACTGGTTGAATGTATCATTCAAAACAAGGGTTATCCTTTTGCAGATAGTTCCCGATCTCTGCAAATGCTGATCGATATCAAATCAGATTCTATTGCCACGCTGGCAAATTTGATAGAAACCATTCAGTCCAATGAGGTATTGATGAAATGCCATAAGGTGAGCTGGGTTATTACGGGAAGAAGGCCTGCGCCTGTTTTGTACCCCTCTTATCCCGGATTTATCAGTTTCGATGGTGAACTGGATAAACAATATGATCATGCGGCTTTACAAAGGATTTCACTACTGAGTGATAATTTCCGGAAATACAGTAAATGGGATGGGGTAAACAGGATTCCGGAACTTGAACGCCAGCAATTAGTGGCTGCGGTAAACAAAGCACACCAGTTGCATAAACGGGTTCGGTTTTGGGCGGCACCTGACCAGGTAAACGCCTGGCGGGAATTCATGCAACTGAAAGTTGACCTGATCAATACCGATCATATCCATGAATTGTCGGGATATCTAATGCACAGGTCAGCTTCTTTTAAGGATTAGGTATCGGTAAAAGGAAGCTGTTTCCTTTATTTATTCTTTTCCCAATACCCTTACCCTGATATTTTTATAATGAACGATACTGCCGGGATCATGGCCCTGTAAAGCAAAAGTGCCACTGGAAATCAGCCTTTTGGCCTGGCTGGGCCTGCGTGGTACATTGTCGGGTTCTGTATATTTCACCACCGTTTTTCCATTGATGGCAATGGTAACTTTCTTACCCTCCACTTTAATGGATTCTGTAAACCATTCATAATCGTTTACAAACACTTCCCTGATGTCCTGAATGCCATAGAGGCTTCCCGTTCTTCGCCAGTCCGTATGGGAATTATTGACCTGCACTTCGTAGCCCTTTTCGGGCCAGCCACTGTCCTGGTAAGTAGTGTGAAAATACAGGCCGGAATTGGCGCCGGGATAAGTCATTACATCCACACTGAATTCGAAATTGGTAAAATCGTGGTTAGCAACTGCACCTTCATAAAACAAATGGGAGGTTTTGCCATGCACGATGATCATACCGCTGTCCACCGAAAAAGTGGCTGCATTTTTCCCTGCCCGCCAGCCGTTCAGGGTTTTTCCGTCGAACAATGATTGCCAGGAACCCTGGGCAACCAGTTGTCCGGTAGTGAGAAAAAGAAATACCCAAAACAGGCAACAGCGAAAAGACATCTTTTTCATGGCAGGCGGTATTAGGAATTGAATCTAATCAAAAATCACCAAAAAAAGATAGGTGTCAGAAATATCCAATCTGTTTTGGGCGAAAATTAAAAAATTACTTATTTTCAAATTGAAAGTCAATTATAATGAAGTGTGGCAGTATGTTCCGCTTCATAATGCAATACAAAATTGATAGTTACTTTTTTGCCAATATCCAAACTAACCCTCCATGCATGCTTCTTTGCGATGTTTTCTGTTAATGATTTTCTTGACTCCAGTTTCTAGAATTGCTTACGCAAAAGATAAGGATACAGTGTATCTGCGAAATGTAGTGGAAATAGCCAAACAGCTCAATGTGTTTAAGAAAAATCCTTCCGCATATAAAAGGGAGGACAGACAAAGGTTGTTTGCCGCCATACAATACTATAATAAACAGGATAATAGCACCGATTATAATATCCCTGATCTATACCCATCATTAGCTGCAATCAATAAAATGGTTGCAAAAGATTTGATTTCTTACCAATATTTTCTAACCGGAAAAGATACAGCCATTGAAACCGCATTGAAAACGTCTACAATAATAAAAACATTAGCAGATACACTCATTAATCTAAAAAAACAGCACACTGAGATTAGTACAAAATTGAAAAATGTTAGGGAATCTTTAAATGAATTATCAGTTAAATTAAAAGACACACTTGGTGAGATTGATAAATTAAAAATCAATATTGAACAAAATCGCCAAAAATTGGCAGAACAAAATAATGCCTCAGATAACAGTCAAAAACTTCAGTTGTCTGAAACCATTACTTCGGATTCAAATCATTTAGCTGCTTTGAATAAAGATTTGCAAAATATAAACCAAAATTTGTCATACAAAACGGAGTCGCAGATTCAACTGGGTACCGAATTATATAAAACACAGAATCGTATCGTATCGATTTTACAGGAAAATTCAATACCACTTATTGATTTTTTAAAGTCATTAAGTCCTGGGAATATCAATGAAAAAATTGACATAAGTAATATTTCAGAAAATATAATCAGTGAATTCAACAAATCAGCCGAGATTACTATCCAGACAAAAATTCAGCAAATTGAATTAACTGGTGGTAATAGTTTCCGTATCCCCTCCCAATCCGAAATCATCGATGCACTGGCCATTTACCTGGCAGGCAGGATCAAACAGGAAGCCGTTATGTGGTTTTTTGAAACCCTTACCAAAAATATAAAAACCGATGCCCTGATCCGGGATTTTTTCCCCAATACCTGTGTGCTGTTGCAAAGCAGGGAAGTATATGAAATTCCCAATTTAGGTACCCAGTGGCGCTATGCTTTATCCAAGGATTTTTTAACCATGCCCCGGCATATTTTCAAAAGTGAATGGTTTTCAAAAAAACTACCCAGCGGACTGATTGACCAAAGTTTCATTACGGGTGCCTGCGACATAGCCGAATTACTGAGCAAACAATATAACTACCGGGAAACCATCCGGTCACTTTATTTGCAGCCCCATGAAGATGTTCCCGGCCAACTGGTCTTTCATGATTTTATCAATTTATTGTACCTGGTCAATAATGAATTAATTGTACCGGATAATAATAGTGGTTACCGGCTGTTGCAATACGAAGACTACCGGAACATGCAACCGCAGGAACTGGAACTGATGCTGAGTCTGCTGGATATCCGGTATAATGGGGTCTTTTCTAAATTTCTGAAAGGTATGGACAGTACTTTCAGCGTAGAAGGAACCGGTAAGGGTGTAACTGCGGAAAAAATCAGGCAATGGCTGGGTAATTTGCAAATCATGATTGCACAAATTGAAAAAAGCAGGAATGAGTATGTACAACTGAAAAATAAACAATCGGAAGAAGGGGTAAAAAATATGTACACTTACAATAGCCTCTGGCAATCCTTTTTGCCACTCTGGCAAATGTTCGAAAAAAACAGGCTCGATACTGACTTTTTCCATAGCCAAATACTGCATTGCAGCAATGCAATACGATTCATCAGCTCTGTACAGGATATTTACGAGCAGATTGACGGTAAAAATTTTGCAGGGGCGGTTTCGCAAATTCTAACCCTTATAGACACCCTTTCTTTTGGTATTAACCAAACCTTAATTGAGTTGCCATCAGCAAAAATTAAGGAAGTTTTAAAACGGGTATCCGAAAAAGAATCGATTATTAATTTGACGAGTAATGACAGTATTACAAAGGTGGGAGAGAACATTGATACCAAATTGGGAAAACTGGTTAAAAAAACAGCTTCAACTTATGAAGTGAAAGCCAACAGTTTATTGGCTTCGGTCGTATTTGAAAAAGAAAGACATTCCATCGAACTGATCAAAACCCTGGCTGGTTTTCTGAATGATGTGGCACTTTCCAAGTCAGATAAACAATTGGCGAAAGTGGTAGAATCCTATGCAATGCCGGTAGGTTCCTATAAACGTAAACGCAACAACTGGTGGTCGGTAGACCTGAGTGCCTTTGCCGGACCCTATTATGGGAAGGAGTGGGTTGTGCCGGATAAAAGCCTTTCCCAAACCGACAAAGACGTGAGACCTGTCTATGGATTTTCTGTTCCCATCGGCCTTTCGCTTAGTAAGACTTTTGGAAAGAAAATAAAGGCTACAGATGGTTTGGAAAAGGAAGAAATACTGAATCCTGACAAAGTTAAAATACTGAGCAGGGCGGTTTTCCGTCGTACCCACTGGACGGTTACTGCCACCCTTAGCCTGATTGACCTGGGTGCCGTGGTTTCTTATCGCCTAAAAAGCCCGGCTGATACGGCTTTACCACAGGAAGTGAAATGGTCGCAGGTATTTAGTCCCGGCTTTCACCTGGGCGTGGCCATTCCCAATACCCCCCTTGTTTTTTCAACAGGGGTGGCGTATACGCCCCAACTTCGTAAATTCAAGGATGCCAGCAGCATCGTGAATTCCGGAAAGCAGTACAGTGATAGTTACAATGCTGTTCGATGGTATGCAGGTTTATTTTTTGATATTCCCTTATTCAATTTGTGGGAAAGAAAAAGGATCGTGTACAAAAATGCTGATTAGCCAGCCTTCAAACGGTTTACTGAGGCAATATTTATCACGGAATTATCAATATGCCATCTGATGAAAGTTCTAACCTGTATTGCACCCGGAAAACTTGCCTTTTGCGATTACCCGATACCATCACCCCAAGAAGGGTTTACCCTGCTGGCCATGAAAAGGGTGGGTATTTGTGGAACGGATTTTCATGCCTACGAAGGCACCCAGCCTTATTTTGCGTATCCCCGGATACTGGGTCATGAACTGGGCGCTGAAATCGTTCAAACCAGTTGTCCCGGTTTTACCGCCGGAGAAGCAGTTACGGTAATTCCCTATTTGCATTGTGGTGAATGTATAGCCTGTATCAATGGCAAAACCAATTGTTGTGAATCCCTAAATGTAATGGGCGTTCATTCCGACGGAGGTATGCGGGAATTTATCTCAGTACCCGACAGGCTGCTGGTTAAGTCACAGGGCTTGTCCTTCGATGAATTGGCGCTGGTGGAACCACTGGCCATAGCTGCCCATGGGATAGCACGTGCAGAAATAAAGGTGGGAGAATTTGTACTGGTGTCAGGTGCCGGTCCCATCGGCACAGGGCTAATGGAGTTTGCACGTATCAAAAGTGCCAGGGTAATTGCCCTGGAAGTGAATGAACAACGACTGGCCTTTTGCAGGAATGTTTTAAAAGTTCCTTATACCCTAAATCCTTTGAAAGAGGATATAATGGACAGGTTACGGGAAATTACCGGAAATGCTATGCCCACTGTTATCATCGATGCCACTGGCAATCACAACGCTATTAATAACGCATTCAACTACCTGGCACATGGGGGCAGGTATGTATTGGTAGGGTTGCAAAAGCAAAACCTGGCTTTCAGTCACCCCGAATTCCATAAACGGGAAAGTACTTTAATGAGCAGTCGCAATGCCACCAGAAAAGATTTTGATGGGGTTATTTCCAGTATGAAAACAGGTGACATCCATTTCCAGTCATTTATCACACACAAAACTGCTTTTTCAAAACTGCCCGAAGTTTTAGAATCCTGGTTTCTGCCTGATACAAACGTGATAAAAGGGATGGTTACGTTTGCATGCATACGCGCACCGGACACGGCCTCGTAAGCATCCATCAGATCTTCGCGTTCGCGGAAGCAATACAGGAACACCGTCATCGCACCGATATCCAGACCATGCGCGCCCAGCCACATCAGGTGATTGAGGATGCGTGTGATCTCATCGAACATCACGCGTATGTACTCAGCGCGCAACGGCACTTCGATGCCGGTCAACTTCTCGATAGCCTGCACATAAGCGTGCTCGTTGCACATCATGGACACGTAGTCCAAGCGATCCATGTACGGCACGGACTGCAAAAATGTCTTGTGCTCTGCAAGCTTCTCGGTAGCACGGTGCAGCAGTCCGATATGCGGGTCTGCACGCACGATCACTTCACCATCCAGCTCCAGCACCAGGCGTAACACGCCGTGCGCAGCAGGATGCTGCGGGCCAAAATTCATCGTGTAATTCTTGATTTCAGGCATGATTACCTCGCACGAGATGAATTTCTGCGCAGGACAATAAAGACAAACCAACGCCCGCAGGGCGGCCGGAGCTAAAATTCATCGTGTAATTTTTGATTTCAGGCATGAACGCGTCCTCAGTTACAACCGTAGGTTTCTTCACGAACGATACGCGGCGTGACTTCACGCGGCTCAACCGTGACCGGCTGATAAACCACGCGTTGCTGCTCGGGGTCGTAACGCATCTCAACATGTCCGGACAACGGGAAATCCTTACGGAACGGACTTCCGACGAAGCCGTAATCGGTCAGAATGCGGCGCAAATCCGGATGCCCTGTGAATATTATTCCATATAAATCAAAGGCTTCCCGCTCGAACCAGTTGGCGCCTGGCCAGACATTCGTGACCGAATCCAGCACCGGGAAATCATCCTCCTCGGCAAACACTCTGACACGCAGACGCTCATTTTTCGTAACAGACAACAACTGATAGACAACTGCGAAGCGTTTACCCTGCCATGCTCCGTCGCCATATTCTGAATAATCCATACCGCACAGGTCGGTCATCTGTGAGAAGCGCAGATTTTCCGCATCGCGTATCAGGGTCAGAGCAGACACCATATCCGCAGCACGGATCACGATGGTCGTCTCACCCAGTCGCTCTTGCACGCTCACCAACTGGTCAGACAACACACTTTCCAGTTCTTCACGCAATGATTTTTTATCGGTCGTCATAAACTCACCTTAGCGCGCGATGGTATTGGTGCGCTTGATCTTGTTCTGCAATTGGATCAGGCCGAACAACAAGGCCTCTGCCGTCGGAGGACAGCCCGGCACGTACAATATCAACCGGCACGATACGATCGCATCCGCGCACGACCGAATAGGAATAATGATAATAGCCGCCACCGTTTGCACACGAACCCATGGAGATCACCCAGCGCGGCTCGGACATCTGGTCGTACACCTTGCGCAGCGCTGGCGCCATCTTGTTGCACAGCGTGCCTGCCACGATCATCACATCGGACTGCCGGGGACTAGGACGGAACACGATTCCGAAACGTTGCCAGATCATAACGGGACGCACCCGCCTGCATCATCTCTACCGCACAGCACGCCAGACCGAAAGTCATCGGCCAGAGCGAACCGGTACGGGTGTAATTGATAACGGTATCGAGCGTCGTTGTGACGAAACTCTTTTCCAGAATGCCTTCTATTCCCATTCCAAGGCTCCTTTCATCCACTCATAATAAAACCGACCACGAGGATACCCAAAAAGATCATCATGGAGACATAACCGAACACGCCGATCTCCTTGAGCACGATCGCCCAGGGGAATAGAAACGCGATTTCAAGATCGAACAGAATGAACAGGATGGCAACAAGGTAGTAACGCACATCGAACTTCATGCGCGCATCTTCAAAGGCCTCAAAGCCACATTCGTAGGGAGATAATTTTTTACTATCAGGACGATGAGGGGCAGCCAACCTGCCCAGCAACATCGGAACTACACCAACAGCCAAACCGACACAGATGAACAACAGTACCGGAAAATAGTTTTCCAACATTGAGCTTCCCCCCTCTGTACGTGACCAGTGACGCGACCATCAGGATAAAAATCCCCAAAGGATCAGATCAAAATCACCTTGAATTCATTTGATGGTTATCGATACTCATTGGCATCGACTTGTTTTTATGCTTTATTATTTTTTTATGTACTACTTTAAAACTGGTGCGGATGGGGAGACTCGAACTCCCACGCCCTTGCGGGCACAAGCACCTCAAGCTTGCGTGTCTACCAATTCCACCACAACCGCATATCCTTTAAAACTGCGTTACTTTGGAATTTCCCTGGACTTAGAATCATCCACGGGAGCAGGAGCGGTAGTTGTTACTGCACTTGCCTTCACTCTATCCATCACGCCTTGCTGCTCACCGTGATGAGAATACAGATAAGTCAAAGAAAGGCTGGTGATAAAAAACAGCGTAGCCGCAACAGCCGTGCTACGACTCAGAAAATTCGCCGACCCACTGGAACCAAACAGACTACCCGCTGAACCCGTACCGAACGCCGCACCCATGTCAGCACCCTTGCCATGCTGCACCAACACCAAACCGCATAACACGACCGACACAATCAGATGCAATACCCAAACAAATGTTTCCACTCAAAACTCCAGACTACAAAAATTATTGATTATCTACTGGGCTGCGCGGCATATCGCCACAAAATCTTCACTCACCAGAGAAGCCCCGCCGATCAGACCACCGTCGATATCCGGCATGCCAAACAACTCGACCGCATTCGAC
>CAVVSL010000007.1:0-30723 GCA_963750825.1 uncultured Bacteroidota bacterium | reverse complement strand
CCTGCTTTCCCTCCATGCGCTCCTGTTTAGTGTTTTATGGCTGGCGGTAGTAGCCCTCATGATCTGGCCATTTGAAAACATTCCCAAATATGTTGCGGCTGTGGCCGGATTGTGTTTTATCGTTTTCTTGGAATTGCTTTTTTCCAAAAAGCTGCATTTTCCTGCCTTGCTGGCCACTTCTTTTTTTACGGTTATCGGTGTCAATGTTTTTTTGAATACTGCTTTTTATCCCAATCTTCTTACTTACCAGATCGGCAACGACGCCGCAACTTTTATCAACCAGCACATATTGCCAAAAGATAAAATCAGCACTTACGGAGTCGAGTCCAGCCGAACCCTGCATTTCTATGGACAATTCATTTTTGCCGATAAGCAACAATTTGGTGATTACGGACCCCGATACCGTTATCATGAATAAAAACAGTTGTTGCAGGTTTTCTAAAAGAACTTTCCGAAACTCAAAGTTTTGCATGAAGGCAATAATTTCGGCGGTATCCATGTTAGCATTTATTTCCTTTTCTTAACCCCGCTACCGGTGACAAAGAAGTTCCTAATACCTGATTCTGGACCTCGACGGGAAACCTTAATTTATTTCCTGTCATTGTTCAGTCTTACATAACCCGCTATGACTGAAATTATCATTATTCTCATCCTTGTTCTGATAAATGGAATGTTTTCCATGGCTGAAATTGCATTGGTATCGGCCAGAAAAGCTCGTCTGGAAGGCCAGGCTGCCAGGGGAGATATTGATGCGCGCAGGGCATTAACCCTGCCAATCACCCCGAAACCTTTCTGTCAACTGTACAAATCGGTATTACCCTCATCGGGGCACGAAAGGACATACTATCCGGGTGATAGTTTTAAAATACCGCTGCAGAATTGGCTCAAGAAATTTGAAATTTTACAACCCGATAGCAGTACCATTGCCACTACCTTAATTGTTATTGTCATCACCTATTTATCATTGGTACTGGGTGAACTGGTCCCCAAACGCCTCGGATTAAGTAATCCCGAACGAAAGCCAAAGCGGCTGCCGGCCTATGCACATCGTTTCCTGGGTTACTTTCCCTTTCACCTGGTTACTGGGTATCAGTACCGGCCTGATTATCAGACTGCTCAATATTAAGGCCAATGATAACCAGGTTACCGAAGAAGAAATCAAAGCCATTATAAGTGAGGGAACCGAACATGGGGCTATTGAAGAAGCAGAACAGGACATTATTGAAAGAGTGTTCCACCTGAGTGACAGAAACATCACTTCCCTGATGACGCACCGTAGCGATATCGTATGGATTGAAGGAAATCAAACAGTAGAGCAGGTGAAATCACAATTGGCGGATGCCCTGCATATACATTCCGTTTACCCGGTATGCGAAAAAAATATTGATAAGATAAAAGGAGTGGTCACCATCAAGGAATTGTTATCCGCAGAAGCCAACGCCCCTATTTTCTCTATCATGAAGGAAGCTATGTATGTTCCCGAAAACAATTCGGCTTACCAGGTACTTGAAAAATTTAAGCAGACTAAAATACACCAGTGCTTTATTGTGGATGAGTATGGCTCTATGCAGGGACTAATGACCCTAAACGATATTCTGGAAGCCATTGTAGGTGACATTCCACAGGAAGAAGACGAGGATTATGAGATACTGGAAAGACCGGATGGTTCATTCCTCATAGATGCACAAATTCCTTTTTACGACTTTCTCGCCTGGTTTGATAAAACAGAATGGATGTTGGAAGGTGACCAGGACTTTGATACATTGGCAGGGTTCATCATTCATGAATTGGAAAAAATTCCGGTAACAGGGGATACCCTGGAATGGAAAATATTTACTTTCGAAATAATAGACATGGATAACCACCGTATCGATAAAATACTGGTTACATTCCAGAGTCATGATCCTGTTTCCCTACTTTAAAAGTCGAATACAGTGCGGGCTGAGGGGTAATCTAATTTAAAACTCTTTTCCACCACACCCGATTTTACATGAAAAATATTGCTCTGTGAAGTTTCAAAATCATACAACAAAGTACAGTCCACTTCCAGTTTCTTTACTCCCTGTGTTTTGGGGACCTCAAAATAGGTCCATACGCTTTCCTTTTGTATTTCATGGCCCACATACTGTAAAACAGCCGGTTTGCCGTTGATGGTCAGTTTTAGCTTTCTGTTGATATAATTACTGATTTGTTTATCGAGATAGGCCTTATCGGGTGGATTAATG
The DNA here is from genome assembly GCA_963750825.1 of uncultured Bacteroidota bacterium. Classification (GTDB taxonomy): domain Bacteria; phylum Bacteroidota; class Bacteroidia; order Chitinophagales; family Chitinophagaceae; genus Sediminibacterium. The sequence continues at coordinate 28,498 of CAVVSL010000007.1, read as the reverse complement.
ATATCAATTTTAGCAGTACTGTATTTTTGAAGGGTCTTTTCGAGGTCTTCTGTAAAAATGCGAACGCTGATCTCCACATTGGCATCCCTGGCGTTGTGATTTATCTCAATAACAGATACAAAAAAAGGGTGTACTACCGCCAAAAATCCGGTAACCATCCATTGAACCAGTATATTTACCATTCAAACATCATTTTTTTCTTTCACAAATGTCCTGATTAATTTGGTAACCTGCACATGAATGAATTTGGACTGTTTTTTGAGGTGGGCTATAAACATATAGCTGATTTAAAAGGAATTGATCATATCCTGTTTGTTATGGCACTTTGCCTCCGGTACCAGTTCAGCGACTGGCGGAAAATCCTCATACTTATTACTGCTTTCACCATTGGACATTCCATTACCCTTGCCATGAGTGTGTTTAACCTGTTGGATTATTCTATTAAATGGGTAGAGTTTTTAATACCGGTTACCATAGTCATAACAGCTGTGAGCAATGTATTTGTGAAAAAATTTGTTTTTAAAACCCGGTTCCCGGTCATATATTTCTTTGCCCTCTTTTTTGGATTGGTGCATGGATTGGGCTTCAGCAGTTACCTCAAAAGCCTGCTGGGATCGGATCAAAACGTAGTTAGCCAGTTATTGGCATTTAACCTGGGTCTGGAAGCAGGACAATTACTAATTGTTGCAGGTATTTTACTGGTTTCCTTTATATTCGTGTCCGTTTTGAAAACCAGCAGGAGAGAATACCTATTATACGTTTCTGGGGGTATATTCGCCCTCGCACTCCAGATGGCTATTGAAAGATTACATCCTTTATTAAACTAGCATACAATGAGAAAATCAGGATTCCTGTTAGGTTGTTTGTTTTTTGCCTTGGCACTGAATGCCCAGGACATTAAAAACAACCCCGGTTCCAACCATGGGAACAAGTTTGAACAATTAGGCACTATTTTGCCAACGCCCAATGAATACCGCACTGCGAGCGGAGCGCCCGGTCCCAGGTACTGGCAGCAACGGGCCGACTATGACATTAAGTGTGAGCTGGATGAAACCGGCTATAAACTAAAAGGTGCTGAGACCATTACCTATTACAATAATTCTCCGGATGTGCTTACCTATATCTGGTTGCAGCTGGACGAGAATGAGCATAGCTCTATCAACAATGCTGGTTACCAGAACAGCAGCACCCTGGGAAGGGGCGTTACCACCAGTACCATCGATCAGTTGGAAGAGGAAAAAAAGGATAACGGGTATGGTGATAAGATTACCAAATTAACAGATGCAACCGGAAAAGCACTGAAATACACCATTAACAAAACCATGATGCGTGTTGACCTGCCAGCTGCTTTAAAACCCGGTCAGAAATTCGTATTCAATGTAGACTGGAATTATGTGATTACCAATCGCCTGACGGTTGGTGGAAGGGGTGGTTATGAATTTTTTCCAGAAGATGGCAACAGTTTGTTTACCATGGCCCAGTGGTATCCCCGTTTATGCGTATACAGTGATTTTCAGGGATGGCAGCACCACCAATTTACCGGTAGGGGAGAATTTGCCCTCACTTTTGGAAATTTCAATGTGCAGATGACGGTACCTGCCGACCATGTTGTATTGGCTACTGGCCAGTGCCAAAACTATGCACAGGTTTTGACAGCCGCTCAATTGGCTCGCTGGAACAAAGCCCAAACTACTAAGGAGCCTGTTGAAGTGGTTACCCTTGAGGAAGCTATGAAAGCAGAAAAGCAAAAAAGTACCCAGAGGAAAACCTGGTCATTTAAAGCCGAAAACATAAGGGATTTTGCCTGGACCTCCAGCCGTAAATTTGTTTGGGATGCTATGCCAGCTTATGTAGAGGGAAAGAAAATTATGTGTATGAGTGGTTATGGCAAAGAAGCCTATGGTTTGTATCGCAAATTTTCTACCAAAGCGGTGGCACATACCATCAAGACCTATTCAAATTTTTCTATTCCTTATCCTTACCCGGTTGCCCAGAGTATTGAAGCTTCCAATGGAATGGAATACCCCATGATTTGCTTCAACTACGGAAGAACGGATAAAGACGGTACTTACAGTGAATCTGCTAAAAACGGTATGCTGGGTGTGATCATTCACGAAGTGGGACACAATTTCTTCCCCATGATTGTGAACAGTGATGAGCGCCAGTGGTCCTGGATGGATGAAGGTTTAAATTCATTTGTAGAATACCTTACTGAGGAACTCTATGATAACAAGTTTCCATCCCGTAAGGGTAATGCAGCCAGTATTGCTGGTTATATGCGCCTACCCAAAAACCAGTTGGAACCCATCATGACCAATAGTGAAAATATTGCCAACTTCGGTCCCAATGCCTATACCAAACCGGCTACCGGATTGAATATCCTTCGGGAAACCATCATGGGGCGTGAACTATTTGACTTTTCCTTCCGGGAATATGCCAGACGCTGGGCTTTCAAACACCCTACACCGGCTGACCTGTTCCGCACCATGGAAGACGCCAGTGGCGAGGACCTTGACTGGTTCTGGAGGGGATGGTTTTATGGAATTGACCCCTGCGATATTTCTATAGATACCGTAAAACATGCTGTATATGATCCCAATGCAGCCCCACCCGCAGGTGGTGGTGTTACCGGAAGACTTCGTGGTGGCGCAGGTTTTGGAGCTGATCCAACCCGTATTGAAAGACCACAGGTGAATGATTTTGAAGATATTTCTAAGTTGCGCAACAGGTTAGACAAAAACATTGTTTTCCTGACAGATGCAGATACCAGTCTGCGTGATTTTTACTGGCGGTATGACAGAGGAATTGAACCTTATGATTCCATTACCAGACTAACGCCTCCTGCAAGAACAGCCACCGCTCCTGAAGGACTGGATGCCGCGGACAAAGCCAAATATGCTGATGTAAACCTTTACGAAATTTCCTTCAGTAACAAAGGCGGCCTGGTAATGCCGATTATTGTTGAGTTTACTTTTGCCGACGGTACCAAAGAAACTGAAAAGATTCCTGCTCAGATTTGGCGCCAGGATGAAAACAAGGTTACCAGGGTATTCCTGACAAAGAAAAAAGCAGTCAGTATTCTGTTAGATCCGATGAAGGAAACTGCCGATATCAATGAAAGCAATAACCAGTGGCCTAAAGCCGGCACTGAAATGGGGGAACCCTCTAAATTTGCACTCTTTAAGGCAAGAGCTGGTGCAGGTCGCGGCCAGTCTACCGGAGCAAACCCCATGCAGAATGCCTTAAAAAAATAATGGGCTATAAAAGTAATTTCTTAAAACCACTTGGTTAATTTCAAGTGGTTTTTTTCATTCAAATACCATAAATGTGATACCATGAGAAAGGGAATCTTAGCGATTGTACTAGTATTTTTATTCAGTAGTTCAATGGCGGCCACTGTTGATACTGTTGCCATCTATAGCAACAGCATGCACCGAAAAGTAAAAACAGTTATAATTAGCCCTGCAACGTATCAGCAATCTGATAAAAGATTTCCCGTTGTCTACCTCCTGCATGGGGCTTTTGGCAGCTATGCCAACTGGATAGCCAAAGTGCCCCATATTCAGCAACTGGCTGATCAGTACCAAATGATGATTGTATGCCCCGATGGTGGTTATACCAGTTGGTATTTCGACAGCCCTGTGGATACTACTTTTCGTTTTGAAACATTTGTGGGTACCGAAGTACCGCAATACATGGATGCCAATTACCGTACCATTGCTGATCGGAAGGGGAGGGCAATCACAGGATTGAGCATGGGTGGCCATGGTGGTTTGTTTTTGGCTTTCCGGCATGCCGACCTGTACAGTGCCTGTGGCAGTACCAGTGGCGCTTTGCACGTTTCAGTAATTACCCAGCGTTATGATGTAGAGAAAAGGTTGGGGGATACAGCCATAAACAGAAAATACTGGCACGACTGGAGCGTTTTGAATGTGATAGACCAGTACCCGAAAGACTCACTGGACATCATCATCGATTGCGGTACGGAAGACAGGGTATTGCCCATGAACAGGGCCGTACATGAAAAATTGCTGAAACTAAAGATTCCCCATGACTATACAGAAAGGCCCGGTGAGCACAATTGGGCTTACTGGAATACTTCCATCGATTACCAATTGTTATTTTTCAAAAGGCATTTTGAAAAGTTAGGTATCAAGGGGTAAGGCCTAATGCGGGACGGAGGTTTTTATGGATTTGCGAAATGCCAAAGACAGATTTATTCCGAAACTGCTAAGTTGGATATTACCAAGCCCGACCCCCTGAAAGGGTATTTTGGCATAGGGTTCCATTTGAAGCGACAGTTGATGGCTGATACGTTTCTCAAATACTGCGGAAATATGACCGAAAGACAGGATATGTGAATCGCTGGATGGGTATTCTGCCGAACGATTAATGGCGGCGCCATTGTTATGGTAGAAATAATTATAAAATTCCTTGTTCATAAAATAGGAAGACAGACCCCCACTCAGGTACCAGTTATGATTGCCCGCTCCGCTTATTCTGTACCTGGCTTGCAGGGGTATTTCCCACATACCACAATAGCCGTCTACCGTTTCAATAGTATAATAATTCATCCAGGAGCCTTTGGGTGGCGTAAAATCATTACCCGATAATTTATAATTCTTGCGTGTATAAATAGCCCCGGTATGAATTGACCAGTTTTTGTTAAAATGAAATCCGGTTATCAAACCCATTGAATAGCCGGCATCATTACTATATTTAAATTTTACGGTACTTGCATCAACACCTGCCAGTAAAGCCAGGCTCCAGCCTTTTTCTTGGGGCTCTAAATTATTTTTAGCAGATTGTTTTTTGACTGCCTGTATGGGTTCATTTGCTGAAAGAGAGTCAGGCTGCTTATCAGTAAATTTTGAGGGGGTAACTGCGTTACTATCCTTTATAGAAGAGGTTGTTGTCAAAGCTATTTCCGCAGCTATTTCTGCTGTATTGGGTAATCCGGCTGAAAGATTTGAATGCTCATTTTTTTCGGCGAGCAGTTGCATAGTAAACACGGGTTCGGTTCTGGGAGATTCCTGTTCGCCGGGGGGAAGTGACTGGTTATTTTTAACCGGATCGGAATGGAATGGTAAAGCCCGTTTACCCGGAAGGGTGTTTCTCAGGCCCAACCATTCATTTGATAAAGTGGGGGCAGGCTTATCGGCCTGAATGCTTTTTGCAGCAACTTCATTTTCATTTTTTAATCCCAAAGGGGCGCCAGCTTGTGTTTTTTCGGGGATTTGGGTAGCGGATTCTTTTGGTAAACCATTATTGCTCATCCAAAAGGCGAAGCTCCCTGCCAGCAGGATGGGGAATATCCACCAGAAAATGAAAAATCGTCTTTTCTTTTTTTCAACAGGTAGCTCCTTATCCAGTACCGTTTGCAGGACTTCCCAGTTAGCCGCACCCGGAGCACGGTATTCCCTGGCTGCCTCACGGCTAAGGTTATCTAATTCATTATCGTCAGCCGGATTATACATAGGCTTTGAAAGCAGTTTGTTGGGTAATTATTTTTCTAAGGTTTTGCCGGGCTTTGGAAAGATTAGACTTTGAAGCACCCACACTGATCTCCAGTGCTGCAGCGATTTCTTCATGACTGTATCCTTCTATTACAAAAAGGTTGAATACGGTTCTGTAAGCTGGAGTGAGTAGCCTGATGGCTTCAATGATTTCGAGATACATTAACTTGTCCATTCCAGTGGCACTATTATCAGCAAACAAAGGGTTGTCATCCTGAATTTCATCACCCGATAATTTCAGGTGTTTTCTTCTGAGGTGATCAATATTGGTATTAATCAGTATCCTTTTGAACCAACCCTTTAAGAGGGCTTCGGGTTCTCCATTTCTGCCGGTATCAAACTGCCGGATATTTTTAAAAAGCTTTACAAAAGATTCATTTGCCAGTTCTTCCGCTTCCTCCAGCCGGCTTACATACCGGTAACATATTTTCAATGCATAGTCATACAGCCTTTGGTAAAGCTCACGCTGGCTGATCCGGTCATTATCCGAACAACCGGCTATAAGGCTCAATATTTGCTGTTGGTCACTCAAATAATATACAGAAGGCTTTTAACCTTTTAGGGTACACATGCCAATATTATATTGCTTATAATGAACTATTACGCAAATATGATCAGGTTGGTTGCCTTTCCGGAATTTTAATTCCCGGTTCTGCCATCCCTGACTTTATTTTTTTTACCTGAGGTTTTCTTTTCAAACTCAAGTACTTCTTTCGGTTTGTTCTTTTCTGGTACTTTGGCCTTAACTGTATCCACCACTTTTGTCATGTTAGCGGGAAGTGCTTCTGTGCCGGGTTCCTGAAGAATGTCCAGTATGTATTTTTCAGTTCTTTCCGGGTAACCTGTCCGGGTGTTATAATAGGTCCAGGTGCCATGCCTGAGTGATCTGCCATCATTCTTTATGACCACCCTATCGTATTTATTAGGGTCTTTCAGGTCGCGGACATCAATGGTATCAAAGGTTTTTCCGGGGCTAAATGCACGCCAGTTTTCTTCGTGTTCAACACCGTTGAGGCTATAATACCTGGATAGACCGTTTTTCTTACCCCAGCGATAGTTTTCGAGTGCTACCGGGTCGCCCATCAGGTTGAAGCGTCTCCAGGTTCCTTCTTTCAGGTCATTGATAAAAACGCCTTCTTCTTCATACCCGGGTTCACCCCGGAGGGGGGCTACTTTTACCAGCCATTTTCCCTGCTTAAGGCCATTCCCGTCTATACAATCCAATGTGTCTCCCTTACTACTGATCCGGAAACTTTTATATTGGGCATGTATAGTTATTGAAAATAATGTGAACAATGGTAGCAGGAGATAGCGCATAATACTTAAATTGAGCCCGTTAAAATTACCAACTTTACTTATTGCTATGAGAAAATTAACAATCCCCCTGTTATTGATGCTTTGTATTGTTTCCCAGGCCCAAATCAAGCCCACTTCAGCGGCCCAACGCCTGGAAGCCAAAGCGCAAAGAGAATTATTACTGAAAAAATCCCTGGTAAACAACACAGCATTCCGCAATGTAGGTCCCAGTATCATGAGTGGCCGGGTAGTGGACGTGGATGCCAATCCCAATGACCCCACCGAGTTTTATGTTGCATATGCATCGGGTGGATTATGGTATACCGCTAATAACGGTCAAAGCTTTGTATCCATTTTTGATTCACTGGATATTCTAACGATCGGCGACATTGCTGTTAACTGGAAAACAGGAACCATCTGGGTGGGTACCGGAGAAGTAAACAGCAGCCGGTCTTCTTATGCGGGCTTAGGCATTTATAAGTCAGTAAATAAAGGGAGAACCTGGGATTACCTGGGTTTACCTGAGAGCCATCACATCGGCAAAATCCAGTTACATCCTGCGGATGACAATACTGCATGGGTAGCGGTACTGGGTCATTTATATTCCCCCAATAAAGAAAGGGGAATTTATAAGACTTCCGATGGCGGTAAAAACTGGAAACAGACACTGTATATTGATGAAAACACAGGGGGAATCGACCTCGATATGAATACGCAAAAGCCAGATGAACTGTATGCCGCCATGTGGTATAAAACAAGAACTGCCTGGAATTTTGAAGAGGGCGGTAAAACCAGTGGTATTTATAAAAGCACCAATGGTGGGGATAGCTGGGAACTGGTTTCGGCCGGCGGAAGCGGATTTCCATCGGGTGACGGAGTTGGCCGTATTGGCGTGGCCGTTTCACAACTGAACCCAAATACTGTTTACGCAGTGGTGGACAATAATTTCCACCAGCCCGATACTGCTCTTAAAAAAACAGATAGTACCCGGTATGTGCTGCGCGATTTTAAAGACCTGACCAAAGAACAGTTCCAGGCATTGGATGATAAAAAACTAAATGCTTTTCTGAGTTCTCCCAGAAATGGGATTCCCTCAAAATACACGGCTGCCAGTGTAAAAAAATCAGTAGCCGAGGGAAATTTCGCCCCAACAGTTATTTGGGATTTCCTGTATGATGCCAATACAGCCCTGTTTGAAACGCCCATCATAGGCTGTGAAGTGTATAAAAGTGAAGACGCAGGAAAGACATGGAAGAAAACCAATACCAAGCCACTAAGTATGTACAGTACCTATGGTTATTATTTCGGTAAAATATTTGTCAGCCCGGTAAATGACAATAAAATAATCCTCACCGGATTTGATGTGGAGATGAGTACCGACGGTGGAAAAACCTTTAAGTTCATAGGTGGTCAGAGCGTACACGCAGATCACCATGTAGCCTGGTTCAATCCTAAAAAAGACAGTCATATCATCATCGGAAATGACGGAGGCTGCAATATCAGTTATGATAATGGAGAACATTGGTTCAAAGCCAATACACCTCCTGTGGGCCAGTTTTATGCAGTAACTTTTGACATGGCCAAACCCTATAACGTGTATGGGGGTTTGCAGGACAATGGAACCTGGTATGGATCCAGTACCACCAAAGAAAACTATGACTGGTACGACTCCGGCGAAAATCCTTACAAAGGGATTAATGGAGGAGATGGAATGCAGGTACAGGTTGACTTACGCGATAATAAAACGGTTTACAGTGGGTCTCAATTTGGGGCGTATTCCCGGCAGGTACTGGGGGCCAAAGACAGAAGGGCTTTCGTAAGACCGGCCCGCGATTTGGGGGAACCTGCTTTGCGCTATAACTGGCAAACACCGATTTTATTAAGCCGTCATAACCAGGATGTTTTTTATTATGTAAGCAACAAGTTTCACCGTTCTTTCAACAAAGGGGATAGTTTGGTGACGATGAGTGCCGACTTAACCACCAATCCAAAGCAGGGTGATGTACCCTTTGGAACAGCCTCCGCAGTATGTGAAAGCCCATTGCGGTTCGGTTTAATTTATGTGGGAACCGACGATGGAAATATACAGGTTACCAAAAATGGTGGCTATGACTGGGAAATTGTGACCCGTAAATTACCGAAAGGCTTATATGTTAGCCGCGTAACGGCCAGTGCTTTCAAAGAAGGAAGGGTATATGCTTCCCTTAATGGATACCGCAATGATAACTTCCTGCCTTATCTCTATGTTAGTGATGATTATGGTGCTAACTGGAAGCAGATTGGTAAAGACCTTCCCAATGAACCCATCAATGTTATCAAAGAAGACCTTACCAATGAAAACATTCTTTACATTGGAACTGACGGTGGCGTATACATAAGCATGGATGGCGGAAACAGTTCCATGATGTGGAACAAAGGTTTGCCTTACAGTGTGCCTGTTCATGACATAGCGCTTCACCCAAGGGACAATGAAATTATACTGGGTACCCATGGAAGGAGTATCTACATCGCTAAACTGGATGAGGTACAGAAACTGGGAAAGGATGCGGATTACAGAGCCAAAAGAGAAGCAGAGATCAATAAAGGAAAGTAAACATAAGCCTATTTTTTCAGGCGGGATGTGGTTTACAAAACCACATCCCGCTTTTTTAGTCATCCTTTTTTACTATCCAAAGATCCTGGCCGCCAATTGTTTCCGGATGCTTTTTTCCATCAATGAATTGTAAAACAGTAAAATAAGTTTCCAGTTTTTTTTGAAAAGCAACAGCATGGTGATAGGTAGTGAGCGTCCTATGACCTTTTCGGGGTAGAACCCTGCTATAGACACCTTGTTGTACCAGGTTATTTATTTCGGATGGAATAAGCTGGGAATAATAATTTTCGCCATGCGTGGTTAATAATAGTATCCCATTGGGTTGCAAAATGCGGTACAGTTCACGTATCCAATCATCCTGCCAGTCAGCTTCAATATGCGTGAGGATGGATAGTCCCAGAATGCCATCAAAATGCGCAGCAGGGTATTGTGTAGGGGGCGAATAGGGGACAAGGGTAAACTGGATTCCCGGATAAGCAAGCCGGTTCCAATGGAGGAAGGATGGATTGATGTCGCAACCGTGCATTTCGGCCCCGGGAAAAAATTTGGGAAAGTGCCTCGTGATTCTTCCTACTCCGCATCCCCAGTCGAGCAGGCGGGGATGGGGTTTGTTTATTATGGAACTCCACCAAACTTTAATTTCTTTAGCAGCCAGTTCCCCGTCTTCCAAAAATTTCCGGTAATCTAACTGGTAGGTTTCAAAAAGGGCATAGTCATCGGGAATCATTACCCCGGGATTGGCCATCTTAAAATTACGGTTGCTTTTCCGGTTAGCCATGCGGGCATACTGAAATAGCAGCCTGTCTAAACTGGCTGATAGTTGAAAGCGGTACAGGGCATATTTTACATAGGCGCTGGTACGAGTCATGCTATGGCATTGGTAAATAAAGTATCCATAAAAAGTAGGGGACTGCTTGGGTTATTTACTGGAAGAACTGTTTCTGACAATCAGGGTGCTCTTAATAACCAGTTTATCCACCCGGTTACCAAAGTTTTTCTTCTCAATGGTTCGGAAAAGCAGGTCGGCCGCTTCTTTCCCAATTTCAAATGCAGGCTGGGTAATGGTGGATAAAGAAGGAGCCAGCAATGAGGCAGTTCTCAGGTTAGAAAAGCTGATCACTTTTACCTGCTGGGGTATTTTCAGGTTAAGTTCATTACAGGCATAATAGGTAGAGATGGCCAGCTTTTCAACTGATGCGAAAATGCCATCAGGCCTTACTTTTCGGTTCAATAATTTTTTTAGCAGGGCTACATTCGAAGGGTTGTCATTGGTACATTGTATAATCAGTTTCGGATCAATGGGAACATTGTATTTATGAAGTGCTGCTTCATAACCCATCATTCTTTTCTGGGTGGTGGATAAATGACCTGCAACCCCCAGGTAGGCAATTTTTTGGCAACCTGCCTGTATCAGGTGTTCGGTTGCTTTGAACCCACTGTCATAATCATCAGTAGTTACAGTAGGACATTCCATGGTATCGGGTACCCGGTCAAAAAAAACAATGGGTACACCAGTTTGGTGCAACTCCATCAGGTGTTTGATGCTGGTAGTATTTCCACAAAGGGAAATGAGTACACCATCCACACGCCCCCCCTGTAAATGTTTGATAGTGGATTCTTCGTTCTTATAATCTTCATGAGACAAATAGGTAAGCACATGGTAACCCTTTTCCTGTGCCAATAGCTGGATACCATCGATGGCCAGGGCAAAAAAGTTATTGGCTATTTCAGGAATCACTACAGCGATGGTAGCACTTTTCCTTTTACGTAACCCCCTGGCAAAGGGATTGGGCTGGTAATTGAGTTTTTCTGCCATCTCCAATACCCTTTTCTTGGTTTCGGCACTAATCTCATAGCTGTCCCGAAGAGCCTTGGATACCGAAGAAATAGAAAGCCCCAGCTCTTCAGATAATTTTTTCAGATTGATTCCGCTCATACGACAGTTTGTTGGTTATTTGGGTTAACAAGCATACAGCGGATATAGGAATCGCCAGACAAGGTATTAAAATTTTTACGAAAAATACGAAAACGTTATAGTAAATTTTTCGCTCATTTTCCAAAAGCCACACCCGGGCATAAATGCCCCTAACCCTTATATAGACAAGGCAAAAGTTAAAATGGTTGCTCCGTAACCGAAAGGTAACCTACTTTTTCCCCCAGGACCTGTACCGCATCATGGCTTCCAGGTAATAGTAGTCGGCATAGGTTAGGGGTACATCTACTTCCGAACCGCCCGGAATATTGCCCACACTATGTTTCAGGATAAAGCCGCCATTACTGCCCGGGCTGGCAGTATAGGTAGGAGAGGCCAGGGAACGGATAATGGTTTCAGCAACATTGAAATATTCGTCCCTGTTTTTCGGATCGGTATATTTACTCAATTCCAGCAGTGCCGAGGCTGTGATGGCTGCAGCGGAAGCATCCCGGTAGGTTGCGGGAATATCGGGCGTGTCATAATCCCAATAAGGTATTTTATCGGCCGGAAGTTTGGGGTGACTCAGGATAAACCGGGCAATCTTGTTGGCCTGTACCAGGTATTTTTTGTCCTTCGTACAACGGTACATCACCGTATACCCATACAAACCCCAGGCCTGTCCCCGTGACCATGCAGAATAATCGGCATAACCCTGTGCCGTTTTTTTAGCCAATACTTTGCCGGTGGTTACATCATAATCCACAACATGCCAGCTGCTATTGTCAGAACGGTAATGGTTTTGCAGCGTGGTATTGGCATGTGTAACGGCTATCTTATAAAAACCGGAGTCTCCGCTAAATTTTGTGGCCCAGCATAACAGTTCTAGGTTCATCATATTGTCAATGATTACCGGGTATTTCCAGCTTCCATGATCCCATGATTTAATAACGCCTACGGCAGGGTTGAACCTTGTTGACAGTGATCGGGCACTGTTGAGAAGCAACTGGTCATATTCTTTGGATGCCTGTATACGATTGGCATTTCCGAAACTGCAAAACATCATAAATCCCAGGTCATGGGTACCCTTGTTGTACTGTTCTTTTTCCAGCAGTTTCAGCCTGCTCATTGATTCTTCCAGTAGGGCAGGGTCCTGCGAATACTCGTACAAATAAAGAAGGGCACCCGGATAAAATCCGCTGGTCCACCAACCGGTGTTACTGGTTTCAAACTTTTTGGTTAGGGGATAATAGGTTTTGGGCATTACGCCCCCGGGTAATTGTGTTGCCAGGTATTTGTATTGTGATACAGCTTTGGTTAAGGCGCTATCAATGGTAGCAAGCAGTGCAGGATGGGTTTTGGGCTGTCCCAACAAAAGCAAACTAAAAAATAAACCGGGAAACAGGCAGGTGATTTTTTTCATGATAATTAATTCAAAATAAACGCATACATTTTATAAAATGGGAATGCCACACAATTGTGTGGCATTCTTTTTCTAAAAACCAATTTACTGCTAATCAACAATTTTATCCGAAGCAGGTACATTAGAGGCATCTCCGGTATAACCGATATTTTGGTTAATACGTCCATCAGTATTCGCAAGAATGGCATCCTGGGGAATGGGCCATAATACATGGTAAGGACTGATTTTGAATATATCACCATGCACGGTAACAAAATTTTTACGGTAAAACTCATTTTTCTCCAATATCCGGTCAACCATAAAATTGGAAGCTGAAAAATTGGCGACTGTGTAGGTTTTGCCGTTATAGGGTTTACCTGTTTTGGCAAAAATATAGGCAATCCTGGTGAGCTCTGTTTTCCGGGTTTCTTCGTAATACAATTCACGGGCCCTTTCATCCAGTACGGTTCCAATGCTCATTTGTGCAGCAGTATAAGGAGCACATTTGGCCCTGGTTCTTACAGCATTTACATCCAAAGCAGCACTGGCCAAATCTCCTTTCCATATATAGGCTTCAGCCCTCAGTAATAAGGTCTCAGCCAAACGGAAAATATACCAATCGGTATGACCACCCCGCATAGGTGTGCTCTCTGTATCAGGCACATACACTTTGTAATGGGGCCAGGCATACCACCTGCGCAATGTATCCGGACATAATAGGGTTCCTGTAGGTCCATATAGCCTAACCCTTCTGCCATAGGCAGTATCTTTTCCCTTAATGGATGGATTGTTGTACACCAGGTTTTCCATGTAAACCCAGTTGCCGGATGTAGAGTCGTGACGAAGATCGTTGGGGTCATCCCAGATATTGGTATAATGGTAAGGGGTAGAACGGCAACGTCCAATGCCACGGCCATAGATTTGCATCAGGTCAAATTCAATACCCGTATTAGCACTCATCCCGGCACTTCCTGCAGGCGTTGTTAATCCTCCGGAAACAAAAGGAACGGTCTGGCGCATAATAGACATACCACCTGCAAAAGATCCTGCATTCCCCAGCCGGTCTGTTACGAGGTAAAGGACTTCTGTATTATTGGCCAATGATTTGTTATTGGGCCGATGTAAATCCCAGGTTACATTTTTGGAAGCCACACCTGCATCCTCCCCAAATCGATTGGTCATCAGCCTATAAGCGCCCTGGCTGATAATGGCAGTAGTATTGGCTATGGCATCATCAAAATTGCCCAGTGCCAGGTTGATTTTTGCCAGCAAATGATAACAGGCTGCCTTATTAATATCACCCTTGTCTGATGTCCAGGGAACATTCTGTACAGCAAACTCCAAATCTGTTTTCATCTTAGCCAGTATCACTTCCCGCTTTACCGTAACAAAATCTGTTTTGGCAGTGGTAGTTTCCTTGGTGGGGCAGGGTACATCCCCAAACTGGTGGGTTAACCGGTAATAATCGTAAGACCTGTAAAAATAGGCCTTACCCAGAATGAGGTTCTTATCGGCCTCGGTCATTGCAGTAGCATTAGGCAAACGGCTGATAATCGTATTGGCCTGTCTGATTCCGATGTATTCCTGGGTCCAGTACCAGCCAATACGGTTGAAGTCAACACTATTCAGGTTGGCCTCTGGTCTTATTAACTGATCCAGGTTTTGTGCAGGGCCTGTTTTGTCATCAGTGCCTTCTACAGCTATTTCAGAAAAAATGGTTTCTGTAATGATGGGAGCTCCATCACCATAATATTCATTTCTCAGGTTGGCCGCACAGGCAGCCAATGCTGCATTAAATCCGGCTAGATCTACCAGTGTATTTTCCGGCGAATAGATGGAAAGGGGTTTGGGTTCAAGCCAGTCTTTTTTACATCCGGGTATAACCATCATGCAGATAGTGATAACCGAGAGCAGAAAAGCTTGTTTTCTAATAGTATTCATGTTTCTGTTTTTTATGGTTATCTTATAAGGTAAGGTTTATGCCAAAATTGAGTACCAGTGGAGTAGGTGCTGTATTGGTATCATTGTTCGGCCCTTTGTATTCCGGATCAAAATAGTTCCAGCCCGAAAATACATAAGCATTTACCACATTAATGTAAGCTTTTAGTCCCTGTAATTTCCATTTACTGGCCATAGCAGCAGGCAGTGTATAAGCGAGGCTCACATTGCTTATGCGCACAAAAGAAGCCTTCTTATAAGTATTATAGCTAACCACACCTCCCGCATTTGAGTTCAGGGCTGCATAATCGTTGATGGGATTATCTGGTGTCCAGTAGGGACGCGAGTAAAAATTGGAACGGTCATAAAAGAAATCCACATTCTTATTTTCATTGAAAATATTCAACTGGCCCATTTTGGCATAAAGCGTGATAGAAAAATCGAAATTTTTATACAACTTGAAATCATTCCTGAAATTCCAGGAGAACCTGGGACTTCTGGTTCCTAAAAATACGCGGTCTGCAATGGTGAACTTTCCATCTCCATTCTGGTCAACCAGTTTAAAGTCACCAGGCTTATAGCCAAATGACTTGGCGGTAGCTGCTTCAGAAGCCTGCCAAACACCGGCTATCTGGTAATTATAGACAGAAGCAATATCCTTTCCTATAAACCAGCCATTTCCGATATCGTCTTTTTCAGAAGAACCGATTACTTTACCGGTTGCATCGTAGTCAGGGGTAGCACCATAGAGGTGGTTAATTTGGTTTCTGTTTAACCAGAAAGATATGGTGGATGTCCATTCAATATTATTGCGTTTCAGATTCCGGGTATTGATGGTCATCTCAAAACCCTTGTTCTGTACTTCACCCAAATTGGCCAGGATACTGCTAAAGCCAACCACTGATGGCAGTGAGCGATTCACCAACAAATCTTTGGTGGTTCTGGTATAGTATTCTATAGATCCTGAAATAAGGCCTTTTAATATTGAATAGTCGAGGCCAATATTAATGGAACTGTTTCTTTCCCATTTCAAACTGGGATTAGCCAGGTTACTGGATTGTACCTGGGAAACATTGTAGGATTGACCACCGGGTGTCACAAATACATAGGTACCTGAACTCAGGTTAGATAATGCAGCATAGCGGCCGATTTCCCTGTTTCCGTTTTCTCCATAGGAGAGTCTCAGTTTAGCATAATCCAGCCACCTGGAAGCATTTTGTAAAAATCTTTCTTCCGTCAGTGCCCAGGCAATGGAAGCAGATGGAAAAGTTGCCCTGGGGTTTTGTTGTCCGAAGGCGGAATAACCATCCCTTCTGGCTGTCATGGTTAGGAAGTAACGTTGGTTATAATTATAATTCAACCTTCCCATTAAAGCGTCTCCTGTTGCATACTGGTCATCACTGGAAACAGTTGGGGGTATAGTGGCAGATTGAATGGCGTCAAATCCCAGGTTGGCATTAGGCGCAAAGTTCTCTGCATGGATATTGGTGTTCCATGACTGGAACTTTTCGGCATTTACCAGAAAAGTGGCTTCAATGGTGTGTTTACCATATTTTCCATTCCAGCGAAGGATATTATCAAAGTTCCAGGAATAAACGGTTTGGTTCCTTCTGTCTACAATTCCTTTTCTGGCGGCAATTAAGGGGTTGTTGGGTGACTGGAAATTGTACTCCCTTAATATATCATACCTCGGTGAGAAGTTTACCTGGTAAGAAAATCCATAAGGCAGTTTTCCTTTTACATACAGGTTGGCAAAAAAGTCATCATACTTATACATCCGGGTGGAATAATACTGGTCCATAAAGGGATGGCTTCCATTTCCGGGATCATCATTGGTACTTAACCTGAGTTGCGTAGTGCTGCCATCCTGGTAAAAAGAACCCCAGGGACTGGACCGGTTAACATCCGCTAAACTCAGGGGTATGTAGCTTTCATCCCTGTTAGAGTACTGGAAGTTAACACCTACTGTAAGGTATTTGGTTGCGTTGGCTTCCAGGTTCAGTCTCGTCCGTAAGGTTTTATACCTGTCACCATTAGTGAGTCCGGTATTATCCAGATAACCCACAGAGAAATAATAATTATAATCCTCTCTTCTTTGGGCAATGCTGATGGTATGATCGTGTTGTAAAGCATTCTGGTTATAGATTAACTTTTCCCAGTCAAGAAATTTACCAGCCTGGTAATTGGCAATTTCTACAGGTTTCATCCTAAGCCTGGTTAACCAGGTTACGGTAGGGTCCCCCGTAGAACCATCAATAGCCTGCCATTGGGCAACGGTTACGGAAGAAGGCAGTTTAGTAGGGTTAACAGCGAAATATTTTACATTGGGTTTTGAAGTGGAATCGAATCCGTTAAAAGCCCAGATGACATCAGAACGCCAGTCGAGGAACTCATAGGCATTTAAAAGGTGTGGCTTGCGTGTAACTTTATTGATGCCAATATTATCATTAAAAGTGATAATGGGTTTTCCGATTTTTCCTTTTTTGGTAGAGATCAGAATTACTCCATTAGCAGACCTTGCGCCAAATACTGCAGCAGAACTGGCATCTTTCAGGATATCCAGTGTGCCAATATCGTTGGGGTTGATATCTGCCAGTGTTCCTGTATAAATCACTCCATCCAATACAATCAGGGGAGAGGAACTGGCGGTAAGGGTCCCTTTACCCCGAATTTGCAGGGAAGAGCTATTGCCCTTGGTACTTACATCAAAGCCTACATCCAGACCGGCGGCATTTCCCCTTAATAGATCGGCAACTGTTCTGGGATTTTCATTTTCCAGTGCAGTGGCTTTAATCTGCGATACGGCACCGGTCAGGTCCTTTTTGGTTTGGGTACCATACCCAATTACTACTACATCATTCAGTCCTGAAATTTCTTCTGTCAGTGTAATTCTGAGAGGAGATCCCGAACCCACCGCTTTTTCAATGGTACCAAAACCGGTAAAACTGAAAACCAGCACGCCTTTCTCCGGCACATTGGGCATGGAAAAATTACCTGCATTGTCGGTAACGACCCCACGGGTAGTTCCTTTAATGACTACACTTACCCCTTCCATGGGATTGTTTTTGGAATCGGTTACTTTCCCGGTAACAGTTGAAGGGGGAAGGAAGTTGTTTTTTGTTGTGAAGTTGTTGGTACTTCGTGCCAGCGCTTTTACAGAACCAGCTCCCAGAAGAAGTGAAATGCTTAAGGAACAAAGCACAACACAACGGGCATAATTAATGCGGGTGTTTTTTTTCATACGGCAAGAATTGGTTTAGAATTTAACAGTTGCACGATGGGCAATCGACCCATTAACACAACTACTAATTGTTTGTTAAATTAGATTGGTTTTTTCAACTTTGATTCAATCATATCTAACCTAACCCTTATTTATTTACGAAAAGGTTTTCGTAGAATAAGCTGGTTAGGCATAATACTTCACAGTAAATTAGTACTGTCTTATAAAATTGCCTACCTATGAGAAAAACCTTCCCATTATTTGTAGTTACTGTATGCTTATTTCTGCAATTCTCATTTTCTGGCGGGCTCTTAGCCGGCCCTGTAATCAATAGTCGGGAGAGAGAGACTGATATGGGGAAAAAAGTACCAGTTGATCCTGCTGATAAACTAAAAAACAGCCGCATACTGGTATATACCAAAAATGGGAAAGGATACGTACATGATAACATAGCTTCTGCCGTTTCCTGCATTCAGGAATTGGGAAAGGCCAACCAGTTTAGGGTAGAGGTTACAGATGATCCTGCTGTCTTTAACCAATCGAATCTGGATAAATATGCATTACTGGTTTTTACCAGCACCAATAATGATGTGTTTGACACAGATGAACAGCGCCTGGCTTTTCGCAGGTACATAGAAGCGGGGGGCGGATTTGTGGGTGTTCACTCTGTAACCGGAACCGAAAGAAACTGGCAATGGTTCAAAATGATGCTTGGCGAAACTTTTTCCTGGCATGCCAAATTCCAATCCTTCAAAGTGAAAGTAATCCGCCCGGAGCATCCCTCTATGAAAGGGGTTCCAGCACTATGGGTTAGGGAAGATGAATGTTATTTTGGAAAAGAGCTTTATCCGGGCATGGTCGTGTTGATGGCTCATGAAATCCAGTCACTCAATCCCGAACAAAAAGAACTGATTGACAAAAATGCAGGGTCCTTCGCCAATTATTATCCTGCAGTTTGGTACCAGCCTTTCGAAGGAGGCAATGTATGGGTTACCACACTGGGGCATAACAAGGAATCCTACCAGGATCCTGTTTATCGCAACCACCTGTTACAGGGTATCCGATATATAGCCAATGCTTATAAAGGGCTGGATTATTCCAAAGCCAAAGCTGCTTCCAAAGACGATCCCTTGAAAAATTAATCATTGTAGAAACCACCCCCAAATGCGAATCACCACCTTATTGCTTACCGGAATGACGATTACAGGAAAATTATTTGGTCAGCAACCCGTAAAACTCATAACCCTCGATCCCGGTCACTTTCATGCGTCTCTGGTACAAAAATCGATGTATCCGCAGGTAGACCCAACAGTGCACGTATACGCCCAAAAAGGAGCAGATCTTGACCAGCACCTGGGAAGAATCAAGGGGTATAATGCCAATACTGCAGCACCCACCCACTGGAAAGAAATGGTATATGAAGGGGCAGATTACTTACAGAAAATGCTCGCCGAAAAGAAAGGCAATGTAGTGGTACTGGCAGGCAACAACCTTTTGAAAACAGATTACATACTTAAATCCATTAAAGCAGGATACAATGTCTTTTCTGACAAACCCATGGTGATAAATGAAAAAGGCTTCGCTAAATTGAAGGAAGCATTTACCCTGGCAAGAAAGAAAAAACTATTGCTGTACGATATCATGACGGAACGGTATGAGATTACCACCATTTTGCAAAAAGCCTTGTCCCTGGAACCCGCACTGTTTGGGGTTTTGCAAAAAGGAACCGTAGATAATCCTGCTGTAACCAAAGAAAGTGTACACCATTTCTATAAATATGTATCCGGGGCTGTGCTTACCAGACCCGCCTGGTTCCTGGATGTAGAACAGGAAGGAGAGGGGATTGTGGATGTAACCACACACCTGGTTGACCTTGTTCAATGGGAATGTTTTCCGGGCGTGACATTGGATTATACAAAGGATGTTAAAATGCTCAATGCGAGAAGCTGGTCAACGGTCATCAGTAAAAAGGAGTTCACCGAACTCACCAAAATGCAGGATATTCCGGCTTACCTCCAAAAAAACTGCGATGCGCAAAAAAACATCAGTGTAGTCAGTAATGGTGAAATGAATTATACGCTTAAGGGCGTGCATGCAAAGGTTTCAGTAATATGGAACTACAAAGCACCCGACGGAACAGGGGATACACATTTTTCTATTATGCGGGGAACCAAAGCCAGCCTGATCATCAGGCAGGGAGCAGAACAGCAATATAAACCCACTCTGTACATTGAACCCCTTGCCATGGATGCCGCAACAGAAACTACGATCCAAAAAGTTATAGATAAAGTAGCCAAACAATATCCCGGTATTTCGCTGAAAAAAAATGAAAAAGGCTGGGAAGTACTGGTACCTGAATCATATAAAGAAGGGCATGAATCTCACTTTGCCAGGGTTACAGAAAAATACCTGGATTACCTGCTTAACCGCAATATGCCTAACTGGGAAGTGCCGAATATGATTGCGAAATATTATACCACAACAGAAGCCCGTAAACTGGCGTCAAAAAAATAAGCCATGCAAAAATCATTGAAAATATTTTTGT
The DNA here is from genome assembly GCA_963750825.1 of uncultured Bacteroidota bacterium. GTDB lineage: Bacteria > Bacteroidota > Bacteroidia > Chitinophagales > Chitinophagaceae > Sediminibacterium. Next base: position 8,076 of record CAVVSL010000007.1, on the reverse strand, counting down.
TATTCTCCCTGATCATTAACTGGTTCTTTTTTACCAATGTTATGGCACAGGTTAACCCCAGGGCTCTCCCAACTGCTAATTACAAAAGCATTTTTGAGCTATTGAGAGACGTTCCGGGATTGGAGGTAAAAACCGGTAATGCAAAGTCGGGGGGAGCCATAACCGTTAGAGGTGCCGGCAGCCTTAACAACCAGAAACAACCACTTTTTGTGGTTGACGGTGTCATTTTTTCAGGCAATATTACCGATATCAATCCCCAGGATGTTGAAGGTATTTCCGTTTTAAAAGACGCGAGTTCAGCTTCTGCCTATGGTGCACAGGGTGCCGGAGGGGTTATTGTTATTACTACTAAAAAAGGAAAGGGCATAATAGCAACTGCTGTAGTGGAAACTCATGAAGAATCGGCTTATACCTATTTTATTGACCATAAAACACCGCTTAAGGTTTTTGGAATGGATGAGCAGGTTATTATTGAGGGTGTCATTGTCAGGCAAAAAGACAGTACACTGGTGTTTATGAAAAAAAGAAAAGAAGTATTTATTCCGGTTAAAAATATTTTGAGGGTGGAAATGATTCACGAATAATTTTTTATACTGGACTAAACTATATCGTTTTCGTAAATTAATACCATCCTAAGGTTTGCATACCTGAAAATTAATACCAATTTCACCCAAATAAGTAGACGTATGCAGTCAAGCGATTTGTTCTCTTTGCAGGATAAAGTAATCATAGTTACCGGCGGTACCGGAGTACTGGGTGGTTCCTTTGTGAAAGGTATCGCAGCTGCTGGAGGTATCCCTGTGATTATAGGCAGAAACGAAACAGTGGGTAAACAAAGGGCTGATGAAATTATAGCTGCAGGCGGCAGAGCCCTTTCCATAGTGGCGGATGTTTTAGAAGAAAAAGACCTAATCGCAGCAAGAGATACCATACTTGATACCCTGGGAACCATCGACGGATTGGTAAATGGGGCAGGCGGTAATCTGCCGGAAGGTGTTTTGCAACCGGAAGCAGACATATTTTCCCTGAACATTGAAGGGATGAAGAAAGCAATGGTCTTAAATGTTTGGGGCACCATTATACCCACCCAGGTATTTGGTGCGGTAATGGCTAAAAATGGGAAGGGGAGTATTGTGAACATTTCTTCTGTAAGTTCCAAACAGGTGGTAACCAAAGTATTGGGGTATAGTATGGGTAAAGCGGCTGTTGATAGCTATAACCAATGGTTTGCCGTAGAAGTAGCTAACCGATATGGAGATGCTATCCGTGTAAATGCCATCATGCCCGGTTTCTTTCTCACAGAACAAAACAGAACCCTGTTAACACAACCCGATGGTACCTATACACAAAGGGGAAACCTGGTTATACAGAATACCCCTTTCAAGCGGTTTGGCAAACCGGAAGAACTTGTTGGCGCATTGATTTTTTTACTGAGTGATGCATCCCGTTTTGTAACCGGTATGCAGATTGGCGTAGATGGCGGATTTACGGTATTTAGTGGTGTTTAATTATTTAAAGGATTTGCATGAATAGTTTTTTCCTGACAGATGATTTTTTATTGCAGGGAGATACAGCCAGAAGGCTCTATCATAACCATATCAAAGACCTTCCCATCATCGACTACCACTGTCACCTGCCACCGGATGAAATTGCCGGGAATAAGCAGTTTAGCAACCTGACAGAAATATGGTTGAAAGGAGATCACTATAAATGGCGAGCCCTTCGCACTTTGGGGGTACCGGAAAATAAAATAACCGGTAATGCCAGTGATGAAGAAAAATTCCATACATGGGCTAAAATGGTTCCCCTCACCATCAGGAACCCTTTGTTTCACTGGACACATATGGAATTGAAAAGGGTATTCGGTATATCAGCCTACCTGAATGAACAATCTGCCTCCGAAATTTATGCACGTGGAAACGAATTATTGAAACAACCCGGTTATACCACAAGGGGCCTGCTGGCTTCTTTTCAGGTGGAGTATGTGGGAACCACAGATGAACCCTGGGACAGCCTTACACACCACCAACAACTGGCAAACGAAAATTACCATATTAAGGTTTGTCCTTCCTTTCGTCCCGATAAAATTGTTTTCATTGATAAGAAAGATGATTTTTTCAGGTCAATAAACCTGTTACAAGAAGCCTGTGGTATTGATATTAAGGATCTGCATTCCCTGCTACAGGCTTTGCAGAACAGAATTGATTTTTTTCATGAACATGGCTGTCGTGTATCAGACCATGGGTTCCTGCAAATGCCGGGCAAAACAACATTTTCAACTGCACTGGAATCTGAACTGGCTTCTTTTCTCCAGTCAGGGAAAGGAAGTTTCTCCGACCCGGAGGCCTTTATGGGTTTTCTAATGCTGGAGGTTTGTAAAATGTACCACAGGAAGGGTTGGGTACAACAATTCCATCTTGGCCCCATCAGGGATAATAATTCCAGGTTATTTAAACAACTTGGTGCCAACAGCGGATTTGATTCCATCGGTGATTTCCCCCAGGCATTACAGATGTCTGCTTTTCTTGACCAGTTGGATAGTGCTGATCAGTTAGCCAAAACTGTCATCTACAATATCAATCCTTCTGATAATGAAGTATTTGCCAGCATGCTGGGAAATTTTAATGATGGAAGCAGTAAGGGCAAAATACAATTTGGTTCAGGCTGGTGGTTTCTGGACCAGAAAGACGGAATGGAGCGGCAGTTGAATGCCCTGTCGAATATTGGCCTTATAAGTACATTTATTGGAATGATTACGGATAGCCGCAGTTTTCTTTCCTTTCCCCGCCATGATTATTTCCGTCGCATTCTGTGTAATCTATTTGGCGAAGAAATGGAAAAGGGTATATTACCCAATGATGAGGAATGGATAGCAGGGATACTAAAAAATATTGCTTACCATAATGCCAAAGAATATTTCAATTTGTAACGCAAAAGAATATACTGAAACGCTTTTATTTTTTACCCAATTAACGATTGAGCCATGTCAAACAACAGACGTCATTTCATCAAGCAAACCGCACAGGCAGCGGCAGGAACTTATATTGCCTCACTTGGCTTTAGTGCCAAAAGTTACGCCAGAATTATCGGTGCCAACGACCGTGTTCGGGTTGGGGTGGTAGGATTTTCTGACAGGCACAGAAGTTCTCATATTCCGCCATTCATGAAATTTTATAAAGAAATGAATTTTGATATCGTTGCAGTATCCGATATCTGGAAAAGGAGAAGAGAAGAAGGTGCTGCTTTCCTGAAAGATAAAATGGGGCATGATATCACCGCCTTCCGCAACAATGATGAACTCTATGCTTCCCGTTCGGTTGATGCCGTTTTCATCAGTACGGCTGATTTCCAACATGCATTGCATTGCATAGAGGCAGTGAAAGCGGGTTGTGATGTTTATTGTGAAAAACCCTTCGCAGAAACCATGGCTGATAACCGTGCGGCACTGAAAGCAGTAAAAGCATCCAAAAGTATTGTACAGATTGGGTCACAACGCAGAAGCGGCCCCAATTATACGGCTGCTGCCAATTTCATCCAGCAGGGTAAATTCGGACCCATCACCATGGTAGAACTCACCTGGAATGTGAACCAGCCCGGACGCTGGAGAAGACCCGAACTCGTAGCAGAATGCAGGGAAGCAGACCTGGACTGGAAACGATTCCTGATGAACAGGCCCTATGAGGCATTTGATCCCCGTAAATATTTGGAATACCGTTTGTTCTGGCCTTATTCCTCAGGTATGCCCGGTCAGTGGATGAGCCACCAGATAGATACCGTTCACTGGTTTTCAGGGTTGCAGCATCCCAGAAGTGTTACTGCCAATGGGGGTATCTATACCTGGAAAGATGGCAGGAAAAACTGGGATACCACCACGGCTGTTTTTGACTATGGCCCTACCAACGATCCCAGTTCCGGATTTCAGGTAGTATTCATGTCACGCATGTCACAATGGAGATGAAAGTCCGAGCGAGATTTATTATTCCAATGGCGGAGAACTGAACCTGATCACCAATAAAGTTTCTCCCAAAGGCGGATTAAGTGAGAGAATGGCATCAGCCATGAACATGAAATCCAACCTGTTACCCCAACTGAACCTGACCGATATGGCCATTAAAGTTGAAGCAGGCGCCAATACCGGAGGAGATGCACTTACTACCGCACACGTTAAGAACTGGATGGAATGCATCAGAAGCCGGAAACAACCCAATGCCCCTGTAGAAGCAGGGTATAGCCATTCTATTGCCACTATCATGACGAATGCTGCAGCACGTACCGGTGCCAAAGTAACTTTTGATGAAAAAACGCAGGAAGTAATGGCCAATGGGAAAGTGTTTACTTATTAAATTTGCACTAACCTATTTAGCATAGACATGAATAAGCATGCAAAAAAGGGAACCTCCATTTGGGAGATTCCCTTTTTTATATAGGGTTAGGAGGGAAGTAGATTTCAAATTATGACCGAAAAGCAAAAAGCAAGAGCCGCCGTATTAACCGCCAATTTCTTTTTTGGTACCAGTGCTGTGGCTGTCAAACATATCACGCCTTCCGCAATGTCTGCTTTTGCACTCACTGCCATCCGGATTGTTGTAACCTGTTTTTTATTCTGGTCCCTGTATGCCGCCAAACCGGTTAAAACGGGGATTACCCGAAAGGATTATTTACTCCTTTTTATTTGTGCGATTGCAGGCATCACCCTTAACCAGACATTTACCATGAAGGGGATGTCACTTACCAGCCCCATACACGCTTCGCTGCTGATACTAACCACACCGGTTACCATTACGCTCCTGGCTTCTTTTTTTTTAAAAGAGGCGCTTACACTTTTGAAAATGGCCGGACTTTTATTGGGTATTTCAGGAGGAGTATTGCTCGTTTTTTCCAGAGATATTTCTACGGTGGCCGGCCAGCAGGAATCACTGGGTGACCTTTTTGTTTTTTTAGGTGCTATCGGTTACTCTTCCTATGTAATCCTGGTGAGGCCACTGATAGCCAAATACAAAGCCTACCATATTCTCCAGTGGGTTTTTCTTTTTGGGGCCTGTATGAGTTTTCCGTTGGGATGGAATGACCTGCGTTTGGTGCATTGGGGAGGACTTGACTTTTGGAGCTGGTTTTCTTTGGGATACATTGTATTCGGAGCTACTTTTTTTGCCTATCAGTTTATGAATTACGGCATCGATAAACTGGGAGCCAGTGTAACCAGTTCTTATATTTATACACAACCCTTTTTTGCTACCATAGCATCCATGCTGTTACTGCATGAAAACCTGAGTATGGCTAAAGTTGGTGCCGCTGCCATGATAATGCTGGGCGTTTTTCTTACCAATTACAAAAAACGCAATGGTTACCAGCGTTCATTCAGGCTTTAGAGAGGCTTTCACTGATTCCAGATAATCAATACTTTTTCCTTTGGGGATGCTTAAAGAAGTCCATTTGTCCATAAGCAACATTCTACCTATGAAAACAATCTGTCCAACATGGTAAGGGTAGTGTGCCAACTGCCTGAGTAGGGCATCATAAACCCTGAGTGGTTCTGTGCGGATGGTGATGGTTTTTTCAAGGTCCTCCGGTGTAAGGCTCGCAAGGGTATCCAGTAAACATTGCCACCCCGCTTCCCAAAGTGCAAGAACTTCCTGTTTAGTATAAGGGGTAGCTTCAAATTCCCCATCTCTCTTTCGCCATTCTTTCTCTCCGTCCTCAGTCAGGAAATTTGTCCACCTGCTCAACATATTACCATGCAGGTGCTGAACAATCACGGCGATGCTATTCGATGCTGCATTGGGCTCGAAAAGAAAATGTGCATCATCCAGTTGCGCAAAAGTCTTGTCTCCCAAAGTTTTATAACTTTTGAAACGTTGAATGACATCAGTAAGGAATGTTTCATTCATTGACATGGGATATCCGGGTATTGATAGAAAATAAATAGTATAACTTATTGACCACGCATCCTGAATAAATCAGTATCCTGCAACAGAATCATCGCCTCTCTTATCTGCCACAGTTTCTCTTTTTCCATTGGGAAGAAAGCGTATGGCTTCGGTTCTGCCAATGGCACTGCGATCTGTAACTTTATAGCCCATTGCCTGTAATTGTTTTTTTACATTGGGGTCAAAATCTTTTTCTACCATTACTTCATCGGGCAGCCACTGGTGATGGAACTTGGGTTTATTTACCGCATCGAATGCATTCATGTTAAAATCGATGAGGTTGACGATAGCCTGGAAAACGGAAGTGGGTATGGTAGTGCCGCCCGGTGTACCAACTACTAATAATGGCTTGTTATTTTTTAAAACCAGGGTAGGGGTCATAGAACTCAACATTCGTTTTCCGGGAACAATGGCATTTGCTTCGCCACCCACAGCCCCATACATATTCGGCACCCCGGGTTTTACACTAAAATCATCCATTTCATTGTTCAATAAAAATCCGGCACCACCTACAACCGTGCGACTGCCATACCCTCCATTAAGGGTAGTGGTTACCGAAACCATATTTCCATCGGCATCTACCACACTCAGGTGCGTGGTCTCCTCACTTTCTTTAATAACCCCCGCTTTAACTATGGCACTGTTACCGGCTTTGTCAGGCGAATAATCACGCATCCTTTTTTCCAGGTAACCCTCGTTGGTCAGGGTTTTCAAAGGAACCTCATAAAAGTCCGGGTCTCCCATATGTTCTGCGCGGTCTGCATAAGCACGTCGTTCTGCTTCAACCATCAGTTGAACACTTTTTATAGTTTGGAACCCATCCTGACTGACAGGATATTTTTCGATCATTTTCAGCATCTGTGCCAGCAAAACGCCCCCACTGCTGGGCGGTGCAAAGCTGATTATCTGGTGCCCGCGGTAGTCAAATTCAAGCGGGTTGCGTAATTTGGCTGTATAATTTTTCAGGTCATCGAAAGAGATAATCCCTTTACCCCTTTGCATTTCTTCCACAATTAATCTGGCTGTTTCTCCTTCATAAAAACCCGGAGCTCCTTTTTGTTGTATTCTTTTAAGTGTATTGGCCAGTTCTTTTTGGATAAGGGTATCACCTGCTTTCCAGCCACCGTCTCTAAGAAAAGCTGTTGGCTTGGTACAGTATCTAAGGAAGGATTCCCTAACCGAATTCAAGCCTGAGGCCTCTCTTTCTGTGATGACAAATCCATTTTCTGCAAGGTCTATAGCAGGCTGTACCAGTTGGGCAATTGGCAATTTGGCATAAGGCAGGGTAGCAAACAATCCGGCTACAGTGCCCGGAATTCCGGAAGCGAGGTGTCCGTTTTGAGAAAGGGCCATCTGTACATTGCCATTTTTGTCGAGATACATATCCCTCGAGGCTTTTTCAGGCGCGGATTCCCGGTAATCAATGCCAATCAATTCACCATCGGCTTTCCGGCCTAACAGAAAACCGCCGCCACCAATATTTCCTGCCCCGGGATAAACCACTGCAAGGGTTAATTGGGTAGCGATGGCCGCATCAAATGCATTACCTCCCTTTTTCATAATGGCAGCACCAACCATACTCGCTATTGGGTGAGCACTACTGACCGCTCCTTTGGCATAGGCTGCTTTTTTCAGGATGCTATATTTGTAAGGATCCACTGCATTACCGGATCCGACAATGGCTTTCATTTTCTGTGCCGTGAGAGATTGCAGGCAAAGAACTACCGGCAGTAAAAACAGTATTTTTCTCATATAGGGTAAATTACAGTACTGAAACATTCTCGTAAAATTAAGGACAGCCGGCTGAAAAAACTGCGCTTAATTTAAGGCTGTCCCTGCTTTCTTGCCTACATTCACAACTCATTTTTACAGATATGAAAAAAATTGCCACCGTATTCGCCATTTTACTGTCCTCAGCCCTCGCATTTTCCCAAAGTCTGCAGAGTCCTGATCAATTTCTGGGTTACAAAATCGGAAGCCGTTATACCAGGCATCACCGGATTGTAGAATACTTTAAGGCCGTTTCAGCAGCCAGACCTGATATGGTTACATTTGAGAAATACGGTGAAACCAATGAAGGCAGGGACCTGGTACTTACCTATATATCTTCCCCTGAAAACCTGGCGAATCTGGAAACTATCCGGCTAAA